>CAZENH010000035.1:0-33458 GCA_964513625.1 uncultured Myxococcales bacterium | reverse complement strand
GCCGGAACCAACACCGGCGCCGGTCGCCGCAGCGGCCCTCGACGCCGACGCGATCGAGGAGCGCATTCTCGGGATCGTGGCCCAGAAGACCGGTTACCCGGTCGAGATGCTCGAACTCGATCTCGATCTCGAGGCCGACCTGGGCATCGACACCGTCAAGCAGGCCGAGACGTTCTCTGAAGTCCGGGCCGCCTTCGGCATTCCCAAGCAGGAAGACATGAAGCTCTCGGACTACCCCACCCTGGGACACATCATCCGCTTCGCGGTCGAGAAATCCGGGGCACCCGAACCGGCCTCGACGCCGGAACCGACGACGCCCCAAACGGCCGCGACCGAACAAGCGCCGCAGGACAAGCAGGTCGAGCCGCTTATCAGTATCGAGGCCGAGTCTGAGACAGTTCGTTTTCTTGCGCCGGTGTTGGTCGGCAGGCCGCGAGCCCGCGAATGCCTGCCCAGCGGTGTCGATCTCGCCAGCCGTTCTTTCATTATCGGCGCTGACAATGAGATTGCAAATACCCTGGCCGCGGCCATCAAGGCCAAGGGCGGCCAGCCGCTAATAATCAATGGGTCCGGCGACCCGGATAGCGTGGCCAATGAGGTCGAGCGCCTGGCAGGCGAGGATCCGCCCCGGGGAGTGTGGTTGTTGACCGCTCTCGGCGATCCGGTCTTGCCCGGCGGCGATCCGTCAGCCTGGCAGAAGGCCGTCGATTCACGCGCTCGCCTTCCGTTCAGGGTGGCCAAGGCGCTCGATCAGGCGCTTTCCAATGCACCCGGCTCGTTCTTCATGGCGGCAACCCGCATGGGCGGCCACCTTGGTCTGCGACCCGGAGGCGGCTCACTGGATCCCGTCGCCGGGGCCACCTGCGGCCTGGTAAAATCACTCGATCGCGAATGGTCACAAACTCTCTGCAAGGTCGTCGACATGCCTGCCGACGCTGACGCCGATTACATTGCCTCCACATTGATCGAGGAGGCAGAAGTCGACCGTGGCGTGTGCGAGGTCGGACGCTCGGGAATTCGCCGCTGGGGCGTCGGCCTGAGCGAATACACACCCTGTGTTGAAGAAGAAGCACGCGCCGGCATGGGCTGTCTGCCCGCTTCGGATCCCGTGGTTCTGATAACCGGCGGGGCCGGCGACATAACCGGCAGCATCGCGCTCGATCTGGCAAGCGAACTGGGCGGCAGTTACTATCTGGTCGACCTGGCTCCCGAGCCCGACCAGAACGACCCGGACATCGAACTTCTGGGTTCCGATCGGGATGCATTGAAAAAGGTCATCCTGGGACGTTTGCGTAAGAATGAGGCACGCGTGACTCCGGTCATGGTCGAGCGCGAGTTGCGCGGCGTCGAACGCCGGGCAGCTGCGATCGAGTCCCTGCGAGCCATACGCGCGACGGGCGCCGAGGCACACTATGTTTCTCTGGATGTCACCGATACGGCCGCCGTCAAGCAGTCAGTCAGGCACATCCTCGATCGTCACGGCCGGCTGGATCTCGTGTTGCATGCCGCAGGCCTGGAACACAGCCAGGGAATCTCGCGCAAGAAGCCCGAGGCTTTCGATAAAATCATGGGCGTCAAAGTGCACGGGCTACAAGCCCTGCTTTCGGCCACCCATGACGTCGAGCTGAAAGGATTGATGCTCTTCGGCTCGGTGGCCGGCCGATTCGGCAACGCCGGCCAGACGGACTACGCCGCGGCCAACGACCTGTTGGCCAAATGCACGACCTGGCTCAGGGCAACCCGACCCGGGCTTCAGGTGTTCACCCTGGCTTTCAGCGGCTGGGACGGACGCGGCATGGCCACGCGCGGCTCGGTTCCCGAGCAACTCAAGAGCGCCGGGATAACCTTGATCCCGATCGAGCAGGGAGCATCTTCGGTACGGCGCGTTCTTGCCTCGGGCTACTCCGGCGAGTTGCTAGTTGCTCGCAGTCTGGGCGTGCTCTACGAGAGTCTGCGCCTCGATGGAGTCGATCTCGAGCTGCTGCGCGGACGGCTTTCCAAGACACCCGAGCGCTTTCCGATGCTGGGCGACGTGCTCGACTGGACACAAACGGACGGTTTACGCCTGATGGTTTCGTATGATCCTTCGAGTGATGGTTTTTTAGACGACCATCGCATTGACGGAGTGGCGGTATTGCCCGGAGTGATGGCGGTCGAAACCTTCGCCGAGGCCGCCATCCTGATGCGTCCCGATCTTACGGTGGTTGCCATAGAAGATTTGGCCTTCGAGGCACCCTTGAAACTCTATCGCGACGAAGAGCGAATCGCCGTGGTACGCCTGATTCCCACCTGGGACACAAACGGGCGAGTCATTCTGGCCACTATGGAGACCGAGCGCGAATTGGCAGGCGGCCTGAGACAAAAGACCAGGCATTTCAAGGCAAGATTGCGCCTTGA
The DNA here is from genome assembly GCA_964513625.1 of uncultured Myxococcales bacterium. Lineage (GTDB taxonomy): Bacteria > Myxococcota > B64-G9 > B64-G9 > B64-G9 > DATKYQ01. The sequence continues at coordinate 31,061 of CAZENH010000035.1, read as the reverse complement.
CCAGGACCTGCCGTTGGTGCGTTCTGAAACCGTGGCATCGAGTCACGCTCCGGCGGTCGACAAGGAAGCTATCTACCGTGCCTACTTTCATGGACCAAGCTTCCAGGTATTGCAGCGAGTGACCACAGAGAGCGACGGTCAGACGGCTGGATGGATGAGCCCGGGCACCGAGTTGCCCCCGCTGCGCCGGCCGGGAAAACTCATGGCCAAACCGATGTTCACCGAGTTGGCTTTCCAGGCCGCCGGGATGGTCGAAATGCAGAAAAAAAACAGGATGGGTCTGCCGTCAGGAGTGCGGCGGCTCAGGCTGCATCGCACACCGGACGGTGCAGACACCAAGCACCAGGTGGCCGCCTGGGTGATACCGCAGGGCAGCAACGGCGAGACCCAGTACGGCATCAAGGTCATTGACGACAGGGGTTACGTGTTGCTCGAACTGGACGGCTACCGCACATCGGCCCTGCCGAATGCCTTGCCGGACAGCCTGCTGGCAGAACTTGCTCCGAGGAATCAAAAATGATCCGCTGGCTGCTGGCCCATCCCGGCCCTGCGCTTGATCGAGGCGTCTTCCTGAGTCAACTGGAGGCCGACGAGGGCAAGCGTTTCAGGCATCCCGGCCGCCACCGCCAGTGGCTGCTGGGACGTGCGGCTGCCAAGACCCTGCTTGTCAAACAGGCCGCGGCCGACGGCGGGCAGGAGCTGCCTTTTCGAGGCATCCAGGTGCACCGCACTCCCGACGGCTGGCCCCAACCCATGGCCCAGGGGCGAGTTCTGCCGCTTTCGTTGTCCATCTCGCACACCGGTGAGCGGGCCCTGTGCGCCGTGTGTCCCGAGGGAGAAGGTCTTATTGGCGCCGATATCGAGCTGGTGGCGACAAGGTCGGAAAGCTTCATGGAGGATTACTACACCAACGGCGAACGCATGCGTCTTATGGCCCTGCCCGACGGCGCCCGCGACAAGTTGGCCAGCGTGATCTGGTGTATCAAGGAAGCCGTACTGAAGGCTCGTCGAACCGGTTTTCACGAGAGCGCCACCAGCGTCGAGGTGCTGGCGTTGGATCATTTTACCACCAGTGCCTGGAAGAAGGCCGTGGTAGAGATGAAAGACGGCACCCGCCCGGAGACTTACTGGCGCCTGTCGGAAAACGACAGTGTGGCCATGGCAATCGCCAAGATTACTTCTTCAGCGTAATTGATTCGATGCTCACGTCCTGCAGTGGGCAGTTCTGGCCGAATGGGCCGCGGGCGCCGGTCTTGACCTTGGCTATGGCGTCTACCACCTTCATTCCTTTGGTCACTTTTCCGAAGATCGCGTAGCCGAAATCACGCACCCCGTGATCGAGGAAGGTGTTGTCCTTGAGGTTGATGAAGAACTGGTTGGTGGCTGAATTGACCTCCCCGGTGCGCGCCATTGCCAACGTGCCGCGCTTGTTTTTCAGCCCGTTGTCCGCCTCGTTCTTGATCGGTGCGCGGGTGGTCCGCCTTTGGAACTTGGCGTCGAAGCCGCCGCCCTGGATCATGAAGTTTGGAATCACGCGGTGGAAGATCGTCCCGGCGTAGGTCTTGTCCTTAACGTATTGTAGGAAGTTGTCCACCGAGATGGGCGCCTTGTCCTTATACAGGACGACCTCGATTTTACCCAGGCTGGTCTTGATCACGACCGTCGGATTGGTCGGAGTCTTCTTCGGCCCGGCCATGGCCGATCCGAAGAGACACACACACAGACCCAGGCTCAACCCGGCAACCAATTTTGTTTTCATGACGTTCCTTTCTATTAGAGTACTTTGATCGACTCGATACTCACGTCTTGCTTGGGACAGTCCTGTGAAAACGGCCCCTTGGCGCCCGTGGGCACTCCGGCGATTGCATCGACGACGTCCATGCCCTCTGTTACCTTGCCAAAAACGGCGTAACCGAAATCGCGCGAACCGTGATCCAGAAAACTGTTGTTTTTGAGGTTGATGAAAAACTGGCTGGTCGCCGAGTCGACCACCGCCGTGCGCGCCATGGCCAGCGTGCCGCGCTCATTCTTGAGCCCGTTATCGGCCTCGTTCTTGATCGGCTCCCTGGTGTCTTTCTGATTGAGCCCGGCATCGAAGCCTCCACCCTGGATCATGAAATTGGGAATGACCCTGTGGAAGATCGTCCCGTTGTAGTGCCCGTCGTTGGCATACTGAATGAAATTCTTCACCGAGATGGGCGCAGAATCTCCATGCAGGGCGATTTTTATTTCGCCCTTGCTGGTCTTGATTATCGCTTGCGTATCAGCCATGTTCACACTCCCTTGGGAAAAGGTTGGAGCCTACTTGATCTTTTTCAACAGATCTCCGAGCGTGCCGAAGCCCGCCTGCGAGGCGTCGCCATCACTCGCTGCGTACTTATCGAAATCGGCCCGCTCGGCTTCCTGCAGGGCGGCCTTGCGACTCAAACTGATGCGCCGCCCATTCTCGGTCACCTCGAGCACCTTGACCTTAATCGGCGTACCGGGCTTGAACTGCTTGCGGTGGTCTTCGCCCCTGGACGTTCCCATCTCGACGTTGGGCACCAATCCCTTGCGGCCGGGACCAAGCGTGACGAAAACACCGAAGTTGGCCACGCTGTCAACCTTACCCTCGACCACGGCGCCGACGACGGGCACTTCCCCGAACTCCCCGTCCTCTGGAACCCGGGCCAGGCCGATCCGGCGCTGCTGGGGATCGACCGAGAGCACTTCCACCGCAACTTCTCCTTCGAGCTGCAGCACCTGGCGCGGATGCGACACTCTTTCGGGAACGTTCAGGTTCGAGATGTGAATCAAGCCGTCCACGCCCGGCGCAAGCTGCACGAAGGCTCCGAAGGGCTCCAGACGGACAACCTTTCCCGTGAGCCTGCTGCCCTCGGGAAAGTTGACAAGCGCCTCGTCCCAGGGATCGACCTCGAGGCGCTTGAGACTGAGAGTGATGCGCTCTCCTCCCTGCTCGATGGAGATCACCTGGACGTGGATCTGCTCTCCTTCCTTGAGAACCTCTCGCGGGTCGGACACCCGATTGTAGGAGATCTCGGATACCGGCAACAGGCCATCCAGGCCTCCGAGATCGATAAATGCGCCGAAATCGCGAATCGATCTGACACTGCCTTCGAGTATGTCGCCCTCGGCCAGACTTTTGCGCAACTCGGCGGCCATTTTTCGGGCTTCCGCCTCCAGTAGCGCCCGGCGCGACAAAACCAGATCCGGTCGACGACCGGAAACGTCGTACTTGGTGATAATGAAGTTGTACTTCTGCTCGAGGTGAACATCCGGGTCTTCACAGTAACGCAGTTCGATCTGGCTGATGGGGCAGAAGGCGCGAATGCCGGCCACTTCGACATCGAAGCCGCCCTTGTTACGCGAGACTACCCTGCCCTGCACCGGGATCCTGCTGCGAGCGGCCTCGTCGAGAAACTCGCGATCGCGAATTCCCTTGGCCAGTTGCCGGCTGAGCACCACGCCGTCCGATCCGCTGGAAAGCACGCAGGCCTCGACATCGTCGCCGACTGCCGGAGGCCGATCATCGTCACCCTTGATCTCGGCCAGCGAAATAATACCCTCGCTCTTGCCGCCCAGATCCACCACGGCGAAATCATCCGTAATGGCGACAATCGAGCCCTTGACCATTTCTCCGCGCCGGGTAGTCCCCGCCTCGATCTCGCCCTGCATGGCATCGAGAAACAGGCGCCGCTCGGCTTCGTCGAGATCCTCCCCGGCTGATTCCGGCTGGCCGTTCTCGTGCTCGATTTCCTTGCCGTCATGACCTTCATCCATCAAGGCTCTCCTCTTTGCGATGCGCTGCTCCTATAGCACGTAGAGGTTGCGTCCGCAAGAGCGTGATCGAAAACACAAAGGCTGAAAAAAACGTGATCACGATCACTAACTATATGAAATATATGCATATTTTTTATTTTGCAGTGAAGATTTTCAAGAACTCGACCGTTAATATGGGCAGCAGATGGAAAGGACACAAAGGGAGGAAGAAAATGATTCAAAACACCCTCAGACGCATTTTCAAAAGAAAAGCGAAGAAAAATTCACCGGTCAAAAACGAGCGCGAATCGGTGCGCTACAACATAACGATGTTCGCACGCTACCGAGGCAGCGGCACGTTTGTTGAACGCCGGGGCAACGTAGGAATCGGCGGCTTCTGCTTCGAGGGAGAATACGAATACGAGTTGGGCTCCAGCGTTGATCTCCTGTTTCGCCTGCCTGGCACGGTCAGCTGGATTCACGCCAGCGGCACGGTTCTGGGTTATTCCATGGCAAACGGTTGGCTCGGTATCCGAGGATGCTTCAGCGACATTTCCTTCGAGAACGAGCGCCGTCTGGCTCGTTGGCTGGATCAGACCTCCCTGCAAATACAGCTTGCCGCCGCCTGAAGACGACACGATCTTTCCAGACCCAAAAACACGCGGTTGCACACGGCTTGAATCTTTGTGGCCCTGGGTCTTGAAATCTCCCGTAAAGGTCTTATAGTGTCACCCGGAGCGTGAATTGAATTGAGCTGGTCATATAATATAGGCAGTTTGTTCGGTTTTCCCATCAGGGTCCACATTAGTCTGATAGTCTTTCTGGCTTTCATTCTGTTCAGCGGTGGAGGTCTGGTCGGCCTGGCGCTGATGACCGCCGTATTCGCCTCGGTCGTGCTGCATGAGCTGGGACATGCCCTGACAGCCCGCAGGCTGGGTGTGCGGATTGTCGATATCTCACTCTACCCATTCGGTGGGATGGCCCGAATGGCGACCAACATGCGCAGCTCATCGGACGAGATTGAAGTGGCTTTGATGGGCCCTGGCGTGAGTCTGGCGTTGGCGGCACTGCTGGGCCTGCTGGCATGGCTTGGCGATTCGGGCATGCTGTGGATGCTTGCCAAGATAAACCTGATGCTGGGAGCCTTCAACCTGCTGCCGGCCCTGCCTATGGACGGAGGCAGGGTCTTCAGGGCCTACATGGCTCGCCGTATAGGCTTTTACAGGGCCACCGCCCTGTCAGCCCGCCTGGCTCGCTGGCTGGCCGCCGGGCTGGCCGTTGTGGGATTGTTCACCTCAGGCTGGCTAATTGTGCTTGCCGCCTTGCTGCTGTTCATGTCGCTGACCGAACAGGTTGCCGCCCGGGCCAGGGAATACATGGGGGACCCGGGCTACGACGATCTCGCGGCGCGTACCTATTACGACCGTTTCGGCAGGCGTGTCGTCATAGAATGGCACGACGGCCCGTAAGCCCGAATCTACTTGCGCTGACAGAGACCCACGGTTTATAAACCTTGAGCGTCGCGATTCATGAGGAGTGCGTGAGGGTGGGCGCCCGGAAATTCCGGAAGGGGGTCTTCGTGCCAGGATCTTCGTGGCTCGACAATTTTCTTACTTGCGGCAGAGAGGGACTGGATATCGAGAGCAGGCGCAGGCTGCGCCTGCTCAACTGGGCCGGATTGTCCATGTCTTCCGTCCTGGCCGCTTGGGTAGTGGTCCAGATTAGCTATTCGGCCTGGATCCTGGTTGCCTGGCAGATCGGATTCGCACTGACCACGCTGGTGCTGTTGATCGTCCTGCGCCTGACCCTGGCAACGGAGGTGATCGCCCACCTCATGTCGCTGGTGCTGCTGCTCGTCGTGACCAACAGCGCCTATTACACGGGCGGCCCGACCGGCGCAAATACGTCTCTGTTCTTGCTGATTCCCGTGGGCGCGGTCAGCGTTGCCGGCCGGCACGGACTATGGTGGACGCTGCCGGCACTGGTCGCCGTGATAGTAATGGAATGGGCACAGAAAAACGGATACGTCTTTTACAATCTGGTGACCGAAGAGGAACGCTGGCTGGATGCATTACTGACCTGGATTACCGCGCTGGGCGTGATCTCTTTCCTGATCTTCCAGTTCGAGCGCGTGCGCGACAAGGCGGCTCGTGAGTCGGGCCTGGCGCGCGAAATGGCCGAAGAGGCCTCGCGGATCAAATCGCAATTCGTGGCCAACATCAGCCATGAGATCCGTACGCCTCTGCACGGCATTCTGGGTGTGTTGGATCTGGTCGAAAGCGAGCAGGATCCGTCCGCCCGCAAGAAGTTGACAGCCGTAGCGCGTGAATCGGGCAAGTTGCTGATCGATGTTGTCAACGACGTGCTCGACCTGTCACGTATCGAAGCCGGAAAGATCGAACTGAGGCTCGTGGATTTCACGCTCGCCAGAACGCTGGACCAGGTGGTCTTCCTGGCCTCGGAGCCGGCACACCAAAAGGGATTGATGTTGAAGCAGGAGATCGAGCCGGATCTGCCAGAGCGAATAAGTGGCGATTCCGTGCATCTTCGGCAAGTTCTTCTGAACATGATGTCCAACGCGGTCAAGTACACCGAAAAGGGACGAATCGTACTGCGAGTGAGCTGCAGCCGACGCGATCCCGAAAAAATATGGCTGCGTTTCGAGGTGCAGGATTCCGGAATAGGGATAGAGGCGGATCAAGTCGATCGGGTTTTCGAGCCGTTTGTACAGGCCGACGGCAGCTCCACACGTCCCCACGGCGGCGCCGGCCTGGGGCTGGCAATCAGCCGACAGCTGGTCCGCTTGATGGGAAGTGAGTTGCGGGTATCCTCGCAACCAGGAAAAGGCAGCCGTTTCTGGTTCGAAATTGAAGTTGAACCGGCGGCGTCGAAGCCGGAGCGACAGGCTTCCGATGAGCCGCCCGCAACCAGTGAGCCATACAAACCCGGAGACGACCAGCCGTCGGTTCTGGTTGTCGAGGACAACGTCATTAATCGCAAACTCGCCGTGGTCATGCTCGAGAAGATCGGCTGCCGGGTTAGCGTGGCGGACGACGGGCAACAGGCGCTTGCACAAATCGAGCACGAGAAATTCGATCTAATTCTGATGGACTGCCAGATGCCGGTCATGGATGGACTGGAAGCCACCCGGCAGATACGCAAAAATGAAAAAGCGGCCGGGCACGGTCATATTCCGATAGTCGCCCTGACCGCACATGCAATGGAAAACGAACGCCAGATCTGCTTCGAGGCGGGAATGGACGATTATCTTTCCAAACCTTTCTCAAAGAAGGACATCCAGAGGATCGTCATAAAATGGACTAGTAAAGAGGGCCTTAATTAACGAACTGTTCGACGAAATACTTCGGATTGAGAGTCTCGCCGGTAGCCTGGATCAGAAGCTGATTCCAGCGCAGGCTCTTGCCGGGTGCGAATATTTTTTCATCAAGGAACTTGCCGATCTCCGATCGACCGACGTAATCCATCTTATCGGGCGCAATCTTCAAGATATCGCGGGCCAGGTAGTAGTGTAGCTGGCTGGCCATCATCTCGCCCAGCATGTAGTTGTGATAGTAGACCGGCCAGGCGGCGATGTGAATCTTCGAGGCCCAATCGGCCGCGCCCTGCGGGCGATCGGGCGCTGTCAGAAGCTGGTAGCGCTTTTTCAGATCCCACCATAACTTGTTCAGATCCTGATCCGGGTTGGCATACAACTCACGCTCGAAATTGACCACCACCATGGTCCAACGAGCCATCACCAGCATCAGAAGTCGCTGCTGGAAACGAATGTCGTTGGCCAGCGGCTCGATCTTGTCGGCCGGCACCTTGAGCATCGCAATCAACCAGCCCGGGTTGCGAGTCAGCCTGCCGAAGAGCATGGCAATCGCCTCGGTAGTGAACTCGTGCGACTCGCTGCGCAGCAACCAGGGTAGCTTTCGGTCTATGTACTTGCTGTATACTCCGTGCCCCGTCTCATGCAGCAATGTCGAAGTCTGCATCTCGGTCGGGTTGAGATTGGCCAAGATACGCACGTCGCCCTGGCGATCGATGTCGGTGCAGAAGGCATGCGGCATCTTGCCCGGCTTGGAAAAAAGATCCGAGCGCTCCAGAATATCGGCCGGGTCGAGCCCGATACCCTGATAGTATGAAGTCACCAGCGCTTTCTGATCGACGCCCTTGAAAAATTTATCCAGGTCGACCTTGCCGATGGCCGGCCCTTCCTGGAAAAAGGGGTCCTCGTAGTGCCAGGGCATGAGTTTTTCCGGTTTGAGGCCATAACGCTTGGCCAGGGCCGCGTTGACCCGTTGCATCAGCTTCTTGAAAGGCTCGTCGGTCTGTGCGGCCAGGTCGTCGAAGATTTTCTTGATTTCCACAGGGTCCTGTTCGATCAGCTTCAAACGCATGCTGTAGAAGTTCTCGTACCCCATCGAGCGAGCCGCCTGGTTGCGCAACTTGGCCAATTCGACGACTTTGGCGGCGACCAAGGCACCGCGTTTCTTGTAGGCCTCCCATGCCTCACGGCGCTTATTCGAGTCGCTCGACGACTTGAGAATGTCATAGATTCTGTTGTCGGTTACTTTGTGCCCGTTCACGACGCCACGATAGGTATTGAAGGTTTCCTGGACCTCGTTGGACAACCTGACCATTTTCTCCATCAAGCCCGGGTCGATCTGGTTCTCCTGGAAATCGAGAAACAGGATTTCGAGTTGGCGCGCAAGAAGCGGGTCTTTCACCAGGCCTCCCGCGCGGATCTTCTTCAGGTAGGCGAAATTCTCTCTATTCGAGTAGAGCTTGCGGATAGCCAACTCCAGATCTGCGTTCTTCTTGTAGGCATCCTTGTTTCCGGTCAGGCTGGCATCCCAGAAGGCCAGGTTCATCTGCTTCTGCAGCGGAGCCACGGAGGCAACATGGGCCGCAATGAATTTCCGGAGATCGGCCTCGACAGCGGTCGTGGTTTCTGCTTTCGGCTTTATCACTTCCTTCTCCTCGACAACCGGCTGCGGCCCCGAAGCACATCCCACTACCAGCAGAACCTGCGCGAAAACGAGATAGATTGTATTTTTCATGATCTTCTCCTCGTTATGGTCGAGCGAAGTGTAGCGCCGCCGCTGCTCCATGGCAAGACGATCCATGTTCCATAATGGAAGCATGCATTTTGTGAAATGGAAACCCGCCGAAAACAGCTAGCCGATCCCAAAGAATATTGAATGATATTACGAGACGTTGCGCATCAGGCGGGGTTGGCATGAGCCTTGCTTAATGTTATCTTGTCAAGAACACTTGGGAGATCGAGATGAACAGGACAATCATGCTGGCAATAGGCTCGATAATGTTTCTGAGTTCCGGTTGCATAGTCCTCGATCATCAGCACCCCGGCTGCGTCGGGGCCGATTGCAACCTGCAGCCGGGAGAGATCCGCTTCTACTGGGGATTCGAGCTGGAAGACGGCAGCAGCACCGACTGGTGCAACGCGGCGGACGTAACAGCGGTCGACCTGACCATCTACGATGCCTGGGGCGACGTCGAGTTCGAAGCCGCCGATCGTCCTTGCGACGACATGGGCGCCATTATAGACAACTTCTTCCCGGACGACTACGACCTGCAGCTGGTAGGAATCTGCTCCACCGGCGAGGTGACTCACGAAGGCTACTGGACTCTGGCTGTCGACCCGGGCCTGAACGACTACGGCACTTTAGTGCTCGACTACCTGGGCCCGTGCGAATGAGGCGACTTTAACCCAAGACTTGTTTGATTTGCTCGAAGGCCCAGTCGAGGTCTTTCTCTTCGATCGTAAGCGGCGGGGCGAACCTGATGATGTTGTCGTGGGTCTCCTTGCATAGCAGGCCCTTGTTCATCAGCTTCTCGCAGTAATCGCGTGCGCCACCCGCGGATTTCGCGAGCACCACTGCCAGTAGCAAGCCCTTACCGCGCACCACTTCAACTTTGCCTCCGGTGATCAGGCTCTCGAGTCGCGCGCGGAACCTGCCGCCCAGTTCTGCGGCGCGCTCGGCCAGCCTCTCTTCAACCAGCACCCCCAGAGCCGCCCGGGCAACCGCCGCACCCAACGGGCAACCACCGAACGTGCTGCCGTGATCACCCGGTTGGAAAACACCCAGGATCTCCTTCGAAGACAGGACCACGCTGACCGGCAGCACGCCGCCCGAGATGGCCTTGCCCAACACCAGCACGTCGGGACGGATGCCCTCGTGCTCGAAACAAAACATTTTACCCGTGCGTCCCAGCCCGGTCTGGATCTCGTCGAGCACCATAAGCACGTTATTGCGGCTGCATATTTCGCGCACCTTCTGGAGGTAACCTCCGGGAGGCACCACCACGCCGGCCTCGCCTTGAATCGGTTCTACCAGAAAGGCGACCGTGTCCGGTCCGATGGCGCTCTCCAGCGCCGCCGCCTCCCCGAAGGGAATCAGTTTGAAACCTGGAGTATAAGGGCCGAAGCCCTGACGATACTGCTGCTCGGAACTGAACGATATCACCGTGGTCGTTCGCCCGTGGAAATTTTCGTTGCAGCAGATGATCTCGGCCTTGTCCGGCCGCACCTTCTTTTTGAGATAGCCCCACTTGCGTACGGCCTTGACGGCAGTCTCGACTGCCTCGGCGCCGGTGTTCATCGGCAAGGCCATCTCCATCCCGGAAAGCTCGCAGACCTGTTCGAGAAACGGCCCAAGCTGATCGTTATGGAATGCGCGCGAGGTCAGCGTCACCCGTCCGGCCTGTTCAGAAAGAGCGCGAATGATTGCCGGGTGGCAGTGCCCCTGGTTGACCGCCGAGTAGGCCGAGAGAAAATCGAGGTACTTCTTGCCCTCGCAATCCCAGACCCAGGCGCCCGCGGCCCGCGAGATTACAACCGGCAGCGGGTGATAGTTGTTGGCCCCGTATTTTTCGGTGATTTCGATAATCTCTTGGGATGAAGACACGAGCCTACCTCCGATTTGGTTTACAGAAAGGCCAAGCGGTCTAGCGAGCATTTATTGTGAAGGTCTTGGCCTTTTCCCCCCTGTCGATGGCTGTCACTTTGAACTCGCCCAGAACGTCGTCGATTGTCAAGGTGCCCCCCTCGTTGCCCTTGCCCTCGCCCAAAACGACGGAGAAGGCATCCGAGGCCAGAGTGCTCTGGGCCGACTTGCCTTCCGGGCGCAACGCCCTGAAACTGACCGTGTTCTTGCCTTCCTTGAGATAGTTGTTCAGCTCCAGCACGAACTGCGGCACATCGTCTGAGATCGCTTTCAGGAACTTGTTGTTGATGATCACCTGGATCTGATAGCCGGTCATAGCCGGCCGGGTGATGTTGGTCACCACGAAGTACTTCTTGGACAGGTGTGCCGATGTCGTCTGCGCAGCGGGCTGCCTGCCGCTACCGGCGTCGGTTCCGACCTCTTTGACCTTGTAGTCGGGTGCGGTGATGTGCACGTTGCCGCTCTTGTCCAGCACGACCTTGGCCTTGTCGATCACTTGCTCCTTGGCTCCGGTTATCTGCACTCCGTTCAGAAACACATCGACCCCACCCGCGTGTGCCGCGCACAGACAGCTAAACATCCCGCAAACGAGCGCCAGCGCTCTTGTTTCGAATTTCATGGTCTACCTCCCGTGTTATGTTCGACACTCCTGTTGGACTGTCGTCCATCCGCCCGCATTCACCGTTTAGTTCTTTTTACGCCCGAAAAGGCGTCCCAGGATGCCACCTTCCTTGGCGCCATCCTTGCTTGATTCCTTGCCTTGTTTGGCATCGTCCGGCGAATCAGGTTCTCCTTCCGCTGCGTTAGCCTGGCCTTTCGTCTTCTCGCTCTGCTGTGTACGCATCGACTCCGGGTATCCAAATGTCTCGCCGCTGACCTCGTCATCGGGGATGTTGAGCTTGCTGCGGATGGAATCAGCAGTGTCCTTGGTGGACATGCTGGTCTCGGTTATCTTGCCGCTTTCCAGTTCTCGCGAGGAGACCTTGAGGATGCCCTCTTGATCAAGGGCGAATGAGATCTCCAGGTGAACGGCGCCCTTGGGCGCCCGGGTAATGCCGGTTATCGACATGGTTCCGAGATACTCGTTGTCGACCACCCGGTTGCTTTCCCCCTGGAATATGGTCAACTCCAGTTTCTCCTGGTTCTCCTTGAAGGTCTTCAAGGTATAGTTCCTTGAGGTCGGCAGCGAGGTTCCGGCTTCGAGCACGGGCAAGAAGCGCCCGCCGGGGATGCCGATGCCGATGCTGATCGGCAGCACATCGATCAATACCACGCTGTCGATCTTGCCCATAGATTCGGCCAGTAAAGCCGCCCCCAGGGCGACGGCCTCATCCGGGTGGACACCCTTGTGTGGTTCGCGGCCGAAGACCTCTTTTATGCGACGCCAGATCAGCGGCATGCGACTCTGCCCGCCGACCAGCAGAATGTTGTCGATGCGGTTCGGCTGCAGCCTGGCCTTCTCGATCACCTGGGCAACCACTTCCATGGTACGATCGACCAGGGGTCCGACCAAGTCCTCGAGCAACGAGCGGGTCAGCTTCACCGCCAGGTCCTTGGGGGTATTGTCCACGGCCACGAAGAACGGCAGCCTTACAATCGTCTCTTCCTTCTCGCTCAGCGCGCACTTGGCCAACTCGGCAGCGTCCCGCAAGCGCTGGACGGACTGGCGGTCGAACTTCGGAACCTTGCCGATATCGCGGCAAAAGGCGTCGAGAATGTAGTCGACCAACTGGTTGTCAAAGTCCACACCGCCCAGAAACGTGTCGCCGCCGGTAGCCACCACCTCGTAGACGTTATCGGTCAGTTCGAGCACCGAGACATCGAACGTCCCGCCGCCCAGGTCATAGATCAGCACGCGTTGATCGAGCCTGCGGTTGAATCCGAAGGCAAGCGCGGCCGAGGTCGGCTCGTTGACGATGCGCTCAACCTGCAACCCGGCCAGCACCCCTGCCTGGCGCACGGCCTGGCGCTGATTCTCGTTGAAATAGGCCGGGACGGTTATCACCGCCCGGCTGACCTCGGCCTTGAGCAGTTCGCGGGCGATATCCTTGATCTCGCTCAGAATAAAGGCCGCCACCTGCTGCAGGCTGAAATTGCGGCCGACGATGCGCACCGCGGCCTCGTTCTGCGGGCCCTGTATGATCTGGTAGTGAAAGCGGTCTTTCATCTGCTGAACCGCAGGCGAGCTAAAGGGCCGGCCTACCAGCCGTTTCGAGCCGTAGACCGTGTTTGTGGGATTGAGCTCCATTTGCGCCTTGGCCGGGTGGCCGACAAGCAGGCGCCCCTGGTCGGTATAGGCCACGATGGAGGGAATCGTACGATAACCCTTGCGCGAAGGAATCACCTGGGGCTTGCCGTCGATCATCACCGCGGCGCACGAGTTGGTAGTGCCGAGATCGATGCCGATAATCCGCGAGGCCGCTCCGCCGGTCGGTTCCGCGGGCTTTTGGCCCTCGCCCGGCTCCATGAAGTCATCCACCGAAATATCGACATCGAAGTCGCCCGGCGGCTTCGGATTTGCCTCGCTTGTCTCGACCTCGAGATCGGCAGACACCTCGATCGACGGCATGGGCGGTTCCGGAGGCATCTCCACGCTGACATCCAGCCCTTCGAGGTCGCCCGCCGGCTGATCTTTCACTTCCGAGGCCGGCAGGCGCTCTGGTTTCAAGCGCGCCAGTGGTTTCACAACCGGCTGCGCCTTCTCGGCCGCGTCCTGCTTGCGCCCTTCCTTGATCTCGACGATCTTGCGAACCAGCGCCTTGGAAGGGTCGTCCAGCTTGACGAATTTGACTCCCATCCCGGGAACCTTGGGCTTGCCCTCGCCACCCGGCAGGCGCGCCCAGGCCACCCTTCCCGCGCCCTTGAGGATGGTCTGCCCCCCCTTGAGCTGCATCTCGAACTTGAGCAGGGTGTCTTTGGGATAGGGCTTGCGGCTCTGCAGGAAGATCCCCCCGCGGCTGATGTTGGTGGCAAAATGGTCGATGAACTCATCGACCTGCTCGTACTTGACGCGCACCAGCAGGTTCACGGGAACCCGCGAGTCACCGCGCCTGTTGTCCTGCTCGTCCGCCACGGGTCGTTAGCTCCTCTCAGTCAGACCGGGCCAGGATTATAGGCGAGCCGCATAAACGATTCAAGGCAATGTGGCGAAAAACCCGAATGACCATTATTTGACCAGGGCCTTGTCACCCCGGACTTTCGTCGGAACTTTTTGCGCCGCCGCGTCTGGTGAAGATTACCCGGTAGCTGTCTATGTCCTCCTGGAAGCAAATGCGGCATTCTTCCCCTCCGCCGCAACTCGCCTGCGGCGCCTCGGCCAGGGGTTCGAGGCGAACTTCGAATCCCAGCGACTCGTACAGGTCTACAGCCTCGCTCAGGCGCGGCTCGCAGGCTGCGAAGCATTTCTTCCAGCCTTGACTTTCCAGAGGCTCTCGAGGGGCCAGTTCTTCTTCAGTGTCCATGGCTTCCAGGAAACAACAGCCGGCGACGACTACAAGCCTTGATCACTCTTCTTCCTCGTCGCGCTTGATGCCCAGCTGCTTCATTTTCTTGTGCAGGTTGGTGCGCTCTATTCCCAGAACGTCGGCCGTACGGGTAATATTCCAGCCGTACTCGCGCAGCTTGGACAAGATGTACCCCTTCTCGACCTCGTTACGTACGTCCTTGAGACTCATGCCCTCGTAGCTTGCGACATCCACGGCCTTCTTGGAGCCCGTCACGTACTCGGGCAAGTCTGCTACGGTCAGTGCCTCGGCGCTCATGATCACCATGCGCTCGACCACGTTCTTCAATTCTCTTACGTTGCCCGGCCAGTCGTAAGCGCGCATGGCCTGCAGGACTTCCGGTTCGATGTCCTTTATCTTCAGGCCGTTCTCCCGGCAGAATTCGGTCACAAACTTGGTCAATAACGGCGGGACGTCGTCGAGCCTGTCTCTCAGCGGTTGGCAATGGATCGGTATGACGTTCAAGCGGTAGTACAAGTCGTCGCGGAACTCGCCCGCGCTGACCGCCTTTTTCAGGTCTTTGTTGGTGGCGGCGATTACCCGCACGTCGACGCTGATGGTCCTCTCGCCGCCGACATGGCTCATCTCCCCCGTCTGCAGCACTCTCAGCACCTTGGCCTGCGCCGCCAGGCTCATATCGCCCACCTCGTCCAGAAACAGCGTGCCGCCGTTGGCCAGTTCGAACTGACCCTTTTTCTTGCCGGTTGCGCCGGTGAAGGCTCCACGCTCGTAGCCGAATAGCTCGCTCTCGATCAACTCGGCCGGGATTGCCGCACAATTCACCTTGACGAAGGGCTTGTCGGCGCGTTTTGAAAGTTTATGCACCGCCCTGGCCACCAGTTCCTTACCGGTGCCGCTCTCGCCGGTGACCAGCACTCGTCCGCTGGTGGGAGCCACCTTGCGGATCTCCTCCATCAGCTGCCGCACCACCTGGCTGCTGCCCACCATCCGGTAACGCTCGTCCAGTTCCTCGTCGATCAACATCAGCCGCCTGTGCATCGACAGTTTCTCGATACAGTTGCGCACCGAGAGCACAACCCTGTCGCGATCGAGCGGCTTTTCCAGGAAGTCATAAGCGCCCAGGCGCGTCGCACCAACCGCGTCCTGAATTGTGCCGTGCCCGGAGATCATTATTACCTCGGTGGTCGGCCACTCCTTCTTGACGTTTTCGAGCATCTGGATGCCGTCCAAGCCGGGCAGCTTGATGTCCAGCAGGATGATCTCGGCCACATCCTCACGCATCAACCGCAGCGCTTCTTCGGCTGAACCGCAATCCCTGGTTGACACGTTCTCGTCTCCCAGTACCATTTGCAGCGTACGCCGGATGTTCTTCTCGTCGTCGACGATCAACAGTTTCACCTTGTATGACCCGTTCTCGGACATGGCTAACCTCCAGTTTCACTTTCGGCCCGCAGTCGTACCTTGAACACGGTTCCGGCAGAACGCCCATCCTCGACCGTGATCTCACCGCCGTGCTGCAGGACGATCTTCTTGACTATGGCCAACCCCAGGCCGGTTCCATCGGTCTTTGTCGTAAAATAGGGTTGGAAGAGGCGGCCGCGCGCGTCTTTTGAAAGACCGTTTCCGTGATCGATCACTCTGATTGTTCCCCAGCCGTCGCCTCTCACAACTTCGATCTGCACGCCGTCGCCGGATTCACTTGCCTCGAGACCGTTGTTGACCAGGTTTATCAACACCCTGCCCATCATTGTTCGATCGATCTGCACGTTGACGGTCGGGCCGGGCTCAAACTGTACTTGGCCTGCGATATGCGGGTTGTGCTTGAGAAACTCGGCCACAAAGGCGTTCAGCTCCACCGGCTCTGCCTGCACCTGGGGCATCTTCGAGAAATCGGCGAAGGTCTCGACCAGCCGGCGCAGGGTAGCCACCTCCTCCTCGACGATCTCCAGCGAATCATCCAGCTTGCGTTCAAAAGCCTGATCGTCGCCGCGATAGGAACGATGCAACTCCTGGACGGCAAGCTGGATGGGGGTCAGTGGATTCTTGATCTCGTGCGCCAGGCGTTGGGCGATTCCCTGCCAGGCCGATATCTTTTCCAGGTAGACGATGCGATCTCGCCCGCGCTTGATCTCGTCCATCATGCGGTTGAACGAAGAGGTCAACTCTCCTATCTCGTCCGTGCTTTTGACCGGCACCCTGACGTCCAGATCGCCAGCCGCGGCAAGCCTGGTGGCATGTGCCAGTCGCGCTACTCTGCGCGTCACGCTACGTGAGAGCAGCAAGCCGAGCACCACCGCCGAGACGAGGATCCAGGTGTAAATCAACAAGAACAGCTTGTAGTAGCCCATCTTCCAGGGCTGAAAGTTCGCCTTGACATCTTCCAGGGTTACAACCAGATCTCGCAAGGACTTCGACGCAGCCAGAAAGTCCCTGCGAATGACAAGGGTCACTTCGAGCCGCTTGCCGCCGGGCAGATCCCAGCTTCCGATCTTGGGTTTCCATTCGCTCGACTTGAAGACCAGCGGACTGCTGTCCTGAACCTCGACCGTGCTTCCCGAAAGCAGGCGGGCCCGGCTGATGGCTGGATTTCCGGCTACCAGGTCTTCCAGCCGGGCTTTGATGCCGGACACGTCAGCATCGGAGACGAACTTCAGAAAAGCGGGGTCGTTCACCAGCGCATCGCCCTGAAGCCTGACAATGCGAATGCGTGACTCAATTACCTCTTTGTAGAGATCTACGCCGGCCCGGAGTCCCGACAGAACCTGCTCATTGAGGCCGACTGCCATGCTCTCGGCAACCAGGCGATCGACGATGAAGACCGTAAAAACCAGCGGGACGGCAGCCGTCACCAGCAGCGCCAAGGTGATTTTCCATTCGAACTTTCGGATGCGCAACATGTTCTATTTGGTTCCAATCGGGCGAATGCCGTGTGAGCGATAGGTATAAACCATGTCGGCCTGGATGTCCTTCTCGCTGACGAAGATTCGCGAAAACGAACCAAAGAATGAGCGCGGAGACCCGATGTGACCGCTGCCGTCCGGGTTGGCCAGGTATTCGCGCACCTTTCGACGCATTTCCCGCGAGGCCGGGTTGACCGTGATGCGCACTTCGGCCGACAGCAGCTTGTCGGCAGGCAGATCAAGCAATGGACGCAGCATGAGCTTGTGCAACGAGCCGCATTTGCGAATGAGATCTTTCATCGAACCGATGGAAAAACTGCGCCTGCCCCAGGGCGTCTCTTCTCTGACGTTGAAACGTTCCTCCCAGATGTCATAAATGATGGTGTACTGCACCAGGCCGTGAGCCAGGGGAGTCCTGCGCTTCGAGGTTCGCAGAATTATATCGATCAGGATACGGCTGGCGAAGCCGCTCGACAAGCGATGTCTCAGGCGAAGAGTGAAGATCTCGTCAAAGGAAACCGACAGGGCGGGTCTGCCGTCCTTGATCACAAGTTGCATCTCGCGCACAAAAGACCTGACTTCCCTGACCTGCCCGCGGGCATTGCCGGCCAGGCCGATAAAGGCCAGGCAGGCAAGCAGTAAGTATTTTACAGGCCTAGTCATAATCGTCAGAAGACCAGATCCATGATGTATCCGAGCGACAAGGTAAACAGGCCGACCGGTGTATCCACCTTGAAACCCAGGTCGAACGACACAGGCCGCTTGGTCCTGCCGCTCCACTCGTCCTCGGAAGCAAGGAAGGCCGCTTTGGTAACGACAGAAAAGTTGACGGCGCCGTATACGTAGCCTCGGTAAAAGAACTTGCCGCGAGACCACAACGGAACGTCATACTCGGCGGTCAGCGAAGCCATCAGGTCGCCGTAATCGACTACCTCGGAGAAATTCAGTTCAAGGTTGCGCGGCAGAGACTCCTTGTTGATCAGGAAAAAGGCATAGTCGCCGACGAAAAATCGGCTGAAGAAAGGGCTGCCCTTTTCACCGACGTCCTGGATCAATCCGCCCACAACCGACAGGCGCACGGCGTGATCGAGAAAAGCCGGAAAAGAATGTTCGTACTTGATCATGTACTTCGAGAACTCGTAGTCGCTGCCGAAAATCTTGCTGGCCAACTCAATGCTGACCACCAGGTGCATGCCGTGAGTCGGCAGGAAAAAGTCGTCCCGGGTGTCCCGCTCGAAACGCAGCGTCAAGGACGAATAGGTGCTCTGTCCGGGGCGAATGTAACCGTTGAAGGGGTGGTTGTCGCACGATTCGCCTTCGCCGACGTCGGCGTCAATGTGTTCGGCATGCACGTTCAAGGACAAGCGGTGGATTCTGTCCAGCCTGACACCCATGTCGATATCTGCGCCGGCGCGCAGGTAAGACAGGTCGATTTCGTTCTGGTCGAGGTTCGAGCACAGCGGGCTGCAGGTCGGGCCGTCACAGGAAGCGATCTTGTCTCTGAGCGCCCTTTCCTCACCCAGCGAGACCAGGGCGGTGACGCCCGCCTGAAACCTGGAGTTGAACACCGAGGGCCAGAAAATACCAAGACGGTAGGCCTGCTGGTACTTGGAGGCCACGGCGGCGCCTGAGAGCACCAGGCCCCGGCCGAGAAAATTGATATCGGAAATGCCCAGACCGCCCCAGAAGGGGTTGGTCTCAGACCAACCGAAGAAGAGGTCGTCAATGATTATCGTATTGCGCTCGTCCACCTCGACCACCAGCTTGACCCGGCCACGCTCGGTGCCCTTTTCGAGGCTCATGCGCACGTCTTTGAAATAGCCTGTAGACAGCAGGCGGATACGGCTTTCCTGAACCTTTTCCTGGTCGAGGATTTCCCCTGGCCGCAAAAGCAGTTGCGAGATAATCATGTCTCCGCGGGACTTGGTGTTGCCGCGTACCTCGATCGACTCGACTATGTACCTGGGCGTAAAGGGATCTTCTATCTCCGCCCGGTTGAGACGCGCCCGCTCGGCTGCTTCTTCCGCCTCCTCAGCCGCCCTTTCTTCTTGTGCGGCTTTGTCTTCCTGGCTAGCGGTCGCCTCTTCATCGGGAACCGGCTGATCGGCCATACAGACTGAGCCCCATACAAGCAAGACCATCAGCATTACAACGAGTATTGTCCGGGATCTTGAGCTATTCACCAGGATCTCCCAAGGCACTCGAGAAGCCGTGATCTTTATATCTGAATCAAATCCCATCGAAGGCTCCCACACAATGGTTGTCGGCCTTGTGCCCTTGGGGCACCCGAGTTTCTATTGTCGTGCGCAACAAGTATTGCATTTTTTCTACACCAGACACGCCACAAGCGCAAGTCATCACCCGCTTATCCGGGAATCTTGGGTTCTGTTGACAGGCCGTTCAGATATGGATATTTGAAAGCAGTCATGGCGCTCGATTCTTCACTCGATGTCGAGTATTTGCAGGGGATCCACGTTGTGGACAGCATCCTGTGGCTGGATGCGCCCAGGCTTGCTGATCTGTGTTTCGTCTCGCATGCACAGCAAAAATTCACCGGCCCGCACCGCAAGATCCTGCTCTCTGAAAAGACTGCCGCTTTGCTCGGCGACCTTGGAAAAACCAGGGCGCTGATCTCACCGTTCTACAGGCGTTTTTCCATCGGCGGATTGGACCTCGAGCTGAGCCCCTCCGGCTATATGCTCGGCGCGGCTCAACTTTGCGTGACCAGGGACAACCATCGCCTGGTCTACACCGGCGATTTTCTGCTGGATCCGAGTCACACGACCGAAAGCGCCCGAGTAATCGAAACGGATGCGCTGGTTATGAAGGCGACCTGCATTGGACACGAGCAGACGACTCCTCCCCGGGCCGAGGTCGAGCAGGAAATTGTCGATTGGGCACGGAGACAACTTGAGTCCAATCTACGCCCGGTACTTTTCACGATGGAAGCAGGCCAGTCCCAGGAACTCGTTGCAATCCTGGGTGAAGCAGGCCTCGGCGTGCGAGCACACAGGACGATCTGCGCTTTGAGCAAGAAATACGTTTCACTGGGCGTGCAGATGACGCCGCCGCGTCGATACACGCCGAACGCGGGCCTTGGCGACGTCATTCTGTATCCTTGGCGCCTGCGCCGGTCGAGAGCGATTGCCAAACTCGAACGCGCACGAACCGCGCTGGTCGGCGGCCGGGCTGTCATTGAACAAGCTAAAATTGGCAGTGAAGTAGACGTTATCTTTGGACTTTGCGAGCAGGCCGATTATCGTGCGCTAGTTCGCTATGCCCAGGAGTCCGGGGCCGGCAAGATCTACCTGCTGGGCCCGGGGGCGGGAGAACTCGCAGAGGAATTCAGACGGATGGGAATGAAAGCCTGGACGCTCAGGCCGCCTGTGCAAGCCGAACTCTTCTCTTCACGCTGAACCAGGCTTACACCCGGGCGGCCAGCTGACCGATTACGTATGATGCATCTGGATCGTACAATTGAAGGCGGGTAAACTCTTGGATGACGTGACGGGAAAAAGGAAAAAAGCCATTCTGGTGGCGTTCGAGAGGATTCCATCAGCCTCGGGAATATCCTGCTGGCTGGCCGAGGAAATCAAGATTCTCGCCGGTCGCTACGACCTCGATGTACTCTCCTTGAAATCCGAGGACTTGTCACACATCGAGCGTTTTCACGGGGCTCGACTGTTGAGGGTGCCCGTCGGTGAAGGCGAATTCCTCGATCGTATCAAGACCTTCCAGCGGGCCATTCGCCGTCAGCTCGACAGTGAAGAATACGCCCTGTGCCATTTCTTGTCGGTCTGGGGCGGCCTGGTGATGGCCGCGCGGAAGCCGGAGGCCGCATTCAAACTCATCTACCAGGTTCACTCGCTGCCTTCGATAGACTTCAAGATCTTGCATCCGGGCCAGGCCGCGCAGGTGGAGCATTCGTTTCCGCTCAAGCAACAGGAAGATCGCTGCCTGGCGGCGGCCGATCAGGTGATCGCCGGCTCCGAACTGATGAAGAAACACCTGATAGGACGCGGGCTGCCCGCGGACTCTGTAAAATTGTTGCGACCCAGCATCAATCTAGTGCCCTTCGACGAGCTGGGCGAGTTGCCTCGCCAGCCTGGAACTATTCTCTACCTGGGCAGCCTTGCTCCCTGGCAGGGAGTTCCCTGCCTGCTCAAAGCGGTGGCCGAACTACCGCACGGACTACCGCTCAAGCTGCAACTCATCTGTCCGGCCGAAGATCCTTTCCGCAAGAAGGTGCTTGGAAAAATTCAGATGCTCGGGCTGGCGCGTAAAGTTGAGCTTATCGACACACCTGTCGTTGAAGATATTCCCGCTTTAGTGGCCCGGGCCGACGTTTGCGTGGCACCACTGGGCAACCACCAGCACAATCGTTTGGCCGCTTCGACGCCGTTCAAGCTCATGGTCTACATGGCCTGCCGCAGGGCCATAGTCGCATCCCGTCAATCGGTCGTTAGCGAGATCGTCGAGGATGGTGTACAAGCTATTCTCTTTCCGCCGGGAGACGCACATGCCTTGTCCAACGCGATCAAGAAGTTGCTGCTCGACCGCGAACTGGGTATCCGTCTGGGCAACCAGGCACGCTTGCGTCTCGAGGAAATTGCTCCATTCGAGGCAACCAGACAGGCATTGCGCAGCATCTATCGCAATCTGATCGGCGGCGTTTCTGACGCCGTCCCCGACGATGCCAAGCTGGATGCGCCGGCCGAGACAGAGACGGATACGCAGCCCAGCATTTCGGAAAGCGACGGATCCGTCCCGAGCGTTTCGCCAAAGGTAACCGAGGACACCGTGACCCTGCCAATCAAGGACGGCAAGCCCTTGAATGAACCTGCTTCCCGGCGACGCGGACAAGCCGAGGACGTCATCGAGCCGCCTCCGCCTCCCACGCCCGATACCGATCCGGATGGGCAACAATTGCTCACACAGGATGATCTGGTTTTCAAGTCGGTAGACGACGAGGACACCGCACCGCGGCGCAGTCCGGATAACTGGCAGGTCTTGGAGTTGACCGATGTCGAGTTGCCGCCCGAGGACGCCAAGGGGGACGGCGAAAAGGGCCGCTGGCTTCTGGGAGGACCGCCATTCCCCGTTGGACCGGGTACGGCCGGATTGGAAAATGAAAGCCGCGGAGCGCCTACACAGCGGGCCGACTCGATCACGCCCGACAACCTTCAAATAATTCCGGATTCCGACGTGGAGCTGATCGAATCCGATCGAAAGAAGGTTTCGCCCAAGGAGCCACCCACCGATCCGAGCCACAAGAAGTAGAATTCCTGATACGAAGTCAGGCCTGCCCTGCGTAGCCTTGGCGAAGTAGGGGCAGCCTGATCTCGATCCCCTGGCCGTCGGCAGTTGTGACAAAGCCGATCCAGCCCTTGTGAAGCTTGGCTATCAGCAACGCAAGCGACAGGCCCAGCGCAAGGCCACGCCCGGGAGAAAATGAGATCGGCATCGGCTGAAAATCTTCGGAAGGAGTGCGCCAATTATCTTGCGATTGCAGGCTGAAATGAGGGCTTGTCACCCGCAGTCTGAGAATGTTGTCGGTAAGAATCTCGGCTTGAAGCCCGACGGCCCGGGACGAGTCGCCCTCCCGTATATGTTCGATCATGGCCGCTACCGCCCTCTTCAATTTAAAGCCGTCTACCATAATCTCGGCAAGCGAGTCTTCCTCGCTGACCAGTGTCTGCAGCGGCTTGGCGGTCACGTCCAACTCTGCTGCAATAATATCGAGTAATTCAACCAGGGCTGTCTTTTCGGGTTGAAAAGATTCCTTGCCGGCTTCCAGGCGTGCCCTGAGCAGGATATCGTTTATCAGCCGCAGCAAAACCAATCCTTCGCGGTTGATCACTTTTATATCTTCGGTCTGGCGCTCACTTAGCTCACCCTCGTAACCGCGCAGGAGCAGATCGGAAAAACCGATGATCGAGTTCAACGGAGTTTTCAGTTCGTGGCTCACATTGGCCAGAAAACTGGCTCGTATTTGCGCAGTCAGCTTCACCCGTTCGGCATAGCGACCGAGCTTCTGATGCTCGGACTCGAGCCAATCCGTCAGTCGGTTGAAGGCGGCGGCCGCACGGCCGATCTCGGTGGCCGAATGAATAGGCAGTTTTTCGAGAAGGCGTGCAGGCAGCAGTCCGCCCGTCGCCTTGCCCGTGCGAATATCATCAAGGCGCCGACCAATAGCGTGGACCGGCGAGCGAAGTTCCTGCCCCAACAGCCAGCCGACAATCGCGGCAAATACAACTGCCAGCAACAATGCCAGCAGCCTGGGCGTCGACAGCAAGATCTGCAAATCCGACTCACTGGTTTTGGGGGCAAGGTTGATCTTGGCGATGCTCAATTCATCGAGCAGCTTGCCGCTGGTAGAAGCATCCAGCACCATCACCGGAACAACGACTACAAGTGTGAGCAGCGAAAGCCACAACACCATGCGCAGGCGCAGCCCAAACCTGTGATGGGAGGGCAGGTGCGGCATCTCGAAGGCCACCAGCGCTGGTCGCAACAGGCGCCTGAGGGACAGATAACAGATTGCGCCGAACAGCAGAATACTCGCGAGCAACGCGAACAACTGGCGCAGCGGAACGTCCAGCGGCCAGCGAGCCAGCAGCAGCCCGGAAAACCACAGCACCAGACCTGTCCCCAAGACGACCAGGACAGAGCCCACCAACAGCCCTTCCGGCAACTGCATTGCGTACACGGCCGCATGCCTTCTTTGCTCGACGACGACTGGCAAGCCGCGACGCAGTCGGCCAAGCAGCCTGCCGACCGGCCACAAGCGCCAGGCCAGGTAGCCAAACACCACGCATAGCGAGGCGATAAGGCCGATGATTAACATCCTGGCTACGACTCCCTCGATCAATGGAAAGTTATCCGCCAGCAACCCGGTTACTTCGAAGTCGGCTACCAGCAGGCAAACACCCGCACAGAATACCAAGGCAAAAGCCAAAACGATCGTCCGGGCCGCAGACGGAACTTGTGCTTGTTGGTTCAAGCCACACCCGCCTCTCCCGGAAATATCGGAATTTCAAATGAGAAGACGGCGCCTCCCTCGGGTCGATTCTCGGCCCGGATTTCGCCTCCGTGCATTTGCACGAGCTTGCGGCTGATGGCAAGGCCCAGCCCGGTACCCATTTTCTCCTTGCCGTCGGCGCTGCGCACCTGTTCGAATTCGTCGAAAACGGCTCCCAGTTTGTCTTCGGGAATACCGGAACCGCTATCCTCCACCGCCACTTCGATCTTGCCGGTTTCCGTGTCCCGCGCTCGAATGAGGACGCTGCCTCGATCGGTGAACTTGAGCGCATTGCCCATCAGGTTCAAGACGATCTGCTTCAATCGGATCTCGTCGGCATGAACCAGGGGCAGGCCGGCGGGCAGGTCGGCCGTCAGACTGACCTCGTTCCGCTTCAGGCTCGAGCCGACCTCAACCACCTCCCGCATGATCTCGGCCAGATCGACCCCCCGGCGGTCGAGCGACATGATGCCGGATTCGATTTTAGAAAGATCCACCACGTCGTCAACCAGGCTCAGCAGGTATCGCCCGGATTTCAAGATTGTCCGTACGTCTGCGAGTTGGGCTTCGGTCATTTCACCTTCGTCGCCCTCGGCCAGAAGCTGGCTGAAGCCGATTATCGAGTGAAGAGGGGTTCTCAGATCGTGACTGATGACGGTCAAAAACTCCAACTGCTTTTCATCCGCCCGTCGGGCCGCTTCAGCGCTTTCGCGCATCTGGCGGTCGTGCTCGGCCAATACCTCTTCCAGGCGATTGAACGACTCTGTCATTTCGCCGACTTCGTCCTCCGAGAGAACGGGCAAGGCGGTTCCGGTGCCGGGAGCCCCTGCGCGGGTGAGCCGCTCGATGCCGGTCGTGACCGCCTCGGTGTCACGACCGAAGTCGCGCGCAAGCAGATAGCCGAACACGCCTCCCAGGAGAGCAACAGCGATGCCGCCTAGTCCCAGGAATACCACCGTGCTCATAACCGCCGGATGTTGACAGGGATCGGGCAGCAGCAATCCTGCCAGGCGGCACTGGTGATCAAAGACCATGACAGAGACGATCCCCCAGGCCACAGCCACGGTGCAGGCCGTGCCTAGCGCCAACCGGGTTCGCAGGTCGGGTTCTCTTTGGATCTTGTGCGTCACAATATCAGGCAGTTCCAGAAAGCGACTCACAAAGAGGCGCGCCACGCCAAAGGAGATAATGGCCAGGGCTACGGCGTGCGTGCTGGCCAGCAACAAGAGACTGGCGACGATACGCTTCGGAGTATGGTGGACTGCGGCCTGAAGCACGGCCACAACGATCGAGGCCCCGATGATTGCGACAAGCGGCATGATGAAAGACAGGTAGGGAAACCGCACGACTCGCCGCAGTAATTCGCGTGTCCGGTCGGCATCCAGCAGGCCGCTCGAGAGCTTTTGCCACTCGCGGTAGACCGGCCGCAGCCACCAGAAGTTGACCAGCATGATCAAGATCACCATCGGCAGGAGCAGGACGGGGTAAATCCGCACTCTGTCGGCCACCCCCTCGGGCAGCGACAACATGCGCGGCACCAACAGTACCCAGAGCACTATCAGCAGCAGAACGACGAGTGCCAACGCCCCCTGAAACAACCAGATACTGGTTTTAGCCTTGCGGACATGAAAGTCCGATTCCATCAGTGCCTCGATTAACACGTAATCAGACACCCCGAAGAGTACACCATCAATCTAAAACCGTTCAACCAGGATATTAATTCACGATTGGCAGATGGAAGGTCGACTCGGCTTTCTCGATTGTCACTCTTTCGTCCTGTGCATGCCCGACTCGGGTTATGCGCACCGTTGCCGGCATGCTGAAATAGCGCTCGGGGGAAGCCGACCACGACTTTGCCTGAGTGACAGTGAGGTCGATCGAGTCGCCCCTGACAGCGTACGACTCGGAAAGCGACATCACCCCGCTACCACTCAGCCACTGGTCGAAAAACCAGGCCAAACTCTGGCCATGAACCAACTCGGCAGCGTCAATGAAGTCCTGGGTCGTGGCAACGCCAAACGGGTGCGCCAGGCGGTAGTCCGAAAGCGCCCGGGTAAGCTCTTCGCGGCCAATCACGCCCTCGAGCATCCGAAACACCCAGGCGCCCTTGAGATAGTAAATGTAGGCCACGAGCTCATTCTCGTGCTGGGGCACCAGCGGGTAGTCGACTCCTCCCTGGGCGTAGTAGAGAAGAAGCTGTCCGGAGTCGGTGAGCCAGATGTCCCGGGCGGCTTGCGCGCCCCAGTTGGAGCCCTCGATATAGCTGATGGCGGAATAGTCGGCCAGCCCCTCGGTCAACCAGATGTGCGTTCCCGAGGCGAAGACGTCGTTGCCCCACCACTGGTGTGAAACCTCGTGGGCGATGTAGAAGTCGCGCCCGGCGAAGCTGCCCTTGCCGTCGTCGTCGAGAGAGTAGTTTGGTACAATCAACAATCCCGGAGACGAGTAGCCGTTTGTGAAACGCTCATCGACGCCGGCCAGTCGAATCGCGCCGAAGGCCGGCTCGCCGAAGCGCGCGCGGTAGTCGTCGCAGATCGCTTCCATCACGGGCACGTAGGTCGCGGGCACGATCGGGAAGTTGTCGATGCTCTGCCCGGGCATGCCGTAAACCTCGATGGTCGTGTTTCCGCAACTGCCCGTTGCCTTCTCGTAGGCGGCAAGCGCAAGCGACACGTACCAGGCGGCCGGGTTGTCAAGTCGCCAGACATCTGTCCTGGTCCCGTCGCCGTTGTCCTCGGAGCTTTCTTGCTCTCCCGACATGACCAAGGTCTGGGCGCCGGGGTAGGTCACCTCGAACTCGACGTTGCTGATGCTCTCGGGACCGACCAGTCGTGGCCAGAACCAGTAACCGAAGGTGAAGAAAGTAGAAGGCTCGCCCAGGTAACCGACTAGAACGTCCTTCTTGAAGCCCTCGGGAAAGAACTCGACCTCGAGTTCGATATCGGCGTCGTGCCAGCCGATGCTGATGGTAATGCTTTGTCCGTCGGGAAGCGGCGTATCCAGCGTACAGCTCAGCAATCCGTTTTCAAAAGTATACGCAAGCGGAACTCCGCCGGCCGTGACGTCGTCGACCGCCGCGGCCGAAAGCCTGAAGAGAACCGAATCCAGCGCCGCATCCGCGGCCTGCAGCTGGACATCCGCTTGGCCCGTGAGCGTACGCGTTACAGGATCCAGCCAAAGCTGCACGACGGCCGAGTTCAGTTCGGGCGCCGGCCCGTCGAGCGGCATGTTTTCAATCCGGCCGACGGGTGACAGGTCGGGCGCCCACAAGTAGCGCCCCCAGGCCGGCCCGGCCATAAGGGCCTGTCCCCCCAGGCCGGGTGCTGGCAGATCGTCCCTGAGCAGCCACAGATCGGGATCCAACTCGACCGAAATGCTGCTGCTCGAACCGCACGCCTGCATGCTCAAAGACAGTATGACCACCAGGAAAAAAGCTCGCATACCCGGAAACTAGCTCGATCCTTCTTGGCGTGCAAGGCCGACGGAATGCGCGGACAAAAGATGTGGCCATTTTTACACGACCCCGAGCTTGCCCGAAAATAACTGCTTTCAAAACGCTCCCTTGAGCCCATCCGGGTAACGGCACGTCATTTGCACAGTGTGTCTTTCATGGACGACGTGATAGTCATCGGCTCAGGTCCGGGCGGCAGTTCGGCTGCATGCGCCTTGCGTCTTCGAGGCTTCCGGGTCACGATCATCGAGCGCGAGAAACATCCACGCGCGAAGCTTTGCGCCGGGGGACTGCCGCCCAAGGCGATCGCCGTATTGCCCGCCAGCATCTCCCAGGTGGTGGAGTGCAAAGTAGAGCGCATCCGTTTCGGCTTCGCAGGCCGTCGACCCTTCGAGCTTACGTTCGCCCGGCCCGTTGTGCACATGGTGCGTCGCGATCAGATGGACGGGCTTTTGGTCGAAAAGGCAATCGGCCTCGGCGCTATCGTCAGGCAGTCGGAGCGGGCAATCGAGATCCGCGAGGAAAAGGGGACGCTGACGGTAGAGACCGACAAGAGGCTCTATCGGGCCAGGCTGGCCATAGCGGCCGACGGGGCCGGCGGCCTGGGCGCGCGACTGCTCGGTCGCGCCGGGATAAGAGTCTGCCCGGCAATGCAACTGGAAGTGAGTGCCGAGCCTGCCATGCTCGAGCGCTGGGCTAAAACGATTGCCTGTGACTTCGGCGTTGTGCGCGGGGGAATCGGCTGGCTGTTTCCGAAGCGCGCCAGTCTATCTGTCGGGGTGTGCGCCTTCGAGAAGGGCGTGGATCTGCGCGCAGGTTTGCGCGCCTGGCTGAATCTGCTGGGTCTGGATCCGCCCGAACCATTCAAGCCGCGCGCTCATATGCTGCCAACCTGGGACGGCCGCCAGAAGTTCTCGCGCGGCGCGATCCTGGTGGCAGGCGACGCGGCCGGCCTGGTAAATCCTCTAACGGGAGCCGGCATCCGCCGGGCTGCCGTGAGCGGTCGCCTGGCCGCCGAGACGGCTAGTGCCTATCTTGCGGGCGGGGCAGTCAGCAGCAAGGATCTTGCAGCCTACGACCGGCGGGTCAACCTCGAGTTGGTGCGTGAACTGCGCCGGGCGAGGATCATGGCCAGAATCTTCTACAGGGCACCCGGCTTGTTTTACCGCCTGGCGGTGTCCAACGCGCGAGTCAATCCATGGGTAGAGCAGCTGCTTTCGGGTCAGAAGAGCTACCTGGAGGTTTTCTATGAACTATTGAAGGGCCGCTGGCCGGGCCGGCTCACGTCGTAACAAGCGGGCACTACCAAGATCGGGATAATACTTCAGGTGTGTAGCAAATCTGGACACCCCACCTGCAAAATCGAGAGACATGCTGGACATAAGATCTTGTAAACTCAAGAATCAGGATCTTGGCACGTGACTTGCTTGTAATCAGCGCGAATAAACTGGTTGCAGGAAATCCTCCACACCGTTACCATGGAGTAAATGATGCAACAGGAACATGTCGAGATTCTTCTAGAGCAGATAGCGGGCAATACTCAGTTGACCCTGGAGGGACTGGACATCGTGAACTCCAGACTCGGCAGACTGGAAGCCGGCCATGACAGAACCGAGGCACGTCTAGAAATAATTGAAGGCGGCCTGGCCGGTCTGAAAGCCGGTCAAGATGATCTTAGGGCCGGGCAAGAAAAACTCAAAGCCGACGTTGGTGATCTCAAGGCAGATGTGCGCGACATCAAGTGCAGCGTCGGCCTATTAGGCTCGGTGGCCGGCGATCACGAAACGAGGCTCCAGACACTGGAGAGCACGCTCCGGGATCACGTCACGAATCACTCCTGATCTTCCAGTCAAACATGGCCCACGAGAAGAGATTCAAGCCTCATAAAGCGGCAAAGCTCGACGACGAGGCCAGGCGTCTCCGCCAACCGGTCGGGAAACTGGTGGAGTTGATAAGCGAGTTACTCAGGCCAAGTAGCGGATCGACGCCGCTGATAATTGACGTCGGGGCGGGCACGGGCTATTTCAGCCTACCGCTGGCCGGGTCGATTCCGACGGCTAAGATTGTCGCGCTGGATGTTGCACCGAAGCTTTTAGAAAAACTCATGAAGCGCGCCGGACAAGAAGGCCTGGCCCAAAGAATCGAAACGCTGGAAAGCGAGGCCGAGGACGCCTGGCAGGTGGCCGCAGGATCCGCCGAGGTGGTATTGATGTCCAGCATCTACCATGAGTTCGACAACCGCAAAGCGGTCCTGGAACAGGCTCGGCGCGCGCTGGCCGAGGGGGGTTGGTTAATAATAACGGATTGGGATCCAGAAGCCCCGGGAACGTGGGGCCCGCCCCGCGAGCACAGGATCTCAGCGGAGAATGCCCAGGCAGAACTGAAAGCAGCCGGTTTCGAAAAAGCAGACCGTCACGATATCTACAGCGACTTCTACACCCTGGTGGCCCAAGCCTGTCGAACTAGCCCCGTGTCGCTTCGCGCCACGAGACAGGCTTAATCATAACAAGCGTTTCGGTGATACAGTTGCGTGAAACATTTTCATCTTCGGTGCCAACAAGTAATGCTAGGCCGGATTGAAGAGCCTGGTTCCAAGGATCTCGTGGAACCTATCGAAGTCCTTGTCCAAAGTGAAGACGGCCAGTCGCCTGCGATCGGCGACGGCGCAGATGAGAAAATCGGTATTGGACCCCTGGACGCCCCGGGCCCGGCAGCGGTTGAAATACTCGGCCGCCAACTCGAAATCGCTGCATTCCAGAACGATGTCGGCGAATGGGCGCAGCCGTTTTCGAACCAGTTCGAATTGATCATGTTCTCGAATGCCGGACAGGATCTCCTGGCGAATGGGGCCGATGATGCAGACACGCAGCTCGCCAACCAGATCCGCGAGCGCGCCGGTAATTCGAATCTCTGAACTGGTCTTGCGTTTCTTGCGCAAGGCCAGTGACCAGACGCAGGTATCGACGATGACCTTCATTGTTTCTTGCGTTGTTTCTTGTAATCATAGCCGTGTTCGAACACGATTTTTCCGAACAGGTCGACAACTTCAATCTGTTCATGGCGCCGGATATATTCTTCGAGGGCCTCGATCACGACCGCCTTCTTGGTCTTCTTGCCGCCCAGGCGAATCGCCTTTTCAATCAACTCGCGATCAATGTCGAGATTGGTAGCCAAGATCTCTCCTCCTAGCCCATAATCTGCCCAATAATAATTGCACAACTATCCGCACAAGTCAATGTGCGAAGATCTCAGCGGAGAATGCCCAGGCAGACCTGAAAGCAGCAGGTGCGGCTTTCCATGGCCAAGAGAACCCATGGAATCCCCGGCCCCCCGAAAGCGCCCCCTGCGCTCGGAGCCTGTTCGATAACAATGTTAGCCTTGTTAGCGACAAGCCGATTATAAGGTCACGGATCCAGTATTTTGCTCTGACTCACCACAATAACACTAAAATAACGCGTTTTCCTGATTTATGACTACGGACCAGGCCACCTG
>CAZENH010000034.1:0-63329 GCA_964513625.1 uncultured Myxococcales bacterium | reverse complement strand
TGCGCAGCGGACGATGCGGAGGATCGAAAATGGGCAAACCAGACCGCCCGGAATGGCAAGGCTCCTTCGGCCAGCGACTGGGGATGGAATACCTCAGGGTTGGCGATGGCGAAGCGCAAGCCGAGCTGGTGCTCGGATCCGAGCACTGCAATCCCAACGGCATCTGCCACGGCGGGGCCATTTTCACCCTGGCCGACGACAGCATGGGTGCGGCGGCCTTCAGCATCACCCCGCAAGGCAAGGTGCCGACCTCGGTGCAGGTGAACGTTCATTTCGCCCGCAGCGCACGAGCCGGAGACCGGCTGCTGGCAAAAACTCGTGTACTCTCCTCTGGCAAACACATGCTTGTGCTGGAAACCAGAATAGAAGACGATCAGGCCAACCTGGTGGCGCTGCTGTCCGCAAGCTACATGTTCGTCGTGCCCAGAAAATAACGTCAAATACTGTGAAACCGGGAAATAAACCCGTTTTTTACACTAATCCGGTTTTTCGACTGTCGAAACAGTCGAAAAACTTTTTGTCGGGTATCTTTTCAAAGAGCAAGAGGTTGAACGAGCGCCAATAAAAGGCTATCATGCATCAAAATTCACTGGAGGAATACATGAAACGGACCGGAATATTTAGCATTTTTGTGACCACACTCAGCTTGTGTCTGATTTGTTCTTGCTCCCATGCCGCAGGTACGACAGAAAAAGACAAGGCGATCAAGGCAGCCAAGGTCTGGTTGGCTGTCGTCGACCAGGGTAATTATGCCGCAAGCTGGGACACGACGGCCGCATTTTTCAAGAAATCCGTCACCAAGGAACAGTGGAAAGCAGCGGTAGCAGCCGTGCGCAAACCTCTAGGTAAAATGTTGAAGCGCGAGTTGCTAAGCGCCAAGCCGATGACCGATCTGCCCAATGCGCCCAAGGGCAACTACGTGGTGATCCAGTTCAAGACGTCCTTTATGAACAAGAAAGACGCCATTGAAACCGTCACTCCGATGAAAGAGAAAGACGGTAGCTGGAAAGTTTCGGGTTATTTCATCAAGTAGTTTTCATCTCGATTTTTCCGAAGTGCTCGTTCTGGAACTTCTCGTCCGGTTCAGACCAGATCGCGTATGCGAGCGTCGGCAAAGTTGCCGAACAGAAATACCAACCCGCCGGCCAGCAACACGAATGTCAGGAACTTTTTCACCTCGATCTCCCGTCACGGCAGCTGGGCGCTGAACACTACATCGGGCTG
Organism: uncultured Myxococcales bacterium; assembly: GCA_964513625.1. Classification (GTDB taxonomy): domain Bacteria; phylum Myxococcota; class B64-G9; order B64-G9; family B64-G9; genus DATKYQ01. The sequence goes on along the minus strand of CAZENH010000034.1, from coordinate 62,105 downwards.
GGCCGGATCCTGTAACCAGTCTGGAAAAAGTTCGGCCTGGCCGAAGAGGCGCTGCAGGTAGGCCAACACGAAACTCTGCACCAACTCGAACTGCCGGTTGCGGGACATGCTGGCCTGGCCGTCGCCAATTGCCCAGCCTTCCCAGTGCTTGTCGTCGGTGAACTGGGAGTGGTTGCCTCCCTGGAGAACAACGAGGTAGCGTGGCCGCTGCAATTCATTGAATATGTTTTCGTACGTTCCCTGGATGGACTGACGGTCTTCGCTGGCGCCGAACACCATGCCTGCAACCGGGTAGTTGATGTGCTGGCTTACCGGCCCCAGAAAGATCACGGCCAGGATTCTCCCCTCCCCGGCATCGAACAACTGCCCGGTCCTGTCCGATCCCATGGAGTGGCCGACAACCACGGCCTGCCCTCCAGCCGAGAGGCCCGACAATCCCGAAAACAACAGCTCCGGCTGCTGGAGCCCGGAAGTCAGCAAGGCCTGGATATCCGCCACAGCAGTGCTGTCGACGTTCAGCACCAGAAATCCCCAGCTTGCCAGGTGGCGACCAAGAAACTCGTAGTTCAGGGTGTTGCAGCCGTCTCCGTGCAAGGTCATCACCAGCGGATAACTGCCGGCCACGGCCGGACGCCGCAGTCCGCCGCATTCGGCGGGGTAGTAGATCCGGTAGCCGCCGTTCCCCTGACCGTCCGCGAAGCCGGCGGCGTACGGTCCGGCCTCGGCGGCTACCTGCCCGTCGACTCCCGTGGCCGGCGGATCGTCTGCGCCGCATGTCTGCCCCGTGCCCCAGGCCGCATCGGTTTGTACGGGACCCTCAAAATCTGCCGTCCCGGAATTGGCCGAAAATTGAACCGGGCCTGACGTATCCGCAGTCCGGGTCACCACAATCCTGTTCTCATCGAACCCCATCGACATCGAACCGAAAGAGGCCTGACCGATCACCAGCGATGCCGTCCAATCCGGGATCAAGGTCGTGTAGAAACCCTCGCCGTCGATCACCAGAAAATCACCAGGCGCCCCGGCCAGTGGATAAACCGAAAGGATCGCCGCCTGATCCCCAGGCTCAGTCGCCCTGGCCTCGCAAAGACCACTGGCCAGGTTGCAAGTGGCAAGTTCCCCACAAGCCGATGATCGTCTGCAAAAAGTGCCTGGACCCGTGTCTCCGCCGGAATCCCCCGCCTCGTCTCCGGCCGTGTCTCCCGCATCGAGACTCGTGTCTCCCGGAAAATCTCCGCCGTCGAAGGCATCGGGCAGCCCGTCGGGTTCGCTGTCCGGGATCCCGTCGTCCCCTCCATCATCATGAAATGTATCGCCGGAATCCAGCCCCGCATCCAGTTCTCCATCGGGGCCCGCATCCACGACCGGCTCCGTGCCGGAACCGCAACCGACCAGGCCAAACCACAAACACAAAAATAGCCTTGAAAAACGCATTCTACCCCACGATACCACCAAGAGTCAGAAAACCCAACCTGAAATCCATGAGTTAGGCTAGCTCCGTCCCCCGATTACGTCCCCCGATTACGCGCAGCTTCAAGAGAAAATGGCGTTGACCGGCCGGGGTGTGTGTGCCATGGTCGATGAGTTCAATATCAGACAATTCTCGCCAGGAGGTTCAGGATGCGCGTATCAAGCGAGGTGCAATCATGCCCGAGGTAACCTACGAAAATATCCAGGCCAACCTGGTCTCCGCCAAACAGGATGGAAGCAGCATGCGTTGCAGCTTCAAATGCCCGGTCAGCGGCGAGACTGTCGAATCCAGCGGCGGCATCCAGAAGGGTCGGGGCCTGGGAGACATGGCGCGGCACTCGGTCAAGCGCAACCTCTTCTCGCAAGTGCGCTGGGGTATCGCGCGGGCGATTCGCTCGGCTCTGGGTTACGGCCTGGCCGGCCGGGTGGCGGGGGATGTGGCCGGCACTGCGGTCGGAAACGCCATGAACCAGCACGCCACTTCGTTTTCCGAGGAGGAGAAGAAGGTCGCGGTGGTTCAGGCCTTTGAGAACATCCAGTCCCGATTCGTCTGGGACGCCAAGAACGACCGTTGGATGAGCGCCCAGGCGGCCGGTGACGTACTGACCGATTTTGCCAGCCAGCTCAACCGGGCTCCGGTCACCCAGACCTACGACAAGGGCGTGCTGGCACGCATGCTGATGGAGGTGTCGTTGGCTGACGGGCAGCTGGCCGCGGAGGAAAAATCATTTCTGGCGTCTTTCATGCCCGCCGAGACCGGCGGCGTCGACGTGCTGCGCGACCGGCCCCCTTTGTCCGGGGCCGAGTTGGCCGAGACCGGCAAGGGCCCGGTACGCGAGACCATGCTGATGATAGCCTGGGGCCTGGCGTTCACCGACAAGAACTTGGCCCCGGCGGAAAAAAGTGCGCTGGCCCGTTTCGCCGGCAGCCTGGGTATCGACGACAGCCGGGCGGCCGAGCTACAGAACTGGGCCAAGAAATTCATCTTCGACCAGGCCATGGACGGCGTGTACGTAGACGCCAAACCCGACCAGGCGGCCCGGGCAGAAGCTTACCGCTTGGCCGAGCAGATTGGCCTGGATCACGCCGAGGCCGAGCGAGTGGAGATTCGCTACCGCAAGCGCAACGGATTGATCTGACGCTGCCCTGCCAGCGCTTATCGTCAGTCGGCTCCGATCGGATCGGGACACAGATCGCGCCTTTGGCAATCCTTGCAATGCTTGCCGATCCAAAACCCGTCGAACAAGCCCTCAAGCCATTTCACCCATTCGGGTTGTTCACCCAGCATGCCGAGTTCCAGGTTGCGCCTTTCCGCTTTCTTGGCACCCAGGCCGGCGCCGGTGAAGTTGGCCGAGCCGGCGTAGGCTTTCTTGCCGTCCACAACCACCATCTTCCAGTGACACCGCGGACAAGCCTGCAATTCCAGGCCGCCGCCGGTAAGGCGCGGCAATTTTTCCAGCGTGTTTCGAAATGAGCGGGACGGCAAGTCGCTGTGGATGATCCTGAACTGAACACCCTCTGCCGCCATGCGGTCGAACACTTCAAGGGCCGGTCGAAAGCCCCGGGCCATGGGGATGCGCATGTCTTTCAAGTTGGCGGTGGCAATCCAGACCGTCCGCTTGGCGTTCAGGACCATGTCCTGGATAACGCGCTCGTGCAACGCTTCGCCGTCCAGAAGCTCGAGTTCGAGCGGGGTTGGATCCATGACGGCAATCTACCTCGATTTGCCGTTTTGTAAAAGTCGGATACTACATCGAACCCTCGACATACACGGTCAGCCGCCTTTCCAGCGCCTCGCCGCCATACACATCGCCGTCGGCAGCTACGAATCCGCCGCGGCCATGGTAGGAAAGCCGCCCGTCTTCTAAATCGATGGGCAGGTGCAGGCGCACACCGATCTCCAGCAGGTAGCTACTGCCAATCTCGATACGGTAACCTAGCCGGGCCAGGACCACCGCCGTCGAGGGCATGTACTGATCTAGTGGAGACGACAGGATCCCCTCAGGATTTTCCACCTGGTGATCCTCGTAGTCACTGCGGGTGAACATGTAGAGACTGCCAAGCAGACCCCAGCCGGTTTGAAAGCGCCCCCCGGCCAGTACCAGGTTCTTGGGAGTGGTGGAGTTGCCTCTATGCTCGCGGTGGCTCCAGGCCGCCTGCAGCATCAGCTGGTCGCTCAACTGACAGCGCAGACTCAACTCCGTACCCCAGATCCAGAATGGATTATCCCGGGTCATGAAAATCATCTTGGTGCGATCCAGGTCGGGCAGCCCTTCCGACGTAGTGACTAAATCGGTGGAGAATTTTGAGATATCGCTGGCACGATTCAGGTAAGTTTCGAGGTCGATCCACAAGCGACCATCCAGGAGCCGCAGCCGGTAGCCGGCCTCCAGTGCCCACATCTTTTCCGAGGCAAGGTCGGGGTTGCCGATCGAGCGGGACATGAATTCCAAGAAACTCGTCTGGTCTCCTCCCTGGATTGGACTATCGGGCGGGAAATTGACCGGAATGTGCAGCCCGTTCTCCTGAAAGGAAGGCTTGCGGAACGAGCGGGCAGCGCTCAGGCGCAGAAAGTGCCCCTCGCTCGGCTGGAAGACTGCTGCCAGGCGGGGGCTTATGAACGTGCCGGTTTTTGTGTCATAGTCCAGGCGGGTGCCGGCGGTGATAGCCAGCCAGGAGGCGGGTTCGAGCTCTGCGTGCAAGAATCCGCCGGCCCGCAACTCAGACCAGTTCATACCCGGTTTATGGAATGAAGAGCTGCGGGGGTCGTCGAACTCATCTGAAAGAGCCTTGTCTGAAAAGATCCAGGATCCGCGCAATCGCAGACCGGTGATCAACAGCAAAGGTTTCCAGAAGCGGGGAACATCCCACTGTAACTCGCCGTCGACTACATGCCCCCTGGCATCTATGGATCCGAAACTGGCCAACCGGCTGCCTGCAAGGAGAATATCACGTCCGACCGATCCATTCAGAAACTCGCCCACGTAGTAAAGGTGGGCCTTGAACGGTCGTGCCTCGATTGAAAGCCTTGGTTGAATCAGTTGAATCTTGTAATCAACTCTTCCCAGCAGGGTTGCGAACCTGCCACGGCCGTTCGTGTAACCGCAGTCGAGCATTAGATCCATGCCATCGAACAGCTTTCCCTGAACGACCATCCGGGCCTTGCCCACCTGCCTCCCCAGCCGGGTCGGGTCTACGTAGCTTCCAGAATGGTCGATACCGCCGCTCAGGGAAATGCCCCACTCACCTACCAGGGTCGAGGCTCGACCGGCCATCAGGTAGGCGCCCGGCTCGCCGCCCGAGAGCTTGGCCCATGCCGATGTCCGCTCTGGAACGGAACGGGTGGTTATCGAGATCACTCCCGCCAGAGCGTTGGCTCCGTAAAGCGTGGAGTCGGGTCCCATGACGACCTCGATGCGCTCGATGTCCTCTAAAAAAATCGGCTGCAACATGAAAAACGTAGTGCCGGCCAGATCGTCATTGACCTCGCGGCCGTCGATCAGCACCAGAAAATGCTGATTCTCATTGGAATGGGAGGAACGCCCGCTCAAGGCCATGTAGAACGGAGTATCAGCGCTGACGTCGATGCCCGGCACCAGGCGCAGCAAGTCGGCCAGGTTGTCGGCCCCACTGGTGGAAATGTCGGCCCGGGTGATGACTGTCACCGCAGAAGGGCTCATACCAATTTCCTGCGTGTGTCGGGCAGCAGACCGAACTACATCCGAGTCATCTTCCAGAAGGGTAAACTCCTCGTCGAACAATTCATCATCTTGATCGGAAGCCGGCTCGCCTGCTCGGGCCGAGTGAAACGGCGTCGCCGCCAACAAGACAAAATACATAATATATGCGACTGCCGATGTTTTCATTCAGTCTCCTATCTCGACTCCGGCATACCCTGACGTATCCTCGAAGACAACCTGCCAGTCGTCGCTGGCTGATTCGCGGCGCTCGAACAGGACATCGACGCTGCCGAGAAGCGATTCCCAGGCGCGGGCCTTGGTGCCTTCCCGGGTCGGGGCCAGCAAATGGAACATACGGTCCGGATCGCAGTGGGCCTCGATCGTCAGGCGCTCGGTTTCGCGTTCGCCCACCAAATGCCAGCTGCCTTTCTCAGCCTCCGAAGTCACTGCGTCCAGATCCTGACTGCGGAAAGTCACCATGTCGCCGTCAATCAGCATGCCGATCATGTATGCCTCGATCTCAGAGCCTTCCAGATCAACCGTGCCGCCCGAGGCCGCAAGGGCGACGCTCGGATCTGAAAATTCGTTGGCCTGCATCCAGATCCAGCTTTGCGGAAAAACAATTCCCCAGTTGTGATCGCAGTATCCCTCCTGGTTCTCGAAGCTGAACCGCCGGCCGTCGAATTCCACCCAGCCACTGGCGGCCGCCGTGATGGTGCCCACCGTCCAGTATGTCTCGAGCCCCTCGCTGCCAGTCAGCCAGCCCATCGTATCATTCCAGGCCACCCCGCCGTCCAGGTCGATGTCCCAGGCGCAGCGATGGATATCGTCCTCGACTTGGCCGGCGAAACGCAGCGCGGTCGCCCGCGCCCGCTCGCCCACTCGTGCGTCGCGGTGCTCCCGGGCGGCACTGAAGTCGCCAACCTGGAAAGATTCGAACACGGTCTCTAGCGTCGACGCCCTGCCGCAGTAAAGAAATGCCTCCGGCGGAAAGGCCGTCTGCGGGGCCGGGTTGACAACCGAGTAGATGAAAAAGTAGCTCTCGTCTTCGGCAGGCAGGCCGATCTTGTAATACCAGCCCTCGTAGAAAGGATCGCTGAAACCGTCGAAGTGGTAGCCGTCCTCGGGATTCTCTGGAAAGCTGGTCGGCCAGGGTCGATCTTGGTCGCTGCCGCCCGCGCAGCCCGCGATCAGCGCGGCGACCACAAAGAAAATCTTCAATGCCAGTTCCATAGCGTTGTTCAGAAGTCGATCTCCAGCTTCTCTACCAGGGTACTCAACTCAACTTTGAGTTCGGCGGCCTTGTCCCGCAGCGTGACCAGCTGATCCGTCAGGCGGCTCAGCTTTCGATCGACCGCCATCAAGCGCTTTTGCTGTCCTTGCTTCAGCTTCAAGTTCCTCGACCGCTTGAGCAGCTTCAGGTTGGCACGGATCTCCGAGGCGCGCTGCTGGAGATCGGATCGTTTGCTTTCCAGGGTTGCTATCCGGCTGCGGGTATCGCCAAGCTGCCGAACTTTTTTTACCAACGGTTCGAGTTGCGCGACGATCTCGCGCTTGGAATCCTTGGCCGAAATGTAGACCATCAGAGCCTGCTGGGCGGCATTGTCGAAGATATGATAGCTGCTGGTCGAGGGATACTTCTCCTTGATCTCCATTCTGGTCTTCTTGCCCGGCTCGACCTGCATCGAGAAGTAACGCAGGCCGGCCGTTTCAGACTCCGCCTGGCCTCCCTGCACTTCCGTAGTCCAGCCGGAGCGCTTGGGGATGCTGACCATCAGCGGCAGCGCCTCGCCGTCTTCCTTGGATGCCATGACCTCGAAGACGTAACGCTGGATATAGAATGACTTGGTCTGAATGACGCCGCGGGAGATCTTGACGAGCCCTACGGTTTCACTGGAATTCGACTGGTTGTGAGTGACGTTGACGGCGGTGTCCAGGGCATAGGCTATATAGGAGTCCTGGCCCTTCTCGATGCGGTTGATCAGTCCCTCGCCCACGAACTGACCTTTGCGCACGATCGAGATCGGGCCAGGCTCGAGCACGCTTCCGGCCTGGTTGCGGATGTGCACTGCCCTGAAAGGATGGCTGCGCGCTGCGGCGACACCCGACTCCGGGTTGTAGCTGTAAATGGCCCGGCCGGGGATTTTGGTGTTTATCAACGCTATCATGGTGCTCGATCGATCCGGCACCGTCATCGGTTCCGACAGGTCGAAACGATATAACGAGCCGACCTTCTGGGTGGTGGTCTGAACCCGCATGGAATCGTAGAGGGCACCGACCGTCGCCTCCGGCTCGGGCTCTGTTGCATCCTCTGAATCGCCGACTGCGGAATAGTATGAGTCTTTTTTCAATCTCCTGGCCGGACGAGCCCTGCGGGAGCGACCGGCCATCCTGGACGCGGGCGCATCCGATCTTCTTCTCTTTTCCTTCTCGGTGCCGGCCCAACCGGTCTCGGTCGTCGTTGATTGGGTGGAGGCGGCCACCGGGGGAGCTATTCCCAGGCTGCGATACGGCGTGAGATCCGGTCGCTGGACAAAGCGCGGGGTGTACAGGTTGTAGCGAAAGGAAACCGGGCTGCCGGTGGTCAGGGTCAACTTGACGTCGTTCCAGTCGGCACCGGAGACGTTGTCGACGATTGCCCAGCCTTGCAGCAACGGGTTCTTATCCTCTCCCAGAACCAGCCGGTAAGTGGATTTCCAGGTGGGCATCTCGGTCAGGTAAGAGATCATCAGGTCGTGCTTCTTCTTAGCGCCCTTGTTGAGAAAAATCTTCATTTCGACCGAGCGCCAGGCCTCCTTGCCCAGCGAGATGTCCAGCCCCTTGACCAGTCCCTTGGCCAGAGTCGGGTCGAGTATGCGCAGCGCCCCGACGTCTTCGAGTTCAACCAGCTGAATGGTTCCCCACTCGTCCATCACTGATATGCGCTGGCGGTTGTCTTTTCCTCCCTGATCAATTCCAATCAGCCGGCCCTCGATCGCTCTGTTCTGGGTATCGAGAAAGACCGGGGCGCCTCGCAGCGCCAGCAGGATATCCCCAAGCGAGCCCTGGCCCAGCGCTTGTCGCGGCAGTTCCTCGAGAGCCTTGTCGCTGCCAACATCCACCGGCAAGGCCATCGAGTTGGCCCGGCCTCCGGAGAAGTCGACCACCGTGATGGACTTGAGGATGTCCTGTATCTGCGAGGGCCGCACCTTCAATATCAACTCGTCGCCTAAAAACTCTCCCCGGCGCTCGAAATAGGCAACCCCGTTTTGAAACAGCACCACCCGGCGCACGGGCAGCACGTATTGGACGAGCTTGCCGTCAGCAACGGACGGGCGAACCGCCTTGCGCGGGGCTGCGCAATTCGCGGCAAGCGCACCCGCCAAAGCAAGTACCAAAAAGAAAACGAGCGTATGTCCACATCCGGATCTATTCATGGCTTTTCTCCTGTTCGATTCCACCCAAGCTATCGCACAGCCGCTTGCCGGATCAACACAACAGTTACAAATTGCAAAACTCGCTTGTGACAGCCGGACGAAATGCGCTATATTCGGCACGTTAGTTTCCAGAAGTTCAAATAGAAGCGAAGAGGTCATGATGACAAGAACGAGATCTATCGTCGCAGCCTGGCTGCTCGCCGGTCTGCTGGTATTCTCGGGATGCTCGTCGGGTTCGGGCAATAACACCGACGGCGGTCTTGAATTGCCGAACGAGTTGCCCTTTGTCCTTACCCGTCCCGATGTCGGCCAGCCGCTGGAAACTTCCGAAATCTCCGCCTTCACCAGGAAGATTACCGGCTTCTGGAAACAGATCGACTATTTCGGCTGGGCTTACTGGCACAGTCACGGCCTGGACGCTTCTTATGATGCGAGCATGCCGGACTACAAACTCTGGTGGCAGGACACCCGGGCAGTCAAGGCGGGCGACACGATTACCTTTGTCCACTACGGAGGCGCCGACAATCTGGAGATTCGCACTTCCAAGGTGCTCTCCCAGGCAATTTCGGGTTACCTGGCCTCGGGCAATCCCCTGATGGGCAAGCTTACCGAGCAGTATTGCAAGGGCATCGTGGCCTTGTTTCAGGGCATGGAGTGGGGCGAGAACGATCCCGACCCCTATATCACCGCCCGGGCCATCTTCACCCATAATCACTCCTACACCGACGAGCAGGGCCGCAAGGTGGCCGTGGATTATGATCCGGTCAAGCAGGAGAAGTACGACTGGAACGCTCACACCGTGCCGAATAACGACAACCCCTACTTCGGCGAGATCTGGGTGCGTAACTTGCGGTCAAAAGACGACTTGCCGCACCTGTTCAGGATGACGCCCCTGCTGCTGCGCGTGGTGCGCGACGGGCAAGACGAGTCTATACGCGCCGCGGCACAAAAGGCTTACACCTATATGAAAGGCTTCGCGAAAGACATAGTCGACCACGGTTACCTGATCCGTTCCAAAGAAGACGGCCAGGCCTTTGTGCCCATGGAAGAGGATTATCCAGACATGGTAAAGGACCTGGCCTCGTTCGTCGACTACGACGCATTGATCCCCAATGCCGAGTGCGATCCCAAGCTGGCCTCGGCACTTCTAGCCTACGGCGACTCGCAAGGCAACGACTGCGGAAACGGTATCAGCGAATCGTACGAAACCATCGCCACCGGCTCGCACTATTTCAACTACGCCATCGTGCGTTACTTCCACCTGTCCGCTATAGTCAACGCGCTAGTCATCGGACGGAACCGGCTGGCCAAGGATCTGCTCGAGGGCTTGATCGAGCGTTGCGACATTATGGCCGCCGACCAGACCGAACGCATCGAAAACACCGAGTGGGACGCGGACATGGCCTCGTTCCTGCTGGCCGCGGCGGCTTCCGGCCTGCCCTTGACTTCGGCCGAGGCGCGCATCATCCAGGATCGCTACTCGTTGTCGGTCGATCACTACCAGGACTGGCCCTACTGGGATTTGTACGACTCGTCGGTTCCTGACGGCGAGTACGAATACAAGCCCAACCGTGACGCCGCAGACACCAAACACGTTCGTCCCGACGAGTTGGCCTACCTGATGCAATACTGCTACTCCCCCTGGCGAAACCCGGCCGGCGCGGAAGTCGTCGACTGCGAAATAGTTCTCGATCCCGCACGCTGGGGCGAATGACGAGTGCGACTCGAAGGAGCCAAGAAACATGAAAACCAGCCTGGTAATCTCGTTGCTTTCGTTGATGCCTGTGGTTGCGACGACTTCAAGCATCCCCTCCCTGGCGGCACCGCCCGCCGGGACGGTTGTCAAACAGCGTGTTAACGCAGCCGTCTTTCCAGCCTTCTCCAAAACTCGTCCCGGCCAGAACCTGGCCCTGGCAATAGCCGACCGGGCGGGAAGCGAACTGCTGGCGACCGGAGACTTCAACTGCTTTCATCTCAAGCAGATCTTCTCGTTGGCCCGGCGTCATCACCTGACTTCCGAAGATCTTTCCAATAAAGACCTGGTCGAGAAAACCGCGCATGTTCTGGGTGCCGAGTGCGGCGCATTTGGTACGCTCGAGCGCGGCGAGTCCGGAGGCTGGCAACTAGATTTCACTGTTTTTGACCTGGATAGCAAGACAAGCAATCACAGCTCGTTGGCCTTGCCCGATGATCCGGCAAAGGCAGTGCGCCAGGGCGGCCGGGCCGTCGCCGGCGCAATCGCCTCGCTGCACGAGACGGCCTTGACCGACAATGTCCCGATCTATCCCGATACGAATTCAGCGGAAGCCATGCTGGCGTACCTCAAGTGCTACCGGGTAATCATCAACCAGCCCATGGGTCTACGGAAATCACACGTCATCAATCCAGGTCTTCTGATGCGGGCTCGTAGCGAATGCCTGAAGGCAGTCAAGGCCGATCCCGACTTCAAAGCAGCCTGGGCCGCACTCAGCCTGATTTACTCGTTGTCATTCAGCAAGGATGACGCGGCCAGGGCCTTGAAACAGGCCAAGGACGCCAAAGGCTTTCTGGCCTACAAAAGTATCGCCGACTACTGGTGGAAAACCAGGTTTGCAGGCAGCAAAGCAGGCGCCGCGGTTCTAGAAAAAGCCGTCGCCGATTTCCCGGGAGCGCTACTGTTTCGCGTCTATCTGGGTGAGCACCTGAATATAACACGCGATTATGAGAAAGCCCTGGACAATTGGGACAGCTATCTTAGGATGGTACCAAAAAGTTCATATGCCATGGCACAGAAAGGCTACTCGCTTGCTCGCCTGGCGCACATGAACGAATCGATCACGCTCACGACCCAGGCTTGCCAGCTCGATCCGGACGACATGGAATTGAAGCTCGAACTGGCCAGCCGGCTGGTCGACGCCGGCCAACTACGTGGAGCCGAGTCAATCCTCCTGCCTCTATCCCGGGATGAACGGGTGTTCGGCGAGGTGCTGCTCCGGCTGGGCTACGTCTACTTGCTGAAAGGCCAAAACGACAAGGCCGAGCAGTTGCTGAACAAGGCCCTGAAGATTGCCACCGGGCCCAACGAGTGGCGCACCCGGGGACGCGCACGCTACGACCTGGCCATCGTCATGGCCCGCAAGGGGCGCCTGGACGACGCCGAGAAACACTTGCTCGACGCCGAGTGGGAAGGCTTCATGTTCAAGGAAGTGCTCAAGAACAACGCCGATCTTCAGGCGCTTGCAAGCCGTCCCCGGCTGGCCCATCTGTTTTCGCAGCAGGCGCCGCCGCACCGCAGGCTCAGGTTGAGCACCACTCCCTTTCCGGTCGACTACTCGGGCCAGATCGCCCCCGATCAGAAGCGCGAGCCGCCGTCCATGACCGGCGTCAGATTCTGATTTCCTGCCACCGTTCACTTTGCAGGAGTTGTCTATGTTCTCGCCAGATGAGGAACAGAAGATCATTCTCGAAAGCGTGCGGCGCATCGCCGCGCGCGAGATAGAGCCGCGCGCGGCCGAACTGGATGAGCAGGCCGCCTTCCCGGAGGCGGCGCTGGAGATCTTCGCCGACAACGGCCTGCTGAACCCGTTGCTGCCCGAGAGCTACGGCGGAGTCGAGTCGTCGATGCTGACCACGGTGATGATCATCGAGGAAATCGCCAGGGTGTGCGCTTCGTCCGCCCTGCTGATAATCGCCCAGACCGACGGCATGCTGCCGATATTGCACGGCGGCCCGGATGACTTGCGCCAGAAGTTCCTGACTCAGCTCGGCGGTGACTCGCGCAAGCTGACCGCGCTCGCGGCCACCGAACCCGGCGCCGGGTCGGACCTGCTCTCGATAAAAACCAGGGCCGTGCGCGACGGCGACGACTACGTTATCAACGGGCAGAAGTGTTTCATCACCAACGGCTCGCTGGCGGACTTGATCGTAGTCTACGCCTACACCTCGCCCGAAAAGCAGTCGCGCGGCATGAGCGCCTTCGTGATCGAGAAGGGCACGCTGGGGCTTTCCTACGGCAAGAACGAGCGCAAGATGGGCATGCGCGGCTCGGTCAACTCGGAGCTGCTCTTCGAAGACATGCGCGTGCCGGCCGCCAACCTGATAGGCGAAGAGGGCTCGGGCTTTGGCAACCTGTTGCAAACGCTGTCGATCAACCGGATGTTTTGCGCCGCCCAGGCTGTGGGAATCGCCCGCGGCGCTCTCGATCACGCGATAGCCTTCGCCCGCCAGCGGGTGCAGTTTGGAAAACCGATAGCCTTCCTCGCGCCGATCCAGTTCATGATAGCCGACATGGCCACCGCGGTGGAGGCGGCAAGGCTGCTGACCCGCCAGGCGGCCGCAGAGTTCGACCGCGGCGACAAGAAATCAGGCGCGCTGCACGGCGGAATGGCCAAGGTGCTGGCCAGCGACAGCGCCATGCGGGTCACCACCGACGCCGTCCAAGTCATGGGCGGCTACGGCTACATGAAAGACTACCCGGTAGAAAGAATGATGCGCGACGCCAAGCTGACCCAGATCTACACCGGCACCAACCAGATTGCCCGGATGGTAACGGGAAGGGCCCTGCTCAAAGACAGTTGAGGGACGCGAGACTCCCGGCCTGCCCGTAACAATAGAATGAACTTTCTCCGTATACTCTGAAAAAGAATTCGCAACCCATCACCGAAGGAGCCCGAATGAAAACCTCCAAGTTATTGTTCCTGGCAGCTATGTTGACCTTTCTTTTTGCTCCACGAGATTCGTGGTCCGGGGGCAAGTGCTATTCTGATTCGGACTGTGCCGGCGGCAAGTGCCGCAGTAACCAATGCACCACCGCCGGCGGCAAGTGCTACTCGGATTCAGATTGCCCGGGGGGCAAGTGTCGCAACAACGTTTGCACCACCGCCGGGGGCAAGTGCTACTCGGATTCGGAGTGCGGCGGCGGAAAGTGCCGCAACAACGTTTGCACGACCGCCGGGGGCAAGTGCTATTCGGATTCGGATTGTCCAGGGGGCAAGTGCCGTAACAACGTATGCACCACCGCCGGGGGCAAGTGCTATTCGGATTCAGAGTGCGGCGGCGGAAAGTGCCGCAACAACAAGTGCACCACGGCCGGGGGCAAGTGCTACGCGGACTCGGAATGCCCAGGGGGTAAGTGCCGCAACAACCAGTGCACAATCAGCAAGTAAGAAAAGCAGGGAAGGAACTCGCCCGGCTCTTCTGGCGGTAAACGGGTTTTCGCGGAGTACGCGGCAGCCCCTTCTCGAATGCAACTGGGCGCTTCTAGAAACGATACTCGAGTTCGAGCCTGAGCCAGTGTGCCGGGTTGGGATCGCGCGCGGCCGTCGAGGAACGATCGTCGAGCCAGGAGTACAACTCGTAGCGCAGCTTGACCCTGAAGTCCTTGGCGTAGAGATAGGCCGCTTCGAGGTAGAACCAGACAGATTGTTCTAGGTAGTCGCTCTCGCTGGTGGCTTCGTTGAGATAGCGCAGCCTGGCCCTCAGCCGGAGTTCGTCGATCGGCTTGTACATGACTATCAGCCACAAGGCCATATCCTGGCGCATGCTACTTGCGAAACTTGCCCGCCCGTCGTCAAGGAAGCGGTGCTGATACTTGAGAGTCAGAGAAAGCTCCCTGAGCGGCACCAACCTGGCTTGCACCCCGACCTGGACCTTCTCGCCGGCGCAAGGAACCGGTTCGCCCTCGACCTGATCGAAGGGCACCTCGAAACAGTTCTCGCGCCCGGTCGTCGCAAGATCCTTGTCCTGGTACTCGGCCCATATGCCGGGGATCAACCAGCGCTCGAGTTCATAGTCCGCGCGGGCCACCAGACGCATCTTGGGCGCCCGGTCCGAAAGCTGGGCCCAGAAGTCGAGCAGGCTTCTGATCTGCAAGTCGCCGAGTTGGCCCGTGTAACGCAGGCGCATGCCGGCCTCGTCCCGGGCCCTGAGCCCGTCGTACTCGTCGGCCGCCGAGATCGGCCGGGCATAGGGATTGGCGAAGTTCTCATCGTAGTAGCGAACGGTTCCCTCGAACTCATGCTTGTGCAAGGTGAAGGTGGCCCTGGCTATTGCGCCGTACCCACCGCCGGCGGGCTGCCCATCGAACGAGCGGGCCGCTTCGAAAAACAAGTCGAGCATTCCCACTCCCCAGGCGCCGTCGATCCCGACCGCCCCGAACGGACCCCCATAAGGAGTCCGCGACCATTCCTGAAAATCGAGATCGATCCCCTCGGTCAGCCAGCTGACCGAGGCCCCGTAGCCTGTAAGGCCGATGTGACTGCGGCGACTGAAGAAGTAGCTGAAGTTACCTCCCCCCAAGAGCTCGTTGTACATGTCCGGCAAGGTCTGGAAAGAAAAGCGCGAAGTTGGCTCCAGCAGATCGGCCCGGCGGCGATACACCCAGGGGGCGGCGCAATCCGGATTGTCGTCTTCGAGAGGGTCGTCGCAGCGCCCGCGATCGTAAATTTCGTACTGGTAGATCGAGCGCGTCTGGTAAGAGAAGAACCCATAGGCCTGCAACCAGCCCGTTCCGGTCTCGATGTTTCTGAGACCCACGGCCAGCCCGCGCAGGCGATCCGTCCAGCGGTAGTCGGGTGATTCATAGACGCCCGCCTCGGCTCCGGCGCAAGGAGACTCACCCTGTTCGGCGGCGGATTCCTTGCAAGCGCGGGTGAGATCCTGGTTGTACGAGATGGTGTCGTCGGCGCGAATACCGTTCGGTGTGTACAAGGTCGTATTGTCGAAGGTCAGCCTTTGTCCGAAACCGATGCGGTAGGTTCCTGCGACCAGGTGCCATTTCTTCTCTTCCCACTGCGCGTAGAACTTCGGCAGGTGCACCTGCACCGAGGCCGGTTCCGCCGAGAGGGCGTCACGGTTTGGATCGAAGACGACATCCCCGATACGGTTGCGGGTAAGCACAGCCGTCAGTTCCAGATCGAGGTTTTTCAGAGTCGAAACTCTCCCGGACAGCACCATCGAAGGGACATCGCTGTCGCCGGCCACCCAGGTAGTCAGGTAGCGAAAGCGACCCCGGGTGGCAAACAGGGCCGGCTCGCGTTCGACTATCAAGAGAAAGGGTGCGATGGCCTCGAGCTTGCGCTGGCTGATGACGTTTGCCGTAACCAGCGCCAAGGGATCGCTAATCGAGCCGGCATCATCGCGGTAAGCCAAAATGGCGTCGACGTCGGCATAGGTCAGGTTGGGCAGCGCGTAGATTTCGTCACGGCTGGCGGTGTTCAGATCTACACCGTCTTCGAGCAGCTCACGCAGGGCCTCATATTCCTGATCGTCGATCTCCTGAGCGGACAGAAGGTCGAGCAGATCCTCGTCGGACTCGACCTGGATGAAGCCCCCGTAGTCGTTGGCCCGGACTACTCCCGGCCGAACCAACCCGAGAAAAACCAGGACAACGAGGCTTGTAAGGCTTACAGCCCGGGTGTAGCCTTGTTGACTAAGGAGAGAGTCTATGCGCGCCATTGCCTGCCTGATCATCTCAGCCCTCTTAGCCACGGCCTGTTCTTCCACACCGCAGCGCACCTCCGGGCGACCGTCGCCGGGCGCGCACATTCCCAGCCTGGCGCAGCTTGCTGTAAAAAGCCCGCCCGAGGAGTGCCGTATCAAGTACTGGGAAGACGGGGACACGCCGATCGTTTTCTGCGGCCAGGACGCTCAACCGACAGTCGTGCGCCTGGTCGGCATCGACACGGCCGAGTCCGGTTTCGACGACAACTCGCGCCGGCGGGCAAGGATGCAGGTAAAGCAATGGGGCATGACGCTGGAAGAGGTCTTCGCCTGCGGCAAGGCGGCCACCAAGCGCGTGTGCGAGCTGTGCCCGCCGGATACCAAGGTGCAGGTCGTCGGAAGCGAGCGCGGCAAGTACGGTCGTCGTCTGGCCTACCTGTTGTGCAACGGGATCAACATGAACCTGCTGCTGGTGCATGAGGGCCTTGCGGGCCGCTACCCCTACCCCGACCCGCCGGACAAACCTTCCGCCTGCCCGCTTAAGAACTGAATTCAAGTTCTCCCCGCCGCTACTATTTGTCACAGCTAACGACATCACACGCTCCCCACATACCACGCTCGGCCGCCTTGGCCTGTGCCTCGATGGTCTGGAACTCGACGTGGCGATCTTCCCCGTTGGGCGGAATATACAGTACGCAGGCGTAACCGTACTCAACCAGGCGCGAGTTGACCTCCTGGCCATCTACCTTGACGTAGGCCAGCAGCCTTCCGTAGTGATCCTGGCACTCGACATCATAAGACAGCTCGACGGTTCGATCGAGCACCAGAGCGGCGTTGTATTCGGTGGCTTCCGTTCCGTAACAGTCGTTCTTGCCCCCGGTCGATTCGGGAGTGTCGATCATCAGGTAACGCACTTTCTCCCCATCCTCCAGTTCGACAGTGTCTCCGTCCACCACCCTGGTAACCTTGGCCCGCGACGGCCCGCAGCGCTCTGCGCCCGAGTTGCAGCCGCAAACAACAAACGCAGCCACCAGAGTTATCGAGCCGATCCTGAGTCGCAAATGCATTGCCTACCTGTCTCACTGACAAACCGGATTGTCCGTGCCCGGGGTGCCGAGATCCCCGTCACCGTAGCCAGAGACAGCGGGGCACCAGTTGCCCAGGTCGTCGTTGGCGGTAGTATCGCGGCTGCCCGGATCGAGGCTGGTGGCCTTGCCGGCCGCGGCCGCCCCGTACTGGACCTGGTCGAACACAACATCGTCAAAGCCCACGAAAATGCTGCCGCCGGCGTTAGTCAGTCCGAAATCGAGCAAGAAGTCGGCCCGCGGCAGGCCGCCGTTTGTGGCACTGTCGGTCGAGGCCGCGAACACCACGTAGCTCCCGGCAGTGACCGGCAGGCAATCTCCGCCCGGTAAGCTGAAGTTGACCGTCGGCGGAGTCTTGCCCAGCTGCAGCCGATTCAGATCGACGTCCGCGCCGACATACATCTCGAACCACTCGCCGACGGCGTCTGCGGCCGCGTCCGGATCGGCCATGATCTCGGTAATAACCAGGTCGCCCGCGACCGGCAAGCGCTGGTCGCGCAGCGAATCACCCTCGCGGCATTTTCCGGCCGGCGTGATACCGCACGAAGGATTTGCCGCCCCCGGCGAGCCCAGGTCGCCGTTTCCATAAGCGTCGGAGCCGGCGCACCAGTAATCCTGGTTGTCGTTCTCCAGGGGATCGGTCAGGGTCGGTTCCAGGGCGCTCGAGGCGCCGGTGTGGCTCGAGCTGTAGCTGATGGCGTCGATCACCTGTCCGCCGTAACCGATCATCAAAGAGCCTCCGCTGTTGGCCAGCGTCAGGCCGAAGACCCGGTCGACCGCCGGCAGCCCACCGTTTTGCAGCGTGTCGCTCGAACGTGCAAACAGCAGGTACGATCCCGCCTTGGCCGGGATGCAATCCAGCGAGGAGATCTGCTCGTCCCAGGTGCCGGCCGTCTTGCCGAGTTGCAACCCGTTGAGATCGATATCACGCGCCAGGTAGACCTCGAACCACTCGCCCAGGGTGTCGCTGACGGCGGCCGGGTTGGGCATGAACTCGGTGATCACCAGGTCGGATACGACCGGGGCCACCACGTCGCGCACCTGGCCGTTCTCCTTGCACGATGTCGGCGGGAGATCGCCTTCGCAGGCCTCGTTGGCGGCACCCGGCGTGCCGAACGAGTCGGCGGCGAACTCGACCTTCGAATCGCACCAGTTCTCCAGCGTGTCGTTCAAGATAGAATCGGGGGTCTTCGACCCGTCCAGCCCTCGCGATACTCCCTCCGTCGTATCGGTGTAGATCACCTTGTCGATCAGCGCCTGGCCGCAACGCAAGCTTATCTGGCCGCCGGCGTTGCGCAGTCCTCCCAGGTCGGCCCCGTAGGCGTAGTCGACGTAATCCGGCTTGACCTCGGCCAGCATGCCGCCCAGCACCAGGTACTGTCCAGGCCCAATGTCTGCCCCGGCCACTACGTGCGTCGACCCTCCCGAGCCGTCGGCCCGGGCGGCCTCGACCAGCACACCTGTAAGATCTATCGTGGCGCTGGACGAGGGATTATAGATCTCGAACCATTCCTTGCCGTCGTCCTGGCCCGCCGGATTGGCCATGATCTCGGTAATGACCAGGTCGCCGGCCAGCAGGCCGGCCGCACACTTATCGCCTCCACCGCCTCCCGGGCAACCGCTGAGAACCAGCGCGACACAGGCCGCCATTAATGCTGGAGGCAGCCAGAAGGTGGTCGAACGAAAGTTCTTGTCAATGCTTGGATTCGACATTTCCACGCTCCTTCTGTCTCTCCAGCCGATCGGCCTCGATCTCGGCTTTCTCGGCCGCACCCTCGGTATCCCAGCCGGAGTAGTTGGGAACCAGATGTGAACCCTTTATCTGACCGGGCAGACTGACGACGATCTGCAGCTCGTCGCGCTTGAAGTACTTGCTGTGGTAACGAGTGACGTCTCCCGTCACCCTGACGTACTCTCCCTTGTAGCGGGCGATACGGGAGCTTCCGAAGACGTCCTTGTCGAAAAAGATCAGCGGAAAATCCGAGTTGAGGCGCCGGCCCAACAGCACCCGCGTGGGCCCCCTGTCGCCCAGTTTGATCTCGCTCACCAGGCCAAGCAGCACTACCTGCTTGCCCGCGTTTTGCTCCAGCCGGCGCATCGAATCCCAGTTTGTCAGCACAATGTAGTTATCGTGGCCCTTAGCGTCACTTTCGAACTGCGCAATGAAATCGGCCCGCGAGTTCCACCATTCAAGGCGTTCCGCGTAATCCCGATAGTGTTCCTTGCCGGGATCCCAGATGCCGATTCCTTTTCGGCGTGCCTCGTTCTGTGCGGCGATGAACTGCTTGTGAAAGCGCCGCGAGTAGGCGTACTTGGTGAAATAAGGACTCATCCCGGCGCGGACACATTCAATATTGTAGTTCACCCACTCCCCGTTCTTCTTGGCGAAGACGTATGCTAAATAGCGATTGTAGCGTCCGCGAATCTCCTTGGGATCATCGCGCTCCAGGTGCACCGTATTGATTCCGTCGAAGAACTTCTGGGCGAAATGCTTGGCATCTTCGCCCAATGGCGTTGCCACTTTGACTGGCTTGATGCTGCCCTCGTGCTTGATCTCGAGATAGGTGTCGAAACCGGACTCGTACAGGCGCCGGTCGGCGTCGTTCTTGAACGTCTCTTCGGTATCAATGGCCAGCAGCCTGAGCGTGCTCGAAAGCCCGGACACTTTGATGGTGTCGCCGTCGATCGCGGCGTTGCGCGCCAGCGGAAAGTCTCCGATCACCAGACCGGGGGTTTCGAGTTTCTTGAGCCTCTGCTGCACTTCGGCCCGGGTCAGCCTTCTGGCTCGCTTCGATCCTCCCAGACAACCGCGGGCCGCAAGGGTCACCAGCGACAGCATGACAAGCGCTCCCAGCAGTCTGCCATTGATCATGCGATTCTTCATTCGCATGTCTTGTTCCTTTGACCGGGTGTGCCTGGAATGCCGACCTGGGTCGTCCCGCCATCGCCCGGATCGTACGGCGTGTCGTCTATGCACCAGTCGCTCTCGTCGTCATTGGCCGCGGCGCTGAGCTCCAGTGCTCCGTTGAACCCCAGTGTGCCGGCGGTGGGCAGGTCGTGGTAGACCAGGTGGTCGATCAGTTCGCCGCAGGAACGCGCCTCGAGTATGGCATCGGTGTACAGGTCGCCCGAATAATCATCCTCGAATCCGTAGTCTATATACTCGGGCCTCTCGATCGGGTCATCCGTGAAGCGGCCAAGCACGCTATAGCCGCCGGCAGCCACGCTGAGCGGTCGCCGAACGGCGATCTCGTGTTCGCCGCCGCCCGAAAGCAGCTTGATGTCGATAACCAGGCCGGCCAGGTTCAACTCGGATGCCGATGCATTGTAAAGCTCCACCCACTGGCCAAAGCTGTCGGCTCCGTTCTGGCCGCCGCGCAGCTCGGAGAAAGCCAGATCGCCTATATTCATGGGCGTGCATACGGTATCAAGCGGCTCACGGGCGCAGCCTGTTGTCAAGGCCACCGCCAATATCAAAAAGCCCGTATTAAGCCATAGCCGGATCGGGCATCTCGTTTTCGTGTTGGCATATGCCACAACCCGTATAGTCTCGCGGATTTACTATGATTCGTCAAGGGTCGAGCGCCTTTGGGAAAACATGCTTTACCCTTATGCAGCCGCGACATATGCTCGGGACATGACTTTCAGCAAGGCAAGGCTGGATCGACGCGACTTCTTGCGCCTGGGTACCGGACTCGCCGCGTCCATCATTGCCGGCGGCTGTGCGGCGAGGCGCTCAGGATCGGTGAGGGCTGCCGAGCGGCTGGGCGCCTGTCCCCTGCCCTTGATCGAAGTGTCCGGCTCGCCCTACGAGTGCGGCCGGGCGATCGGCAGGCGCTTCGGCGCCCTGATCAAGACCGGCATCGCGCGGCGCAAGAAATGGTTTTCCGAGCTGCGCTCGTTCATGCAGGCCGACCTGCCCGGGCGCTGCCACTGTTTCCTGGAAGCGGCAAAAAAGCACCTGCCGGATGCGCTTTCTGAACTTCACGGCTGGGCCGACGGATCGGGAGTCGACTTTCTGGATCTGGCTGCTTTGAACCTCAAGGCCGAACTGGGCTGCATGATGCTCAGGGCCGCGGAAAAGAGCGGAGAGAGTGAAAGCTGCGCAGCCTGTTCGACGCTGGCCCTGGTCGATGGTGAGCGGCGGCTTCTGGCCCACAACGAAGACGGCGATGAGGCATACGCCGACCTGATGTTTTTTGTGAAGGAATCTCAGCCGGGAAAACCTGCCTTTGTGGGGCTTTCCTATCCCGGCATCCTGCCCGGCAACGGCCCGGCTATCAACTCGGCCGGCCTGATATTGACCACCAACTTCATAGCCTCGAAGAGCTGGCGGCTCGGAGTGCCGCGCTATTTCATCGACCGGGCCGTGCTGGATGCGCGCAGCCTCGATCAGGCCCGCCTGGTTGCCTGCAATCGGCAGCGAGCCTTCGGTTTTCATTTCAACCTGGCCTCGGTTACGGAAAAGAAGATCATCTCGCTCGAGACATCCCTCGATCGCCAAGAGTCATACGAAGTCGAGGGCCTGTACGTCCACACCAACCACCTGCTGCTGCCTGGCATGCGGGACGTTCCGCAGGACATCGATTATGTCGGCGGCTCTTCGACGACTCGTTACGAGGTCTTGTCCAAGATCAAGGCCGGGTATGACAAACGCCTCCCTGAAATAGGCGGCGCCGACCTGGTCAAGGCTCTTTCAAGTCATGAGGGCGCGCCGTATTCTCCATGCCGCCATCCGCAAGATCAGCTGCATGGACAAACGCTGGCATGTTCGTTGTTCGATCTCGACGACGGCAGCTGGACCTTCTACCCCGGCAATCCCTGCCGGGCCAAGGGTCACAAACTCGAGCCTTTCGATTTAGTTTAGTCAATCCACAAGGAGCGCGAAATGGACGTACACGAGTGCATCAAAACCAGGCGCAGCATGCGAAAATACAAAGACGATCCCGTCTCCGAGGACCAACTCGAAAAGATCCTCGAGGCGGTCCGCTGGGCCCCCTCGTGGGTCAACCTGCAGCCGTGTGAGATCGTCATCGTCGACAAGACCGAGGTCAAGGCGGCGCTCGCAGACTGCGTACCGGAGAGCAACCCGGGGCGCAAGTCGATCCTGGCGGCCCCTGTGGTGCTGGCCGCCTGCGGACGACAGGGCATCTCGGGAAGCTATAACGGCAAACACTCGACCGTCTACGGCGACTGGGTGATGTTCGACATGGGCATCGCCTGCCAGAATATTTGCCTGGCGGCCTGGGCCGAGGGATTGGGCTCATTACACCTGGGATTGCTCGATCATGAAAAAGCCGGCCGGGTTCTCGGCTTGCCTGACGACCTAAAGCTCTACGAACTTATCCCCATAGGCAGGCCGGCCAAAGAGGGCACGGCCCCCAAGCGTAAAGAACTCGCCGAGTTCACCCACCGCAACAAATTCGGAAACTAAGATTCAGAACGATCCTTCAAGATAGCAGGTCACCATTCGCCTGAGCAGGTCGCCGCCGTAGCTTTGGCCGCCTGGCGTCAGGCCGCCGCCCAACTCGTAATAGCGGAAGTAAGGCGCCGAACCCGGGGATATCGGCAGAAACAGCTTCAGGCCGACTTCCAGTTGACTGTTCTCCGAGGGCGACCAGCGATAGCCAAGTTTGCCCAGCACCAGAATAGATGTCTCCAGATGATCAGTCTCGAAGTCTTCCAGAATCCCCTTTGGATTGGATAGCCAGAAGTTCCAGAATTCCGATCGTGAAAAGGCATACAGGCTTCCCAGCAGTCCCCACTCGGTGCGGAAGCGCCCGCCCAGAGACAGGAGGTTCTTGGGGCTTATGTTACTGTAACGGTTGAGTCCTTCCCGGTAAGTCCAGGAGGCTTGCACTAAAAAATATTTCGACGGCGAGTAGCGGATGGAAAACTCGCCGCCGGCCGTGTAGAGCGGATCGCCCTCGTTGAAGTTTTTTACCTGGCTGGCCTGAAGATCCGGCAGCCCGCGCTCGTTTTTCTTGATGTTCGAAAACAGGGTCACTTCGTTCCGGTAAATATTGTAGAACAAATCGGCGGACAGGCTCAGGCGCCCATCCAGAAACCTGCCCATGTATCCGGCCTCGATGGCGATCAACTCTTCGTTTCCGAGGTCGCTATCTCCCAGCACGCGGCTCATGAACTCCTGAAATAAATCCCGGTCGTCTCCGGTCAAAGGACTATCGGACGGGAAATCGACCATCGGGTGGATGCTGGTTTCGAAGAAAGCCGGCTTGCGAAACGAGCGCGCAATTCCCAATCGAACGAACTGCTCGCGGGCCGGCCTGAAAACAGCCGCCAGCCTGGGGCTAATGAATATGTCCGTCATGGTGTTGTAATCGAAGCGTGCCCCGCCGGTGACGGTCACCCAATCAGCCGGCGCAAGTTCGGCATGCACGAAGGCTCCGGCACGCGCTTCGAAGTGCTCGATTCCCGGCTTGTGATAGTCAGGGCTGGATACGTCGGCATAGCTGTCTCCGTCCAGCAGTTCGTCGGAAGCGGCCCGCGAAAATCGGCCGCTGGCGCCCAGCATTATCATCAACGCTGAATAGAACCGCGGCAACGTCCACTGCACTTCGCCGTCCATCACGTCTCCGGTCACATATACCGGCCTGAAGTCGGCCAGGTGAATCCCCGCGTAGTAGAGCGAATCATGAAAATCGGCACTGAAGTTGCCACGGGTCCAGAAAAGCTGTGCATCCAGGTCGTCCGATCTGTAGGCCAGGCGCAAGGATCCGAAACTCAGCTCGCCGTCGATCCCGCTCAGTGTGACCGACATCTCGCCGGTTCCAGTAACGAACCCCCCGTCGAGCAGCAAGCGGCTGCCGTCTGAAAGCGCATATTCGGCCTGGCCGGACAACCTCCAGGCCTTCATGCCAAGCAGTCGCGGGTCGCTGAAAGAACCGGCATAGTTGCCGCCACCGGCCAGCGCAAATTTCATCCGGTCGCTTCCGGCCGAGGCCCGACCGGCAACCGCGTAGGTGCCCACCTCACCGCCCCTGGCGGCCACCCAGGCCGATGTCCCGTCGGGTATCGGCCTGGTCGTAATACTGATGACGCAGGAAAGAGCGTTTGCGCCGTACAGGGACGAACCCGGGCCGCGGATCACTTCGATCCGCTCGATGTCGTTTACCGAGACCGGTAAAATCTCGAAAGTTGTCGTTCCCATTAATTCGTTGTTGACCTCGCGCCCGTCGATCAGCACCAGGCAATGGTTGTTCTCGGGCGTCCAGTCGAGCCGGGCGGCAACAGAGGTGAAGGCCGGCGAGGTTATGATCACGTCCAGGCCCGGCACCAGGCGCAACAGGTCGCCCAGGTTGGTCGCCCCTGTAGTCTCGATGTCCTCGCGGCTGATTACGGTAATGGCCGAGGGACTCATCCCGATCTCCTGCTCGTGCCGGGCGGCCGAAGTGACCGTCTCATCCTCGGAGAAGAACATTTCGACTTCGACGTCCTCGCCCTCTTCGCCCTGGGCAAACGTATTCCCCGGAGCAACGACAAGTACTAAAAATAGTAGAATTCTGAGCCCCCGATCCATGAAGCGATTTTGCCTGTCTAGAATGCAAGAATCAAGCTCGAAGGAGTAAAAGGGTTCCCCGCTTGCTTTACAAGATTCGATGACAATGGCAGACTGATTTCCGACAGCAAGGAGAGACCATGAAAAAGACACTCGGCGCATTCTTTTTGATGGCGTTTACGTCATTCTGCCAGCAGGCTCGGGCGGGCGGGTTTCAGATCTACGAGCACGGGGCTTCGTCAACCGGGATGGCCAACGCCCGCACTGCCGTCGCCGGAGACGTCGATTGCCTGTATTTCAACCCGGCGGCCATCAGCGAGCTTCCCGGCATGCAGCTTCAACTCGGTGTAACGGCCATTCTGCCGTCCATCCACTACGACGCCGCCGGGCGGCCGGCAAACCCGCGACAGTATGAGAGCTACGCCGGCGGTGAATACATCGAAAAAACCGTCAACGACGGTGAGAATTCCGCCGACGCCAAACTGAAACTATTCACTCCCATACATCTTTACGCGTCATACCGCATCGATGCCGCGCACATCTCGGTCGGCTTCGGCCTGAACAATCCCTTCGGGCTCGGCACTTACTGGCCCGGCGACTGGGACGGGCGCTTCATAGCCACCGAGACCGAGATCCAGACATTCTTCAGCCAACCGGTGGTGGCGGTCGACCTGGCAGGCATCTTGGGATTCAGAGACAGGTTGAAACTTTCGCTGGCCGTGGGTTACGACTTCGTTTATGGCACCGCCCGCCTTGGCCGCCAGACCGACCTGCGGGCGGCAGAGGCTCCCAGCCTGGGGACAATCTCCAATCCCGAAGGTTCTTTGCGCATGACCGGCAATGGCTTCGGCCACGGTTTCAACCTGTCCGTCTACGCCGAATTGCCGGGGCTCTTGTCCTTCGGCGCCGCCGTTCGCTCGGGAGTGTCACTCGATTTTGCGGGTACGGCCCGCTTTTCTTTCAATGCAGACGGGATTGCCGCAATCGATCTGCTGGGAATGGCCGTACCCGACGAGACCACCGGCCGGGTCACCATCAACTTGCCCTGGAACATGAACTTCGGCTTGGCCTATTTGGGCATAGACGATCTGGTAATCGCGGCCGATGTCTATTTGACGCTGTTTTCGAGCTATGACCGGCTCAGTATGACCTTCGACTGCGTGGCCGACGGAACATGTTCTGATTCGCTTAACGCCGACCCGATCGTCAAGAACTGGGGCGAATCGATCCAGTTCTCGCTGGGCGCCCAGTACACATTACTAGACTCGTGGACGGTCAGGGCCGGCTGGGGGCTGGTCACCAGCCCGGTGCCCGACTCGACCTACGACCCCTCCCTGCCGGACGGCTTTCGCAACCTGATCTCGGTCGGCCTCGGTTATCGCGGCGGCTTCTGGGGCGCCGATGTCGGCTACATGCTGGCCTTCTGGCAGGGCACCAAGAACAACGACGTCGGAGGCGGCGATTACTTGAATCCCGAGGGCAAGGCCAACGGTACCTATAAAACCGTATCGCACCAGCTGGCGCTGTCTGTATCGGCCTGGTTCTAAAAGGAGCCAAAAAGATGAACAAGAAATCTTTTTCGGTCTTGGCATCTGCTCTGGCTTTGATTCTTGCGCTTGGCGGCTGCGGATCTACGCAGAGCGCGCAACCCGATTCTGCGCGTCACTATGTCTTCAGGGCCATCGGCGGCGCATCGATGGGTGCCATGACCGCGGCCGAACTGGGCCTGCACTACCACGAATACTTCGACATCATCGCTCCCTCTGGCGGGGCGCTCGATCTGGGCATGCTGATCCACTGGTTCAAAGACGGCATGCTGGGCGGCTTCTGCTCGCCCCCCGAGATTGGAAAAATGTGCCGCGATCCCGACCAGACCCAGGACTACGAGCACATGGATTGCGGCGGCCCTTCGGGCGGCGGCTTCGACCGCGAGTCGATGATCGAGACCTTCCAGGACATGTTCATCGCCTATGGAAACCTGGCCTCGTTCAATCCCAAAAACCACTACATGGCCGCGGGAATGCCGGCTGAATACCTCTCGCGAACGAAACAAGAAAAATGCACGAACCCGATAAAACTTACGGGTTTCTACGACTGGCGTTTCAATCCCGAGGGCCAGTGGCCGGTGATCACGTTCTGCGAAGGCGACGGACCGGAACAGGGAATCTTCGACCCAAGCGTGGCCGCGACCCAGCCGGTTGAGCTCACCTATGCCGTGGATATCAACGACAACGGCAAGCGTGACTCGGGCGAACCTGTCATTTTCCAGCTCAGCGAGCGTTACGACGATGTCGGCGAAGACGGCCTGGCCGACGCCGACGAACCCGGTTATGACTCTCAGACAAACCCGGATCCCTCGGGCGATGACTACGATATCCTGGAAAACGGAATGGGAACCGAGAACAACCACCTCTACGATGAGGGTGAGCCGTACCTGGATTACGGTCTCGACGGTGTGGCCGGTACCGCCGACTCGCCATACGATTGGGGCGAGGGCAACGGGCACTTCGACTACAACCCGCACGTGCTGCGCACCGCGGTCATGTACGACCCCTCGCAACTGGTTCAGAACCTGAGTGGCCGCGAGCTCGATCGCCTCGACTTCTACATCGATGTCGGCATCCGTGACCACTTGGGTTTCAAGTTCTCATCCGAGGCCTTCGCCGGTAAGCTCATAGCCCGCGGCCGGCAGGTGGATCTCAGGAATCGTTACGCATCCGTATTGAAGAAAGACTATGACGGTCCCTACGACATCCACTACATCGACTGGGATAACATCGGGCGCGACTTGATGATCATCTATGGCAACCCGGACGCCACTCAGCAAGAGATTGACGCCGGCGACGGCGGCCACGTAGGAAACGGAGCGCAGATCTTCTACCGCTTCTTCACCATGATGTCTTTCATCTCCCAGCGCTGGCCGGACGGCGACTTCGAAGTGCTCGATCCTCCCGATCCGGCCCAGGTACTCGATCGTACCTACCACTCGGAAATCCTCGGCCAGGATCGCCAATACTATGTTTTTCTGCCGCCCGGATACGACGAGCACCCCGAAAAGCGCTATCCAGTGCTTTACTTGATCCACGGCATCGGTATGGATGCCGACGTGCTGACCACCACCGCCCTGTTCTCCGACCCGTGGATGAACGAGGGCACCCTGCAGAAATTCATCATGATTTTTCCTGACGGTCGCTGTCAGGATGACTGCAACTCGGGCACCTTTTTCGCAAACCAGATGGGCCGCGACAAGCCGCCACGGCGCTACGAGGATTCGTTCATCCGGGAGCTGATACCGCACGTTGACGCTACCTACCGCACCCGGGACCCGCTGGACGTTCAAAAGAAATAAGAACTTCTTTACCTGCGGCGAAAGCCGGGTACAATCGACGCCATGCCCAAAGATCCAATCGCCAAGGCCCGCAAGAAGCGAATTTCGGCGCGCCGCCAGGTGCGGGGAGTGGAAGTCGCCGAGCATTCTCCGGTCGAACATCACGAACCCGAGCCGGGTTCGGCCCCCAAGGCGCACCATGCACGACTCGGCCAGTGGTTCGCCACCGGCATCTGCGGCAACGACATTACCTCTTCCTGCCTTTACGTGGCGGCCATCGCCACCCGATTCGCCGGCCGCCTGGCTCCTTTCTGCCTGCTGGCGGTGGCCGGGCTGCTCTACCTGTTTCGCAAGATCTACGCTGAAGTGGTCGGGGCGCTGCCGCTCAACGGCGGCGCCTACAACGCGCTTCTGAACTCGACCACCAAATTCAAGGCATCGATCGCCGCCTGCATGACGATCCTCTCGTACATGGCCACAGCGGTAATCAGCAGCAAGACCGCCGTGGCCTATGTCGACAAGTCGCTTTTCAATGTCCCGGTCATTCCCGCCATCATCTGCCTGCTGGCCGTATTCATGATTTTAAGCATCATTGGCATCACCGAGTCGGCCCGCACCGCGCTTGCGATCTTCATCTTTCATATTGTTACACTGGTCGTCCTGTGCGTCGCCGGAGGGATATACTTCTTCCTGCACCCCGAGGTTTTTACGGCCAACTGGAACGCGCCGCTGCCGGGAGGCAGGGGCGTAGCCTTGGCCTTGTTTTTCGGATTTTCCGCGGGACTACTGGGTATCAGCGGCTTCGAGTCGTCGGCCAACTTCGTCGAGGAACAGGCTCCCGGGGTCTTCCCGAAGACACTCAGAAACATGTGGATCGCCGTCACCGTCTTCAATCCTCTGATTGCCTTGCTGGCGCTGGGCGTGCTGCCGATGCCAGTAATCACGTTCAAGGACAACCAGGACTACCTGCTGGCAATAATGGGCGGCCAGGCCTCCGGAGCCTGGTTGCAGACCGTGGTGGCGGTCGACGCCGCCCTGGTGCTGTGCGGGGCGGTGCTGACCTCGTTCGTCGGCGTCAGCGGGCTGGTACGGCGAATGACTCTCGACCGCTGCCTGCCCCAGTTGTTGCTCAAGGAGAACCGGCGCGGCACCAATCATCGTATCTTCATCCTTTTCTTCCTGCTGTGCACCTCGATCATCCTGGTGACCGGCGGCGACCTGTTGGCTTTAGCCGGCGTCTACACCCTCTCGTTTCTGGGCGTGATGGCGCTTTTCGTGATCGGCAACATTCTGCTCAAGGTGCGCCGCAGCAGGATGCGCCGCCCGGTCCGGGCCGGCTGGCCGACCGTCATCCTGGCGCTTTCACTGACCGTCGCCGGCCTGATAGGCAACATCAAGATAGACAGCCGCAATCTCAAGTTCTTTCTGACATATTTCGTACCAACGGTGATTGTCGTCGGCCTGATGTTCCTGCGCATCCACCTTCTCAAGGTGCTGCTGGTCATGTTGCGAGGAATCGCGGCCAGACTCGGCCGCTTCCAGGAGCGTATGAGCAAGCGCATCATGGACAAGATCGACGCCATCAACTCGCTGGGCATCATCTTTTTCACCCGCGGCGACAGCTTGGCCTCGCTCAACAGCGCCATGCTCTACGTCAGACAAAACGAACTGACCAAGCGCGTACGGGTGATACATCTTTTCGACAAACGCCAAGACGTTCCAGAGGACCTCGAGCGCGATCTCGAAATGTTGGACGAGGCCTATCCGGAGATAAAGATCGATCTGGTTCTGCGCAAGGGCAAGTTCAATCCCAAGACGATAGAAAAGCTCTCCAAGGAATACGGCGTAGAGAAAAACTACATGTTCATCGGCGCCCCGGGCGACAAGTTTCCCCACAATCTCGAAGACCTCGGAGGAGTGCGGATCATCCTCGAGTAAAGCCCTATTCGCTTGAATTCACTCGCGGCATCAATTATGCTGCGACGATCGAATTTTTACGAAAGGTTTGCGATGCAAATCATCTGCGTGTCGCGAGGAACTTTCGCCGGAGGCAAGAAACTGGCCGAGGCCCTGGCCGCGAAGCTGGGTAGCGATTGCCTGTCCCGCGAGGAAATTACCGACGCGGCCACCGGGGCCGGCATCCCGGTCGGCAAGCTCGAAATGAATATGCTTCGCCGTCGGCCGATGAGCGAACAACTGGCCATCGATAAAGAGCGATACAAGGCATTCGTTACGGCCACGCTTTGCGAACGGGCCTTGAAGAACAACCTGGTCTACCATGGGAGAACCGGACACCTGGTTCTCCCCGGGGTTACACATGTTCTGCGCGTGCGTGCAATCATGGACCCCGAGCAGCGCATGCAGGCGGCCATGCAGCGCCTCAGGCTGGACCGGGAGAAGGCACACAAATACATCGCGGAGGTTGACGAGGATCGCCGCCGCTGGGTGCGCAGCCTGTACAACACCGACTGGCACGATCCCGGCTCCTACGACATTGTGATCAACCTGTCGCACGTGAATGTCGAAAACGCGGCGACCGGTTTGCTCTCGATGGCTCAGCTTCCAGAGTTTCAGGCAACCCCGGCCACGCTGCAGACCGTAAGCGACCTGTGGCTGGCGGCCCGCTGCCGGCTGGCTATCGGTGCCGATCAGCGCACCGGCGACATAGACGTCAAAATCAGGTCGGACCGCGGACAGATCTCGGTAACCTACTTGCCGCGCGACGCCTCCCGGGCCGGATTGATCCCGGAAGTTCTCTCGAAGATCGAGGGCATCGGGGAAGTCATGTGCACCATGGCCTCGACCAACGTGCTCTGGGTCCAGGAGCAATTCAACCCCGAGGGCGAATCCCTCGATCAAATTCTGCAGGTGGCCGGCCGCTGGAACGCCGCGGTAGAGCTGGTTCAACTCAAGGAAGAAAGCGATCATGCGCCTGCCCGGGCCGAGGCCGAAGCGGATACCCCTTCGCCGGCACCTGCGGAAACGGGGGGAATTCTCGACGATAGCGTGATCGAGCGCGATTCCAACCTCGATCAGGGCATGCGCAAGACACGCGAGCGCCTCATCTCTGCCGGGCGCGCCGGCGGCTACCGCCTGCTAACGGGTGGTCCCCAGGAACTGCTTTCAAATATTGATCGGACCATAGCATACAACCTGGTAGTGGTCGGAGACCTGTGTGTGACCAAGGGTGCCGCCGTCAGCAAACGCCGGACACAGGAAATGGTGAGCTTTCTCAGCGACAGCCTGCGCATGCCGGTGATCGAGGCGGCCGAGATGAAATCGCAATTCATGTTTGGCCCGGCGCAACTTATTAAGATGCTTTTTTTAGCCGCCGTGACGGTTGTGCTTTTGCTACTGGTCATGACGAACCAGGAGACCGTGCTCGGTTTCATCAACCAGGGAACATGCTTCTTCACGGGCTGCGAAGAAGCCGGCACCAGTCACAGGATATTGAGCGCCGTGGCCGTGGCTGTCTTCGTGCCTGTCTTTGCTTTCTGCTACGGCGGCTTTACCCGTTTTCTTTTCAGATTGCTGCGGTTCGGATGATGCCACGTGCGATGCAAAGGACGCTAACAACATACGAGGGTCGTAAACATGCCTGAATTCCTAATGGGCAACTATTTCGTTCAAATCGACCTGGCGATCATAGGCCAGGTTGTGCTGCTGGGGTTCATCGGCGGCACGCTCAGCGGCTTCATCGGAAGCGGTGGTGCCTTTTTCATGACCCCCGGCATGATGAATATCGGCGTGCCGGGCCCGGTGGCGGTGGCCAGTAACATCACCCACAAGTTCGGCAAAGCCATGATCGGCTCCCGGGAACACGGCAAGATGGGGCATGTCGACAAGAAACTGGCCGCCTTTATGCTGATCACGGCCGCCTTGGGCATCAACCTGGCGGTCTGGGTGATGAAGATGATGTTTGAAGGATCCGGCGGCGAGGGAGGCGAGCACGGCGCCGGGGCCGACCTGTACATCAGCCTGGTTTTCTCCATCGTTTTGGCTTTCGTCTCGATTTCGATGATCAAGGATATGATCCGCTCGAGAAAATCCGCAGACAACAAGCCCTCGCGAAAGATTGTCGACTTTCTAGGCCGCCTCAACCTGCACCCGATGATCAACTTGCCGGTGGCCGATGTTAAAGTCTCGTTGTGGGTGATTTTGGTCTGCGGGCTGGCGACCGGCTATTTGGCCGGCACCATCGGAGTCGGCGGTTTCATCGGCGTACCGGCCATGATCTATGTTTTCGGCATCTCGTCCCAGGTGGCCGCAGGCACCGAACTGTATCTGGCCATGTTCATGGGCGCCTACGGCGCTCTTAACTTCGCCCTGCAAGGAATGGTCGACCTGCGCCTGACGCTGCTGCTTTATCTTGGTTCGCTGATCGGAATTCACCTGGGCGTCTACGGCACCAAGGTCGTGCGCGAGGTGTTCATTCGACTGGTGACCGCCTTGATCATCATTATTTGTGTCGTGAGCCGAGTGATCGCCATTCCGGTCTACCTGCGCAAGCTCGGCTACGTCGACTTCCCGGCCGAGATGGACACATATTTCAACACCGGCAGCAAGGCGTTGTTGTACATCAGCGGTATCGGCGGCATGATCATGATTCTGTTCTTCGTCTTCAAAGCCTATTTGCAACGGCGCAGGGTGCACGCGTCGCTGGTCGCCACCCGCGGAAAAGCCGCCGCCTGAGGAATACTCAATGGAAAACAAGATTTCCATTATGCTGGTCGATGATGAGGAAATAGTCGGAAAGCGGTTGAAAAAGGCCCTGGAAGCCGAGGGCTACGAGATCGAGGTCTTCATGAGCGGCACGGCGGCCATCGAAAGACTCGCGCAAAGAATCTTCGATATTGTAGTCACGGACATCCGTATGGATGACGTGGACGGGATCGACGTGCTCGACGCGGTTATGAAAAACGCGCCGCAAACCAGGACTATCATGATTACCGGTTATGCAACCGCTGAGATTGCCCGAGAGGCCCAGGCCAAGGGAGCTTTTGATTTCATTGCCAAGCCTTTCCGGCCAAAGGATCTCAGCAAGGTAATTCACAAGGCGACACAGGAGATTAAGAAATCACGAAGCGGCTCCTCCCCGTGAGGCGGGAAGGTCGAATGACCGAAAGTAACAACGAATCACCCAAGGAAAACAAAGCCCCGTCACTGGGGTCGGTGCTGACATCCGAAGATCTGTCTTCCCGTGACGTTGAGTTCGAAGCGGCGGCCGACAGGGCCCTCCAGGAACGACCTACTTTCAGTATCAGGGCGAAACTGCTGCTGGCCTTCGCGCTGTTCTTCGTGCTCACCTTGGCAACCGTGTTGTGGTCCATCGATATCATGGGTGAGGTGCAGGACAAGATACTGTTCCTCGAGGTGGCAGACGACTACAAGGTCGAGTTGCAACAGGCGCGCAGGTTCGAGAAGAACTTCCTGCTTTACGGTACCAACCTTGATGACGCTCGCGAGCACGCACACAGGGCCCAGCATCTCACAGAAAGAAACTCCGAGCGCTTTCTCAAGACTGTCGGGAAACGCCCGCTCGATGTAATGAAATCGCAGCTGGCTGAGTATCTCAAATTGCTCGACGCCGTCGGCCGTGGAGAGCGCGAGCGCCACGAGAACGCACTGCGCGATCACGGCGCCAAGGTGCTCAAACTGGCCCGGGACTTCGTGATCAAGGAACGCAGGCTGGTACAGTCAATGATCACGCTTGCCCGCCGGATACCTTTTTTCTTCCTGGCGGCGCTGGCGGTGCTGATGGTGGTCGTGGGCGTTTTTTTAGCCCGTCAGATCATCGGGGCATTGACCCGTTTCATGGAATACACAAAGCGCATAGCCGACGGTGACTTCACTCCCATCACGCCCACGCGGAAATATCGTGATGAGTTCTCCAAGCTGGCGCTGACGCTCAACCGCATGGTACGAGAGCTGGACAGGCACCATCGTATCCTGACCGAGTCACACAAACTCAGGGCCATGGGAACACTGGTGGCCGGCGTGGCCCATGAACTCAACAACCCGCTGAACAACATCATGCTGACCGCCTCGCTCTTCAAAGACGAGTACAAATCGCTCGAAGAAGACGAGCGGCAAGAAATGATCAACGACGTTGTAGACCAATCGGAGCGGGCCAAGAAGATAGTCGCCAACTTGCTCGATTTCGCTCGCCAGAGCGAAGCCAGCATAAGGCCGCTCGACTTGCGCCAGATCGTCGTCGAGACGATCCAACTCGTCGGAAACCACATGAGAATGAAGAAGATCCATTTGATAACTGACTTGCCCGACGATCTGCCGGCAGT
Organism: uncultured Myxococcales bacterium; assembly: GCA_964513625.1. Taxonomy (GTDB): domain Bacteria; phylum Myxococcota; class B64-G9; order B64-G9; family B64-G9; genus DATKYQ01. The sequence goes on along the minus strand of CAZENH010000034.1, from coordinate 27,889 downwards.
TCACGGCGACAGGCAGTTGCTCAGCCAGGTTTTCATGAACCTGATTCTTAACGCAGTAGATGTCCTGCCCGAGAAGGGCGAAATCAGTATCCGTATTAGCCCTGATCGACGTGAGGGATACCTGGGCGTAGACATCACCGATAACGGTCCCGGAATCCCCGAACACATGATGGGCCAGATCTTCGATCCGTTCTTCACCACCAAGCCGACAGGCAAGGGAACAGGTCTGGGTCTGTCCGTCTCGCGCGGAATCCTGCGCAAACTAGGCGGCTACATTCTGGTCAGAAGCGAGTTGGGCAAGGGCTCGACCTTCACCGTGCAGTTGCCAGTAACGACAGTCCCGGCGGAAATCTCCGCGCACAAGGCTGAGGGTTTCTCGTCGGCCGGATCGGGAGAATAGTCATGTCTTGTATCAACATTTCCAAGCTGTCTTACTCTTCCGGCAAGGAAATCGCTAAGACCATCGCCGATCAGCTGGGTTACGACTGCATCGAGGACGAGATTTTCGACGACGCCGCTAATGCTTCAGGATTCGACCGCCAGAAGCTGCAGCGGGCGTTCAGCCAGGCGCCTTCGCTTTTCGGCATGTCACTGTCGAGTAGAAAAATACTCAGCGCCCATGTCCAGGCCGCCCTGGCACGCAGGCTTGTCGAAGACGATCTGGTCTATCACGGCCCTTTCGGGCACTTGATGGTCAAGGGAGTCTCACACATCTTCACGGTTCGCGTGCATGCTCCCGTTGCTCAACGAGTGGCCGAAATGATCAAGCGCACAAACGTCAACGGCCGGGAAGCCGAGAAAACGATCCTGCGTGAAGACCGTCAGCGATTGGAGATCGCCCGGCTGCTTTTCGGCGCGAACGATGATGACACCAGTAACTTCGATCTGGTCATCAACACTTCCCAGTTGGACACAGAGACGGCCGTGAGCATAATTGCCGAGACCATAAAGCTGCGTCGTTACCGCCCGATGACCTACTCGCTGCGCTGCATGCAGGACACTGAGTTGGCATGCCGCGCCAAAGCGGCTTTAGTCGATCTCGACCCTGGCATCGAAGTGACGTCTGACGGCGGCAGATTGCAGGTGCGCACACGCCTGCAGGGCGGATCACAAAAAAGACGCAAGTCCGAAATAGAAGACAGGCTCAAGAAAATCGAAGGTGTGGAGAAGGTGGACATTGAAGCTTTCGAAGGAATACTGGGTCGCTTCTCTTGAGCGTAATTTTGGCGCCCGAGGACGCCAGACTTGCTAACAGAAACGTGAACAGCTTCGACAAACATTTCCAAACTGTAATGACTATGCCGTATCAGGTGGTCTGGGAGGAATCATGGAAGCAAACGACACGCAAGTGCTCGATGTGCTGGTGATCGACGACGAGCCCATCGTCGGCAAGAGCCTGCGTCTCGCCCTGAGTAAGGCAGGCTTCGAGGTAGAGGTCTTCGAGGATCCCGTTCTGGCTCTGCGGCGCCTGGGTGAAAAGAGCTTCGACATCGTCGTCACCGACGTCGTCATGGGCGACGTCGACGGCCTGCAGGTACTGGAGCGGGTCATGACCAGTTCTCCGCAGTGCAAAGTGATCATCATGACCGCCTTTGCTCAGATGAGCATGGCACGCAAGGCCATGGAGAAAGGCGCCTTCGACTTCATCGCCAAGCCCTTCGACACCGCGCAGATCCGCGCCTTGGTCAACAAGGCGGCCGAGGCCTTGCGCTCGGGTTCTTAGATTCAATCGGCCAGCAGCCGCTTGGCGATCACCAGGCGCTGGATCTGGTTGGTTCCTTCGAAAATCTGGGTCAGCTTGGCGTCGCGGAACATGCGCTCGACCGGATAATCCTTTGTGTAACCGTAGCCGCCGAGCACCTGGACGGCGTCCGTCGTAATTCGCATGGCGGCGTCGCCGCAGAAGCACTTGGCCATCGAGGCCAAAAGCGTATTCGACTTGCCCAGGTCGTGCTGGCGAGCGGCGCGGTAGACCAAACCGCGTCCGGCCTCTATCGCTGTCGCCGCATCGGCGATCATGGCAGCCACTAGCTGGTGGGTGGCTATCGGTTTGCCGAAAGATTTTCTCTCACGGGCGTGTTCTACCATCGCCGCCAGCGCGCCCTCGGCGATGCCCAGGGCCTGGGCGGCTATCGCCGGCCGCGACATGTCGAAATCGCGCATGGCAATCTTGAAACCTTCACCGACTTCGCCAAGTACATGTGAGGCCGGCACCCGCACATCCTCGAGAACCACCTGGGCGGTGTTCGATGCGCGCTGCCCGAGCTTGTCCTCGTGCTTGCCGGTCGAGACCCCCGGAGTGTCGCGGTCGACCGCGAAGAAGGTCAGCCCGTCGTGGCGTCCGGGCCCGCTGCGGGCCAGCACCGAGTAGACCCCGGCTACGGAGCCATTTGTGGCAAACTGCTTGACGCCGTTGAGCAGGTAGTAGTCGCCCACCCTGCGGGCGGTCGTGGCCACCGCTGCCACGTCTGAGCCGGCGCCCGGCTCAGTCACCAGGTAGGCGGCCAGTGTTCTTTCCGAGGAAAGACGCGGAAGGTACTCGGCAAGAATCTGTTCGCTGCCGGCAGATAAAATTGGAAAACTACCGACCGCCTGGATGATCAGCATCAAGGCCGACGAGGCGCACACCTTGGCGATCTCCTCGGCGCAGACGCACAAAGCGGTGCAGCGGTCTTCTTCCAGCCCTCCCCTGCCTGCCGGCAACATGATCTCGAGCAGACCGAGATCCCACAGCAATCTTTCGATCTCGCGATCGAACTCTCCGAGCCGGTCGCTTTCGGCCGCGCGCGGTGCGATCTTCTCGCGCGCCGCGCGGGCGACGTTGTCTCGAAGCAGGCGGATCTCTTCGGTGAACCATTCCATCTGTTTATTTCCCCTCGAAGCGCGCCTGGCGGCGTTCGACAAACGAGAGCATGCCCTCCATGGCATCCGCGCTGGTCATCAGGCCCCGGGCCTGGGCGTTGAGGATCTCGATCACTGCCAGGCGCCCATGCTCGAACGGCAGGCGGGCCGAGCGAAGAATCTCACGCACGGCCAGCGGGGCCTGGGCCGCCACGCGGTCGGCCACTTCACAAGCGCGATCGAGCAGCCGGTTCGGCTCACACACCTCTTGCAGAACCCCGATGCGCAGGGCTTCCTGCGCATCGAACTCGTCGCCGGTGAGCAGGTAGCGCATGGCGTTTCCCCAGCCGGCCACCTGGGGCAGGCGCAGCGTGGCGCCCCCGAAGGGCATGATGCCGCGCTTGACTTCCATCTGGGCGATTCGCAGGTCGCTTGCGCCCAAGCGGATATCGGCCGCCAGCAGAAGTTCGAGCCCCGCCGTCAGGCAATAACCCTGGGCGGCACAGACCAGCGGTTTCTGGCGGCGCGGACCTGTCAAATCGACGATATCGATACGATCATCCGGAAAAATGTCCTCGCCCCGGGCGACCGCCGGGCCGACCTCGGCCAGGTCGAGGCCTGTAGTGAAATGGTCACCGTGAGCAAATAGCACGGCGCAGCGCAGCTCGTCGTCGGCCTCGTAACGCTCGATGGCCTCGCCCAACTCGCGCAACATCTGCAGGTTGAAGGCGTTCATCTTCCGCGGGCGGTTCAAACCCATCAGGAAGACATGCCCGCGAATCTCCTCACTGACCGTCTTTTCATCGCCCATGGATCTCTCCTGGAAAAAACCGTTGTTTGCTTCGGAAACCCCGAAGGGGCACCGCTGGTGATCGAAAAATTGGTTTTCGAGATGGGCTCTAACATGATATTGCCTTCTTGTTCAACATCTGAAAAGGACGCCTGCCATGTCGCGGCTCACTGAATCGCCCGCCTGGAAAGCTCTTCTCGAACACCGCGACGAGATGCGCTCGGTTCACATGCGCGAGTTGTTCGAGAAGGATCCGCAAAGATTCGAGAAGTTCTCGATCGAACTCGGCGATCTGCTGTTCGATTATTCGAAGAACCGCATCACCGAAAAAACGCTCGGACTACTGTTTGCGCTGGCCGAGCAGGCGCGCCTTGGAGAATGGATCGAGCGCATGTTTTCTGGTGACAAGATCAACGTCACCGAGAATCGCGCCGTGCTGCACGTGGCGCTGCGCAACCTCCCGGAACAGCCCATACTCGTAGACGGCCTGGACGTCATGCCCGAGGTTCATAACGTGCTCGACAAGATGCGCTCCTTCAGCGAGTCGGTCCGCAGCGGCGCCTGGAAAGGGCATACGGGCAAGCGCATCAGCGACGTGGTCAACCTGGGCATCGGCGGCTCGGACCTGGGCCCGGTCATGGTCACAGAGGCGCTCAGGCCTTACTGGCAAGAGGGACTGCACGTCCACTTTGTCTCCAACATTGACGGCACTCAACTGGCCGAGACACTCAAGCCGCTGGATCCCGAAACCACTCTCTTTACGGTAGCTTCCAAGACCTTCACTACCCAGGAGACTCTGACCAACGCGCGCTCGTCCCGCTCCTGGCTGATCGACAAGCTACACGATCGGGCGGCGGTGGCCCGTCACTTCGTGGCCATGTCCACCAACGCCAAGGAAGTCACCGCCTTCGGCATCGACCCCGAAAACATGTTCGAGTTCTGGGATTGGGTCGGAGGGCGCTACTCGCTGTGGTCGGCCATCGGACTGCCGATAGCCATCGTCATCGGTGCAGACAACTTCGCGGAGCTTCTCGCAGGCGCCCGCGAGGCGGACGAGCACTTCCGCCGAACGCCTTTGCCCGAGAATATTCCCGTGATCATGGGACTTCTGGGTGTCTGGTACAACGACTTCTTCGGAGCCGAGACTCACGCCATTCTTCCCTATGACCAGTACCTGCATCGCTTCGCGGCTTACTTCCAGCAGGGCGACATGGAGAGCAACGGCAAGAGCACTACCCGTGACGGCCAACGCATCGAAGACTACTCCACCGGCCCGGTAATCTGGGGCGAACCGGGCACCAACGGCCAACATGCCTTCTACCAGCTCATCCACCAGGGCACTCGATTGATCCCGGCCGACTTCATAGCGCCCATAGAAAGCCACAACCCGCTCGGCGAGCACCACAAGATCCTACTGGCCAACTTCTTCGCCCAGACAGAGGCGCTGATGAAGGGCAAGACTGCGGCCGAGGTCAAGGCCGAGCTGGAATCCAACAGTCTGGATAAAATGAGCGTCTCCAGGCTGGCACCCCACAAGTTCTTCGGCGGGAACCGGCCGACAAACTCGTTGCTGATCAAGAAAATAACCCCCTTCAGCCTTGGCCGCCTGATAGCCCTTTACGAACACAAGATCTTCTGCCAGGGCGTAATCTGGAATATCAACTCATTCGACCAATGGGGAGTGGAGTTGGGCAAGCAACTGGCCAAGGCGATTCAGGCCGAACTGGACGGCGACGAGCAAGTCGCCTCTCATGACTCGTCCACCAACGGGTTGATCAACGACTTCAAGCGCCGGCGAAACCCGCCCGGGCTGCCTTGAGCACTTCGCGCCGGAAGGTTTCTTTTATTCTTTCTCCGGCTCAAACGAGCCCGGCCAGGAAGCGTTCGGTGTCCATGACCCGGATAGCGTGCTCGGGGAAAGAACGGTCGTGGCCGGGCCGGGCCACCAGCTGATAGTTGCGGCTGGTGCCCAACTCGTGCGCGAAGTGGATCAGCGCAGACGCGGGCGATTCCTGGCCGGTCTTGCACTCGACCAGCATCCAGGGCTTGCGATCGCGGATCACCAGGAAATCAACCTCCTTGCCATCCTTGGTCCGCAAGAACATCAGCTCGAACACGCCGTGAGCGACATCGGTCCAGTAGTGGCAGGCCTTCAACAAATGCAAGGCCACCATGTTTTCGCGCCGGGCGGCCGGAGACTCGACCTGGAGCAGATCAAAAAGGTAGAGCTTGGGAGCCGCAGTGATCGTACGGCGCAGGCGTCGTGAAAACGGGCGGATCAGAAAACAATGATAGAGCGCCTTCAAGATCTCCACCCAGTCGCGAATCGTGGCGTAGGCTACTCCGACGTCTTCGCGCAGGCCGTTGATGGATAGCAGCGACCCCACCCGCTCGGGCAGGAGATCGGTGAGTACCCGCAGCGCCTGCACATCGCGGATGTTGCGAAAGTCCCGCAGGTCTTCGTTGATCAGCCGTTCCAAGCGTAGCCGGCTCCAGCGTGCGGCCTTGCGTGAGCTGCCGCCAAGCAACGGCTCCGGGAAGGCGCCCAGGTTCATGATGTCCTCGGCCGGGAAAACGGGATCTGCACCGCCCAGAATCTGATCCGGCTCGGGAGGGTGCTGCCTCTCACCCACGCTGAACGGGTGGAGCCGATACGGGAGGTATCTTCCCATGAGGCTGTCGCCTCCCCGGCGGAAGTAGTCCAGGCGCGCGCTTCCGGTGACCACCATCTGGATCTCGCCGCCGCGCAGGTCATACAGGCCCTTCAGCCGGCTCTTCCAGCGGCTGTCCTTATGGATCTCGTCCAGCAGAACCGGTCCCGGGCCGCGCGCGGACATCGCCCCGACCGGGTCGCGCACCCAGGCCCTGCGAAAGCGCTGGTCGTCCCAGGTAAATTCGTTTTCGCGCGACTGGAGCATGAAACGTCCCAGAGTGGTCTTTCCCACCTGTCTCGGCCCGGAGATGAATGCCATCTTCCCGTCCGCGAGCGCGTCCATTCGGACGTCTGCTTCCAGGTATCGTCGCCTTGGCGGATCCAGCGGCATGTCTGACCTCTCAGGCAATTGATAACTGGCCGCGGCTAGTTATCAGTTTACTGAGATATTGCCGCAAAGCAGTCTGGTTGTCAAGAGCCGGCAAATTCCCCAATCCAACACTTGTAACTGCTTTCTCTGTTGCAGCAAAAGGAGCAGCGGAAGATCCTGGAATACGAGGGAGTCGGAGTTTCAGGCAAAAAATGGTAGGAAATAGCATTTCCGAGGCGATCAGCCCCAACTGTTAGCTGGTCGAGATCAGCCAGATCAGGGCCATGCTCAGTAGAACGATCATCGCCGGTCTCAACAGGCGCAACGTAATCTGACCGGCCGTCGTTTGAATGCTTTGTTGGGTGCTCATCATGCCTCCCGTGATCTGGGGTCAAGAACCACTATCAGAGTTTAGCAAAACCCGTGCCACGAATCTCATCATTGAAATATAAGGGCTTTTTTACGGAGAAGGCGGCCGCGAGCGTGAAACCTGATCACACGCTGTGCCTGATTTTCACAGGTCTACTCGATTGTGTAGGCTATGCCCCAGTAACCCACCCAGTGCTTCAGCGAAAAAGGCGCGGTGGTTCCAAGCCCTATGGGACCCGTCGGAAGAACGCCAAGACTGTAGCTATCACCATACCGCAGCGGAATACCGATAAGTTTGCGTCCCAGCTTCTCGGCAAGCCTGCTCACCGTCAGCACTCCAAACGGCACGGAGTACTTGCCGCACCAGGGAATTCCCCTGCCCCAGACCTCGGCGGTAAATCCTTTTATCTTGCTTGCGGAAATCTCTCCGGCCAGCCAGCGTTTTCCAATGGCGCGATCCTGGTCGGTGCCGCGCAGGTGAGCCGCGGCGTCGAGACCGAAGGGCGCGTAGTCGAAGTCCGGCCCGTAATGAGTCGTGTCGGTCGAGATCACAAAGCTGATGTCGCGCCCGAGCATCAGCTTTCGAGACTTGATATAGTCGTAAAGCGCCGCGGCCAGAAGCGCGCTGTTCTTGTCGAGGTTTTCAAAATCACACTCGCTGACCATTAGCGGCAGTATGCTCAGTGTGCGGTTTTCGTACTGCAGAAAAGGAAGCATGGCCTCTATAGAGTGCTCGAGGTCATGGGCGGTGTTGCTGGTGCGCACCATCGCAGGCGGCAGCTTGGCTGCCAGGAAGCTCCTGAGCTTGCTGTCCACGGCCACCGGGGAGTATGGCGCCTGCCACGATTCGTGAGCGTCGAACAGGATCAGGTTCTTGGGATCTTTCAGCTTGACACGCGCGGCGTGGTGAGTAACGCCGAAGATTACCACCGTCCGGGCCGCGGCCACCGCCGGGATGGCGTGCAGGTAGACCCGCCCGGCGTACAGATGATCGTCATGAGGCGAGATGACGGCGATCACGCGCCTGCCCGCAAGCTCGTGCGCCGTCTCGGACAGCAACCTGCCTTCGGCCATAGAAGCCAAATCTACTATCTTTTCGATTTGCCCAGGCTTGGTGCAGAATCCGACGTCGTCGACAAATTTACGCGGCGGCTCTTGTGCTGCTGCTCCAGGTGAAAGCAACAATGCGAGAAGCGCAAGATACGACATTTTCATTTTCATACCCCGTTGTGTCGCTTGCGCCTGGATCGCGGCAAGAGCAAAAGCAGGCACAATAGTAGCCCCAACAACAGGCCGCTCGCAGAGCGATTGATTGAACATCCACAACCTTCCGACGCCGGATGCCCCTGATCGGTTGTCTGGCCGCCATCGGGCTGGTCGGAGTCGACAGGTAAGCCCGCGTCTTCACCGGCGTCCTTGCCGGCGTCCGGACCCTGGTCGGCCAGACTCCCGTCAGCATCCTGTACGTCGCCGTCCTGTATTCCGCCGTCGGCAGGCTGCCACGGTTCGGGACAGGGTACATCGGCCAGAGTAACGGTTATACTGCGTTGGCGGGCCTTGGTTCCCTCGGCGTTTACCGTAAGCGAGACATCACCGGCGGCAAGTCCGCGAGTGTCAAAGCTCCCGTGCCATAAAATCGGTAGTTGAGTATCACGTGTCATGGCCACGCTCTCGCCGCCTTCGACGCTGAAGCTGACCGCGGTCACCGGCTGGCGATCGAACACCAGGGCGCGCACGGGATTATCCTCGCCAGAATTGCACACTTGATAGGCATAGGGATCGTCCTCGCCCGATTGCAACACACGATCGGCGGGAGCAGTGATCACGATGAAGGGCCAGGGATCGTCGCTGTCGGTGACGGCGTAGGCGACATAGTTGTTGTCTACTGCGATTACTGCCAGGTTCTCTTGTGTTGACTTGCCCAGACTGTTGACCTCGTAGGCTAAAACGCCGTCGTTCAGATAGGAGTCGTACTTGTGGCTGTGTCCGTGAAAGTAGATCGCGCCATGTTGCCTCCACATGGCCCGGGCCTGATCCGCATTATCGGGCTGGTCGGGCCGGTGATGGCCGAAGACAAATATCAGCTCATCACCATCGTGTGCCGAAAGCTCGCCCTGCATCTCGTCGAGTTCGTCTTGACTGAAAGCTGCCGGGTCGAGGAACGGCTTGGCCTCGTCGCCCGGAGTCGCGCAGGTGTAAATGAAATAGTCACCGAACGGAAAGCCGAGTTCGAGCGAGCGGGTCGTAGTATTGTAGGTCGATCCGCTCAAAGACCATTGAAGGTAGTAGCTGAACCACGAGTCTCCATATAGGTCATGGTTGCCGGGTATGTCGATATAGAAGTCGGCCGGAAGCCCGGAAATATCAACTATCTCTCGGTAGCGGCTCCACTCATCCTCCACCTGGCCCGAGGCCGGTATACCGGAAATCGAGGCATCGACCAGGTCGCCGCTGTTGATTACCAACTCGGGCTGGATGACCGGAAGCGCTTCCTGCAGGGCCCAGAAGAAGCGCGAGTCCTCATCGTACCACTCGGTGCCGATGTGGGTGTCCGAGATGTGCATTATCCAGAAAATCCGCGAGGCGTCGTTGGAGTAGGCGGCGCTAGCGGGATCGGCGGCCAGGGAACTTGTCGCACCAAGCGCAACGAAAAAAACAACAGCCAGGCCTGACAAGTTACCCAGCCTGAAGCGCCTGTCGATCCCGCTCATGTCCCTATTGTGAACGTTGCGAGCCGTGTCTGTAAAGAGGCATTTATTATTTGCCGAGAACCTTGCGTACGGTGGCCAATTTACCTGCCGTAATCGTAACCTTGATCTTCTGGCGAATACCGCGGCCCTGATTGACCAGCGTCAGTTCATGCCGCCCGGCAGGCAAATCTATCTTCAGAAGAGGTGTGATACCCAGCTTGCGTTTGCCCAGGTAGACCTCGGTCCAGGGCTTGGTATCGAATGTCAGCTGTCCGCTCTCGGCCTTGGAGCGCTTGGCAACCACGGTCTTCTTTATGGCGGGTTTGCGGCTTATGACCGCAGGGCGCGGCTTTTGCACAAGCGTCTTTGCTGCGTGCTTCTTTTCGTCGACTTTCTTTTCAGCAGGCTCTCGCTCTCCTGCATCTGTCTCTTCAGCCGCTGCAGCCTTCCTGTCCGGCTCCTGCGGAGACACCTTGGGCTGATCATGCTTTGCTACTGACGGCGCTTCGACTTGCGCAGGCGTTAGCGGTGAAGTCGACGCGTTTTGATTTTCGCCCGAGCGCCACCAGAAATATCCCGCCGCCCCAAGCCCGAGCACCAGCCCTACGATGCCGACCAGCAGCGCCAGTGAAGATGTCCGGGTCCTGCCCGAGCCGTATTCGGCGCTGTCGCCCTCGGCCCTGATGCGCGTAGCGGCCTCGGCCAACCCGCCGGACGCCCCCTGGCCTGCCAGCGAGTGTGAAGGCAGTGAGTCGCTCTTGGGTTTCAGTACCCCCAGCGAGACTCCTTCCGGTCCTTTCTCACGAATCTCTTCGAGCAACTTCTTCTTGGTTCGAGCTCTATCGCCGAGAACCTCGTGGGCGTAGGCCGAGATTTGTTCGGCCTGGGCCTCGATCGACTCATCCCGCAGGTATTGTCTGAGAGCCGCCGCCATCTCGGCGGCGCTCTGAAACCGCTTTTCCGGATCTTTTTCCAAAGCCCGATCGGCAACGGCCGCCAGCTTTTCCGGCACCTTTATCCGGGCATCGCGCACCTTGGGAATCGGCTGGTCGACTATGGCCCGGATCATGGCCGGTTCGGCATCCCGCCGAAACAAGCGTTTGCTGGTGAGCAGTTCCCAGAGTACGACGCCCAGCGAAAAGATGTCCGAACGAGCGTCGACCTCGCTTCCCATGCACTGCTCGGGGCTCATGTAGGCCAGCTTGCCTTTCAGCGTCCCGACCTGAGTCTGGTGCATCTGGGTGGCAGCCTTGGCGATTCCGAAATCGACCAGCTTGACCAGGCCGTTGAAGAGCACGATGATGTTGTGCGGGCTGATGTCGCGGTGCACGATATTTAGCGGCTTACCGTTTTCGTCCTCGAAGGTATGCGCAAAATACAAACCATCACACACCTGGGCTATTATTCCTGCCGAAAGCCCCGGGCTCAACGGCTTGTGAACGCCGGCGCCCTCCCTGGCCAGGTGGCCCAGGCTCTCGCCTTCGAGATACTCCATGGCGATGTAGTAGTCGTCGCCGGCCTGGCCCAGATCGTAGATTTGAACCACGTTGGGATGGTTGAGCTGGGCGGCGATGACCGCCTCGTCGAGGAACATCTCGACGAAGGCCTTCTCGCGCGCCAGGTTGGGCAGGATGCGCTTGACCACCACAAGCTTCTCGAAGCCGCCGATACCGGTCTGGCGGGCCAGGAATATCTCGGCCATGCCCCCGCTGGCCAGCCGGGCCAGAAGCTGGTAACGACCTATGTTCTGGCTCTTATCCTCGCTCATCGAGCTACATGCTAACCCCGAAACCGGCGCGGGACAAGAGGCCATACCTTGATCGCTCGGATCTTCCAAATTTGACTCATCTTTTCAGATCGCGACAACTCAAGAGTCTCTAGCCGCTCCGCCGCAGAAGCTCAAACCCGATTTCCCGGTATTTGTCACTTTTGAGCTTGCAGATTGCGTGTGCTAGACTGCTTTTCGCAAACTTAGGAGGATTATTATTATGCTGGTTCGCACTATGGTCTTTATCGTCTTGCTGTCGCCGGCAACGGTTCTGGGACAGGAGCCCTTGCATCAGGCGCAGGAGAAATTCGAGCAGCTCGACTTCGACGGTGCTTTAGCCGCTTCTGATCTGGCGTTGCAGTCCAGCAGCGACTCGCCGGCCGATCTGGTCGAAGCCTACCGCATCCGTGGATTGTGCCTTTCGGCGATGGGCCGCAACGATGATGCTCTGCTGGCTTTTCGAAAACTCTTGTCAATCAACCCCAATTTCAAGATCTCGGCCGACACCTCTCCCAAGCTGGCCGCCCCCTTTTACCAGGCCTTGGCCATCTCGCGCGAACTGAAGCCGATCTCACTCGTGCCGCTTGCGACCAAGGCAGACGACCAGAGCCTGCCTCGCGTCAGAGTCAAGCTCGAGGCCGATCCTTTGCGATTGGTCGGGGCTATCCGCGTTTGCTTCCGGATTGGTTCCGGCGACTGGCAAAAATCCGAACCGCTGCCGGTATCCGAGCCCGGCGAATTTTCGCTGCCGCTACCCGCCACCGCGGCCCAGGGCAAGGTCGGGTATTATTTCGAGGCCCTGACCGCGAAAGGCGGCGTACTTGCCCGCGCGGGAAACAAGAAGTTCCCGCTGGGATCCGGCAGCGCGGAGCTGGCCGCCGTCAAGCCGCCCGCGGAAGTCGTGGGCGCTGCCGGAGAGCAGCCGCTGGGACATGAACCAGAGCAGTCCGGACCGGCCTGGTATCAGAGCTGGTGGTTCTGGACGGCCGTTGGAGTAGTGGTTGCCGGTACGGCGGTCGGTGTCGGGGTCGGCCTGTCCTCGGGCTCGTCGAACGATCCCGTGGATTACAACGTAAGCGTCGAGTGAGGAGCGGAACATGAGATATTATTTTCTTCTTGCCTCGGCAATCATCTTTTCGGCCTGTGCATCGAGCGGACCGTTTTCGCTCAAGATCGTCCTGCCAGACGATAACGCGCGCACGCAGACCACGGAAATCAGGCTGGTAGTAGTCGAACCCTCCGACCAGGCAACCTGCGACGATCTCACACAGCGTACGGCAATTCCCGGTGACAACGGCTACAAGTTACTTTCCGAGATCTCGTTCGACTATCCCCCAAGCGGCCAGACCGAGCGCCTCGAGAACATCGGCCCGGGCGAGGTTCTCTTCTACGCCGAGGCGAAAAATACCTACGGGGGAGTCATTCTCAACGGCTGCAAACGCGTGGCAGCCGGCAGCCACGGGCCGCAAAGCGTCAGTATCGAACTCGACTGGGTGACCTCTTGCATCGAGACCAACGGCGGTGTCGAGACTTGCGACGGGCTCGATAATGACTGCGACGGACAGACCGACGATCTTTCGGCTTCCGAGCTGTGCGACGAGTTGCCCGCGGCCGAGGCCAGCGCCTGCATGCACGGCTCGTGCGTCTACGCCTGCATCGACGGCTACGTCAATCTCAACGACGACTGGTCCGACGGTTGCGAGTGTCGCATCACTCACGGGGGGCAGGAAATCTGCGACGGCCTGGACAACGACTGCGACGGGCAGACGGACGGAGCGACCTGCACGGCCTGCGTAAGCGACGCCGACTGCACGGATCTGAGCAACTGTCTGGAGGGCCAGTGCTCGGCGGGTACCTGCAGCGTCTCGGAGAGCGCGGACGGCACGGCCTGCGACGACGGCGACGATTGCAGCGGCTCGGATATGTGCAGTTCGGGCGTGTGTGTCGGAACTCCCGGCGAATGCGACGACGGGTTGCTGTGCACCGAAAACGACGCTTGCGACCTGGAAGGCCTCTGTGCGGGAACCCCGATCGAGGACTATTGCGCCAGTTACGAGGAATGCCGCCCCGAGTGCGCCACCGACGAATACGGCTGCGTGCAGCGACCGAACTGGATACAGCTCGACTGTCCGGAGCGGGTCGCGCTCGACCAGCCGGCCACGTGTTCGATCCTACTGCACGGCGGAGAGGGCAGCGAAGCCTGTGCCCACTGCGACGTCAAGCTGGTACCCAGTGTGCTGGATGACAGTGATTTCTACAGTTCCGGCTGCCAGCTCGGCGACTGGCAGTTCGAGGACAGCGGCTGCCAGACCGGCGGTTCGGCATGGTGCCCGTTTACCTCGGGCGGAGACGGCCAGGCTTGCCAGACGACGTCGGATTGCAGCAGCACCGACCAGGCGCTCGATTTCAAAGGCATCATCAACGGGATTAACGGCTGGCGCCTGTCGCGCCTGTTTTCGGGCATCGACTCCTTCGACAGCCTGCGTCTGTGCTACCGGATTCTCGAGCGCTCCCCGTCGTTCGAGGGTTCGCTGGAGATCCTGGCCGACAAGAACGACGGCTCCGATCCGATCGAGATCGGATGCGACCAGGCCAACGACTGGTCGGGACAGCTGCCGACCGACGTGTGCCTTGATCTGCCCCTGACCGTCGCCGACTGGCCTCAAGCGCTTCTGACATTCTGGATCCAGGTCGGCTCGCAGGACAGCGAGCTGTTGCTGGGACGGTCGGCGCTCTACGGCTTTCCGCCCGAATGCAAGCAGCAGACGGCTGCCGTCGATACGGTCTTCAACGGCTGCGGCGTCGCAACCAGCGAACCGTTCGAAGGCTGGAACTTCTACCAGGACGCAACCTGCGACGACACCCAGCAAACGGATTGCGGGATGACCGGCGGGCTGCTGCTCGGCAGTCTCAACGGCCAAAGCACGACCTCGATCAACGCTTCTTACGATCTCGACATGCGATCTCTCAGGGCGCCCGGCCGGCTGTGCTGGACGCACTATCACACCGCCGGCTTCGACGGCGACTACTCGGTGGCCTTCAGCGGCGGAACCGGCGGAGTGTGGTACGTGGCGCTCTACGATTTCGAACCGCCGCCCTTGTCGCTCAGCCCGGTCTGCCGTGAGATTTGCATCGACCTCGATCAGGTCGGCGCTATCTTCGGCTCGACCGATTCGCGGGTCTCGTTTTCCGGCCAGGCCAACAGCGGCGGCATGCTTATCAATAACGTTCGCCTGGAAGCATCCAGCGCTTGCGATGCAAGCGGGATGCTTTCGGTCGGCCCGCTAGAGTCCGATGGGCAGGGCGGCTTTCAGGTCGAGGTGAACGACACTGCGGGAAGCCCCAGGCGCGCCTTGCTGGAATGCTCCTGGGGTTCGGGTTCCGTTGCGACCAGCCGTGAAATCGAGTTCATCAGTCCTTGACGGGCGGCGACGGAGCAAGCCATGCGTAAACTCGTTCCGGTTTCGGTATTGCTGTTTTCAATAGTTGTCTTTATTCCGCCGCGGGCCGCCGAGGCGCGAAGAGGCCGACAGCGGCCGGCAAATTCGGCCAAGGCCTCCTCGAAATCAAAGAAGGCCTGGAAGCGCCTGGTGGTCTTGCAGCGCAAGCTGAACAAGCTGCCGAGGCGCGCCCAACCCGCGGACGATCTCGACCTGACGCTGCTGCAGATGGAAGAAGAGATCAACCAAATATCCAAGTTGGCAGTAAGAGACGGCAATGTCGAACTTCATGCATTCAGCCTCGAGGTCGAGGGCCGCTTGCTGGGTGCGGCCGGGCAGCCCGAGGAAGAGCAAAGAAAGTACGCCGAGGCCGCCCGGGTTTGCGACAAGGGAGCCTGCCCACTTCGTCGCCGGCGAGTGCTGGGCGTCGCTGCCCGACTGTATGAAAAACAGGGCAAGACAGAAAAGGCCTTCGGTCTATTCGCCGTGATCAACGCAGAGGCCGGCGCCGACCAGCCCATCGACATCAAGCGATACAGCAGATCGCAAGATCTTGTCCGGGTATGCCGGGCACTGAGAAGCAAGAGCGGTTCCGGTGCGTGCTACCGACTCGAAAAGAAAACCACCGGCAGCGCCACCTTCCCGGACTTTTCAAAACGGCATGTAAAAGATCTGCTCTCGAAAGCGGCCATAGGCGAAGTGCACAGCGAGTATTTGCCGCTGTTACAGGCCTGCCTGTCAGCGGCAGCCAAACGAGGAGACGTGCAGCCCGGAGAAAGATTCGAATTGTTCTGGGCGATAACCAACCAGGGCCGCACAGACCGTTTCCAGTGCCGACCGTCGGATGATCAAGAGCTGGTTGACTGCTTCCGCAATGCGTTGAAAGTATTTCGCTACCCGCGATACGAAGGTGAGCGCCGAACGGTCACGCTGCCGATGATCGTAAACCGCTGATCTTCACTTACGCACATTGTCTCAGAAACAAGTGTCATTTGACACGAAACTTTCCGCTGGCTAGGCTGGCGACATGTCCGGTGACGACAGTTCGCATTCAGAAATCGACACTAGCCCGCCCGGAAAGGAAGGCTCGCTCCAGGAGTCTTCCGCGGCCAGCCTGTCCGAAGTATTGCTGGCCGGTACGCGCGATCTTGCGCTCAATCTGCCCAGGAAGATTTTCGAGATCGACTTCGACCTGTCCGACTCGCGGGAAGAACTCAAGAAGAAAGTAGCCTGGATCATTCGCATTCGATTCGCGGTCAATCCCGCCGTCGTGCTGCTGATGTTCTTCTCCAACTGGCAAGGCCTGACCCGGGGAGCCTCGACCCTAAGCCGCGAAACACTAATTTCCACAGCTTTAGTTGCAATTGTCTCGATTGTGCTCAACCTGACCTATTTCTATGCGCTCAAGCGCGGCAGTTTCGATCTGCACAAGTTCGTCATCTTGCAACTTTTGCTGGACGTCGTCATCTTCAGCGCTTACTTCTGGCGCACCGGCGGTGTCACCAGCCCTTTCGCTTTCTTGTATTTCCTTCCGATTATCGGGGGCAACATGCTGCTCTCGCCGGCCGCCGGCATGGCAATGGCCGGCGTCAGTTCACTTGCATATATCTCGATCATAGTGCTCGAATCGACCGGCTTGATTCCCCATATCAGCTATTTCGTCGGGCTCGACCGTTTCGCGCAGCGCACCAGCTACATTGTGCTGATGTCCATAGTCAACTTGTTCGCTTTCCTGGTCGTGGCCTCGGCTTCGGGCTTCTTGATGAGGACCGTGAGTCAGAAGGCACGCGAGTTGAAAGAATCGAACCTGCTCCAGGAACGCAAGGCCAAGCTGTTCGGCATGCTTTACAAGGTGTCCGAGATACTCCAGCGTCACGAGAGCCTCGACCAGGTGCTGGACAGGATATGCGACGTACTGGTGATCGACATGAACGTCGATCGGGCACTGATGTACGTGATAGACGGTAACGAGTTGAAACTCAGGCGGGTGGCCTACCACGAACGCGTGCCCGAATCTGATCGGGAAGCCCTGCGGGT
The DNA here is from genome assembly GCA_964513625.1 of uncultured Myxococcales bacterium. GTDB lineage: Bacteria > Myxococcota > B64-G9 > B64-G9 > B64-G9 > DATKYQ01. The sequence goes on along the minus strand of CAZENH010000034.1, from coordinate 10,931 downwards.
ATCCATTCCCCTCGACCCGGCCGAGGGACTAACGGCCCGGTCGGCTTTGGAAAATCGTCCGTACAACGTCACCGATACTGCTGCCCAGCAAGATATCAACATCGAGTTGGCCAAGAAGATCGGCCTAAATCCGTTCGCTCTGGCTCCCATGAGTTTCAGGGGACAGGTTCTCGGTATACTGGGCATCGATCGCAGCCGTAATTTTTCGGCTATAACTGAAGATGAATTCCAGGTTCTGCAGATATTCGCCCGCCAGGCCGGTCAGACTATTGCAACGGCGATGAAAGCCGGGACGTCCGATCACTCGATGCACCAGGGAACATCCTGGTAAAGAAAACCCAGGGCGTTGTCCAGCTTGACCAATTCGCGTCTCCACAGGCACAGTTCGTGGGCCTGCTTGAGATACCCGAAGGAGTAGATGGTGGGATTCTGTCCGGCTGTCACGAGCAGTTCGGGATGCGGGTAATGCAGGTCTGCGTGGCGCCGGGACACGACCTCGGCCGCCCTTTCTAAAAATACCCGAGCCTGGTCCCGGACAGAGCGGTCTGCGTCGAGGACAGCCCGGTACACACAGGCCACGTATCTCGCTCGCAAGAAGTCCACCTCCAGGCCGTCGCGGATCTCCCGCAGCCAGACCGAATCGAGCTCCTCGTTGCCCGGGAGCCGCTCGAACAGTTGTTCCAGCCTGTCGGCAAACTCGTCGAGCGGAGCGAGCACTTGAATCCGGAATTCATCGGCCTCGGCGGCTTCCAGCTTGGCCGCCTCGTCGACCAAAATCCTGGTCGGTTGAGAGATGATGCCCGAATGCCTGCCGGCTTCGATATAGAAGTCCACACCGGCGATGTATGCAGCCAGGCGTTTTTCGATCAGGTAGTCGTGTTGCAACTCGGCAAGCTCGGCCACCGTTCCGGCGAACTGCACCCCTTGCTCTCCCAGGGGCTCGAGCAACTCCGTGATTCCCTGGCGCCAGTCGTCCGCGAGTCGGTAGTTCATGCGCAGGGTCAAGTAATCATGCTGCCAATAGCCCCACTCCCAGCCCGAGCTGAACAGTACGTGCTCGGCAAGAGGCGATTGCCCCTGCTGGCGCGTCTGCCACATGTCGAGCCAGCGCGAGCGGATGTACAGCGGCAGGTACAACGGCACCGAGTTGTCGAATGATATCCAGTAAGCACTCTCGGGAAAGTAGCCGACCGGCTCCTGCTGCTCCAGCCGCTCCAGCAGAAACTGCCGGTGCTCGCTAAACTCGTCATAGTTGTAGGCCCCCCCGGCATCCTCGTAGAGGTCGTAGTACATGACGGTGTGCACCCAAGGGATGACCGAGGGCACGAACTTCACCAGGAAGTAATAGAGCATGTTCTCGCCCTGGTAATCCACCCGCAGGTTGTCGAAGTTGCCGACATGCACGCTGGCGCTAACCTCGGTTCCGGGCCTGACCTCCTCGATCAGCGAGGCCATCTGCGAAAGCAAGTCGACGAACTGCTGGGGATCCTGGCCGACGAACTCGCCGAAGGAAAGGTTCAGCAGGTCGAAGGGAAGTTGCTCTAAAAAGGCCAGCGACTCGCGGTCGCTGGTCAGGTAGGCGTTCTGCAGGCTCGATGAGCTAAACAGTTGAGTGTTGAGCCCGACCCCGACTCCGCGTCGGTGAGCATAGTCGATGACGGCGGCCGTGTGGCGCCGCCACTCCGAGTAGCGATCAGGATCGTTTATGTCGTCGAGGGCGCACCATTGCAGGTAGTTGCCCCGGTTCTTCACTACCCAGTCCACTATCCGGCGCGCCCCGCCTTCATCGCCGGCCAGCCAGAAATCGAAAAGAGCCTCGGTAGTATGCAGCGTGTGCAGGTGCAGGCCTCGCCGTGACATCTCGGGAGCAAAGCGCCTTCCCTGCAGCGTCTCCAGCCTGTCCTGCAACCTGACCGGATCGATGCGCTTCGGGCGATAGTCCCGGTAGGGAGTGAAAAAGCGCCAGCCGGCCTGCTCCAGCACCTGGTAAAGCCCGTATTGCGCTCCAAGCGGAATTCCGCCGCGTACCTTGACCGCCAGAACATCACCCCGTCTATCGACCTGGTCTATGCTGAAGCACTCCGCGCAAGAGTCGTCGGCCTGGAGTTGGATCTCCAGCCCGAACTCGCCCGCTCCTTCATTTGGAAGAAACTCGGCCAGATCGGCAAGCAGTTGCTCGGTGGCTGTATCATCGGCCTCGATCGAATGGTACCAGGTGAGCTCACGATCTTCCTGACAAGCGGCGGTCAGCTGCACGACGGCCAGCAGCAACAGGCAGCCGGACCCAATGGATAATACGGAATTTCCAATGGTCATGTTGCCATCCTAGCGCCGCGGACTGCGCAGCACAAGGCCGACAACTGTTGTCGTTGCCGCCATGACCATTGCTCGACTCAGTTGTAAAGACATTGCCATCTCAGATGCCTAGCGCAGCCGCCTAACAGAAGCTACAGCTGACCGCCGTTGACAGATCGAGAGCTGATGGCATAGCATTGTTCACAAGTTGCCAATGGAGGTGCCGTCGATGTGCCGATTCCTCTTGATGTTGCTGAGTCTCATGCTGGCCATGCCCGCCAACGGTCAGACAAATCCTAACAGTGGTCAAAATGAGAGCGAAAGTGACGGAACCGGACTCGACCTGGTTCCGTTGGTGGACATGAAGGCCCCGCTGGTCGCCATCTGGTTCGTGGCCGATCCCAATGTGTCCATGGATGACGCCTCGGCGCTCGAGAGTCAGGTATACGACGAGTTTTTCAAACGCACTAAGATCCGCGTCCTTTCACGAGAGAAAATGATCGACGAGCTTCAGATGGCCAAAGCCGACAAGTTGCAGGGCTGCCGGGGAGAAGACATCTGTCTTTACAAAATCGGCCGGGCTTTGGATGTAAAACAGATTGTCGGCATTCAGATGAACGGCGATGCCAAGAACTACCGCGTTGTCTTGAAAAGTTTCGATCTCGAAAAAGACAAGCCGACCCAGTTGAATTCGGTGGTCGAGGGCAGTCTGGCTGAACTTTTGATAGGCGGTATCGGGAGTGGTGTCGCGGCTATTTTCGACAATACTGATCAGTATGCCCCACTCGAGTTGAAGGCACCTGCCACGGAGAATAAAACCCCTGCTAGTTCCGCAAAAGTCGTTGCCAAGCAGGTCGAGAAGACTGCTCCAGTATCCCGGCCAATGACGGAAACCGTCCAGCAGAAGCCAGAACCCGCCCCGATTGCCGTGAGAACAGTAGAGCAAAAGCCCTCCGCTGCCGAAAACCTGGTTGCCGAGGTTCCTCGGAGACCGGGCTTCCTGCGTCGTCACCTATGGTCGGCCATCGCCCTGGGAGCCTCGATTGCGACACTTGGCACAGGGATTGCCCTGGGCGCCATGGGCCAGAAGATCGCCGATGATCAGTCCGTGCGCTTCGATCCGGACAGCGATTCCAGCGGGAGAACCTACACGACAACGGCCAATGCGATGTTCGGCATCTCGGGGGCTGCCGCTCTGACCTCGATCCTACTGTTTTTCTTCCTCGAGACAGATGACTCCGGGCCCGGCCTGGTAACAATCGTTCCCGGTCCGTCCGGAGGAATGGGAGCTCTGGTGAAGTTTTGAAGATTCTTGCTCAACTATTGGTGATGACATTGCTCTTCGGTGGATGCGTCTATGATCCCTCCTATAATGGGACATCTTGTAGCCAAGACGGCAAATGTCCGGATGGTTACTCCTGTGTTGCCGGGCACTGCCTGGCCGCCGCAGATGAACCATCAGCCGACGGCGATGGCGGCGGTGATTTGCTGCCTTCCGACGATGGAGGCGAAGACGGAGACGAGGGTATCGACGCCGGTGACGAGATTGCCGACGCCGGCGACGAGATAGCCGATGCCGGGGATGAGAACATGGACGCTGCCGACGAGGGGGGCGATGACCAGCAGCCGTGCGGAGGCGCGTGCAGCATACAGGGATCGGCAGGCCTCTATTGCGACGTCAACAGCAATACCTGCAGACAGTGTCACGATGACGAACATTGCGGAGACAGTTGCGCAAGCTGCCCGGTTGACGCTCCTTGCAAGAACATGTCCGGGGATTTCTGTTGCCAGCCAGTCTGTGACGCGACCCGCGCCTGCGAGACCCTTGCCTGCGGCCACAACTGGGTCTGCCGTATCACGAATTTCGATCCCATCGAGTACTTGTGGACGAGCCAGGGTTCGCCGTTTTGCAAGCTTGCGGAGGATCCCGGACCTGTCAGCGCCTGGAGGTCGTGCGAGGATACTAGCCGCTTGCGTTTTTACTGCCCCTTCGACGGCCTGTGTGAAGCCGGCGCCTGCTCACCCAACCCGGTTGTCGACAGGTTTCACGATTGCAGCGATATCTTCGGCTGCGATCCGGATACGAATAGCTGCCGAATGCACCTGAAGGACGGACAGCCATGCAGCTTCAACTTCGACTGTGAAAGCTTCTGCTGCTCGCAAGATCAAACCGCCACCTGTATTCCTTACGATGCCGCAAGCTGCAAGATCTTCACCACCCAATACTGGGATGGCCTTACACAATATACCTGGACAGCCAACACGGACGATCCGAACACCCGTCACGATCTGCAGGCCTGGTCATGGACCGGCGGTCATAAAGGAGCCCATTGCGATCACGACCGGGAATGTGACTCTGGCTACTGTCGCTATTTTGCAAGTGTCGGCGACGACCGCTGTGACTTCCAAAGCTGCGTCAATGCCGGAGATGCAAGCAATATACGCAAGAACTATTTCTGTCCCGCCGGCGACCACAACCAGCACATGGCCGTCGTCACCAATGGAGATCCGATACCCCTGCTTGACGACTGTCCGCCATGATGATTCTTATGATCATCGCTGCCCGACTTGACTTACCGGCCAGGGCCGGGGAATGAACAGCTTCTTGAAAAGATCGATGGCGTAACGATCGGTCATTCCCGCAAGAAAATCGCATACCATGCGCTTGTGCTGCTTCGGTGCGTCGGGAACTCGTTGATCGGACACTTTGCCGAAGAGCGCGGGTTGCTCGATGAACAGCTTGAACAGTTGCTCGAGCATGGTGTGGCACTTGATGAACTCGCCGTGCACGGTCGGGTTGTCGTATACATGCTCCCAGAGAAAGTCGCGCATGTCACGGATGGCTGCCTCCATGTCGGCGCCAATCTTGACCAGCGGTTCCCTATCCAGATCGGTGTTATGAAGCACGTCCTTGACCGCCCGGGCTATGCGTTGCGAATGCGTGCGGCCCAGCACGCTGAGCAGGCTCGATGGAATGTCTGCCTGCTTGATGATACCGCCGCGCAGCGCATCGTCGGTGTCATGGTTGACATAGGCTACAATGTCTGCAATTCGCACAAGTTGACCCTCGAGCGTGGCCGGCAGATCCTTGCCCACTCCTCGCATTATCTTTCCCCTCCCTTTCGAGTGCTTGGCAATCCCGTCTATCACCTCAAGGGTCAGGTTGAGCCCGCGACCGTCGTTTTCCAACACCTGCACCACTCTCACGCTCTGGTCGACATGCCTGAAACCGCCCGGCATCAAGCGGCGCAAGGCATCCTCGCCCGCGTGCCCGAAGGGAGTGTGTCCCAGGTCGTGTCCCAGGGCTATCGCCTCGGTCAGTTGCTCGTTCAGTCGCAAGGCCCGAGCCAGCGTTCGCGCTATTTGGCTCACTTCAAGGGTGTGCGTCATGCGTGTGCGATAGTGGTCGCCACGCGGCGACAGGAACACCTGTGTCTTGTGCGGCAGGCGCCTGAACGCCTTACAGTGCAATATCTTGTCCCGGTCGTGTTGAAAGGCCGGCCTCACCGGGCAACTCTTGGCCTGCCTTTCGCGGCCCATGGATGAATCTGAAAAGGCTGCCGCTGGATGAAGTACACTGTGTTCCCGTTCCTCGAGCATTCTCCTGATATGCATCTAGGCTCCAATTCAGTTTTCGAGATGCAGATCCACCTGGGGTGGATAAAGCCTGACCGATTCGACCCGTGCCTTTACATGCATTCCCAGGCGGAAAATCCGTCCAGTACGCTTGCCGCTCAAAGTCATGGCATCTTCGTTGTAGCGATAGTAGTCATCGCGCATCCTGGAAATGTGCACAAGCCCATCGATGCCATGCGGCATGAGTCTTATAAAAACGCCGAAGTCGGCCACATGCGAAATACTGCCTTCGAACACCTGGTCGATTCTTTCCTGCATGAAAGCCGCGCGGTACAGATCCGATGCGGCCCTGTCGGCTGTCAAGGCCAGGCGCTCGCTGCGCGAGCAGGCGTCGGCGATACGCTGCGTGTCCTCTTCGGTCATGACCTCGGACTTGTCCCCTGTACGCGATATCTTGCCATCCAGGGACAGTTCATCCCCGGCGGCCAGATCGATGCAAGCCCCAAGCTGCCGATGTACCGCCAGGTCAGGATAGCGTCTGATCGGCGATGTGAAGTGCAGATAGGCAGAGCTGGCCAACCCGTAATGACCTTCGCAAACAGGCGAATAGGCGGCCTGCATCATGCTGCGTAATAGCAACTGGCTCAGAATTGCTTTGAGCGGCTTTGATTCGACAGATCGTAAATAGGCGTTTAGCACAGCCGCCCGCGGGCTTGCGCCGAATGAGACCGGGGCGCCCAGGTTTTGAGCAAGCCTGGCAAATGTCTCGATTTTCTCGGCATCGGGTGGCGGATGAACGCGATAGACGGCCGGTATTTCGTGGCTCTCAAAGAAGGTTGCCACTGCTTCATTGGCGGCTACCATGAAAACTTCAATCATACGATGCGCGAAGTAGCGCTCGGTGGGTTTGATCTCGCGCGGTCTGCCATCAGTGTCCAGGCTTATTGCCGACTCCGGTATGTCGAGATCCAATGCTCCGCGCTCGGACATCCTGGCCATCAGCGAGCGGGCACAAGCCGCCATGTCTGAAAACTGCTTCTGGACATGACCGTCCAATACTTTTTGCACCTTTGCATAGCTGAAGCGTCCGGCACTTCGTATAAGGCTTCTAAAGAAACGGGCATTGCCGACAACGCCGCTCCGGTCGACTTCAATCTCGACCGTCATGGCCTGCCGATCGCGTCCCGGCGCCAGGCTGCAAAGATCCTCGGACAGGTTGGACGGAAGCATGGGAAAGACCTTGCCCGGCAGGTAGACGCTGCAACCGCGTCTGAGGGCCTCGGCATCCAGAGCTGAACCCGCTTTAACCATAGCCGAGACATCGGCAATTGAAACCATCAACCGGAACCCATGTTCTTCTTTGCTCACGAAAACTGCATCGTCAAAATCCATAGCGTCAGGAGGATCGATCGTAACGAATGGAATTTGGCGAAGGTCTCTCCTTGGGTGCGCGTCCGGGTCGAAACCGATCTTGGCCGCCTCCGCTTCCACCTCTTCCGGAAAACTCTCTTCAAGATCGTGCTCGATCAGCAACCTGGGCAACTCGGTGGACAGCAGACCGGGCTCGCCGAGCACGCGCACAAGTTCTCCATATCGACTTGTGCGCGAGTCGGGATCGGCCGGCCGCACGACCACGATCAGGCCCTCTTGGATACCTTTCGCCACTCGTTGTTCCAGCCTGATCGGCCCTGGAAGACTTTCGCCGTCTGGAACAACGACGGTATGGCGACCCTTGTGCAGCAGCACACCAACCAGCGGACGCCCGTCGCGAGCCACTGGTTTGGCCTCCGCTTTTCGTTTGTTGCGACGTCGTGCCAGACGGTACTGGCCTTTGCCGGGCGAAACCAGATGGCCGTTACGTATCAGAGAACGAACCAGGCGCTTGATCCTGCGCCTGTGTTCGTTGCCGATCCCCAACCCGTCAAGCAACTTTCGCATCGTGACGGGGACGTCCCCCGCTCGCTTCATATGAGCGATGATCATCTCGCTCATTTTTTCGTCGCTGAGTCGACTCAAGAATGATCCACAAAGATCTTGGCGTTGTCGTAGGCGACGGCGCGTATAATCTCTTCTGCTAGGCCGTGATCTCGCATTGCGGAGACGGCCGCCGGTATTCCAAAAAGGTATGAAGGATTGGAACCCATGTCTGTCGAGAGGATCAGGCGAGCGGGATCGTAGGCTGCGACAACCTCGCAGGCTTCGGCGGGCGAAAGCTTTGCGGGATGCACGCTCAGGCCCAGCATGCATCCCGAACCCAAAGCCTCGGGCAGCACTTGCCCGTTCAAATGATCGAGCAGCACTCGTTCCGGCGCCAGTCGGCTGTCAGAGATTATCTGAAGGATCCTGCCAAGCAGAACCTTCTTGTTCTTGCGGGGGGTATGCAGAACGACCGGCAAATCGACTTTCGCCGCAATTTCGAGTTGCGCACTCAACACCCGCTCTTCCTCGGCTCCGCCGTTTTGCAGCCCGATCTCTCCCAGAGCCGCGGCCTGGTGTTCACGCAGGGTATTCTCGAGAACGCTCAGCAATTCATCTATATCGTCGATTGGAACGCCCGCCGGGTGAATACCCAATGCCAGGTAACAACGTATGCCGGCAGCTTCCACCCGGGGACGGTCGACCAGGGCGAGCCTGTTGAAATAATCCAGCACAGATTGCGGGCTGTGAAATCCGCCTTCCTCTCCAGCCACGGCAACGATCCCTTCGCAGCCAACCGTTGCCAGGCGGGCGAAATCCTCACTAGATCGGTTGTTGGCGTGAATGTGTGCATCGATGAATTTTAGCTGAGTCATGAACAGGCCAGATGGTATGACCACATGAGTATGCTCGTCAAGGGACACCATTGACCCCGGCCCTTGGCTAGAATAGCCTGTTTTCATGATCGGAACCAGCTTGGCAGCCGTGCTCGGCAGTATCTTGTTGCTCTCTCCGGCTGCGCCGGTGCGTGTACTGGTGCTGCCGTTGCTTTCTGGGGGGCCAGGCGATACCCCGACTGCCAGCGAGGCCAGCAGCTTGCTCGGGCATATCATCTCCGAAATGGACGGCGTTAGCTGCCTGTCTCTCGACAAGTTAGATGACAAGGTCCGATCCGTAATCAGAGAACTCCTGCGACGCTGCGGCAAGGCGCCGGACTGTCAGCAGAAGATCGGCTTGCTTGTCGGTGCCGGTATCATTATTTCAGGAAAAGCAGATAACTTAAACCAAGGCATTTTGCTCGATCTCGAACTGCTTGATGTGGGTTCAGGGAAATCGATCGCCAGGATCTCCAGGACACTGACAGGCTCACAGTTGCAGCGCGCGGCAGCCATCGAGGCCATGCTGACCCGGGTCTTGTTTCCCGAGCGTCTTGTAGGTTCACTTGACGTCTTCATGCAGCCTGCGGGTTCGAAAGTTTTCATCGATGGACGCCTGATTATTCCCGAGTCCGGGCCGCAAGCTCACTTTGAAAAACTTAGAGCCGGCCAGCACACGCTGCGCCTGGTAAAACCCGGCTACCAGGATTTTTACGCTTTAGTCCAGGTTCCTTTCTCCGGCACATCGAGGCTTGAGGCCAAGATGCGTGCCTCTGAAAAAATCGTTCAGCCGTATTCAAAAGAAGTTGTCACGAAAAATATCGAAGACTCACACTGGTACGAGCACTGGTGGGTCTGGACCATCATTGGTATATTAGCGGCAGGTACAACCGCCTCCACCTTGATTCTCACTCGCTGAGGAGGAATCCTTGAGTTCTTTCCTGATTGGCGTCGCCGGCGGAACCGGATCCGGCAAAACGACTCTGACACGAAATATCATAATCGCTCTCGAGCGCAAGCCCGTCAGTGTGCTGCGGGCCGACTGGTACTACCGCGAACAGTCGGACATTCCACAGGAGGAGCGCGCGCGACTCAACTATGATCATCCCGACGCGCTGGAGTTCGACATGCTGCGGCGGCATCTGAAAACCCTGCAAGAAGGTAAATCGATCGAGGCCCCGCGATACAATTTCGTCACCCATAACCGCATGAAAGACACAGAGACGATCAATCCCACGCCGGTAATCATCACCGAGGGCATCTTGCTGTTTGCAGACGAAAGTCTGCGCGATATGTTCGATCTGAAAATATTCGTCGACACCGACGGAGACCTGCGCCTGCTCAGGCGACTGCACCGGGACGTGTCAGAACGCGGGCGTTCGTTTGACAGCTGCATCAACCAGTACCTGGACACGGTCCGGCCGATGCACGAGACTTTCGTGGAGCCGACCAAGAAACACGCCGATATCATCGTTCCCGCAAGCCAGCCCAATGACAAGGCCATCAAGATGATCGTCGACATGATCCACAGGCGTTCCGATCAAATAAACAAGTGATAACCGGAGGAATCAAGAATGAAAAAGATTTTCTCGATTCTCCTTTTTGCTTTCGCGGCCATGTTCTGCACACAAGTCATGGCGGAGCAGTCCGCGGGCAAGCTTTCCCCGGAACTGCTCGAGATCGTTTCCGGCCGGGCGCATCCCGGCGGGCCCATCATTTTGCGGGCGACGACGGCGCGCGGCCGCGGATCGGCTCCTGTTGCGCGTCTGGCGAGATCATTGATCGAGGATTTCGCGCCGCTCTACTCTACCGATGATGCCAGCGGTCGGGGCATGGTCTGGCTGCGTGTATCCGAAAACAGGGCGGCCGTTGCCGCGCTCGAGATGGCTTCGCATCCGGATGTCGTCTGGGTGGAACGTTACGTGTTGCCGGTGATTCTCAACGACAACTCGACCTGGTTGATGCAGTCGGCCTCCGAGTCGCAGGGACGCACTGTGTTTCGCAAGGGTCTTACCGGTTTCGGCCAGGTGGTCGGGGTGGCGGACAGCGGGCTCGACGCCGACGCTTGCCAGTTCCGCTACGGCGCCGAAAGCGGCGATGTAACTTTAGCAACCGGTTTCCCGCAACCGCCGGGTTCGATTACAGACAAACCTGAAAACAAGGTGATCACATATTTCGTCGTCGGATCGGCGGAGCCCTACGATGACGGCACGGGCGGCTACCACGGAACCCACACGGTCGGCGACATGGCGGGGGACAACTACGAGC
>CAZENH010000033.1:30461-63655 GCA_964513625.1 uncultured Myxococcales bacterium | reverse complement strand
TTCGTGCGCACCGCCCGCGGCTACGAGGCGGCCTCGGACGGCTGGTACGCGGCCGGGTCGGCGGCAATCGGGCGCCTGGCGGTCGTTGATCAGGCACAAGCCGCTGCATTGGTCGACAAGATCATCAGCGCCTATTCGCAGCTCGGGCAACCGGACGACTCGTTCTTGTTTGTGGCCGACGACTACGATCCCTACTCGCCCGATTCAAGCATGGAGTTCGAGCAGGAGGCTAACGGCGTAATCGAAGCCTGCCTGCCCGCGCAGATCGAAGCCCGGCGCATGTTCAAGTCGCAGTCGCTGGATCCGCGAGGTGAATTGCGCGCTGCAATCGAGTTCGGTCCGGATGCGCTCAGCTTCATGGGTCACGCCTACCTCTCGGGCTGGTCGAGCGGGCCGGTGCTACTCGACACAACCGCGGCAAGCGAGCTTTCCAACGAGCACCCTTTCTTACTGCTTTCCTTTACATGTTTTGACGGGGCCTTTGTCGGACCCTGGGCCGATTCGCTGGCATGGGCGTTGGTGAAGAATCCCAGCGGCGGCGCATACCTGGCCACGGCCGCTTCCTCTTTATCCGAGCCCGAGGCACTTCGCCGCCTGGCAGGCCAACTCGTCTGCCGGCTGACTTCGCAGACGGCATCGACAATCGGCGAGGCGTTGATGCAGGTGAAAAACGATCTGGCAGGAATTTCACGAGCCACGGACGATCTGCTTTCCACCTACAATCTTTTTGGCGATCCAGCCATGCCCAATCCATGGTGCGAGCACTGACGGCCGCCGGGCGCCCAAGACTGCTGGTTATCGGGATCGATTGCGCCGATCCGCGCCTGATCTTCGGCCCCCTGCGTAAAAGCATGCCGAATCTCGACAGGCTGGCAAGCCGCGGTGTTGCGGGTCGACTCGAAAGTTGTGTACCGCCAACCACCATCCCAGCCTGGGTCTCGATGTTCACCGGGCGCGATCCGGGAGAGCTGGGAGTGTACGGTTTCCGCGACCGCCGCGATTACAGCTATCGACAGGGAACGCTCTTCTCATCGCGCGTGACAGACGCCCCGCGCACTTGGGACAAGCTCTCTGACGCCGGGCTGGTCTCGTATTTGATAGGCGTGCCGGGCAGCTACCCGCCCTGGCCGATCAGGGGCCGCATGGTGAGTTCGCTAATGACTCCGGACAGCGACTCGTGTTTTACCTTTCCAGCAGATCTGAAAGACGAAGTCGAACGCATCTCCGGCGGCTACATACTCGACGTGGATAACTTTCGAGATCTCGAGCGAACAGAACTGCTCGATCAAATTCGTACCATGACGGACAGGCGTTTCAAGCTGGCCTGCGAATGGGCGGCCGAGCCCGATTGGGATTTCTTCGTTTTAGTCGAGATTGGCAACGATCGCCTCAATCACGGCTTTTTGCGCTATCTCGATCCGAGCCATCCGCTGCACGATCCCGATCATCCTCTGGTTGCAAAAACCAAGAACTACCTCGGATTTCTCGACCACAAGATTGCCGCCCTCGTCGAAGCGGCCGGCAAGCAGACGGCCGTTCTGGTCGTAAGTGATCACGGGGCCCAGGTGATGCGTGGCGGCTTCGCCATCAACGAATGGCTGCTCGCTCAGGGCGACCTGGTATTGCTGGAAACTCCTGAAAAGCCGCAACGGCTGTCGATCGACATGATTGACTGGCCGCGCACACGCGCTTGGTGCGCCGGCGGTTACAGCGCAAAAGTCTACATCAACCTTGTCGGTCGTGAGCCGCAAGGAACCGTCTTGCCCGAAGATTACGAAACCTACCGGGCAGATTTGGCAACGCGCCTGAAAGGCACACGCGATCATCTAGGCAAGCCGCTCGGAACAAGGGTCTTTTTTCCAGAGCGGATCTACCGGGCATTGCGAGGAGTACCGCCCGACCTCATTGTTTACTTCGGCGAGCTATCGTGGCGTGCCCTTGGAAAAGTGGGAGGAGGACGCGTGCACCTGACCGAAAACGACAGCGGCGCCGACGACGCAAACCATGCTGCACAAGGCATTCTGATCTACTGCGGTCCGGACGGCAAAGTCAGCCTTCCCGCCGTTCATAGTCTGACGGATGTCGATGGTTTCATTCTGTCATTCTTCGGCATCCAGAATCAATCGGTGTAGCCTAGCGACTTCAACATCTCGCGGGTCTGCGGGTTTATCTCGGCCTGGCCGGCCTCGAAGCGTTGATGTTTTCCAGAGCGCAAGGCTGCCAGCAGTTTTCGCATCTTGGCAAGCAAGTCAGGTTGCTTGGAGGCGATGTTGGTCTTCTCACCCGGATCGGCGGAAAGATCGTAGAGTTCTTCTTTGCCCTTGCGCAAAGGATAGGATGGATAAATGTTCTTGGTTTTGCGGTGCCGGATGTACTTGTAGCGCGAAGTGACCACCGATATCAGGTAACCGCCGGCGTGTTCTATGAGCACGGCCCTGCCGGAATGGTCTTTCCCGTCGAGCAGTTTCCATACATCTTCGCCGCGAACACCAGCGGGAGATCGCACTCCCAGGCGGGCAAGCAATGTCGGCATCATGTCCACCAGGCTGACCGGGACATCGATCTTTAGCCCGGCGGGGCCACCGGGTACCCGGATGATCAGCGGAATGCGAGCAGTCGGCTCGTAGAGGCCGCCGTGCACGAACCATAAGCCGTGCTCGCCAAGTGAGTCGCCGTGATCCGAGGCGAACATGAACACGGTGTTCTTCCACTGCCCGTTGGCCTTGAGACGGTCGATTAGCCGGCCGACCTGTTCGTCGATCCATGAGACCGAGCCCTTGTTGGTTGCAACCACGTAATCGACATCCGTTATGCCGCCCAACCAGCGCTTGGTGTATTTGTTGTCCCGCAAGTGCTCTGGAAACAAGTGCCAGATCTTTTGCAGCGAGCCCGATTTGCCTGCGCGCGGGTCCCTGCCGGCCGGGTAATACATGCGATTATATTTTCCCGGGGCGTTGTAGGGGGTATGGGTGTCCCCGTAATGGATCCACAGCATGAACGGTTTAGGTGAGTCCTTGCGCGAGTCGACGAAGGAAAACACCCACTTGTTGGTAGTGTCGGCCTTGCGTACGTGTACACAGCGGGCCAACTCGTCTACTCCCTGGACAATGTTCGAAACCTCGGGGTTCAACCAGGCGAAGTTGACGATGGCAGCCGTGTGCCAGCCGGCGTCGCGCAGCACTTCGAACATTGTGACTATCTTCGAGCTGATCCGTCCGGTGTTGCTGTAGGCCTTGTGGTCGAAGGGATACAGCGAACTGAACAGTGTAGCGTGCGAGGGAGTGGTAGTTGTGATGTTGCAGTAGGCCCGCTCGAAGTCGACGCCAGTCGTAGCCAGGGCATCGAGATTGGGAGTCTTCACTTCTCTGTTTCCGTTTACGCCCATCATGTCGCCGCGCATGGCATCTGAAGTTATTACCACCAGGTTGAGCGGCCTCGCGCCCTGTGCAGGCTCGGAGGCTCCGGCAGCAGCGCTAAGATCGAAAACTTCCAGAATGACAATCACCGTCCAGAATATCGTTTGTCTCATGGTCTCTCCTTGCTTGCTTTCATTTCTTTGACTCGACCGTAACAAATACCGGACTGCTCCAGGCAAGATCGGCATCGGCCTTACCGCGGCCCTGCTGTGCCCGCAGGTAGTAGTAACGACGTCCGGGAGCGGCTTGTCGATCCGTCCAGACTGCGCTGTATTCTTCGGATCCTGGATGTAAGCGGTGAACGACTTTTCCGTCTCTGACGATTGACAGGCTCACCAGCTTCTTGGTTCCCCGGGCGTAGAACTTGATCTCGACGGGAACGCTCGCCCGGCCCACCTGTCCCATGCCTACACCATTCACCGAGATCAGCGCCAGCAGCGGTTTGCCGGAGGTGGCGAACGTCCTCCGGGCGCGGATCGAGTCGTAAATATCGCCGCGTGAATTCTTCACGGCCAGCACGCCCGTCAGACCGCATGTCCAGGGATCACGATGGCGGGCGATTCCGTGGTGCCAGATCAGGCCGTGCGCGTCGGTGCCTCCCACAAAGCCGAAAACCAGCCCGCGGCCCAAGCCATCCACCGCGAAGGTGCCTTTGCCCTCGGCCCAGGCTTTCCGGGCCGGGATGGGCAGGTTGCCGGGATGTTCCGACACTCCATGGGCCGAGACGATTTCGAACTGGGGCTGGATTACGGGATCGAAGTTGACCCAGTCGGTTCCGGTCCAGCTGGTATGGTGCGGAATCGCGATGGCCTGCTCGCCCCTGAGGGAACTGAAGAGTGCCCTGGTATCCGGACAGCCGTTCTTGTAACCGGGCAAGACGACCGGCGCCGGGCCGCGGAAATAGACGTTGCGATGCCCGGAACCACCAGGCAGCGGAGGAGTCGTCCATTCGAAGGCGTGCAGGGTGGAAAAGTCGTGGCGCGCGTTGAAGACATCCGTTACCCAGGCCATCTCGTCGAACTTGGATGGAAACATGGGGCTGCCGACGATGTAGTCGTGATCGGTGAGCGCGGCGATCGTGTAACCGCGAAGCCATGCTCTGGCCAGCACTTCGTCCTGACATCCGGCTCCGTCGCTCGAGGCCGAGTGCATGTGAAGATCACCGTAGAAAATGTTGCTGCCGGCCGGAAAGTCTCCAGGTAAACCGGAGGCGTCGCAACGCATGACTCCGACCGCGGCCCTGGCGGTCTTGGGCGGATCCTCGACAGGCTCAAACTCCAGCCTGGTCGACTTGGCCTTGGCAAGCGTGAATCTCTCGAGTACGGCAGCCTGGCGTGCTCTCCTGGCCAGTAACAACGTTCCGTCGGGAGCAACGCCCAACACCGATTGCACTCCGCGAGCCCCCCAGCCGCGGCGAGTCAGATCAAGAACCGGCGAGATCTTGCGACCGGCGACGATTTCGATATAGGCGCCCTGTGACGGCCGGCTGGCCACAACGGCTCTTCCGTCCGCAAGAAGTCTGACTTGCGGAAACTCGGCGCCCTGCATGACACCGGCCGGTTCTCGAAGCGAGGCGTCATCCACGGCTGCCAGCCGTTCAACCTTTCCATTACGCACGCGCCGCAGCGACCACCACTTGGTAAGCCCCCAAGGCTGACTCGCATGGTAGGCGATCAGCACTCCGCCGCCGGGTGCCGCAGCCAGGTCCGCTGCCGCCTGAATACCGTCGCGCACGTCGACCGGCACGATCTGTCCGAGTTTACCTTCCTTTATCTCGCGCAAGAAAACGTCGTAATCAGGGTCGATGGCACCGGTGCGCTGCACGTCCACCAGGCTGTCCCAGGCGACGAACACGCTAGGTCCGCCAGCGGAGGCTGCCACCGCAGGCCTGCGATCGAAGGGACCCTCAGAGACGCTAACAGCTTCAGCTAGCGGTTGTCCGTTGCGATCAACCGCGCGGTAAGCGATACGCTCCAAGGCTGGTCTGCCAGGCGCTGATTCTTCCCAGACAACGTGCACCACTCCATCACCGCCGACAGCCAACTCGGGATTAGCGGCGCGTCCGTCCGTCTGTGAAAGAGTTATCCGCTCTCCCGGCTCTCCCGGGCGCAGTCTGCGCAGGAATACCTTGCGCGCATGGGAACCCGATTCGGGAGGCGAGTCGAGTCCGCACCAGGCCAACCAGACGGCGCCGTCCGGACCCGCGCCCAGGCGCGGGTGCCAGGCTCGAAAGCCCTTCGTTTGTCGCACCGGATTGCCCAGCGCCTCCTTCGGCCCGGCCGCAGTCTGCGTAAAAATACGTTCTTTTCCATTTTCATAGACTACCGCGGCGGTCAGCACTTCTCCCCCGGTTGTCACGGCGACCGCCGGCGAGGCCGTTACACGCCCGGCGACAAGCGTTGTGAGCTCATGACGCGTGACTCCCCGCAGCACGGCATTGGGCGCTAGCTTCAACCCGGCCCCGCCTTCGTTCCCGGCAAAAGTGTTCGCCGCAACAAGCAGCATTGCGGCAGTAATTGCTCTTCTGATCAATCCTGTCGACATGGCTAGACTCTAACGCCCTGAAAAAAATGATTCAAGGCATGGCATATGCTACCAAGCATGTTGATCGATAGCACAATTCATGCTAGGAATTGCCTCTGTTGTCGCAAACAAAATCACCTGCAAGGAGAAAAACAAAATGAAAAAATTTCTGGTTATCATGATAGTGACTATTTTTTCAGCGATGGCGCTTGGCCTCGGCGCCTGCGGTTCTTCATCGTCAGGCGATTGTGCCGATGTTTGCGCCAAGGTGGGTGAATGCGGTGAGTCCGGCGACGAGCAGGAATGCCTGGGCGACTGCCCCGACATGATCAATATCATCCGCTCTTCTGCGTGGAGCAATGCCGTCTCTTGCATCATGGACACTCCCTGCGGGCCAAATTTCAGCCCGGACGGCTGCCTGATGCAGGCGGGACAGTCCGAACCCGACAGCAACATAGACTCGCTGGCTACAACTCTATGCACCAAGGCCAATGAGTGTGACAGCAATACCGAAATAGCGCAGTGCAAGACGGATATGTTGGCCGATCCAGACACGGCCTTATTCAAGATTTTCAAGAGTTCGTTGCTCGACTGCACGGGCACTTGTGTCAGCGGCAACAACTGCACAGATATCGGCACTGACATCGAGAGCGTAATCGCCCAGTGTGCATGCGCCTGCGATATCTTAATGTTATGCGACTAGGCACGGGCAGCCATCCATACTTGCTCGATCCCACGTAACATTCGATCCAGAGAATAGCGCCTCTCGACCAGGCGCCGACCAGCTGCGCCCATTGCCCTGGCCTTGTCGGGATGCGCCAGGAGTTCGCAAAGCGCCCGGGCGAAGGCCGCGGGATCGCGATCGGCTACGACCAGGCCCGTACGGCCCGGTTCGATGCCATATGCCGAGCCGTAAGCAGTCACCAGCGGCACTCCTGCCGCAGCTGCGTTCAGGTTCTTTAGCGGAAAGCCCGACCATGACGATCTTGGCGTTGCCGCGACACGGCAGCGGTGCAGCACGGCGCGTGTCGCCTGGGCATCCCGGACGACTTCGATTTCGGTCAGGTTGCTCACACCATGGCGCGCTGCCAGACGGCGTGCGGTTCTCGGGTCGTTGGGTGTTGCCAGCAGCAGGCGCGATGCCGGTATCTCGCGCTCCACCCGGCGCATGGCCTCGAACAATACAGGCAGGTTCTGGTAGGCGTCCAGGTTGCCGGTATAGGCGACAGTCGGCCCCGGGGAAAAATCTCGGTCATCCACCGGCCACTGAGGCGTGAAGAAGTCTGTGTCTATTCCGGGTTCGACCAGCTCGATCTTTTCGGGCGGCACTCCGCGGGCCACTAGCGCATCAGCTAGTCGCCGGTGCATGACTATCACCCGCTTGGCCAGGCGAGGGACTAACAGGTCTAGCCCCCGTCCAACAACCGCGGCCATCGCTCGCATTGGCCAAGAACCGAAGTAACTCGGCAATTCGTCGTACATCAGGTTGTGAGCATGGTAGACCAGCGGCACACCGCAGATCGCGCCGGCCGCCCAGCCGGCGAGCGCCCCCTCGTAGTTGTGAGCGTGAATCAGCCGGCAGCCGGTTCTTCTGATCACTTCTACCGCCCGTCTTGTGAGCATGGTGTCGAGCAAGGGCTTCAACGCATCCGGACCAGATCGAAGGCGCGCGTATCCGGGGATTTTTCTCAGCCGGTGGATCTTGAAGGGTTCATCACGCCGGAAAGCCGCATGGCCGTAGCATATCAGATGCACCTCATGCCCGCGCCCGACCAAACCTCTGGATATCTCGCCCACCAGTGCCTGGGTGCCCTGCCCGCTTGGATAAGGCATGGCGGCCAGCATTGCAACCGGCAGGCGTTCCACCCTCATCTCACCATCCATGCTACTGGGTATAACCAAGGGAGCGAAGCTGTTCTTCGGTTTCGGGATCGATCTCGACCTTCTCGGGTGAGACCGTAGACTTGACGACTTCGCTTTCAGGTCCAGCTTGTAAAAGTTTACGAAGCGCATCTATCCGGTCACTATCCGACGCCGCAAGGTTGTGTTGCTCTTTGGGATCTATTTGCAGATCGAAAAGTTGCCATTCGGGTTGTCCCCGGGGGTCGTTCAACCCTGCGCCGATAAGCTTGTAACGGACCAGGCGCACGGCCTGTAGTAGCGCACCCTGGTGATCCTCGTCGGAGAAAACGGGTCGCTCTTCTTCTGGCGGAGGTTTGCGCAACGATCGGCCTGGGAGTTTTTCGTCCGCCTCGATACCGGCCAACTCCAAGGCCGTGGGCATCAGATCGACCAGTGAAACCGCATCTGAACGCCTGCTGCCCGCGCCTTGCGCTCGTGGAAAATGAACGATCAGAGGCACACGGATAAGTTCCTGGTAAAGTGATGTTCCATGCCAGAAGCCTCCGTGATCGGCGAACTCCTCACCGTGATCTGCTGTGAGTATGATACACGACCTATCGTACAAGCCCTTGTCTTTCAAGAAAGCCACCAGTTTGCCGAACAGTTCGTCGAACTGGCGCACCTCGCCCTGGTACAGCGCACGGAATTCGGCAGCTTTCTCCACCGGCGGGTGAGCGTTCTCTACCCGGGCCACTGCACGCCCGTCATAGGGATGGACAAAGTACGGATCATGCGTTTCCATGTAGTGAATATAGGCAAAAAAAGGACCGCCACGGCCTGCCAACTGCTCCAGATAATACCTGGCCGTCTCCGAGACCGTCTCTCCGGGAGCATAGTAACGCCACACCTCATGCCGGCCGGGCGTGAAGCGCAGGCGCGCCAGGCGGTACAGCTCTACAAGAAACAATCTGCTCGCGGACCCCGGCGCACCCAGAAACGGCCTGGGACCATGGTAGGCGTAAGCATCGAACCCGCGGCCCAGTCCGAATACAGGATCCAAGTTGACATTTGTTACCGAGGCCAGCGTCAGGTATCCGCCTTTTTGAAGTCGACCTGCCAAGGTGGGAATGCCTTTTGGCAGGCGATCCGACTTGTGTACGACACGGTGGGTTCTTGCAAGAAGCCCGGTCATGATGCTCGTCACCGATGGGCGGGTCCACGAAGCCGCAGACCATGCCTCTTCGAAAACAACAGACTCACGCGCGAAGGCGTCGACGCTAGGAGATGCGTCCGGCCCAGCACCGTAGGCTCCAAGTGCATCTGCGCGCATGGCATCCGCGACTACGATGATTACGGGAGGGCGGGCAGGGTCAACTTTTACGCCTGCCGGCGGCCCGGCAGGCAATGGCGGAACTGCATTTCCACCCGGCACGAACAACACTCCGGCCAGCGAGGCGATCAGCACAACTGCTGCCGCGGCTGGAGATCTGTCCGATAGCGCGCGTGCCAGCGCCCGGGCCACAATCCATACTACTAAAGCGCCGATCGGCAAGAGCAAGAGCGCCGCCCACTCCCAGAACCCGGCC
Source organism: uncultured Myxococcales bacterium (assembly GCA_964513625.1). Lineage (GTDB taxonomy): Bacteria > Myxococcota > B64-G9 > B64-G9 > B64-G9 > DATKYQ01. Next base: position 54,288 of record CAZENH010000033.1, on the reverse strand, counting down.
CTGGCCGGAGACTCTTTCCAAAGATCCCGATAAATCAGGAATGCGCCGGCTGCGACAAACAACAAAAGCGCGGGCAGCACCGCCGTTCGCCCGGCAAAGCGGATAAATTCGCGCCGATCGCGTCTTCCCTTGCCCCCGAACAAAAAGGCATAGACGAATCCGACAATGCAACCGACGAGAGCGTAGAGGCAGAATCCGTATGCCAGCGCCCGGAAATCTCCCGGGGCATAGTACTGGGATTCGGCCACACCCAACAGGCCCAGCGGAACCGCTGCGCAGATTGTCCCTGTTGCCAGCACCCTGCCCGCCGATAGATAACCCCTGAAGCTCAAATCCTGCGCTCCTCTTGGAAAAACTACTGCCGGGAATCAATCAGTAATTTTCTATCCTGTCAACAAGCTCGGGACAATCGACAAACGGGTTACGCTTGTGCTGTATCTGCTCTATACGATCGCAGCGATCGCGCTCTTTGGCATCGGGCAAATCGAAGGCGTTCCACCACTTGAGAACGGCTTCCTCGCGATCGGGAATCTCCATCGAGTAACGCACGGCGAAGTAGAACATCGCCCGGGCGCAATCGCCCTTGTGAGGATCGCGCGGTTCGAACACGACCGAGCCCCATCCGTCGCGACCCTTGAGGCTGCCGCCCAGGCTCCAGCTGACCTCGACGACCTCGCCGAAAGGATAGTTGCTGCGCACGCTGTTTATGTTGCTTATTGTCGGAAACAAGTGGTTCAGGTCGCTCTTGGCCGGCAGTACATCGGCGCCCCAACTCTGGCACCATGTGTGTTCGGTGTTCATCACGCTGGCGTCGGGGATGTCGTCGGTGACGACCCACTGTCCGGTGTAGACGCCCTGGACACTGCCGTTGATATTGTCGATGAAAGAGAACATCTGGTGACGCGCGCCGTCGTAGCTCAAGGCGTCCTGGTTGTCGACCTCCTGCAGCAGGGCATCCCTGAGATCCTGCCCATAGAGATCCTCGAAGCGCGCGCAGGCGGGATCCGGGTCAAAGTCGGCCCAGGGATCTAAATCAGCTCCTCCATCCCAGGCATCAAAACCATCGTCGACCTGATCGGGGCCTGCGTCGGCGTCGAAACCGATCGCATCGCCGGCGTCTCCTCCATCGCCCACGGCACTGCGGCCTTCGCAGGCCGGGATCAAAAACGCCGCAATTACGATCATATGGATGCCATGCAACCCGAACCGCTTGTGTTTTTGTGCGATTCTTCTCACCCTTCCACCTCTCGATCTCCCTGGTTGCGAGTATAGCAAAATTCAAACCATTGATCGAATTGACAGGCAGATGCGTGTTTGCTAGCGTCGCGGCCGTGGGTGAAAATAAATCCAGTACAAAGTGGACATTCCTGCGCAAGTTCCGCTGGGCAGTATACAGCGTGTTCATTGCCGGCATGGTCTTCGTCGCGGTATGCCTTTTCGTTGGTATCGTGACCAACCTGCGCTTTCGCTATTCCGATCTGGACATTCCCGTTGATCGTCCGGAAAGTCTCGAAGAACTCGGGTCGTTGCAGTTACGCGACTGTTTGACCGCTTTAGAGACCTTACGCAACGGACTCCAGCGAAACGTGCAGCGCGCTCTCGGCGGCGCAGAAGATCGTGACAGGCTGCTTCGGAACTGGAAGAAATGGTCGCGGAACTGGCGCAAACGTTTTGAGAGGCTTGGCGTCTCCTGCCGGCTTACGGAATACCGTTACGACGATCACCCAACGCTGGGCGTCTTGGCCGGAATTTACCGCCTGCTCGATCGTTTCCAGCGTCACCACACCCGCCTGGTCAAGAGCTTCGTGCTCGAGCATGCCCGCGAGTTGAAGGAGATGCACGATCTCTTCGATCGCGCTCGCAACAAGATCGATCAACTCGAGGGGCAGACAGTAAATTGATTATTCACCGGGTTTATCAGGTGCTGGAGCGGAATTTTCAGGAGCGGGCTTAGCGTGTTGCTTGTCTCGCTCTCCCGTTCCCCGGGAGGCTTTGGGCGCTGTTTCGCCCGTTGCCTTAGGCTTTGGCGGCGGGGTTTCCAGCTTGCCTTTCCGCGTCAGGGTCGCTATCCGTCGCCGGGCCTGGGAGGCATATGGCGATTCGGGATGTTCCTTCAAAATTCTCTCATATGCCTGTAGCGCGCGCGGAACGTCGCCCGATGTCTCCAAAGTGCCTGCGGCCATGTACAAAAGGTAGTCGGCAGATTTCGATGTTGGATCGGCTTGCGATGCGGCCAGAAATGCCTCTGCTGCCTGGGCGTTGCGGTTGAGTTTTAAAAGCACCTGCGCCCGCTGGCGTTCGATCTTGGAAGCAAGTTCGGCAGGGGGTTTAATCTGCATGGCGCGATCCAGCTCCCTCAATGCCTTGTTCAAGTGGGCCTTCTGATAGAGCGTCTTGCCGGCGTCGAGCGCCTCGGTGGCCAGTGTTCGTCGCAAATCTCTGGTCTCGGTTTCGACCATGTGGGCCAGCACGGGAGAGAGCATATTAGGATCCAGGTTCTCGGCAACCTTGAGTGCGTCGAAAGGCCTGTTCTCTTTCTTCAGGCGCAAAAAGCGCTCCGTGACCTTCTCTTGGCGAGCCTTCACCGAGAGCTTGTTCTGCAGCTCGTCCATCTCAGCTTTGGCTTTTGTCAACTTCTCTTCGAGTGCTTCTTTCTCGTGGCGCACGACACCAACCTTGGCGTCGAAAGCGACATACAGGCCCCCGAATATGACTACAACGAAGATGACGTAGGCAACCACGGAATTGAAAATGTACTTACGCTCGTAACGCTCCTGTTTCTTCTGCACCGCCTTGATCTCGGATGCCAGATTCTTGACCAGGTTATCGGTCTTGATGATCAGGTTGTGGGATTCGATGATCTCCTTCTTGATCTCGCTAACCACGTCTTCAACCGTCATTGGTCCTCCGGGCTTTCCGGAAAAAAATACGTCCCCAAGGGGATTTGAACCCCTGTCGCAGGCGTGAAAGGCCTGTGTCCTAGACCTGGCTAGACGATGGGGACACAATTTTCAAATGAGCCGCCAGGGAATCGAACCCTGGACCCTCAGATTAAAAGTCTGATGCTCTACCAACTGAGCTAGCGGCCCTCTACCGCTTCTGCCTCCGGCCCCAAAAAACAGTCCGAAGACCATGGTCTACTAGCAAAACGACCAAGGGCTGTCAAGGCAAGTGAATGTTTCGACGCCCGATCTCGTCAATCGACTGTGAAATTTTCTTGACATGGTGCGGCATTGGGATCAATCTGTTCAAAATTAGATTATTTGGGGAAGAATGCAAGATAGTGTTTTTTATTGTCAACTATTGCTGAAAAAGGAGGAAGCAAGATGAAAAAGGCGATTTTTGTGATTTCCCTGTTGGCGGTTTGTGGTTTGATGCTCGGCGCCTGTGGATCGAGTGACAGCGGACCGCATTGTGTCAAGATGGTAACCTGCGATCCGGCCTGCGAAACGATGACCCAGTGGTGCGACAAGGGCACCTGCAAAGACTTCATTGACTGCGAACCGGCCTGCGCGACGGACGGAACAGAGATGTGCAATATGGTAACAGGCCACTGCGACAAGACCTGCGATCCTGCCTGCAAGACTGACGGAACCGAAATGTGCGACGACGGCACCTGCAAGACGATTCCGACACCTCCGGTGTGCGATCCTGTCTGCGCGGCGGACGAGATTTGCACCAACTAGCGCTTTTCTAATACTTGGTGTATAAATGAGCCCCGCGACATGCGGGGCTTATTTTTTTTCCGGAGGGTTGCAAAACATGAGGATCATTAGCCTGATATTTTCGGCGCTGGTAATTTGCTGTCTGTTTATCGGCTGCGGCGAGGACAAGAACGTCTGCGACAAGGCCGACGAGGTCAGGAGCGCCGGCATTACTGAAGGCTGCGCCGAACAGAGCGGCTGCTGCTATTGCGACTGCTTCGCCGAGGGAAAGTTTATGGATCCCGAAGCAGCCGAGTGCAGTTGCATAAAGGCAACGGGTTCCGGTTGCTCGGGATTATCTCTCGATGCGGCAAGGACTTGCCTTGCCGACGAGGTCACCTGTGAGGCGGACGCCAAGGCACTTGTGGCAAGCCTCTGCGGGCAATAGCTGTTTTCAGCCCCTCAGATCTATCAATTCGCTGCGGCGCATCTGACGCAGGAATGCAGGCAGGCGTTCCCAGACGGGTTCGATGGCTTCGCCGAATTCGTTCTTCAAGTGCGTTCCAATTTCGGCGACCGTGCGTTGTCCATCGCATTCCAACCAGACCGCGGTGCCGATCTCATCCAGGTGAAGCTTCCAGAAAGGTCGCGCCAGCCTGCGCTGAAGCCACTGCATCCAGCAAGTGCGGTACTTGGGAACCAGGACGGTTGCCCGCTCGCCGTCCAGTTTATGCTCGAAGAGCCTGAGAGGCTTGAGATCGAGCAGGTTTCGTTCAGTCTTCTTTCTTTTCATCCGCATCCTCGCGGCTCTCATTGCCTTCAGTTCCTTCTTTCCCCGGGGAAGGCGATTCCGGCGGTCCTGCGCCTCCACTTCCTCCGCCAGGCTGCCCGAGAGCCTTCAGCGAAGCCTTGATCATGTAAATTCCCAGCCCGAGTATGACAAGGAATCCCAGCCACATGCGCCAGTCGCCTGTGCCCTTCGCGAAGAATGATTTCGGAGTCGTTCCCAGACAAGTCGTTGTCGCCAGGTTCTTCTGCACAACCAGTCGTGCGGCGACTTTCTTTTCATCCAAACCCTGAAGTGACGGCAGCTTCTGCATCAAAGCGTCGTCGGCCATTATCTTCCTGGCCATCTCGACAGGAGTCAGATCTTCGCCGAGCGGTACTACTTTCTCCATGAAAGCCCTGGCATCGGCCACCTCGCCCTGGAATTTCTCTGGGCACATGAACTTGACGTTCAAGGCAACGATGCCTGCCAGCAATATGCCCACCAGCGCTTCGCCGGCGACAAGTCCTGAAGCCACCAGCAGCCCCCGGTTCTCGACCGCCTCGCCGGCCTTTTTATCCTTGCCGGCTTTCCGGGCAATGACCCGGTCGAGAGCCCATTTGATGATGCCGCCGACGAAGATGGCCAGCGTGGTCTGAAAAGGCAAGTACATGCCGACGGCAATCAGCATCGGCGATGGGCTCTGGATCAAGATAAGCGCCAGTGCGAAAAACATGCCGATGATGATCAACTCCCAGGCCATGTGGCCGCTGATGATGCCGTCGGCCATGGTGGCCATCAGGCCCGCCTGCGGGGCTGGAAGCGCGTCGGATCCGATTCCGCCGCCGAACTTGTGCAGCAACATGATCGGCAGTACCAGCACCAGGGCCGCGGCCACGACGCCAATCAACCCGCCGATTTCCATGCGCCAGGGAGTGCCGCCCAGGTTGTGTCCGACCTTCCAGTCCTGGATCATGTCTCCGGCCACACCGGCCACGCAGCAGATGACGGTGGCCACTCCCAGAACCGCTAAAACTCCGATTTTCCAGGTCTGGGTACCCTTCTCGCCGCCCATTCCCAGAAGAACCAGCAAGCCTGCGGCAATCAGCAAGGTAGAAAGAGTCAGCCCGGAGATGGGGTTCGAGGATGAGCCGATTATACTGACCAGATAGCCGGCCACCGCCGCGAACAGGAACCCCGCGATGGCCATGACGATCATGGTGATCAGCGAGATGCCGAAATTCTGGCACAGCCAGTAGTAAAGGCCCGCCATGGCCAACAACATGACGCCGATGGCGATGAAGACGCTCTTGAAATTGAGGTCCTTTTCGGTGCGCTTTTCAACTACTCCGGTCGCGCCGCTCAGGCCTTTCAGCGACCGGCCGATTCCGGTTATGAGACTGTTGCGCATCTTGAACAGGGTGAAAAAAGCGCCGACGATCATCGCCCCGATGGCCACCATCTTGATCGTGCTCGAGTAGAGCGGAGCCAGTCCTACAAAGTCACCAGCGCCTCCGTTGTATAGCGTTCCCCAATCGCCGTTTGCGATCATGCCTTGCAGGCTACCTGCGAAGGACGAATCCGACAGGGCCAGTACGAAGAGCACGAGCGGCATCAGAAGCAGCCAGCCGAAAACGCCGCCGGCCGCGGTGATGGCCGACAGGCGCGGGCCGATGATGAAACCGACTCCCAAAAAAGCCGGCGAGGAGGTGGGCGTCACGTAGGGGAATGTCCCCTTGCCCACCGAAAATGCGCCCCGAATGTTCTCCTTGATTATCTGGATGCCGTTAGCGTTCTTGAAAAACTCAATCACGGCGGCGATACCCATGGCGATGAAGACCGTTCCGGCCCCGCTGGATCCCTTTTGGCCGGCCTTGACTATCTCGGTGCAAGCCTGGCTCTCTGGAAACGGCAGACTTCTGTCTTCCATGAAAGTGCGCCTTAGCAAGATGACGATCAACACTCCCAGCAAGCCGCCGACCATGAGCAGGGCCGTAGATGTGACGTAGTCGAACTCATCCCAGACGCCGGTCATGATGAATGCCGGAATGGTGAAGATGGCGCCGGCCGCCAACGCCTCGCCGACGGCGCCGGTTGTACGCGCGATGTTCTCCTCCAGGATGTTGCCCTTGAAGGCCCTGAGCACAGCCATGGCTATGACCGCCGCAGGGAAAGTCGCGGCCACCGTCATGCCGGCCTTCAGTCCGAGGTAGGCATTAGCCGCCCCTAAAACGGCGGCCATTATTACGCCCAGCAGAATCGCCTTGAGACTCAGCTCTTTCATGTCGCTATCAGCAGATACATATGGCTTGAATTCTTTGTGCTCGTCGTCGCCCATTTTTTCACCTCGAATAAAGGAGGATCCCTATTGTTTACAAACAGTTACCTGCTATAGAGTCGACCCATGATGGCACGGTCATCCCGGGCCAGTCAAGGGAATTTGGTCTCATTTCAGACTATCAGACGCCTGATGGAACGCTGCATTTTCAATGCGTCTTTTTCGGTATTGGGGCTCTCGCAGATCACAACGCCCGAGGCGGCCACTTCCTTGAGAGACCTCAGAAGATCGCGCCAGTTCAGGTCGGACTGATCGAGTTGCAGGTGCTTGCGCTCACCCTTGGGGCCGTATTCGATGCCGCTTATGTGCAAGTGCAGATCGCTCAGCGATTCGTCACCCAGCGCCTTGGCGTAGCTGCGCAGAACCGAGCGAAATTCCTCCAGCGTGTTGACTCCACCGCCCCCCCGGGCATGCAGATGCGAGAAGTCGATGCACGGCAGGACGCCTTCGATCTCTATTGCCAAGGCCAGCAATTCATCGAGGTCTCCATACTGCGACGGCTTGCCGGTCAGTTCCGGTCTGATCTGGACCCGGATGCCCTCCCCGTCCAGAGTGTCCACGATGCGTTTGAGCGCATCTAAAACCACGCGCTGCACGGCGCGCGGTTCGTCCTTGAGGTAGAATGCGGCGTGAAAAGTAATCGAGCGAGCTCCCACCTTGTGGGCCGCGCGAGCCGTATCCAGAATGCGCTTGACGCTGGCGGCGCGCTTTTCGGGTTCTTTCGAATTCAGGTTGATGTAGTAGGGACCATGGCATGTCAAGGCGATGCCCAGCGATTCGGCTCGCTGGCGTACTCTTTCGGCCATCTCATCGGTGATACGCACACCATAGACAAACTCCAGTTCCATGGAAGAGAGGCCCAATCGAGAGACCGCTTCGACACCACTGGCCGGATCGGGCTTGCTCGCCGAAGGCGGCACCCCGGCTGTTCCAAAAAGCAGCTTGCCTGCTTCTATTTTTTTACGGGCCACTTGTTGACCACCGAGAAATTCACCGTCGTCAGCCAGGTCGGGCTATTGCGCGGTCCGCTGAAGACTACGGCCCGGTTGACCTCGTCCAGTGAGTAGACCCAGTCGGATGGGTAGTGAATCTCGAGTTGTAGGTCTCCGTTGTGCATGACCTTCTCGCCCTTTGCCTCTACGACCTCCAGCGGACCGGACCAGGTAATCGGTTTGATGCTTTTCAGCACCTTCTGAAAACCGGGATAGCCCGCCTCGAACAGGCCGTTGTCCTCGGGCGCGGTGTAGTGAATCACATTGAAGACGGTCGGAAAATCAACAATATAGACTATCCCGCGCCTTTTTCTACCGGCTTGTTTCCAGAAGCCTTCCATGCGCACGGCCGGGTGTCCGACCACTCCTACCTCGAGTTGCTTCTCGAGCTTGAATCCGTCCAACTCGCGGAACTTATCGAGTACTATTTCACGCACCTCGGACAGGCTGCGCGGCTTGGGGGGCTTCTTTTCTTCATGGCTGCAAGCTGAGAGGAACAACGCCAGAAGAAATATCGATAAGCTTGTCGAATAAGACATCAATTCAAGGCAGTGTCGTTGCCGAGGGCACATTGGTTGAGATGTTCGACCAGTTGGGTACCTCGTCGGCCGTCTTGACCGCGAAGTAGTAGAGCGTGTTGGCCGTAAGGCCGGTGACGGTTATGGTCTCTGCGGCTCCCTGGGCCGAAGGAACGCCGGCTGCAAACTGCGAGGCGGAATCGAAGTTTCCGGCATCGATGGGGGCAGTGCTGTAGCGCACGTCGTACTGCGTCGCATTTCCCAGCGAGCCGTCATCGCCGGGTGCGGTGAAGGTCAGGTCGATCGATGTCGCGGTCGGGTTGCCTGCAGCCAGGTCGGCGATATCCGCGGGCGGGGCGATATCGGTATAGGCCGTCGGGACATTGGAAATAGAGGACGTGTTGCTTGCCTCGTCGGTGGCCTTGATGGCGAAATAATAGGTTGTGTCGGCCGTCAACGTGTCCAGAGTCACGCTCTGAGCGGTGCCCGCAATGGCGGGAGTGGGAACATTCGTCGTCCATTGAGTGGCAACATCGAAGTTGCCCGCGTCAATCAGGCTGGTCGAGTAACGCACATCGTAAGAAGCGGCTGTGCCGGTGCTGTCATCATCGCCCGGTGCCGTCCAATCGAGTTTCACTGATGTTGCGCCAAGGGCACTTGCACTCAGCACGATGGCGGCCGGGGCCGTACCGTCCGGCGTGACCTGCAAGACGTTTGATATCGCCGAAATGTTGCCGGCTTCGTCGGCAGCCTTGATTGCGAACCAGTACTGCGTGCCTTCTGTCAGCGTGTCGATCACGACCGACTGCGGAGTACCGGCAATGGCCGGCGATGGAACGTTCGTCGTCCACTGGGTGGCGGCATCGAAATTGCCGGCATCGATCAGGCTGGTCGAGTAACGCACATCGTAGGACGTGGCAGTGCCCGTGTTTCCGTCATCGCCGGGCGAGATCCAGACCAGGCCCACCGAGCTGCCCGTGACCGTGCCGAGAGAGAGTGTGATCGATGCAGGCGCTGTGCCGTCAGGGGCGACTTGCAATACGTTGGAAATCGCTGACCAGTTGGGCACTTCATCCGAGGTCTTGATGGCAAACCAGTACTGCGTGCCCTCGGTCAGGCCGTCGATGGTGACGCTCTGGGCGCTGCCGGCAACCGCCGGATCGGGAACGTTCGTAGTCCATTGGGTGGCCGCGTCGAAGTTGCCGGCGTCGATCAGGCTGGTACTATAACGCACATCATAGGCCGTAGCCGTTCCGAGGTTGCCGTCGTCGCCCGGCGAAACCCAAGCGAGCTCCACCGATGTGCCGGTAACCGTGCCGACGCTCAGGACAATATCCGCCGGAGCCAGAGTATCTGTGTAGGCCGAAGGCACGTTCGAAATTGGCGAAATATTGCCTGCCTCGTCGGCGGCCTTGATGGCGAAGTAGTAAGTCGTGTCCGGCGTCAGCGTGTCGATGGTCACTGTCTGGGGGCTGCCCGCTATGGCGGGCGCTGGAACATTCGTCGTCCACTGGGTGGCCGCGTCGAAGTTTCCCGCATCTATCAGGCTCGTTGAGAAACGCACATCGTAAGCCGCCGCAGTGCCGCTGTTGTCGTCGTCTCCGGTGGCGTTCCAGGTCAGTTCCACCGAAGTCGAGGTCACGCTGCCCGTGCTCAATGCTATCGCGGCCGGTGCCGTGCCGTCAGGGGTGACTTGGAGCACGTTGGAAATCGCAGACCAGTTTGGTATTTCGTCAGAGGCCTTGATGGCGAACCAGTACTGCGTGCCCTCGCTCAGGCCGTCGATGGTGACGGTCTGAGAGGTGCCGGCAATCGCCGGCAAGGGAACGTTGGTCGTCCACGGGGTGGCGACATCGAAGTTGCCGGCGTCAATCAGGCTCGTACTATAACGCACATCATAGGCCGTCGCCGTGCCGCTTACCCCGTCGTCTCCGGGAGCGTCCCAGCTAAGCTCTACAGATGTTGCGTCGATGGCGCCAGCGGAAAGGACGATGGCCGCCGGCGGGATGATATCCGGCCCCTGCGGCACTACCTGCACGACGTTGGATATCGACGACCAGTTGGGCACTTCGTCCGCCGCCTTGACGGCAAACCAGACCGGCACGCCCTCGCTCAGCCCGGAGACCACCACGCTTTGCGCGCTGCCGGCAACCGTCGGCGCCGGTACACCGGTGGTCCACTGGTCGGCGGCGTCGAAGTTGCCAGCGTCAATGAGGCTGGTGCTGTAGCGCACGTCGTACTGCGCCGCCGTGCCGCTATTGTCGTCGTCGCCCGGCGCGTCCCATGTCAACTCGACCGAGTTGGCGCTCACGGCGCCCGTCGCCAACACGATGGCCGCCGGCGGCGTCGTGTCATCAGAGAGTGTTGTTGAGCTTGCAGGGCTTGATATGTTCGACCAGTTCGGAACTTCGTCGCCGGTCTTGATGGCGAAGTAGTAGGTCGTCGCCGGAGCCATGCCGGTCACGGTCAAGGTCTCGAGAGAGCCTGGATCGGAAGGCGCCGCAGTGGTGAAACGATCGGCGTTGTTGAAATCCGTATCATTATTGATCTGGCTCGTGCTGTAGCGCAAATCGTACTGGGAGGCGGTGCCGACGCTGCCGTCGTCACCGGGCGCATGCCAGCTCAAATCGACGGTCGTGGCAGTGGGGTTCTGGGCCGCCAGATCGAGTATGTCGGCCGGCGGTGTTGTGTCGCTGCTGCCGATTGTGAAAGGCCCGGCCGAATTGGACACCAGCGATGAGTTGGCGTCCGAATCAATCACCTTTAGCGCGAAATAATAAGTGCCGGGGTCAAGACCTGTCACATCGAATTGCTCAGCTTGCCCCGAAGCCTTCGGGGACGGCAATCCGCTCACCTGGGTCGCTGTGCCGAAATTCGCATCTTGTATCGTGCCATCCGAACGACGCAGATCGTACGAGCCGGCCGTTCCCACTAACCAGTCGTCACCGCTGGCAGTCCAGGTCAAGGTCACGTTCGAGCCGATGAGCGCTCCGCTCAGGTTTGTCACATTCGCGGGCGGGTAGATGTCGGTCTCGTAGGCAGGCGTCATGCTGATCGTCACCGGCGCCTGCTGGCCCTTGACAATCGTCACGTCGCTCTGCTGCCCGGCATAGACAACCGTCTCGCCGCTGAGCGCCTGGGCTACAAAATCGCGTCCCGTCCCGGCCGGAATGTCGCTGACTACTCCCTGCAAACCTCCATAATCGAAATCATCGCTCGTAAGCGTCTGGCCTCCTTGGCTGACGGTCACCCTGACGGTGTCGACTATTCCCTCGAGCACTCCCGCCCGCAGCGGACCGCGCTGAGTGTTCCGCCATTCGAGGCGCACAGCGGCACTGCCGGTGTCGGAATCGGGCCCGCAAGATCCCGCACACATCCCCAGTACAATTGCCCATGAAAAGTAAACATGCAGCCATCTGCGATTCTTGTGCATGACCAACTCCTTCATCCAACAATGCGGAATATGACGTCGCCGTTCATTCCCAGTTGATGATCGCACTGCCTGTGCCGGCGCCTCCGCCTTCTCCGCCGGCCAGCAGGAAATAGGCGGTCGTTCCGGCCGCCCCGGCGACTCCGGCGCCGATCAGCGTCCAGAACCACCAGGTTTCGTAGAACTTCGACTCACGCCGCTTACCCGCCTTGGCAACTTTCTCTTCGCGCTTTTCCGGGAGATAGGGCTCTTTCTTGGCGGTGTTCTGCCAGGGCATCTTTTCGACCCCGGAACCGGTTTTCGCCCCCGACTGCTTGTTCAAGACGATCGGCTTTGGTTTAGGCTTCTCGAAAACGGCCCAGGCCGGCAGGTCTTTTGCCTTCTTGGTCGCAGAACCAGAACTCGCGGATGAGCCGCCTGTTTTCTTCTCACTTCCGGAACCGATTGCAGTTGCCACCGCCTCGGGAACCTCCGGCACTTCAGGTACCTTGGGCTTGATCACGGCCGCAACCGTTTTCCTCTGGCCAGGCTTGATCACCACCACGTCATGAAAAGTCGTGTAGCCTTCCTTTTTTACCATGACGTCGAACACCCCGGAACCCACCTTGAAACTCTTTCCGGTGCGCTTGCCGAACGACTTGCCGTTCAGGTACAAGTCGGCGCCACCCTCTTCGCAACTGACGTGCAGCTTACCCTTACCGGGAGCCAGTGTAGAAACCATCGGGCCGGATACCGTACGTGTCAGCCAGCGGGCGGCCCTTTCAAGATCGGTCGGCTCCTCGGTCGAGAACTGACTGTCCGCGCGAATCTCCCGGCCGGACTTGACATCGAAGGTACGCATTTTCAAAGTGACGCCCTTCTGGGCCTTGGACGCAATAAGTTGGTAGATGACCTTGGCCTTTAACGACCTTCCCACTTTACGCACACATTTGGGATTCTCGGTGCAGCCGGGCTTGAAGATTTTCCTTTTTTTCATCCAGCGGATTTTCCTGGCCGTCTGTTTGGGTGAAATGAATCTGAACACTCCGATCTCGCTCAATTCCTTGAAGACCGTAGTCCCCAGACGGTTGCCCAGCTTCGGAGAAACACCCTTGACCTGAACCGGCAGTATAGCCACCCTGACGCTCTTGCCCTTCGGTGCCCTCCCGCGAGCCTGAGCCGTCGCCGACCCCGACAAGGCCAGCATGGCCAGCGCCATTACAAATCGGAATATCGAGTTGTTCGGCATACGCTAGTCCTTTCATCGTCTGGAATGCACAGGTGATAATCTTGCCAAAGCCATGGCTGAAGGTCAATGGCTTTGGAACAAAAGGCGTTCGATCCAGCCCTTCTCCCAGGCGAACCAGAGCAGGCCGCCCAGCGCCAATGCCAGCAAACCTACGACGATCCACCATATTCCCCGGCCGGACCGAGGCCGTCGAATCGGTCCGGACCTGACCAGAAGATCGCTTATGCTGATATCGACCGATGTCAGGGGAGGTTTTTGCAGGTGTTCGGCCGCCTGCATGAAACCGGCCAGGCGCTCGGCGTGGTTGGTCCAGATCGGCTGCCCGGCCATGAACAGATCCAGCGTCTTTCGCAGTTCGGCCGCAGATTGGAAGCGTTCTTCCGGTTTTCTGGCCAGACACTTGTGAACAATGTTGCGCAGCCCGCGCGGGATGCCCCGGGCAGCCTTCTGCAGGCGCACGAACTTGCCGGCTAGGATGGCCTTGTATAGGCTCTTGTCGTCGACATTGAAGAAAAGCTTGCGCCCCGAAAGGCTGTGGTAAAGCACCGCGCCCATGCCGTAGATATCGCTCAGTTCGGAGGCCGGGTGGCCGGCGATGACCTCGGGCGGAAAATAGGCCGGCGTGCCGACCAGCAGGCCGGTCTGGGTGATTCGTTCGAGCACCTCGCCGCGGGCAATACCGAAATCCATCAACTTGACCTGTCCGTCCCGGGAGACCATGACATTCGATGTCTTGATATCGCGATGAATGATGCGATGGAAGTGCGCGTGCTCCAGCGCATCGGCCAGTTTGAAGCCGATGATGCAGGCAACGTCTACGGGCAGCGGCCTGCCGTCGATCAGCTCTCCGACGTGAAAGCCCTCGACGTATTCGAGCACCATGCACAGCTGGCCGCGGTGCTCGAAGTAGTCGTAGATTCCGACGATACCCTGATGATGAAGCTTGGCCAGCGCCCTGCCCTCGCGCAGGAAACGTTCTTGGTTCTTCTTGTCGTCCTTGGTGCCCTCAGCTGGCGCATAGCGCTTTATGGCCACCGGCCGGTCGAGCTGCCGGTGGGTGGCCAGAAAGACCTCGCCCATTCCACCCCGGCCGAGGGCCTCGACGATCTTGTAGTCTTTTATGCGCCTGGGCATCTTGCCGTTTTCTTCGGCCATTCGGCAAGCCTGCGTTCGGATGCCGGGCTTGTCAAGTCTCTGCTTCCCATGGCTTTGCATAATTCCCGGCCGTGTGCTATCAACCCGCTTCGTGCCGGCGCTGGACTCGGAAGCACATCCGCAGGAGCACGCAGCATGCTGCACATACGCCGCATTTACGATGACGTGATACCCGCGAACAAGAGTACGCTGGATCAGGTCAAACAGATACTCCGTAGCCGGTTCTCAGCGGTGGGCGAAGACGAGATCGAGTTGATCGGCGAAAAACTGCGAAACCCTTTCAAACAGCGGTTCCGCATGATCCTCTTCGTGGCCGAAAGCATAAAAGGCAAAGTGCGTGGATTTGCCACCATACTTCACGAGCCCGAAATTCGGTTTGTCTATCTGGATTGGATAGCAACGGCCTCCGGCAGAAGCGGAGGCGTCGGGGGAGCCCTTTACCAGCGCGTTCGCCGGGAAGCCAAGGCGCTCGGGGTCAAAGGGCTTTTTTTCGAATGCCTCCCGGATGACGCTAAAAATTGCGCGGATCAGGCGTTGCTGAAGGAGAACAGGGCACGTTTGCGTTTTTACGAGCAGTATGGAGCCCGGCCCGTCGTCGGCACGGCATACGAATCGCCGGTGTCGCCGGCGGACACCTGTATGCCGCACCTGGTTTATGACGGACTCGATAACCAGGCCCCGCTGCGGAACAGCTATGCAAAAAAAGTCGTGCAGGCCATATTAGAACGAAAGTACGCCGACTATTGCCCGGCAGACTATGTAAAGAATGTGGTCTCCAGTTTCACAGACGACCCCGTGAGCCTGCGGCCGCTCCGCTATGTCAAACCGGAAGCGATCAAAACCACGATCGAGGGACGCCAGACTGAACAGGTCACCCTTGTCGTCAACGACAAGCACGACATCCATCACGTCCACGAAAGGGGCTACGTGGAGTCGCCGGTACGTATCAAGAGCATCCTGGAATCCCTGGAGCCCAGTGGCCTTTTCATGCGCATCAACCCCCGGCCGTTTTCCGACAAGCACCTGCGCGCAGTTCACGATCCCGACTTTGTTCGTTATCTCAAGAAGGCCTGCGCCGAAGTGCCCGCCGACAAGGCGCTCTATCCCTATGTCTTTCCTATCCGGAACAAGATGCGCCTGCCCAAAGAGGCATCGGTTTTGTCCGGCTATTATTGCATCGACACATTCACGCCGATCAACGCCAACGTCTACCCGGCGGCCCGGCGGGGCGTGGATTGCGCCCTGACCGCCGCAAGAGAGGTCTTAGACGGCCAGCGTATGGCCTATGCCTTGATTCGTCCCCCCGGTCACCACGCGGAGCGTCGAGTTTTTGGCGGTTTCTGCTATTTCAACAACTGCGCCATCGCCGCCCAGTACCTGAGTTCATACGGCAAGGTGGCCATCCTCGACATTGACTACCATCACGGAAACGGTGAGCAGGAGATCTTTTATGGACGGTCGGATGTACTGACCATTTCCATCCACGGACACCCCAGTTTCGCCTACCCTTATTTCAGCGGTTTCAGCGAGGAAAGAGGAGAAGGGGATGGAGAAGGCTTCAATTTGAACCTGCCGCTGCCCGAAGCCGTGGACGGCGAAAAGTACCGCAAGGCGCTGATTCGCGCCATTCGGAGAATCGAGCAATTCGTTCCGCAGTTTCTAGTAGTAGCCCTCGGCCTGGATCCGGCAAAAGCCGACCCAACCGGTACCTGGTTCCTGACAGCCAAGGACTTTGTGAAAAATGGAAAAATGATCGGGGTAATGGGGCTGCCAACGGTAGTCATCCAGGAGGGCGGGTATCGCACCAAGACCCTGGGAACCAACGCCATGGCATTTTTCCGCGGCCTGGCCAAGGGCAATATGCAATGGGCCGACAGCCACCATGCCGCTAACGACCGGATTCACGGGGCGCTGCTCCGGGATGAACTGCAAGCTCAGGATGTCGAGCGGGTGCGGCGCCTGGTGGAGAATACCGGCTTTTTCTCTCCGGCCGAGGTTGATCTGGCGGCTGAACTGGTGAGCGAACGTCTGGCCAAGGGAGCAGACAGCGGCTACGAGTTCGTTTTGGTCGAGCACTATGGCCGGCTTGCGGGATATGCCTGTTACGGACCGATTCCCGCAACCGCTGCCAGCTACGATCTCTACTGGATCGCAGTACCTCCGGATTTCCAGGGAAAGGGACTCGGCCGGCGTCTGCTGAAAGAAGTGGAGAAGCGCATCCGTTCGGCCGGTGGCAAGCGGATCTACGTCGACACCTCACAGCGAGCTCAGTACGCCGGCACCCGGGCATTTTACGAACGCTCCGGATACCGCCTGGAAACCGTGCTCGAGGATTTTTACGGCCGGGGTGACGGCAAGGCGATCTACTGCAAGAAACTCAAGTAGGTTTTGCCTCAAATGGGGGCGTTTTGGATCTGGCTCATTTTTCTTGACCGAAAAAAAAATTTATTCATGTATAATGGTTCGCTTTCAGGCCGACCTGAAAGACTATCGCAGAAAAGGGGAGCAGGATGACTTTCAACCAAGTAAGAAAAGTGGCAAAAGAAATGGGTGTCAACACCAATCGATTGAAAAAGACGGATGTCATACGCGCCATTCAGAAGGCCGAACACAACATCGATTGCTACGGAAGCGAAAGGGTGGACGAGTGCATGGAAGAGTCGTGCCTGTGGCGCACCGACTGTATCGGCGCCTGGAAAGCGGGTAATCACGCATGAAGAAGCAAGCCCCAAAGCGCAACCGCCGCAAGACCGCCAAGTACCGGGCCAGTTTAAGGGCCCACCGCCGCCGCACTCAGCGCAAGAGCGCCCACGGTAAGCGCTTACCGTAAAGCGGTTCTTGTTGAGAGTTCCGCTGGTGAAGATCTCCTTGTTGCAGTTCGAGCCCGAATTCGGCGAGATCGAAAAGAACCTCGAGACCGTGCGCAGCGCCGCTGCCGGATTGCGGGCCGACCTGCTGGTCCTGCCCGAACTATGCACTACCGGTTACCAGTTTGTAGACCGCGGCGAGGTCGAAAAATTCGCCCAGGCGGCCGATGGGCCTGCGTTGGCTGCCCTTGCTAAAATTGCCGCCGCTTGCGGAGGGCACATCGTCGCCGGCTTCGCCGAATCCGCGGGCACGAAGGTCTTCAACAGCGCCGCTTTGATCGGTGCCGCGGGAACCGTGGGTCTCTACCGCAAGGTTCACCTTTTCAACGACGAGTGCCGGATTTTCGATCCCGGCGACCTGGGCTTTCCCGTGTTCCCGATCGGTCAGGTCAAGCTGGGCATGATGATCTGCTTTGACTGGTTTTTCCCCGAGTCCGCCCGCTCTTTGACCCTGGCCGGGGCGCAGATCATCGCCCACCCTGCCAACCTGGTGATGCCCTATTGCCAGGATGCCATGGTAACCCGCGCCATCGAAAATCACGTCTTCACGGCGACCTGTAACCGCACCGGTCAAGAGCAGCGTCTGGCCGGCCAAGCTCTGGTCTTCAGCGGATCGAGCCGGATGATTGCACCCGACGGCAAGCTGCTGGCCGAGTGTTCCCCGGACGGGCAGGAGCTGATCACGGTCGAGATCGATCCTGCGAGATCTACGGACAAGCGAATCACTGAACGCAACGATATCCTCAGGGACCGCCGTCCCGATCAGTACTTTCTGGACGGGCAGGATTGAATTCGATTATCCCCGACGGTAGGGATTCTGAACCATGATCGTCTCTTGCCGGCCGGCACCCACCGAGATGATATCGATCGGCAGGTTGAGGATCGCCTCGACCTTGGCTATGTAGCGCCGGGCCGCCCCGGGCAGCGCATCTTTCTCGCGGATCTCGCCGATGTCCTCTTCCCAGCCTTCGAGTTCCTCGTAAATCGGTTCGACCCTCGAGAGATCTTCGAGACTGGCGGGAAAAGACTGTATTTCGGCACCGTCCAGCCTGTATCCGACGGCCACTTTAATCGGGTTCATGCCGCCCAGCACGTCCAGCTTGGTGAGGCCCAGAGAAGTGCAACCGTTTAAGGCCAAGGTGTAACGTAGAGCCGGAAGATCGAGCCAACCGCAGCGCCGCGGCCGGCCGGTCGTGGCCCCAAACTCGCAACCGCACTCCCTGAGCCGCTCTCCACGATCGTCGGCCAACTCCGTCGGGAACGGTCCCGCGCCCACGCGGGTCGTGTAGGCCTTGGTGACTCCGACCACGCCGTCGATGCGCCCGGGACCGAATCCAACAGAGGTGCAGGCCGCGGCGGCAACGGTGTTGGACGAGGTAACGAAGGGATAAGTGCCGTGATTGATATCGAGTAGCGAGCCCTGAGCCCCCTCGAACAGGACGTTCCTGCCGCGCGACATCTCCTGCCGCACTGCATAACCGACGTCGCAGACATAAGCTGCAAGCAGGGCGCCCTGTTTGTTCAGCCCGGGCAGGATATCCTTCTCGCTGACAGTTTCCCTGCCGTAGTGTGCGAGCAGGGCGTTTATCTCCGGCAACCTGGCGGACACTTTTTCGCTGAGCACTTCCGGGCGTATGAGATCTATGATCCTAATACCGGTCCGCGCGGCCTTGTCCTCGAAACAGGGCCCGATACCACGCAGGGTGGTGCCGATCTTCTTGCCACCCTTTGACATCTCGCGGGCGGCATCGAGAGTGCGGTGGTAGGGCATGACGACCTGGGCACGGTCGGAAAGCAGCAACGATGCGGGATCCTCGAGCAGTCCCATCCCGCGCACGGTTTCGATCTCGGACATCAGCGTCTCGGGATCGACCACCACGCCCGGTCCGATGGCTACGCGCTTGCCGGGATGCAGCACTCCCGACGGCACCAAATGAGTAATCAGCTCGCGCCCGTCGACTTTGAGTGTGTGCCCGGCGTTGGCGCCGCCCTGGAAGCGCACCACCAACTCGGCGAACTCAGCCAGGATATCTATCAGCTTGCCCTTGCCCTCGTCTCCCCACTGGGTTCCAACGACCACGACGTTCGCCATGAAATACCTCCGCTTACCGGGCAGCAACTATCACAAAGCCATGTCAGCATGTCAAGCCGGAGCTCAGTCTGAGCTCGTCACCTCGAATGAGAATTCGAGCCAGTCGGTTCCGTAGCGCCCGTCGCGAACGATCAGCCACAGCTTTGACGGCCCCTGCTCGGCATGCTCGCCTCTGAGTTTCCAATCATTAATGTCCAGGCGCCGGCCCTTCGAATCCACGTCCAGGATCGTGCGGCGATCCTCGAACTCGCCGGTGGTCGAATACCAGCTGAAGAGAAAATCCTCCAGGCGATCTTGGTCTTCTTCACCGCGCCGGTAGGTCTGGCGAGTGCTCTCGTCGGCCACGGGCGTAAGCTCGACATCCGCGCCCAGATCGACCGTGACGACTTCGCCGGTCTCCAGCGGCTCTCCATCCACTTCGAGCCCGGTAAGAAGCGGATTGGTGTTGGGCTGATCGCCGCTCAGGTTGACCCGCACGCGCTTGATTCCCCGGGTCGACTCGTCGCCGGCCCGCACCTCGATACCGACAAAGAGCGGCAGGCTGTCTTCCATGAGTTCCGGCGGCAGGTCTTGCGGGAGATCATCGATGTCGTAGCCCTGCTCGGTAAGCCAGGCAACCAATTCGGGCAAGTTGAAGTTCGCACCCTGGCAATCTCCATCGAGCGGGAAGGAGTTGCCGCCCGGGCAATCGATATCTCCCGCAGCCCAGCCCAGGTCGACCAGGCACACGGCCCAGTAGCACTCGAGCGGCCGGCCTTCACCCGCTGGATCGGCAACCAGAGCATCGAGGGTTACGGTATCCAAGGGACCGACCTCGGGCGGCTCAGCCCGGATGTCCAGTATGCGCAGGCGCTCTACCAGCGTCTGCGGCGGAAATGGCGAAGAGCAGCTCGCTAACAGCAGGGCAACTATCGACGCCAGGCCAATCTTTGCGACAGTCTTCATCAGAAACTCCCCTTGATGCCCAGGTAGGGAATGACCGGCAGCCCTTCGAGGTAGGCCCGCTGGGTGAAGTCGTAGTTGTAGCGCACCATCTCGGCCGCACGATGATTGTAGACGTTCTGCACATCGAGGTAGACACTCAAGGCCCACCAGCTGAAGGCCCAGGTGTAGTCGACCCTCAGATCGAGCTGGTGAAAATATGGCAGTCTTTCCGAGTTGGGGTCGCCCGGGACCGGCTGGTAGGTGTCGTAGTCAGCATCGAAGACGCCGGCCACGATCGGCGTTATCGGATTGCCGGAGACGAACTGGAAACGCAGTCCGAACTCCCAGCCGTCCCGCAGCCCGTGAGCAGGTTGCACCGGCCCCGTCGGCAGACGATAACCAAGCACCAGCGTTAGTATGTGTGTCTGGTCGAAGTCGAACAGCCGCCAGGTTTTGCCCGGCCCGTCCAGGCGCTTGGAGCGCATCAGCGTGTAGGCCACCCAGCCAAAGAGGTTGTCCGACAAATTACGCCTGATCATAATCTCGAGTCCGCTGATCTTGCCGGTTCCCTGGTTTGAGTACATCGTCTCGTCGTCTGGGACGACCAGCCTGTCGAGGCTCTTCGTAAAGGCCTGCACGGAAAGCTCGACGTCGGCCGGTAGCCGCTGCTCGAACCCCAGCGTAAAGTGCCAGGCGCGTTCCATCAGCAGGTCTGGGTTGCCCAGGATCTCGGATAACTCGTCGGGCTGGGGAACCTCGTAGTATAGCCCGACGGCCGCCCGGAAAACGGTCCCGGGTCTCAGCGTGTAGCGTAAGCTGAAGCGCGGCATAAGGGCCGCTTCGGAAACCGGCCGTGTGTAACTGTCCATGCGCAGCCCGGCAGTCAGCATCAAAGCGGGCAACGGGCGAAAATCGAACCCGGCCCAGGCTGAAACACTGCCGACAGTCAATGATTCGCTGCCCTCGATCAACTCCTGGGTCGAGAAGCGACTGGGGACCTCGCCCTCCTTGGGCGGACGAGGCATGCTCATCGAGGTATCGAAGTTGGCGACCCCGCTTTTGAGCCCGGCCCGGATGGTGATATCGGGCGAGTATTCCCACTCGAGATCGGCCCGGCCCTCGAGGCTGGGAACCGAGATCGACAGGTAGCGCTCCGAGCCGATACCCATCTTGGCCCGGTCGATGCCTCCGGTCAGCGAAGTAGAAAGTTGCCAGTCCTTGTCCGGAGCGTGTGTCCAACTCAGGTAGAGACGATGGAAATCGACCCACATGGACATGTCACCGCGCAGGCTGGGATCGCCCGAGGGCGGCTTGTTGAGCAAGAATTTCATTTCGTCGCGCGAACCGAAGGCCATTATGGAGAGCCGGTCGCCTTCGACCGGGCTCCAATCGACCTTGGCCTGGTAGTCGTAATAGACCGGCGCTACCGTCATCTCGAAGCCTGAAACGTCCGGGATGACCTCCGGCAGCCACATGTCGATGGTGCTGCGCCGGGCGGCGGCGAAGAAACCGATCTTGTCGCCGATCGGCCCCTTGACCAGAAAACCGGCGTCGAGCAGGCTCAGATCTACATAGCCGTCGTATCTGCGCCCCGTGCAGGGCTGTGTCTGCACGTCGACTATACCTCCGGTGGCCTCGCCATAGGTGACCCCGAAGCCGCCCGGTAAAAAGTCGATTCTCTTCAACACGTCCGAGTTGAAAACCGATTTCAGCCCGCCGAAGTGATACAAGAGCGGCACTTCGTGACCGTCGATCAGCACTTTCGAATCCTCGGGGGCCGAGCCGCGGATTACTATACCCGGGCCGGCGCTGCCGCCCATGGCCAGACCGCGGGCGACCCCCGGCATGCTCTGGACTATCTTGATGATGTCGCCCTGGGTACCTGGAATCTTCTTGGCCTCGTCCACCTCGATCACCCTGTCCACGACCTCTTGATCGAGGCGCTTGGCCCGGATGACAACTTCTTCTTCCTCCTGGGAGTTCGCCGGGTCGAGCGCCAGCGACAAGCGCGTGGTTTTAGCGGCTTTGATCTTGAACGAAACGTTGGTAGGCTGGTGTTCGGGGTCGAAAACACGCAGCGAGTGCTTGCCCGGAGCGAGCCCTGTAACTTTGAATTTTCCCCTCTCATCGGCAATCTGAACCGGCCCGCGGCCGTCAATCTTGAAAGGCGCCCCGATCACCGGCTGGCCGGTAATCTTGTCTTCGAGTATTCCTTCGAGCACACCCGTGGCCGGCCCGCAGACGGCCCGACCGCGCGGGATGGCAACGAGCGCGATGGTCGCCAGGAACAATATAGATCTTCTTGATATGCTTATCTGCATCGGCCATACACTAGCCCGAGGTGACATCGCTTTCAATGGGACCGTCGACAAATAATTCGATTTTTCTATCCATCGTGGGCAACTCTGATAAAATGTCGTCTGGTTCGATACGCACAAAGGAGGTTTGCGATGAAACGTCTTTTCTTTCTGGTGGCGCTGGCCTGGATGGCCGCGAGCATGGGGCAGCCTGCCGCGGCCGGTAAGAAGAGATCGAAAAAGCCGCCCGCGCCGATGAACAAGAAGGTCAAGTATGACGCTTACCAGGGCACCGACATCGCCCAGATAGTCTACCTGACATCGCGCCAGGAGTTCAGGGTGGGGCGCCCTCCTTATCATGCCGATCGCTTCCAGGTGGCCGAATTCGCGCTGATCGCCGAACACACGCGCAAGTACCTCAGGCCCGATATCAAGTCCGAGATCAAACTGGCCCCCGGACGCGACAAACCCGAACTTATGGCCAACAAGAATTTTCAGAAGAAGTTCAAAACGCTCGTATCGAGCTACAAGAAGCTTGTGCAGTCGTTTGGAAAGATCAAGCACCCCAAGGTCTGCAATCAGGCCTTCGCCGCCTACCTGGCCGCAATGCAGGACGAGATCTTCCTGGCCGAGGCGATCACCAAGCGCATGTTCGTATCACAGCAAATTCGAGCCCGTGAGCTGTTACGCCGTGATCTCAAAGATCACTTCCGCGCCCGCGATCCCAACTGGTTCGACCGGCTATGCGATGCTTTCGAAGAAAATGCCGACCTGGCCAAATTCTATGGCAGCTTCGTAGACATGTTAATCGAGCCTGCGCTGAAAAAGGCCAAGGCCGAGGCCGAGAAGGCCATGGCCAAGGTGGGGGTCGAGTATGCCGTGGCCGTTGAGGAAAAGGAAGACGGTATAATCGAGTAAAGACCGCTGTGGCAATCTCAGAATGTCGGCTCGGGGGTGAAGTACATGCTCTGAGCCACAGGAACCGCTTCCGGGGCGGCGCTTGGCAGGCCGCCTGTTATGAACACCCAGCCGTTTCTGAGCAACGTGGCCGTGTGCGAGAAGCGCGGGGGATCCAGGAAATCGTCCGAGATCGTCTGAACCGAGTAACTGCCCGAGCCCACCAGCACCAGCTCGCCGATGCCGATGCCGTTCGAGGATGAGGTCATCCCGCCGGTCACCAGGACGTTGTCGGTATCGAGCAGCGTGCAGGTGTGATCCATCCTGGCCACCTGCAGGGTGGTCGTCTCGGCCCTGAACTCTCCGAAATCGGGCACGCCCGGGTTGTAGATCTCGACTTCGGCATCGACCGAAGTATCGTCCACGGTCGTCTTGCCTCCGGCCACCATCACCTCGCCGTTTGCAAGCCTTACCGCGCACAGGTGCGAGCGGTTCTTGTCCATGGTCACGTTCACGTTGCTGTAAAACTGGTTGGCCTGGGCGTTGTAGATGTCGATCGTGTTGTGCGGACCGTCGGCGTTCTCGCCGCCGATCACAACCACGTTACCGTTGTACTTGCTGGGATCGAGCAGCACCGCCTGGTGGAAGGCGCGCGCCACCGACATGTTCGAGCCGACCG
>CAZENH010000033.1:0-30361 GCA_964513625.1 uncultured Myxococcales bacterium | reverse complement strand
CCCAGCCGCCTGATGCCTCCTGCGATCAACACCCGGCCGTCGTCGAGCAGCGTCGCCGTGTGGCCGTAGCGCCCGATCTCGCCCTGTCCCAGCAGCGAGCAATCGCCTACCGTCGAGGGGTCTTCGCGGTTGGACAGCACCGTGGTTTCGGTGAAAGTATCGATGTTGGCGATCATCAGGTTCATGGTGGTGGATCCCACGCTTCCCGCGCCTTCCGCCAACATCATCGCCTGCGAGGTGGCCCGCGCCACCGGCGCCGTCTCCAGCGAGGTGAAGCATAATATGTCGACTATCCTGGCCAAACCCATCAGTTCATCTCCCGCGATGTTGCAGCTTCCGTCGCCTATGTTGCAGGTGCGGGCGATTGGACCGCCGCCCGGATCTCCGATGTGCGAGGGATGCAGGATATCCTGGGGATCGAGCGACGAGATGGTCAACCTCAAGAACTGGCACTGGTTATCCTTGAAAAGCACGTCCTCCTGGCAAGGATTGACCAGGTGCAGGTTGACGTCGATTCCGTTCGAACATGAAGCTGCAAACACAGCCAGCAAAAAAACGGCCGCCGTGTGGAAGCGCAAGTGGAATTTCATTCTCTCTCTCCGTTGTCCATTTGACTTAT
The DNA here is from genome assembly GCA_964513625.1 of uncultured Myxococcales bacterium. Taxonomy (GTDB): domain Bacteria; phylum Myxococcota; class B64-G9; order B64-G9; family B64-G9; genus DATKYQ01. The sequence goes on along the minus strand of CAZENH010000033.1, from coordinate 29,742 downwards.
CGCGTGTCATGGTGTCGGCCAACGAACCGTTACCGATGCGCCGCTGGCCCCGCCGTCGAAAACGCCCGCCGCGTACAGGCCTCCGGCCGTCCCGCCAACCACGGCGACGCTGACGATGGTCCAGAACCACCATGACTTGTACCACTTGGGCCCCTTGCCGATCTGCTCGTCAACCGGCGTGACCGAGTTGGCTATCGGCACGGGAATCACGGCCGGCCGCGCCCGAACCGGAGCGCTCATAGCGCTGCCTCCGATTGTGGCCAGTCCTTCCGAGGTGACACTAGGGTTTCTGACAGGCTCGACCCTGGTCTGGCCGCCCGTGCGCGGATTGGCCGGTACTGCCGGACCACGTCCGGATGGTACGGCAGGCCCACGTCCGGATGGCACGGCCGGACCGCGACCTGACGGCTGAACGACCCGGGCCGGCCCGGTTCTCTTTTCGGGGGGCAGCGCCACGGGGCCGACCGCCACGCTCTTGAGGCTGGTTTTCTTGGCGGCCGTTTGCACCAGCGCAACGACCGGGGCCTTGACCGCATCGGGACATCCCTCAACCCGCTTGTAGAGAACCGAGGCCATGTTGTACACCTCGACGCTCGCCCCGAGCAGGTCGGGATCGAACTGGATCTCGGGCAATGGGCACAACTCGTCTTTGGATACCTTCAAAAGAAAGGTGCCCACCCGGTAGTTCTCTCCCACCTTGCCCACTCCGCCGAGGATCACGAAATCGGCTCCAATCTTCCTGCCCTGTTCCCGTACATTCTTCCTGGTCTGGGCCGTAATTCGGTTGCTCCTCAGATCCGAGGCTATCTCGCCCAGCGGCCCGGATAGCTTCTTGACCCCGCCCATGGCCGCCAACACCCGCCGCCTCTGAGTGGAGACGACAGTGACCTTACCGGCCCAGGGCTGTAGCCCTTCCTTCTCGACCCGCAGAAAGTGTTCGCCGGGAACCAGTTCCTTCATCAGAATCGGAGTGACTCCGACCTTGTTGCCGTCGAAGAAGACGCTGGCGCCTTCTTCGTTGGCCACTACCTCGACCTCGCCGCGCCGCTTCAGAAGCAGTTTCTTGCGAATGGCTTCGGCCGTGTTGCGGAACATGGGCGGGTACTTCTCCGGATCGAGCACCAGGTCGGGTTTCAGGCGGATGACCTTGACCAGCATCATAGCGCCGTCTTTCTCGTGGTCGGTCCGGTAGTAGCAAACCGAAAGCATCAGCAGCGTGTCGAGCACCGGCGTGAAGTCCTTCATCAAGGCCAGGGATTTCTCATACTTGGCAAGCGATCCGGTGAATGCCTTGATGGCCTTGTCGAACTGAAACTTCCCGTAGCTGTTCTCTCCCGATTTCCTGAGTTTTTCGGCAGCCTTGAGGTCACTATCGCTCAGAGGGGTGACCTCGGTGGCCGTGGCCTCGGGAATGAAGATCGGCCCTTTTTGCAGTTGGACCTCGTCTGAATGCTTGATCTCGTTTTTAAGCAGATCCGTCGTCTGGGAAGTGATTTCCTTGCCCACTCCCCTGAAGACCGGTTGGTAGGGAAAGACGTAAATCTTGGAACCGGGACCCACACCGGCCCGAGCAAGATCTGCACCACCCGGATAGGGCAACACGACGGCCGCAAGCAGAGTCGCAACAACAATCGCTATCCAACGCGCTCCGCCGGTTTCATACTGCCCCCTGAGAATCTTGGTCTGTACGCATTTCATGAGCAACCCCGGTAGAAGAAATACACCAGTCATGTGGGATCGGACGTTTAGTAACCTGCTCCGATCTGCACTCTGAGTGCTGTGAAAGCTAACATAGTGATTTTTGCTCTGTCAAGCTCGTCCTAGGCGAACAAATTGAATTTTCGCTTTTTTTTCAGGTACTGGGTGAAGATCTGAACACCCAACCACGCAGCAGGGGAAAAGTGAACGAAAGCCAGACCAAGGCCATGCTCAAAAGCTGCAGCAAGCGCGGATCCCAGCCGGTGACTTTGAACAGGCAGTACCACACCAGCGTGGCCATGCTGACCGCAGCCCCTGCCGCCAGCGCGTATCGGACCGCTTGAACCCTCACCCGAGCTTTGTTCTGTTTGAATGCCCAAACCCGGTTCAAGGCGAAGTTGCAAACAGCGCCTATACCGCCGCAGATCCAGCGCGCTGCCACCAGGGCGCCCAGGCCCATCCACAAGAAAGTGCACAAGGCGAACAGCCCGGCTTCCAGGGCCGTCGTTAACAGCGATACCAGCAAGCTGCGCAGATGAGTTTTCTTGATCATAGCCACTCCGCATAGCTCACCAGGCGCCGGTCACGCATGAGTGAGCACAGTCGTCCGATAATATATGACAGCGGGCGAGCGCCATGCACATCGGCCGGGTGAAAGGCCACGCGCAGCAAGGGAGCAGAACGTCCGGCAAGTTCGATAAGGCGCATCAGCGCGCGCTTGCCGTAGTCGGCAAGCACACCGGGAGCATCGAAAGTCAAGGCCGGTGAACGAATCGGGCGTCTGTCGCCTGACAACGGCAGCACATGACTGAAAAAGGCCGTAAATTCGAAGCCGGCCCGCTTGACCGCCGCGATGGCCGCGCTGCTCTGCTGCCAGGCAGGGGCCACGAAGCCGCGGGCATCCAGGCCGCACTCCGAAAAGACGAGCCGGCCGGCCTCGATACGCTTTGCAGCCTGGCCGCTGGTCAAGTGCGCGAACTCGGCGCAGCCGCGACTGAATACGTGGTGCATGAATGCATTGGTTAGTCCGGGTGGCGGCGGTGACGGCGCACGGTGAGAATAACCATGCTGGATGATCTCGCAGCCGGCCTCCTGTAGCCCAAGCAACCAATCGGTGCATTCGGGGTGCCGCCTGAGATCCCAAGACACATGGCCGTCGTCTTCGAAACAGGGAACGATCAGCAAGCTTGGTTTTTCGATGCCGGCCTGTTCCAGGGCCGCGCGGATTGTGCGCGCTTCCTGGTAAGTTGCCGGGCCGACGTCGTGGATCTCGACCGTCAGGCAGGTTTGGCCGGTCGACATGGAAGTCACCCCGCCGCCTGGGACTCGCAACTTCGGCGCAGGCGCACGGCCTGATGCACTGTCTCGTAAGTCAGTTGCAGCACATGCCAGGCCGAGATCGAGCTTGCGGCCAGGCCGTAGGCGCAAGAGATGGGCGCCGCCGCGGCCCTGAGATCACGGCCTCGCTCGCGAGAATATCTCGACAGCGCCGTCAACGATTCGTGTTCGAGAGCGTAACCGCCGTCCTCGTCGAGGCTATTTGCCAATGCCTCGGCAAGCTCCTTACTGTAGACCCGCAGGCCCGACTGGACATCCGTGAAGTTCACGCCGCCGATCAATGTAAATCCCAGGTTCACCATCCAGTTGGAAAAACGGCGCTGTATGGGCATCTGTTCCTGCGAACGAGCGCCGATGACAAAGTCATAGTCGTCGATCAATGCAACCAGGTCAGGCAACTCGGAAGGATCGTGCTGCCCGTCTCCATCGATCAGCGCCAACGCGTCGAAGTCGTAGTCGCAAAGCACGCGCAAACCCCTCAGCACGGCGCCCTGCTTGCCGAGGTTGCGTCCGCTGCGTAAAGCGCGCACGACAACACCCGGGGTCTTTTTTTGCACCTGGCGTTCGAGCAAGGTCGGTGTGGCGTCCGAGGAGCAATCATCGACCACCAGGATCACAACCGGTTCGACGGCGCGACAGGCATCGAGCAGCGCGTCGATATGAGCCATCTCATTATAGGCAGGAATCAGGATCGCCACCCGCCTGTCGAACACCCGACATCGATCACTTTTCAGTGCGACTTTATGGCATTGTATGGTCATGGCAACCTCCCAGATAAGCAGTCATACATGAATTGCTTCAAGAGGCGTGCCAGCACATAGCCTTGTGCCGGATATGATCGGATGACATTGTTAATACATCATAATTTTAACAGATAGTCCGGCGCCGGATCTGCTTTGCTGGGAATTTCTTTTCCCAATTTTCGAAGCCAGGTGCGAACGGCGCGTCTTTTGTATATAATGACGCGCATATCGAGGAGGTGGGATTGAACAGCCTGGCAAAAGCGTTTGCCGCAGTTGCTATCTTTTCGCTTTTGGCAAACTGCAACCAGTCACCCCAGGTGATTCCCGAACTCACGACGACCTACCCCGCCGTGCTTGCCGCAGGCCAGACTCACTATCTGGTTGTCGAGGGGCGCGACTTCTATCCCGTCGTCGGATGGTCGACCATGGACGACGAGACGCGCCTGGATTTCAGCTACAGAGTGGGTCTGCCGGGCTTGCCGGCCGACGACGTGTTCGTACTGGGAAGTAATCGGCTGGTGGCCGGCTTCAGCCCGGGTGAGAGCGATTCAGCGGGTTGGTATGATCTGTCGGTGACCTCGCCGACAGGAATTACCGGAAAGCTTGCAAACTCGGTGTGCGTCAGCGGAAAGAAATCACAGCAGCTTCTGTACATACGCTTTATTTACCAAGGTGGTTTGATCGTCGGGTCCAACCTCTACTCCGTCGACTACAGCAACGCTGACGGGCCGTGGCTGCTGATTCAGAACGCCTGGCCGAATACCAACGGAGGTTTTGTCCTCTCACCCGACGGCAACATGGTAGTCTTCTACAGGTTTCGCGACGATGGTGAGAACCAGTTCACTCAGCTCGTCCTGGCCCGGCTCGGGCAGACCATGGACAAGGTGCTCTGGGAAAAGCTCTTGACCGAGATCCCGCAGAACAGCGCGGATGACTACCTCTCCTTGCCGGTATTCTCGCCCGACTCACGTATGCTGGCCTACATCGAAAACGGCCGACGTTTGCTTGCCGGTAAAGTCCCGCAGCAGAAAAATGAGATCTTCGAGCCCAGCTTACTCGTCGAGGAACCCGCAGCATCCGGGGCCGAGCTATATGCTGCGGACATCTCGCCCGATTCTGACACCCTCGTCTACTCGCGCGTCAGCAACCCCGGCTCTACGGTCAACGAGGTCGACAAGTCCGTGCTCTACAGGGTTTCGATGAGCGATCCGCATTTTAGCGAATTGGTGCGCGCGGCCAGTGACGTCGGTGAGCACAATTCCTACGGAGCCTTTCTGCCGCTTGGCAACAAGGTGCTTTTCTTGTCGGACAAGTTGCACATGCTGATAAACAGCCCATACGGTATGCTGCCGGTGACCGGCTTACATACCGTGGAGACCGCCACTGGCAAGACGGGCGATGTGATGGGTCCCGCGGCGACCGTTCTGCTGGGCAAGCCGGTCATCTCGCCCGACGGGCACTGGGCCGCCTGCCAGGGCTTTCTGTCGGACGGGAGCGGGTCGGGAATCGACATGCTGGTAGTCAACCTGCAAAACGGGGCCGTTTTCCGCACCGCCGCCGACCCTGCCGTCTATTGTGAAGCGACTGAATTGAACAGCAGCAACTGTCCCACTCTGGATGTCGCGCCCGCGTTTGACCCGGCCGGCAAACAGCTTTGGGTAACGGCCATTCCCTTCTACTGGCAAGACAACGGTCAAGGGATATTGGCGCCCGCGCCGCGCGACTTCTACCAGTACATGGTCGATTTGCCGGCAGCGGATGTAACACCCAACCCGAATAACGTAACGCTGCCCGCATCCGCTTACCACAGACTGCCGGCGGCGTATGACAACTTGGCAGCTTACGCCAGGCTGCGCCAGCTGCTCGACTGTCCCTAACGCAGTGATTGTGCCCACATGCTAATCGATGACCTTCACCCCTGGAAGCTGACCCCAAGTGAGTGCCGCGCCCTGCAGGAGAGACTCGCGCCGCAGGTTCGCAGCAAGCCCTTACCCCTGAGACCCCATTTGGTGGCCGGCGCAGACATGAGCTTCAGTAAAGAGAACGGAGTGTTCTTCGCCTCGGTGATTGTGTTGCGTTTGCCGCAACTCGAAGTAGTTGAAAAGGTCTCGGCAACTCACAAACCGACCTTCCCCTATGTACCGGGATTGCTCACGTTCCGTGAGGGACCGGTGCTGCTGGCCGCTATCCGCAAGCTCGAACACGTGCCCGACGTGTTCATGTTCGATGGGCAAGGCATTGCCCACCCCAGGCGCATGGGCCTGGCAGCCCACATGGGTCTATGGCTTTCGATTCCAAGCCTGGGCTGCGCAAAAAGTCGCCTGACAGGTACGTACACACAGCCCGGTCCGAAGCGCGGCTGCAAGACGCGTCTTTTGGATCACGGCGAGCAGATCGGTACGGTGGTGCGCACTCGCGACGACGTCCGGCCTGTCTTCGTAAGCCCCGGCCACCTGGCCGACTTCGACTCGTCCAGCCGCTTGGTTCTTTCATGCTGCACCCGCTACAGGTTGCCCGAACCTACACGCCTTGCGGACATCGAAGTCGCACGCGTAAAGCACGATTACCTCGAGAGTACCGGTCGGTTACCTTAGTTTCTGCATGCATACCCTTTATTAACCGATAGTTGCGTTAGTCATTTTTTTGCTTGATAGTGACTCATACGTGAGTTACTATCCTGCCCATCAATACAAGTCGAAATGCAAGGAGCACCCATGGCGCCTGAGATGGAACTTGAAGAGCGGGTGGTCGTGGCCATGAAGCAGCTTGGCTTCACGGCCAGCGACGCGCGCACTTATCTTTCGCTGCTGAAAAACCACCCGGCCACGGGCTACGAGCTGTCAGCCTCCTCGGGCGTGCCGCGCTCGGCAATATATACCGTGCTCAACCGCCTCGAGAGCAAGGGACTCATTACGCTGGCCCAGCGCAAGCCGGCCCGCTACCAGCCCCTTTCGCCCGAGAGGCTTTTCAGTCTGATCGAGTCTCGTTTCGCAAAAAGCCTAGACGATCTGAAAATCTCGCTTAACGGCCTGGCCCGCCGTGCACCCCGGGTACGCACCTGGACGGTCCAGGGTTACACGGCGCTTTTGGACCAGGCCCGCGCGTTGATCAGCGAGGCCACCCGCAGCATTCACCTCTCGCTCTGGCGGCGGGAAGCAGAGCAGCTATCCGAAGCGCTACAGCGGGCAGCCTCGTCCGGCGTTGAAATTGTCTCGTTTTCGTTCACTCCCCTGCCCGACATCCCGGGCCAGCGACTCAGCTATGACATCCCGGAAGCGGAACTCGAACCATACTGGCCGCACCGCTTGATCCTGGTAGCCGATCGTTCGCGGGCGCTGATGGGCGGAGCCGAGGATTCCGGCGAGAACCACGCCGTCGTCTCCGAGGAAGCCGCGCTGGTCGAAATGGCCATCTCCAACCTTGTGCTGGACATTACCCTATACGGCAATCGCGCAGGGCACGACACGGCCGAAGTGATACTCGGTCTGACCGAATACCTGGCCCCGGTTGAGGAACTAATCGCCGGCAAGACCAAGAAAAAGGGCGGCAAGAGGAGGAAAAAGTCATGACCGGGCGTCTTGTGCGGCTCGCCTCTCTGGCCATCGCGCTCTGGCTGCCGGCCTGCGGCAGACCATCCGGCGTCTCGCCCTGCTCCGGGATCGATTGCGCCGGACACGGCCGCTGCGCAGATCGCTCTGGCGAGGCCGTTTGCATTTGCGATCAAGGTTATTTAGCCGTGGGCGCAGACTGCCTGGCCGATCCGTGCAGCAACTACCAGTGTGTCTTCGGAAGCTGCACAAGCGATAAGTCAGGGCAAGCCGCTTGTATCTGCAATCCAGGCTATGCGGGTCAGGACTGTGCATCCTGCGCGGCCGGTTTTCACCCGGAAGAGATGGCCTGCCTTCCGGACTCGCCATGTGACGATCTCGCCTGTGTGCATGGTGTCTGCGCGGTGATCTCTTCGACCGCAAGTTGCGTTTGTCAGAGCGGCTACGCCGGTGAGTTGTGCGATAGTTGCGCTGCCGGTTACCATGCCGCGGGCTTGACATGCGTGCGCGACTCCGCCTGCGACCCCGATCCCTGCGCCCATGGCGACTGCCATGAATTCAACGGAGAACCGGCCTGCGATTGCCGGACGGGTTACGCCGGAACCTGGTGCGACGAGTGCGCCGCAGGCTTCGAACCCGACGGGTTGAACTGCCTGCCCGAGAGTTCGGCTGCCTGCGATCCCAACCCGTGTATCGAAATTCACCGCACGGCGTGCGTCGAGCAGGGTGGCGGTCATGAGTGCCTGTGCGATTCCGGCTACCAGGATGATGACTCGGACGGCAGCTGCCAGCCCGATTGCACGACGGCCAACCTGAGCTGCGGCGCGAACGCGCACTGCCAGATTGCATCCGGCCTTGCCGCTTGCGCCTGCGATGCGGGATTCCAGGATAACGACACGGACGGCGACTGCCTGGCCAGCTGCTCGACGGCCGGGCTGCAGTGCCAGCCGGGCGAGATATGCGATGATCGTTCCGGCGAAGCCGTCTGCGTCCCGGCCACCAAGCCGCCCATATACATCTCCTTTTTGTGGCACATGCACCAGCCAATCTACTGGCCCTATCAGAGCATCGTCCAGACCGAGACCGACAACTCAATGGGTTTTTCGCTCTACACCATCCATCTCGATCGCAGCGGACCCTACACGACCTGGCCGCGCGACGCCGTGTCTGCCGGCCGCTCTTTAGCACACATGGGCGCCCAGGTGTCTTTCTCGGGATCGCTGATGGAAAACCTGGACAACATGGCCGGAGCCGGCGCGGGCTTCTCGAACTGGACCGCCGCCTGGCGCGAGGCTCAGAGCTGGCTCACGGCCGAGGGCAACCCGCGCCTGGAGATAGTCGAGTTCGGCTACCACCATCCTTTAATGGGTCTGGTCGATCCTGTAAGTATCGGTTTGCAGATCGCCGCTCACCGCCTGGCGGCGTTCTCGCATTTCGGCTCCAGCCCGAGTCGCGGCATATTTCCTCCGGAGTGCGCATTTTCCGAACGGATGATTCCCGCGCTCACGGCAGCTGGAATCGAATGGGCATTGGTGGACAACATCCACTTCGACAGGGCGCATGTCGACTACCCCTACCGCCCAGAATCCAACCTGCCGCCTCCCAACCACGCCGATCAGATCGATACGGCCGCGACATCCTGGGTGCAGCTCAACGGCTTGTGGGCGCCCTCGCCAGTCTCGGCTCCCTGGGGCTACCAACCGCACTACGTCCAGTACACAGACCCGCAAAGCGGGCTGGCACAGAAGATCATCGCCGTGCCGGCCGCGCGCTACGAGGGCAACGAGGACGCCCGCGGCGGCTTCGGGGCGCTGCAGTACGAGGCGGTCATGAGCCAGTACGAGCAGCTCAACGACGACCCGCTGCACCCGATGCTGGTCGTGCTGCACCACGACGGCGACAACTACGGCGGCGGCAGCGACAGCTACTACCACGGCAACTTCCAGGCCTTCATTAGTTGGGTCACATCAAAGCCCGATCGCTTCGTGGCAACCACCATCCAGGACTATCTCGATCTTTTCCCGCCCGATCCGGACGACTTGATCCACGTCGAGGACGGTTCCTGGAGCGGGGCGGACAACGGCGATCCCGAGTTCGCCAAGTGGAACGGGGATCCCGGATCCAACGGATACTCGCCCGATCGCAACTCCTGGTCGGTGATTGTGGCCGCCACAAACCGTGTATTGACCGCCGAGAACATCCAGCCGCACACCGACATCGACGCCATCGTCGCCGGTAACGGCAACCAGACCGACCTGGCCTGGCACTACCTGCTCAACGGCCAGACATCCTGCTACTGGTACTGGGACGGTTCGCATGACGGTATCTGGGACGGCCATCCCACGCGGGCGGCCAACCTGGCGGTGGCCGAGGCAGACCCGGTCATCTCGAGCGGCGCGGACGGTGTGGGTCCGACGATTTACCCGCAGCAGCGCGAACCCTACAACCCCGGGCTGGACGGGGCGTCGCCCGACTTCGAGGTCTGGACGCTGGTATACGACGTGTCCGGACTGTCATCGGTCAAGCTGCACTACAGGCTGGACGCCGACGGCCAGCGCGATGACGCCAACGAGATCTACTCGGGCGGCGATTGGCATGAGATAGACATGACCGGTGAGCCGATCCCCTCGCAGGCGGATCCGCTACCGGTCTACCAGGCCGAACAGTTCACGGCTCAGCTTTTAGGCCAGGGCGGCAAGCTAATAGACTACTACGTCTCGGCTACAGACTCCCAAGGCAACCCGTCGCGCTCGCCGCTTTCGCATGTTTATGTAGATGACGGAGGAAAAAAATGAATCAATCATTCGTCTATCGCATGAGTCTGATGGTTTTTGTCGCAGGCTCGCTGGTTGCGACCGGCTGTTCGAACGGGGAGAGCACGGCCTGCGCCTCGGTCGACTGCGGCGCGCACGGCTCGTGCGTGGTTGCAGACTCAGAAGCCACCTGTTTGTGCGACCCGGGATACGTGACTGACGGCCTCGATTGCATCGAAGATCCCTGCGCCTCGTCTCCGTGTGTTCACGGCAGTTGCCGGGCCTCGGGTAAAAACGCCGTCTGCGACTGTCAGCCGGGTTACGCAGACAACCTGTGCGACAGTTGCGCTCCGGGCTACCGCCTCGAGGGCCTGCAGTGCGTTCCCGGCTCAGCCTGCCAGGGAGATCCTTGTGTCTACGGAGTGTGCCGCTCGGTCGGCGGCCTGCCGCAATGCGATTGCTACCAGGGCTATTCGGGTTCCGTGTGCGACGCCTGCGTGCCGGGTTATCATCCTGCCGATCTGCGCTGCGTAACCGACAGCCTGTGCGATCCGGATCCCTGCGTCCACGGCAGCTGCAGCCAGTCGGGCTCGCAGGCGATTTGCAGTTGTGAAGCCGGCTACAGCGGCGAAACCTGCGAACAGTGCGCCACGGGCTACCACGAAGAGGGGCTTTTTTGCGTGCCGGACGTTTCCGGGCCGTGCGACCCCAATCCCTGCAACGACGAACATCGCACACTCTGCACGGTCACGGGCGACAGTTACAGCTGCGCCTGTGATTCCGGCTACCACGATCGAGACGGCGCCTGCGTCGCCGATACGTCCTGCGATCCCGATCCTTGCACGCAAGATCACCAGGCCGGCTGCCAGGCCGGGGGGCTCTACGGCTACACCTGCCTGTGCGAGGCAGGCTACCAGGACAACGACTCCAACAACACCTGCCTGGCCGACTGCCAGACGGCCACGGCCCAGAGTCTTATAGATTGCCAGGCGGCCGACTGCGACGATTCGTCGGGCACTGCCTGGTGTGTCGGCGGTCCTTGTGAAGGAGTGACCTGCTCGGGACACGGGCAGTGCGCCGTCGAGGCCAACCAGGCGGTATGCACATGCGACCCCGGCTACCAGGACAACGATCAAAACAACAGCTGCCTGCATACTTGCCAGACCTCCGGGCTCGACTGCGGTGAACTCAGTTGCAGCGATGTCTCGGGCGAAGCGGCCTGCGTCGGCTTGCGATCGTGCACGACACTGGTCGATTACGACCCACAGGGAGAGACGATCACGGCTCTCTACATTCGCGGCGAGTTCAACGACTGGGATCTCTCGAACCAGTTCACCCGTAACGCTAACGGCACTTTCTCGATTGGCCTCGACTTGCCGCCCGGTGACTACGCCTACAAGCTCTACGACCAGGGCCGAGACAACTGGTTCGAAAATCCGACGGATCCATACTTCAAATGGGTCGATGGGCTACGCAACTCGCGCCTGCACGTTGCCGACTGCGACCGGCCCGTGCTACGGCTGGCCGGCCCACCCCAGGTCACGGGCGGACACATATTTTTTCAGGTGCGCTATATCGACGGAGCCCAGGCAGCCGGCCTCGACCCGGCCAGCGTGAGTGTCACGCGCAACGACGCGCTCATCAACCCGGTCTACGACCCTGTAAGCGGCCTTTTCACGATCGACGATAGCGGACTCACGTTCGACAAGTATAGCTACCGCTTCAAGGCGGCCGACATCCAGGGCCGCGCGGCCGATCTGCTCTACGTGCCCCTATGGGTAGAGAGCCAACCCTTCTCATGGACCGATGCAATACTGTACTTCGTCCTGACCGATCGCTTCGCAAACGGCGATGCAACAAACGACCAGCCGGTAGCCGGCGTCGATCCCAAGGCCAACTGGCAGGGCGGAGACATCGCCGGGATAACCTCAAAAATCGAGGCGGGCTATTTCGATCAACTGGGCGTCAACGCCCTGTGGGTCTCGTCGGTCAGCAGCAACACCGCCGGCGCCGGCCTGGGTACCGACGGGCGCATGTACTCGGCCTACCACTCCTACTGGCCGATCTCCACGGGATGGCGCGAAGACAACCAGTTGCCCGGCGTTCTGCCCGTCGATCCCCACTTCGGCACGCTTTCCGATTTCAAACAGCTCGTGCGCACAGCCCACCAGCACGGCATCCGCGTGCTGGTCGACCTGGTTGCCAACCATGTCCACCAGGACAGTCCGCTCTGGCAGCAACACTCACAGGACGACCCGCCCTGGTTCCACGACAAGTATATCTGCGGCTGGGATCAGCCGATCAACTGCTGGTTCGCCGACTACCTGCCCGACTTCGACTATCGCAACCTGGCAGTGCTCGACAGCGTGGTCGAGCATGCAATCTGGCTGATCCAGGAGACCGACATCGACGGCTTCCGCCTCGACGCGGTCAAGCACATGATCGACGATTTCTCTTTCGCCTTGCGCGCCCGCATCGACGAGAGCGTCTCGGAGGGCGGCCTGCGCTTCTATATAGTCGGCGAGACCTTCGTCGGCGAGGACCAGGCCAGCGCCGACCTGATCAAGCACTACCTGCGCCCGGAGATGCTCGACGGCCAGTTCGACTTTCCGCTCTACTGGCAGGTAATCAAGACCTTCCTGCGCGAGGAGCAGGATTTCCGCAGCCTTGAGAGCATGCTGCAGTGGGACGAGAGCTACTACGGCGACTTCGCGATCATGTCCAACTTCTTGGGCAACCACGACGTCTGCCGGGCGCTGTCGCACGCCGCCGGCGACATAGCCGACATGTGGGGCAACGGATCCAAGGAGCAGGGCTGGAGCAACCCTCCCGCCCTGCCGGCCTCCCCCGGTCCCTACCAGCGCCTGCGACTGGCCTGGACATTCCTGATGACAATTCCCGGCATCCCGCTGATTTACTACGGTGACGAGTTCGGCTTGCCCGGAGCGGGAGATCCCGACAACCGCAGGTTCATGCGCTTCGGCGCCGAACTGAACCAGTACCAGCAGGACACGCTGGCGCTGGTCGAGAAGCTGACAAGCGCCAGGCGCGCCCACAGTTGTTTCCGCCACGGCACACGCAGTCAACTACTGCTAGAACCCGACGGACTGGTCTGGGCCTACGCGCTCACGGACGGTGCCGACAAGGCTGTCGTGGTATTCAACCGGCGCGCCGGCAGCCAGTTGATATCGGTCCCGACGGGTGCAGCCGGAATAAGCGACGGCACCAATCTCAGGGATGTGATTCACGAAACGACCGCTGCCGCAAACAGCGGCGCAATAAGTGTTACTTTGGCCGGCCACGACTCGGCCGTCTTTGTCATGGAGTAGGAAATGGCATACCGACAGGCGGTGATCTTTTGTTTGGCTGTCGCACTGCTGGGCAGCGGCTGCTCGGGCTGTGATGCACAGGCAGACGATGCGTGTATCGGCGTCGATTGCTCGCTACACGGGAGCTGCCGGGTCGAAAGTGGAGCGGCGGTCTGTGAATGTGATCAGGGTTTCGTGGCGCTTGGCCTTGTTTGTCACGCCGACTGGTGCGCCGGTCTCGCCTGCCTCAACGGCGACTGCATCCAGAACGCAGAGTTGGGAGCCTGCCGCTGCCAAGCCGGCTGGGACGGCGAGTTGTGCAACACTTGCGCCGCCGGCTACCACAGCGACAACGGAGCCTGCCTGCCGGACCAGCCCTGCGACTCGGATCCCTGTGTCCACGGAGTCTGCCGGGTAACGGCTGGAACAGAGAGTTGCGACTGCGACGCAGGCTACGCGGGCGCTCTTTGCGACGGGTGCGCGGACGGCTATCATCCCGAGGGTCTCGTCTGCCTGCACGACCAGCCCGACCCCTGCAATCCCAACCCGTGCAATGCCGCGCACCGGACGCAGTGCTCGCTCGCGGGCGATTCCTATGTCTGCGGATGTGATCCCGGCTACCACGACCAGGCCGGGCAGTGTCTCCCGGACCAGCCCGACCCCTGTGATCCCAACCCGTGCAATGCCGCGCACCGCACGCAATGCGCTGCCGCGGGCGATTCCTACGTCTGTGACTGTGATTCCAACTACCACGATGACGGCGGCGCCTGCCTGCCCGATTGCGAACTCGACAGCGATTTATGCGGGGCGGCTCACGCATCGAATTTCACGCTTGTCTCGGCCAACGGCCACGGGGCCGTTGCCTATGATCTGAGCGCCGCAAAGGCAAATACATTCACGGAACATCTCTACCGCAACTTCGACGAGAACAAAAGCACCCGCAACCTGCTCTACGACTCGTACCTCGGCATGCGTACAGCCGGCCAGAATTCATGGCTAGACCAGATCGAGGTTGTGCGCGCTGAATACCTGGACGAGAGCGGCATCATCCACATAGTGCAACAACTCTCGACCTTCACAGTCGACAGTTACCTGTATGCCCCCTGGAAACTATCCCGGCCCGCCATGGTACTTGTCGGACGGGTTACCAACACGGGCGACAGTTCCGCCAACGTCTCGCTCTACAGCCTGCACAACTACCACCTGGGTTCGACCAGCGGCGCCGATCCGGTCAATCCCGGCTTCGACGGCGAACGCATAGTGTACCAGTCGACCAGCGGAGCCTACCTCGAGAGCGGACCGGCCGGGCTGGTCGTGCACCGGCCGCTCGGCACGGTCACTCATCACGGCTGCACGCCCGACAATCCCTGGCAAGCCCTGCAGGCGGGCTTGGATCTTTCGGACGATGCGGACAGCGGTGTCGGCGACGATCGAGTGGCCGGCTTCCAGAAGGATTTCCAGCTGGCGCCCGGCCAGACAGGTTGGTTCGGAGTAGTAAGCGCTTTTGACGGCTCGGGCGATCAATACGGGTTGCTTTCCGAGGTCGAGCAGGCCTATCAGAACACAACCGCCGAGGAAGCTCTGACAGCCGCCGTCGGCGCCTGGGAAGACTGGCGCAACGATCCGCCCGCAGGTCTTTCCGCGGCCGAGCTTCTGGCCTGGCGCCAGTCGGAGGCCATTCTGCGCCAGGGCCAGGTATGGGAGACGAGCGAACTCGCGCGCGGGCAGATTGTCGCCAGCCTGCCGCCGGGCGCCTGGAACATCTGCTGGGTGCGCGACATGGCCTACTCCATAGTGGCCCTGGTGCGCAGCGGGCACCTTTCGGAGGCGCGCGCCGCGCTGAGTTTCGTGCTGGCCGCCGACTCGGGGTACTACCAGGACTACGTCGGGGTGCCCTACCAGGTCAGTGTCACGCGCTACTTCGGCCGCGGCAAGGAAGAGAGCGACTCAAACGCTGACGGACCCAACATAGAGTTCGACGGTTTCGGGCTTTTCTTGTGGGCGCTCGGAGAGTACGTCGCGGCCTCCGGCGACAGCGGGCTAGTCGACGACAACTGGATCACGATCCGCGATCGCATCGCCGGCGCGCTAGTGTCACTGGTCGATCCGGCCAGCGGCCTGATTTCGGCCGACTCGTCGATCTGGGAGGTTCACTGGAACGGCAACCAGAAACGTTACAGTTTCAGCTCGTTGGCCGCGGCGAGCGGGTTGTGCCGGGCCTCAGCCATGGCGCACGACAGAGGAGATGACGCGCTGGCCGACACCTATCGGAACGCGGCCGTATCGATCCGCGACGCTTTGGCCGCCAATGTAACCGACGGCGGGCATGTCTTGGCGAGCTCTTATGAAGAACTCACAAGCGGCGGCGGCTATCACGACATGGCCGTGGTCGAGGCGCTCAACTTTCGTCTGTTCGATCCGTCGGCGGCCACGGCCGCGGCGACTCTGGACATGTTCGACGCCGATCTCAGAGTGGCCGATGGGTTCGGGTTTTTCCGCAACGACGACGGCGGCTGGTACGACAGCCAGGAATGGGTCTTTACCGATCTGCGGGCCGCTTCGGGCTTCAGGCTGGCCGGAAGAACCCAGGCGGCCGACAGGCTGCTCGACTGGATCACGGCCCAGGCGCTTTTCAACCACGGGCTGATCGCCGAGCTGCACGATCCGACCAGCGGCGACTACCTGGGCGAGATACCCATGGTGGGATTCGGCGCCGGGGCCTACATGATGGCGCTGCTCGATCGCCAGTCGCCGCGGCCTGTCGATCCCGCCTGCGGCTCATGGGAGTCGCAATGAAATCATCGGCGGCACTGGCGCTCGGCGTAATGCTGCTTTGCGCCTGTTCACGGCCGACAATTCCTCCCGGCTACAACCGTGACTGCCGGGCGATCGTCTTCTGGGAACCCGGTGAGATCTCCGCTCCTGCTTTTGTGGTCGGAGACTTCAACGACTGGACGCCAGGCGAGCTGCCGCTTTCCGACGAGGACGGGGACGGGATCTACAGCGCCGTAATCGAGACCTCTTACGGTTTTCACCAGTACCGCATCCAGGCCGATAGCGAGACTTATCTGGACAAGTTCAATCCGCTGACGCTCTTCGATGCCGGCGGGCGCGAGAACTCTGCCGTGCTGATCCCCGACTGCACAAAGCCGGCCTTGCAACTCGACACTCTTGAAACCAACCCGGACGGAAGCCTGCTAGCCGCTGCGCGTTTTTTGCGTGCCGGCTCGAGTGCCGCCATGGATATCGGCTCAGTTTCGGCAAGATGCGAAGACGGCCTCGCGCTGGATATTCAGGCCGACAATTCTCCCGGCGATATCTCGATCAGCGCTTCAAGCCTGAGCTCCGGAAAGCATCGCCTGATTATATCCGCGAGCGACAGGTTGGGCTCTGCTGCCGATGATCTCAGTGTGCCCTTCTGGATCGAGGATACTCTTTTCGATTGGCACGACGCCGTCATCTACCAGGTAATGATCGATCGTTTTCGCCGCGCGGGCGGCGATCTGGATCACCAGGCCGGCATCGCCGACTTCCACGGCGGGGATCTCGACGGCCTGCGCGAGGCGATCGAGAGTGGCTACTTCGAAAAGTTGGGCGTCAACGTCCTGTGGCTCTCGCCGCTTTATGAAAATCCCGAGGGCGAATTTATGGGCCGTGACGGTTATCCTTCACATGCCTATCACGGCTACTGGCCCTCCGAGCCGCGCAGCGTAGAAAGCCGCTTCGGCGGAGCCGAGGCGCTTGAAAGACTTGTGTCTGCGGCCCACGCGCGAGGCATAAGGTTGCTGGCCGACGCCGTGCCCAACCACGTGTGTGACCAGCATCCATACTGGAAGCAGCACCAGGCGGACGGCTGGTTCAACCATCCCGACGGCGACTGCATCTGCGGCATGAGCTGCCCCTGGAGCACGTCGATCGAAGAGTGCTGGTTCACCTCTTTCCTGCCCGACTTGTCGTTCGCCGGAACTGAAGAGGTCGAGCAGGTCGTCGACGACCTGCTCTTCTGGATCGATCGCTTCGATCTCGACGGCCTGCGAATCGACGCGGTGCCGATGATGCCGCGCCTGGTGATCCGCCAGTTGCGCGCAGCCCTAGGGCGCGGACCGGAAGCCGGACCGACCAGCATCTTTCTGCTGGGCGAGACCTACACCGAACGCGGCGGGCAGCCGATTATCCGTTACTACCTCGGTCCCAACGGACTCTCGGGCCAATTCGACTTTCCGGTCATGTGGGCGCTGCGCGACGGCCTGGCCGGTCGCATTTCCATGCGCGAGTTGGACGACGAGGTGCGCGCCTCGGCGGCCGCCTGGGAAGGTTCGGGCGCGGTCATGGCGCCGATATTGGGCAATCACGATGTCGCCCGCTTTGTCTCGGACATGAACGGCGATCAACTCTGGCAGCCACGCACAAGACCTGCGCCCGTGCCGGATCGTGACAAGCCTTACGATCTATTGAAAATCGCCTGGACCTTTTTACTCACCCAGCCCGGGGCACCGGTGATCTACTACGGCGACGAGATCGGGCTGCCCGGAGCCAGCGACCCCGACAACCGGCGCGAGATGCACTTCGATTCCGATCTTAGCGCGCGTGAATCCGCCGTGCTCGAGCACGTCAGGCGCCTGGGCCAAGCCCGGACCTGTTCGAAAGCCCTCAGGCGCGGTCTGCGCCGGACACTGCTGGTCAACGACAACCTTTACATCTACGCTCGCGATGCCGGCGACGGTTTTCCGGCCGTGGTCGTCATGTCGCGGGCCAGCGTTCCCAGGGCGCTTACAATCATGCTGCCCGATGATATTTCACTCGACTCACAAGCCGCATTCGCCGATCTGTTCGGCGCCACGGTCTCGGCCACGGGAAGATCAATCGAGTTGTCGCTTGCGCCACGCGGCTCTGCCGTATTGTTGGCCGAGAGCACCTGTCTGGAGAGTGCGCCATGAAAAGGTTAGCCTTGCTGTTCTGCGCCTGCCTGTTTCTCGCAAACGCCGCCTGCGGCGGCCTGCCGGATGACAATCCCGACGGCGGCCACTATGACGACGCCGACCTGCACCCGCCCGACTTCTGGGATCCGGGTGAGAAGCCGGCGGGAAACTGTTCTTACGGCTACGGCGAAGATTGTCCCGAACCCGTCATCAACTGCGACAACGATCCTTGTATCCACGGTGAGTGCATCTTCGCATCAAGCGGCTCCGACCATTGTCTTTGCGATACGGGCTACGCCGGGCTGTTGTGCGATGCCTGCGCTTTGGGCTACGTTGCAGACGGGTTGAGCTGCGTGCCCCAGGATGCCTGCCGCGAGGGCCCCTGCGTCTTTGGAACCTGTCGTCCGCGAGACGGCGGGTTTTTCTGTGATTGTCAGGCCGGCTATGCCGGCGAGCTGTGTGATCGCTGCGCGGATGGCTATCACCTGGAGGGTCTGAAATGCGTCCTGGATTAGTAATACGCCTCGTTGTTTTTGTATGCCTCTTGTTCCCGGCCGTCGCCGCCGCCGGCGAAGACGGCTCGGATATTCTCGAGCATTTCCAGTTCGGCTCCTACGGGCGGGTCTCGGTCGGCTCTGACCTGCGCGGCGGAACCGGGCGCCAGGTGCGTCTGGTGGCGCATCCCCCGCGCCTGCTCGAGGCTTCATATGCCGAGGTCGATCTTTCTTACGATCACAATGTTAAATCCAGCGGCGCCACCTTTCACACCCAGTTCACCATGGCCTTTGGTGAGAAGATGTTCCATTTCAACGGCGACTTCGCCGCTGACCTGGCCATACGCAACCTGTACCTCGAGGTGCAGAATGCGCTGCTGCCCGGTTTGAACATCTGGGCCGGCTCGCGAATGTATCGCGGAGACGATATCTACCTGCTGGACTTCTGGCCCTTAGACGAGCAGAACACGATCGGCGGCGGGGCGGCCTACTTTGCGGGCGCAAGCAACATCAGGTTTCAGGCCGGCCTGAACCGCCTGGACGACGAGTTCATGACCCAGACCATCGTCGTGCCGGACGAGGAGATCGGTACCCGCGAGGTGCTTTTCATGGATCGCCAACGGGCCATCTTTTCGCTGCGCGGCGAGCACAACTTTTCGCTGGGCGCCGACCTGCGGCTGAAAGCGGTGATCTACGGTGAGGCGCACAGCCTTTCACCCGGCACGCGCCGCACTGCAGACGACCGCGATGAGAAGTTGCCGGCCGATTTCGGCTGGCTGGCCGGGGCCGAGGCCAGCCTGTACGGCTTCGGCGAGTACAACCACGTAAATCTCTTCGCCCGTTACGGCTCGGGACTTGCGGCCTACGACGAGCTGGCCGTGCCGCTAGAATTCAACAACGACAAGAAGACCAGCGGCGCAGGCGAGTTCGTCATGGGCCTGTCTGCAAACTACGAATTGCGTAAGACTGTCGGTTTGTTGCTCGGCGCCTATGTGCGCTACTTCAAGGACGCCGACCCCGAGGTCTACGATCGCGACGACGCCTGGGAGACCGGAATTGCCTTTCGCCCGGCCTGGTACATAACACGGCACTTTCACTTGATCGGCGAGGCCAACCTGCAATTCCTCCGGCCTAACGGATTGTCGCCCGAGACGGGCAGCCAGGAATGCCCGCTGGCGTTCGAACTGGGCCTGATGCCCAGCCTCTCTTTGGGCAAGGGCAGCTACGCCCGTCCCCAACTGCGCCTGGTTTACGCGCTCACAATGCTCAACGACGCAGCCCTGCGCACCTTCGCGCCGGACGATCCTCAGCGCGCACACGCGCTCAGACACTACCTGGGAGTCAGCGTTGAGTGGTGGTTCCACAGTTCCCGCTATCAGGAGTAACGCCATGCGCAAATCATACCTGCAAGCCCTGCTTCTTTCCGCGGCCCTTTCGGGTTGCGTCGCTCCACCCGAGCCCGGCTCCAAGGCGCTGACCGACAACGTCACCGACTGGCGCGACGAAGTCGTCTACCAGATCATGACCGACCGCTTCGCCGACGGGGATCGCTCGAACGATTACAACGTCGACACCCACGATCCGTCCGCCTATCACGGCGGCGACTGGCGCGGGATCATCGATCACCTCGACTACCTCGAGGCACTGGGCGTCACCACCCTGTGGATAAGCCCGGTGGTCAAGAACGTCGAACAGGACGCGGGTTTCGCCTCTTACCACGGTTACTGGACACAGGACTTCACCCGTCCCAATCCCCACTTCGGAGATCTGAGCGCCTTGCGCCAACTGACCGACGCGGCCCACGCGCACGGCTTCAAGGTAATTCTGGATATCGTCACCAACCACGTCGGGCAGGTGTTCTACTACGACATCAACAAAAACGGGCAGCCTGACGAGTTTTTCATCGGCCAGGGCGGGCGGATAGTGCCCATCGGTGAGGCCGGCTCGCCAAGCGACCTGACCCGCATCCTCGAGTGGGATCCGGATTTCAACCGCGACGGCATCCAGGCCTGGACTTCGCTGGGCCCCTCGGGCAAGGCGCCGGTTGTCTTCGCCCGCGACCCGAGCGTCAACCGCCTGCCGCCCGTGCCCGATCTGTTCGCTCACGACTACGCCTACAACCTCAAGGGCCGGGTAACCGTCTGGACAAAGCCCGAAGTGTGCGGCTGCCCCGAGTGGGGCTGCGCCTGGGACGACCCCTGCCGCCGCGAGCAGGAAGTCTTGGGCGACTTCCCGGGCGGGCTGAAAGACCTGGCCACCTGGCGTCAGGACGTGCGCGATACGCTGTATGACGTGTTCGCCCGCTGGATCGACATCGGCGACTTCGACGGCTTCAGGATCGACACGCTCAAGCACGTCGAACAAGGTTTCTGGGAGGATTTCTGCCCGCGCATCCGCGAGCACGCGGCCCAGGCCGGCAAGCACAACTTTTTCATGTTCGGCGAGGCCTTCGACGGCGACGATAACCTGCTCGGCAGTTACACCCAGGGCCAGGGAGTCGATTCGGTCTTTTACTTCTCGCAGTACTTCACCTTCTTCAGAGGCGCGCTGCTCGGATCGGGCGACCGCACCTGCGAGATCGAGCGCCTGCACTGCCGTCGATCGGGCTGCGATCACGATCCTTGCGGAGAGGGGCAACTGGAAGACGCTCTCTACGACGATACCGGCAAGACCGGCGGCCCGACCGCCGAAGACGGCCGCCTTCTGAATTCGCGCGAGCTGGTGGTCAATTTCATGTCAAACCACGACGTCGGCCGGCTGCTCTACTTCATGCCGAAAGACTGGCCGCAGAGCGAAAAGCGCAAGCTTCTGCAGCTGGCGCTGGGCTATCTTTTCACCAGCGAGGGAATTCCGTGTCTGTACTACGGGGTCGAGCAGGAGTTCGAGGGCGGCAACGACCCGGCCAACCGCGAGACCCTGTGGGACAACGAAAACTACAAGACGAAAGTCTGGAAAGACAACCACACGCAGTTGTCGCAGAAGACCTACGACGCCGACGGCGACGGCGCCGACGACACCCTCTGGCTGCCCTACGACACCGGCAACCCGACTTTCAGCTACATCGCCAAGTTGACGGCTTTGCGCCGGGAGCACATCGCGCTGCGCCGCGGGACGCTAAAGACGCGCTGGAGCACCCGCGGCAGCGGAGGCAGCGATCACGGCATCTACGCCTTCGAGCGCGCGCAGGCGGACGAGACGATCTTGATAGTCATGAACCTGGGCGCGGATCAGGCCAGCCGCACCTCCGTCCCCGGCGCCGATATGCGGGTCGGCTTTGCCCCGGGTACGCAGCTTTTCGACCTGCTGGACGCGGACTACCAGTTCCAGGTAGAGACGACCGGCTGCGCGGCCGGCCCGGACGAGGGCTGCGCCGATATCGAAGTTCCCCCGCACGGCATCAGGATCCTGGCCGCGCGCTGAAAGGCCCTTTAATTGCCAATAGTATTGGAAGCTGCCGCCATCGATGGTAGTCTGTCGGCAGGGTGGTGGTGAAAGGAACCGTGTTGAAAAAGCACCTCGAGTTTCGAAAGCCCGAGGCGATAAAGAAAGAAGACCGGCGCGGGTTTCTGAAAAAGATTTCTTACATCGCTCCTGTGATCGTAACCTACTCGCTCAACCTCAACGCCAGGGCCCGGGGCACTCGTGGGTCGCCTCCCCCTCCCCCGCTCGGGGCGCGGGTTACCCGCGACGGGACGGAAATCAAACGCAGATGAGTCCCGGCAAGGCCGCAGGCGCCGTGGTAATGCATGTCGGCATCTTGTCGGTCGAGCTGACCGTCGCCTGTCCCTTGGGCCGCCTGCTCGGAACGCTGAGGGATCTTTTTCGCTACTTTCCGGTCGAGCTGAGTGGGGCCGTGGGTCATACGGACTTCGAGGTTTGCGTGCGTGACGGATCGCTTGGGTTATTCAAAGACAACCGGGTCTTGATCGAGACCGACTGTCCGGCCTACTTCACGGCCTGTCTGGAATACCGCATCTTCGAAGAGTTGATCAGCAGGGAAAGCCGGCACCTGCTGTTGCACGCAGGCGCCGCAGCCTGTCGCGAGCGCGGAGTTGTGCTGTCCGGCGACAAGGGTTGCGGAAAGACGACCCTGACAGCCTGTTTGGTTCAAGATGGTTTTTCTTATCTGGCAGACGATACGACGGCACTCTCGTTCGAGAACGGCAAGCTCGTCCCACTGCCGCGTGCCCTGCATATCAAGGACGCGTCTCTGCTACCTGCTCTGGGCGAGTTTCGGTTCGCCTCTTACGATGACGCATCAAATGACTACCCGGCACGCTACGCCTTGCCGCCGGCTTCGCAAATAACCAAAGAGCCGGTCGAGCCGTCTTGTGTCGTCTTTCCGACCTACAAGCCCGGAAAACGAACCAGACTGCGCCCGTTGCCGGGAAGCCTTACCGCTGTGCTTCTCGCTCGCCGGGCGCAGAATTTATCCGACAATATGCAGCGCGGCTTCGAGTCGATCGCCAAGTTAGCTGAGAATGTCCCGGCCTACAGTCTCGACTATGGCCATGCGGACCAGGCAGTAAAAAGCGTGCGCGATCTGCTGGGTTGTTGAGTGTTTCCTGCGAAGTTATTTTAGAGGTCTTTGGGCACTGATAATAAAAGCCCGCTTTTCGTCGTTCGTAGCCGGCAGGTAGCTGTATCTGCCGCCCGGGATCATTCCCTGCCGGACATTCGCCGCAACGTCACGCAAACTGAGCTTCCAGCCCGAAGGAAGCGAGTGCCAGGTCAGCGTCACCGGTTGATCGGTTCCCCGGGCATCGAGAACCAGCCGCCATTCGCGCTCGGGCGGCGTGCCAATCGGTTTTTTGCGATGGATATCGGGCATGCTCGCGCCCGCCAGCATGTCCACGCAGTAGTTGCCCGCCTCCCGGCCCCAGTCGGCATGCGCTGCGTACAGACTGATGTGATGCAGTGAATTCATGTTGCCGGCATCCGGGATGTCCAGCCAATCGTAACCGTCTTTACTTGCCGGATCGATTCCGATGTAGTTGTAGTCGTCGCGCAGCTGCCCGGAGAAGGCCGAGAGCTTTACACGCCAGGCGCCCGTCGCTGTCGGCCTCGGGTTTGGTGTAAAACTGACGCCCGCGACCGGGGACTTTGTCGGCCTGCTTTCGGTGGCGCGCGGGTATAGCGGATAGGGTAAGGTCGTCGCCAAGGATGAAGGTTGCGGCTGGGTTGAGGGAATACGGATGTAGACCGGCTGCTTGACCTTTACCCAGAATCCCTCCCAGGGGAAGATCTTGCCGTCGCGTTCCTCGAAGTCGGCCGGATCATAGTAGTGATATGCCGCGGCCGTGTTGTCGTAGGAGGCATAGAAGACGTTGTAGACAAGACTGGTCGCGGACGTCACCGGCACGAAGCCGCTGTCCGGCTGGGCGGAGACCAGTATGTTTTGCCAATAGATCGGCTTGTTGAAGGGGTTGCCGAGCAGGTGCCGGCCGGGAGACGAGCCCGACGATGTGTAGCCAAGCTGGCCTGTGGTGAAGTCGCCGCCGCTGTAAGGGTCGCCGCCCGAGTCGATCGCACCCTCGCCCGCTCCGACCTCGATCCAGTAACCGCGCCCCTGTGCGATTACGGATGCCTCCTGGTAATGCTGGCCCTCCTCGTCCCACTCGTAGAAAGGCTCGGTGAAGCTGCTCGAGCCCGCCGAATGGTTGGCGGTCGGGAAGCTTATCATGCACCAACTCAGAGAGCCCGTATGAGAAGCGAGCGAGGATGAAGAACCGATGGTCTGGGTCGACGTTTGCGAGGCGCCGAGCAGCAGGCCGGTGTAACCGAGTGTTCCGTCGATCTGCTGGTAGGGCGTGACCACCGCCCGGATCTGATCGCCCGAGGAGAATAGCTGGGGCTCGAGGCGCTTATAGTGCGCGCCTGTGATGTTCTCCCAGTAGCTGCCGTTGAATTTTTGCCACTGGTAGAGATAACGCTCGGGCGCGCTGCCCTGGGGCGTGTACCCGGCTCCCAGCGCCACTAGCGTATCGCCCGGCGCGGCGCTCGATGCCGGCTGCAACTCGGCCGAGTCGCAGTGCGGTAAGTCACTTGTGGCCTGGGCCAGCGCGTCTGTGGCCTGGGCCTTGCCGTAGCCCCAGGTGTATCCTGGCGCCGGGCCCACGAAAGAGTCACGGTTTCCGCGGTAGCTCAAGATCGACTTGATCGCGTCTGGAGTGTAGTCCGGGTGTTTCTCGAGCAGCAGCGCCGCGAGCCCTGCGATATGTGGCGCAGACATGCTGGTGCCGTCTATCACCCAGTGGACGCCGTCGGCCATCAAGCGATAGTCGTCGGGAGTGTAGTCGGCCGAAAGCGCCGAGGCGATGGCCGAGCCGGGCGCGGTGATGTCCGGCTTGAGCCGCCCGTCGCGGGTCGGGCCTCGGCTCGAGAAAGGACAGATCGCCTCCTGGGTGTAGCCGTAGGTCCAGTCGGTGCCGTTGATGTCGGTCCAGACGTCCTTGGATGTATAGGCGGCCACGCTGATTGTCGACTTGGCCGTGCCGGGCGTGCCGACGCTGTAGTCGTTGTCGCCGTTGGTGAAGGCGCAGGGAGAACCGCCCCAGTAGCCCCGGTCGTCCAGGAAGATCCAGCCGTCGATCCGGTTCGGGTCGCTTGAACTCACGCTGTCGCCGATGAACGAGATCGTCCAGGAACCGGTGCTGGTCCGGTTTCGAAACTCGATCACGACCTCCTTGTCGCCGTTATACTCGGTCTCGGAGGCGCCCGGATTCCAGACCACCACGGTGCTGCTGCTTATCGTTTTCGAGGCCGACTCGCCCACGTTCCATGTGGCACTCTTGGTTCCATGGGTAATCTTCACCTGGTAGCTGTCGAGTCCGTTGTGCCAGATGTCGAAGTCCAGATAGCATCCTATTTGGCCCGGAACCGTTACATTGTCCAATGCAACGTTGAAAGTGAAGTTCACGTCCGAGCCCGACCAGGTGCCCTGGTTGTGGATCAGGTCGGCGCCCTCGTTGCCGGCCGAGGCCACCACTATTTGGCCCGGGCCTGTCATGGCGTCGATGCCGGTCTCGAGCGGGTCTGTGCCGTCGTGGGGCCCGTAATGTCCACCCAGGCTCAGGTTGACCACCGCCGGCTCGCCGAGATCGTCGGCCTTCTCGAAGACGTAGGCGACGCCGTTTAAGATGTCGTCGTCCGAGAAAGTCGTGGAGACGGCCACGATGTCGGCCTCGGGCGCGACCCCCACGTAACGATATTCGTGCTGACCGTTGCCGGTGGCCCGTCCGTTGCCCGCGCCGATGCCGCTGACGTGGGTGCCGTGATAGCCGGTGTCGTGGAAGGTGCAGCTTCCGGCGTCGATCTGGGCCGCCGTCCAGTGGGTGCTCGTGGCCTGATCCCAAAGAAACTTGATGCGCGTGGTGTCGTCCGGGTTCTTGAAATCATCGTGATTGGGATCGATGCCGGTGTCCACCAGACCGAACACCACGCCCGCGCCGGAGCCGCTCGTCCAGGGTGGCGGGAAAGTGTTGTAGCCGCTGACGTCCTCGATGGTTCTTACCAATTCGAGACCGACGGAATCCGGAGGCAAACTAGGCACGCTGACGTCCAGGGTCGGTCTCAGCTTGCGGGCCGCGCGCATGACGCGGATTTCCTTGATCTCGGCCAAACTCGGCAAGACGTCGATCGGAACCTCGGCGGTGATCACCGGACCAAAGCGCCGGATGTTCTCGACTCCCAGGGATTTCAAAACCGAATCCGCCTTGGGCGACACCTCGCCGATCGCCGCGACGAATACCCGCCCGCCCCGGTCAAACACCTTTAAGAAGCCGCCATGGCTGAGCTGGTCGATGTTGCCGGCATCGACCCGGGCCGCGGCGATTCGCCTGAGCATCGAACCCAAGCGCTGGGTCGTCTCCGACTCGCCGCAAGCGCTAACAATAAATCCGCAAAGTAAGTAAGAAAGCAGAGACAGTCGCCTGGTCGAGATGAACCCGGACACCGTCACCTCCGTACAGTGCAATACCCCCTCTTTCGAAGATGCCAGCATTGTAGCACTTACGCGCTGGTACAGGCAATCCCGAATGCACAGTCACTAGGCTCGATGGGCAAGGTGCAGTGCGGCAGCGCCTGCCAGCAGCGGAGTGTGGACAACTCTCGTAAACCCCGCGCTTTCGAGCAGCTCACCCACCTCTTCGTTCGTGTAGAATCTCCCGGCCGACTCGGCCAGATAGCGATAGGCGGCCCTTTCTCCGGACAACGAGCCGCCCAGCCGGGCCACGATCACCCGCTGATACCAGTGAACCAGCGCCCGCATGGCTCCCGACCGCGGCTGGCTGGATTCGACTATCACCAGCCGGCCGCCCGGGGCCAGGACCCGCCGCATCTCGGCAAGATAGACATCGCGCTTTGGGTTTTTGAAGGTCAGGTTGCGAAAGGCGAATGAAATGCCGACGGCGTCGAAATGGCCGTCCGGCCAGGGCAGCAGGCCTGCGTCGGCCTGGACGAAATCAAGTCTGTCTGCAAGATCCGCCAGCTCGGTCTTGGTCCGGGCAACGGCCAGCATCGGCTCCGAGAAATCCGCGCCGACAATCTCGGTCTCGACCGGGGCTCGGCGGGCAAGCTGGATGGCCAGGTCGCCGGTGCCGCAGCCCAGATCGAGCACTCTAGAGGGACTACCCGCAAGACAGGCTCCCACTGCCAGCCTTCGCCAGTGCTGGTCTAGCCCCAGCGTAAACAGGCGGTTGATCAGGTCGTAGCGCCGGGGCACTTTCTCGAACATGCGTAAT
Organism: uncultured Myxococcales bacterium; assembly: GCA_964513625.1. Lineage (GTDB taxonomy): Bacteria > Myxococcota > B64-G9 > B64-G9 > B64-G9 > DATKYQ01. Next base: position 2,200 of record CAZENH010000033.1, on the reverse strand, counting down.
AATGGTTTGGTCGGAGCATTTGTATCGTCACTCATGGTGCAAAATTAGCAATCTTCCCGGGAGCTTTCAACGCCAAACAGCGTGTACTCAAACTATTTATGTACTTTTGGCCCAAAATGAACCATACTCTCCGAGTTCGCCCCCGGGATCTCCGGGATGCTTTCCCAGGACCAGCCGCGTTCTCCGAGGCAGAGAGTTTGGTTCTGAAGTTTCAGGTGCCTCGAGGAAGGGATTGCGATAGTGAAGACGGCAACCGCGAAAATGGACGAAGTACCGGTATTCACCGCCTCGGTCGACGACAGCATCATCAAGGGTTTTCTGGATGACCGGCGCGAAATGATCAAAAAGCTCAAGTGCAAGGGATTCACCAGAAGCGCGATCCTCGATCGCGCAAGGCACCTGGGCCTTTCCGACCAGTTCGTCAAATGGTGCGCAATCGGCGCCAGCGACGTGGCTCTCAGAAACTGCCTCGGCTGCGGCGAGCGTTTTCTGTCGGTCGGATTCCAGAACAGACTATGCCCGCGCTGTAAGAACAGAAGATTCTAGATAAAATTCCATGAAAGCAAAGACCGAGTACCTTACTTTCAATGTTCCCAAAAGGATGGATTTCGTCCATATCACCCCCGAGGTGGAGCGTATCGTCAGCCAGAGCGGTGTCAGCGAGGGATTGTGTCTGGTAAACGCCATGCACATCACCGCCAGCGTGTTCATCAACGACGACGAGTCCGGCCTGCACCAGGACTACAAGGAATGGCTCGAAGAACTGGCCCCTCACGATCCTTCGCGCTACCGGCACAACCGCACGGGCGAAGACAACGGCGACGCCCACCACAAGCGTCAGATCATGGGCCGCGAGGTAGTGGTGGCGGTAACGGACGGAAAACTGGATTTGGGAACATGGGAGCGTATTTTCTACGGTGAGTTCGACGGTCGCCGCTCCAAACGCGTGCTGGTCAAAGTCATCGGGGAGTAGAACCCGACGGAGTCGGAACAGGAAGGCTGGTGTTCAAGTGGCTAAGTCAAGCAGGCAGACATTCAAGAAGCGACAGAAAGAGATGGCCAAGAAACAAAAGAAAGAAGACAAGGCCAAGCGCCTTGCTGCACGCAGAGGAGTACCCGATTCCGACGACAACAAGGAAATACTAGCCTCGGCCTCGATCGAATCCAGCGACGGAAAACCGACTCTGAAGATTGTCGCCGTCGGGGGATCTCTGCCAAAATCCGAGAAACCGTAGCCCCAAGGGTGCGGCTTGCGTCCACCTCCCTATTGTGAATAAGAAAGCCGTGTTGCCTTTGGCGGCAACACGGCTTGACGGTTGACTGTGCACATGGGACGAATGCGGAAACGATATTCATGGGCATTCAAGACTAATCTAATAGCACTCTTCGTTGGGGTGTGTTCCTACATCTTCTGGATTTGGTTTTGGTACGGTAAATACCGCGGCAAAGAAGCTGGCTTTGAAATATTCGATCCTCGTTTTTTGTTGATTGTCTCCCTAATGCTCATTTCAGCAGTAGCGTGGTCAATTTCGGGACTCATTTTGACTATTCGTACAATCAAAAATAATTATCATTCCCATAAGGGCACGACTTCTCGACGAACATAACACCTGAGTCACCAAAGGAAAACGCCCGGCTGGATCATCTCCAACCGGGCGAATTCACAGGGTAATACACTACGGGGTGGACGAGACTCGAACTCGCGGCCTCCGGCGTGACAGGCCGGCGTTATAACCAGCTTAACTACCACCCCATCCATCAAAGAACATACGACGCGATAGGCGGAACAGGGCTTGAACCTGCGACCCCCGGCTTGTAAGGCCGGTGCTCTCCCAGCTGAGCTACCCGCCTGCATCGGCCTCGCCTCGGTTGTCAGACTACACCTGCCGCCGCCGCTCGGCGAGGCCATACGATTAACAAAAGCTTCGTCGCCTGTCAACAAAAACGTGGGCCGTCGCCGATCGGCCCGGGGGCTGACCTCAGTTCACCACCGGGGCTTCCTCTGCCGGTTGGACGTCCTCAATCTCGCCGTCCTGGCATCTTTTATCTTCGACCTTCTCGTGGAAGAACTCATCTGGATTTTCCAGTTTGAGCGCCAGTCGCAGCACCTCGTCGGTGTTGCTTACCGTGTGAAAGGCAAGTTGCTTGCGGATTATCGCCGGAATGTCCTTCAGGTCTTTCTCGTTTTCCTCGGGAATGA
>CAZENH010000032.1:0-66535 GCA_964513625.1 uncultured Myxococcales bacterium | reverse complement strand
GGTAGCAACAGCCGTTGGTGCAGCGCTCGCCGGCGTTCATGTCACAATCGGAATCAGTAGAACACTCTGTCACGTCCCCGGGGCACTGGCTTCCCCCGCCGTCGGGGATCCCGCCGTCCTGGCTTTCGCCTCCGCATTCCTCGGCCGGTTGCTCGAAGCCGCCGTAGCACAGCTCTCCGCACTGGCAGGGATTCTCGCAGGCTTCGTTCGACGTACATGACTCGCAAGTGGAGCAGAAACCAGGGCCCTGATCATCGTCCAAGACGCAATACTGACCGGCGTCGCAGTCCGTCCCACTGGCACAGGCGCAACCATGGGTGCCGGCCTGGCCGCATGCAGGGGCGAAGACGCAGTCTTCACGGATGTAGACATGCTCGCCCGATCCGTTGCCGTTCACGTCGATCTCGCAGCAACCCCGGTCGTCGCAGCCGTTGGGGGTGACGTTCTGTGAAGGATTGGCCGTGTTGCAGCAGACGTCGTCATTGCCGGTGCCGCTGTTGCCGTCGAAGGGGCACTCCTTGTCGGCCTTGGAGCCGTTGTTGTCACCGGGAATGCCGGTAGCGTAGCTGGACTCATCGTCGTCGAAGGGGCCGAAGCAGTGGAGGTCGTCCCCGTCGATGCGGCCGTCATCATCGTTGTCAGTCCCGTCGGCGCATGCGCACACGTGGAGCTCCTCTCCGCGGTAGCTGCACATAGTGCCGTCGGGGGACACCCCGCCGCCGCAGGGCGGAACAACTCCGAAGCAGTCCTCGTCCTTGCAGTCGAACTTGCCGTCTCCGTCGTTGTCGACCCCGTCACCGCAGATCTCGCCGCAACGCGGATCAATCCCCTTGCACTCCGGGTCATCGCAGTCCGCCCGGTCATCGCCGTTGTCATCAACCCCGTTGCCGCAGTCTTCCGAACAGGCCGGATTGCCGGCACAGTCGCTATCCGTACAGTCCACAGAGCCGTCACCGTCATTGTCCAGACCGTCCGAGCAGTACTCCGGGTTGTTCTTGCAGATGTCGTTATCCTTGCAGTCCTCGTCCACGCAATCGACTTTGCCGTCCGAGTCGTTATCCATGCGATCGGCACAGTTCTCACTTCCGTTCGTGGGTTTGTCATCGCTACAGGAAGGCATCCAGACCGCTAGCGCAACTGTGGCAAAGATACAAATAGTGATTACAATCTTTTTCCGGGTCATTATGACCTCCTCCATCTTCGAGCGGCTACCACCTGCGGATGCGACCTTTGTGCCTCTTCTTCTTTTTTACCGGCTTGGTCTTCTTGACGACCGATGAACTCTTTTTTTCGGGTTTGGGCTTGGAAGGCTTCTTCTTGGAAAGCTTCTTGGTAGTGCCCCCGAGTTTCTTGAGCAGGCGTTCGTCAATCTTGCGGTTGGCCTTGCAGTGAGACTTCAGCCAGGCGACCGTCTTGCTGCCGCCACGCCATTTGAACTTGAACCTGGACAGAGATGGTTCCTGCCCCAGTACTTCCAGTACCATTTCCTCGCACTGGCGATAACCGTCGGCGGCCTTCTGTATTTTTTGCATTCTTTGCTTTGGATCGCGAGTAGCCAGCGCTTCGGTGGCGCTTTTAGAACTCGCGGGCAGGAGCGTCTTGACTGCCCAGAGCACCTTTCCGCGGCGCACCAATGAGGCACGTTTGCTTTCGGCCGCCTGCAGCTCGCCGTTGATCCTGGCGGCGAACTTCTGCCAGTCGGGAATATCCACGAATCCTTTTTCGGCCTCCAGCATCGCGCGAACATCCTTGATGTGCCGATCGATTTCCTGCGCAAGTTCCCGCTGGTTGGGGTTTTTTTCGAGCTTGGCCAGGAACCCGGCAAGAGCAACTACTCTTGGCTCGATCTCGTCCGTGACCTTCTTGACCTTGCCGGCCAACACATCTCGCTCGAGCTTGCTATGCAAATCTGCGAGCACACGGGGAGAACTCTCCAGGTTCATCTTGATGGCGACAAAGTCGTCGCGAGAGGCAATCTTGTCGCGACAACGCTTGAACTCCTTCTGTGCCCGCGAAAGCCGTGTTGCCGCCGCTTCGGGATCCTCGGCCCGCACGGCGTCGAAGAACGCCTGCAGACAGATATCAACGAAACCATAGCACAGGTCGGATCCGGCCTCGGACAGCTCCTGCTTGAGATCGGCTACCTCAGGGTAAGCGCCGAGCTGATCACCCTTATCCTCCATCAATTCAACTGCGTCCCGGTAATGCTCTTCCGCGGCATCCAGGTTCTTGCTCTTCAGGGCGGTGTGCATGGCACGCACGTTTTTTTCGATGCTGTCCACGTGGGACTGGATGGCGTCCACATCGATCTCGCCACCGCCGCGCTTGGGACAGCCGCCAAGCGCCAGTGCAAACATGCATACAACCGGGATCAATACAGAGCAGCGCATGATTATTCTCGATTATCACCCAATAAGTATGTGATCGCAATATTTGCCATCATCAAAATACCCGACTCGATGGCTGCGCTGCCGAAATCGAATCCGGCCGTGTGTATGGCCTCATCTGTTTCGACACCCAGTCTGAAGAGGCAGCCGGGAACACCGCCCTGTTCTTCGAGGTAGAACGAAAAATCTTCAGCTCCCATCGTGAGCTGCGAGCGTCTGAACACGTTATGCTCGCCCAGGGTTTCCATACCCACGCCGGCAACAAGATCCATCAACTCGGGATCGTTACGCAGGCGTGGAGTCCCTTCTTCGATCTCCACCCGGCATTCTCCCCCGAGCGCCCGCGCAATTTCATCGGCCAGTACGCGTACCGCCTCGACAACGTTCTTGCGGACATCGGGCTCACGGGTGCGAATGGTTCCCTTCAGAATCGCCTGCCCTGGAATAATATTTCCGCTCTGACCCGCCTGGAATGAGCCCACGCTCACAATAGCCGCGGTGCCCGGAGCTACCCGCCGGGCCACAACTTGCTGTAGTGCGCAAACAATCTGTGAGCCAATTACAATAGGATCGATCCCCAGGTGCGGGTAAGCGGCATGAGTGCCACGCCCGATCACTCGCAACACGAAAGGATCCGTTGCTGCTCCGGGCACGGGATCGAGTTCGATCTGGCCGACGCCAATCTGGTGACGCGCATGCAAGGCGAAGATGGCTTCGATCGCCGGCTCTTCGGTAAGCACTCCCGCCTCGATCATGCGCTTGGCGCCGTTGCCGTGTTCCTCTCCCGGCTGGAAAATGAACTTGACGCATCCGGAAAGTTGCCCTCGCATTCCGGCCAACAGATGCGCCGCCCCCAGCAAAACGGCCATGTGTCCGTCATGACCGCAGGCATGCATCACGCCTGGGTTCTGTGAACTGTAGCCAAGCCCGCTCTGTTCTTCGAGCGGCAGCGCATCCATGTCGGCTCGCAGAGCCAGGCAGGGTCCGGGATGGTTGCCGCGCAACAGGCCCACAACGCCAGTCCCTGCCGCCCCGCGAGTGATGACTTCGACTCCCACACGTTCGAGGAAGTCGCAGATAATACGCGATGTCCGAACCTCTTTAAAGGCCAATTCGGGGTGACTATGAAAATCCTCTCGCAGTTTTTTGATCTCGGCTAGAACTTCTGGATCGACACTGGTCAGTTTTTTCACCACCTGTGCTCCTTGTAGGATCCCGGACATCAGGTTATGCAGGCGAGTATGGCGCTGAACCTGGCGCCATCTTTCCGGCCGGGGGCGGGAGAGCGAAGTTCAATGCGGCCTTCGTGAGCCTGCACCACCATCTTGCAGAAAGCCAGCCCCAGACCGATGCCCTTGAAACCAGCGCTACCGCTCTTGGCCTGAAAAAACTTCTCGAAAATCTTCTCGTGCAACTCGTCCGGAATGATCGGCCCAGTGTTGGTCACGTCCAGGCAGACTTGCCTGTCGCCATCTTCTCCGAGAACGCGTGTTGACAACTCTATCACGCTCTTGCGACTCGAAAACTTGATCGCATTGGCCAGCAGGTTGACCAGCACCCGGGTCATTAGAACCACGTCGACATCGACATTAACGTCGTCCCCGACTTCTGCCAGGATCTCGACCTCACGAGCGTGGGCCATGACCTTCAACCGCTTGGCACTATCCTCGACCAGGGTGCCGACAGGCACGACCTGTTTCTCCAAAGACAGTTTTCCGGACTCCAGCCTTGCGATATCGAGCAGGTCGGAGATCAGATCCTTCATCTCGCCGGCTGTGTTCCTGATGACCTCGAGGGCGTGACGCACTTCCTGGTCCATGCCGCCGACATCGTCACGATCGAGAAAATCTAGTCCCAGCATTATGGTGGAGACCGGATTGCGCAGATCGTGCACGATCATCCTGGTCATGGCCTCCTTCATCTCATCGAGTTCCTTGAGCTTGTGATACTGTTCAACAAGGCGATCGTTGACTTCGGCCAACTGCGCCGTTCGCTCATAGACTCTTTGTTCCAGTGAAACATTGAGATCTTTTATTATCTTGAAGGCCCGGGCCCTTTCGAAAGCCACCGCCGTCTGATCTGCCACAGCGTCTATGAAATGAAGGTCTTCCTCGCCGTACACCAGGCCCGACCGTTTCGTTCCAAATGCAATCAATCCAACCAGGCGTTCTTCCGCCCTGAGCGGCACCAGTACCTCGGCATTCAGGCCGGAAGCACCCGGCGGCGCCAAGAACGAGCTATTTCTGCCCACTACGCCCAGCGTCTCGAGCAGCGCGTCATCCAGCCGAGCAGTGCCGCTTGACGGCGCGTTCACACTGGCAAAGATCTCCACCATGGTCTTCCCGTCATCGGCACCGGCGAATACAACCAGGCTCTCGTTTGGGATAACCCTGTCAAAAAGCCCCGAGAGCTTTTCGGCCAGCTCGCCTATGTCTATGGTATGCGCCAGATCCCGGCTGTAGTCCATCAAAGCCAGGCGCTGATCGTAGCGACTACGGAAGAAGACCTTGTCAACAAAGGTCTGGGCCAAGTTCTGGGCCGGGGCAAATATCGCGGCCAGCAGCAAGATTGCACCCACTCGCACCCAGCCCGTTTCGCCGTGCAGCCATCCGGCCATCAGGTAGTCGCCCAATCCAACCAGCAACAGGTAGGCCCCCACTACGAACAACGTCAAAGAGGAATACACCAGCGACTTGTTGATCACCAGATCGACGTCCAGCAGGCGGTAGCGCGCCACCCCGATCAGTACGGCCGTCGCAGAGAACAGCGCACAGATATAGGTTATCTCTTCCGGCAGGATTGGCCTGAAACCCAAGCCCTTGGGCAACTCATTCAGGAGCACGTGCGGCGCTATACCCACCGTGAATCCCCAGATCAGCCATTTCAATCTCTGGCGCGTTACATACTGGCGCGTGCGCTTGTACTTGAAAATCCAGATTATCGGACCGGCAATGAAGTAGACAGCCAGGTAGACCCGAAACACCGAAAAGGCCGTCTGGTAGTTTGTAAAATCGGCTATCGCCAAGGACGAACGCGCCCGGGCCACCGACACGATCAACCAGGCGGCGATGGCGACTGTCGGAATATACAGATAGGGAACCAAGCGTCGCGCCAGGCCCCCGCTCTTTTCAGGGAAGTAGATGGCGAAGTGCAGCACCAGCGCTACAGTGAAAGGGTAAAAACCGTTTGATAAAAACCAGCACAGGCGGTCACCCCATGGCAGGCACAGCTTGTTTTCGGGCCAGTAGACTGCCATGACGGTCGAGAGTGTCATGGCCATGCCGAAAAACAGAAGAACGCTTTTGTCGCCTGCTCCTTTTGAGAGAATTATCATACCAAAAAACCAGATCCACAGTGCGACAATCGCATTGATCAGCAGCAAGCGATCGGTCAGGAAGGGTACCAAGGTAGCCTGCGCCTTTTCGATGACACCTTCCCGATCGATTTGCAGCGTCACCCGCTGACCGACCCGCATACCGTCGAGGATAAAGTTCAAAAAGTCAGCACCGGATACACTTTTGTCTCCGATCGAGACGATCTTATCGCCCACCCGCAGATCGTGGTCATGCGATGGAAAATCGGAACTAGGACCTACTACTTCCAGCCCAGATTGACCGCCCAGCGCGACCGGCAAACGTGGTTGTTGATTGGGGAGATCAATTGTGGCCATCACTCCCAAGGCAAACAAGAGCAACGCGATAGCGATGAGAGTCTTTTTCAGCATATAAGATACTATTTACTCCCGGCACTACCAACCTGTCAAAAATTGGTCCTCATGGCAACAAGAACAACAGGACGTATATATCGTAGAAGAAATGAGCGTATGCGGCAGTAGCAAACCCACGCAGTAGATATATGGCCGCAAGCATGCACCCCAGCACGAACCTGAAAGAAAAGCTTGCCAGCCCAAAGGAATCAGCCCCGGGTCCCAGGTAGTGAGCCACTGAGAAAACGAGCGAGCTTAATACGACCGCGATGATCATCGTCGGGCGAGTACTCAACTTCTTCTTGCGCAGGCCGAGCAGCCAGACAATCAGGGCGATCCCGGCCACTCTGAAGATCAGCTCTTCGTAGAATCCAGCCCCGGCCGATGCGATCACCCTGTCCACAGGACCCATGGCAACCAACGCTCCACCAAGGAGATGCAGTTTGGACAGCAGCAGCCCGGCCAGCGGCCCCATGACCAGGGCGTAGGCTGCGCTCTCCAGAAGCACCAGCGGGAATCTCCGGGCGTCAAACTTCTTGTGACGTGCCAAGCGCTTGACCCATGTAGAGTAGGCAAAGATCAAGATCAACATAATCGCTAAATAGCCCAGACGGCTGAGTCCCGCCAGGCTGCCCATGGTTCGTGTGAACGGATCAGCGCCGTTGGCGGCCCTGGGACTTACCAGCAGACCCAAGTGGTATGTCAGAAACAAGGGCGCGGTCAGAATCAGGTGGCCGAGAAAATCCCGGCGGGAGGCAGGCTGCTTTTGTATCTTGTTGCTCATGCTTTGAAAGTTAGGCTACCGCGCTATTTGTAATTGACGCAAGGCATCAGTCAATGTATCTTTTCGACCGTTTGGCAAGTCACGATGTACAGGGAGGCTGGCTGTGATAACCACGTCGGATTTCAAGAAGGGTGTTCGAATTCTTATGGATGGTGACCCCTATGTCATCATGGAAACTCAGACCCAGACACCCTCGGCCCGCGGTGCCGCCACCCTGGTCAAGATCAAAGTGCGCAATCTGCGAACCGACCAGGTGTTCGATAAGAGCTTCAAGTCAGGCGAGAAGTTCGACGAGCCCGACCTGGACAAGAAGAACATTCAGTTCCTCTATGACGAGGGCGACGGCCTGGTTTTCATGGATATGGTGACATTCGAGCAGTTTACCATCCGCAAGGACGAAATACAGGACAAGGCCTGCTACGTCACCGACGGACTGGAGTGCAAGGCTCTCTTCTTCGATGGCAAGGTTCTCGATCTCGAGTTACCGGTGACTGTTGAATTCGAGGTGACCGAGGTGGAGCCGGGAACCAAGGGAGACACCGTTCAGGGCTCGGCCACCAAACCGGCCACGCTGGCGAACGGCCTGCGTGTACAAGTCCCGCTATATATCGAAGCGGGCGACGTCATCCGAATTTCGACCAAGGATGGAAAGTTCTCGGAGCGGGTAAAATAAGACCAGCTACCAGACTACTATCAGGGAAGTCCAGGAAACGAGTTGACGTACTGGATCTTGATGTCCGGGAACGAGTTGACAATCTGGATCTTGATATCAGGGAAAGAGCTGACGATCTGCCACTTGCCGCACTTATCCGGGAAAGAACTCACCTGCTGCACTTTCAGATCTGGAAAGGAGTTGACGATCTGCACCTTGATGTCGGGAAACGAGTTGACGAACTGTATCTTGCCGTAGAGTTTCTTGCCCTTGAAGCTGCAATCCGATCCGACCTTGCCTGCCAGGGCCGCTCCTGACAGCAGCGACAGCGAAAGAGCCAATAATACTATCACCATCTTGCGCATGACATCCTCCTTTGATCCGGGTTAGATTGAATAACGGTATCTCCAACTTGCCTCGCATTGCAAGAGCTTCAGGATATTGCCCAAGATGGGATATCCGACGGACGAGTTTGATTGTTTCTACCAGGAAGTAAAAAGTGATGAATCAGTGGAAAATCTTTTCGAGTTCCCGCTCCACCAATTTTTCACGGCAGTTCTTGGCGATGCTGATTTCCTTGATAAGCAAATTGCGAGCCGTATCGAGCATTTTACGCTCGCCGAAGCTCAAATCCTTGTCGAATTTGAGTAAATACAAATCTCTAAGTACCTCGGCAATGTCAAAAATGGAACCTGTCTTGATCTTCTCCATGTACTCGCGATAGCGGCGATTCCAGGTCTGGCTCTTTACTGTAACACCCTTCTCTCTCAAGACCTTATAGACATCCTTGACCGTCTTGCGGGAAATGACACCCCGCAGCCCGACAGAATCGACCTTGTCGGTCGGAATCATGATGCGCATGCCGTTATCAAGAATTCTGAGCACATAGACGTCTTGCTTGTAACCGAGAATCTCACGCTTCTCGATCCCTTCAACCTCTCCCACACCGTGGGCGGGATAGACAGCCTTGTCGCCCACCCTGAAGCTTATCTGCATCGACTTTCCCTCTTTTTTGTTTTCTTTGCACACCTTCGAGATTGGAGACCTTAACATATCAAGGTATCTGAAGTCAAATGAAAAAGTACTGTTGACAGCGGCCCCAAGTGGTCTAGAATGGCTAACCCCGCAGAATGCGCGGGACAAGGCCGACAACCGCTGCATGAGAGCCCTCGATGAAACTTGACTCGATCGCAAAGATCACGGCTTCTCAAATGCCTAGCCGCAACTGTCTAACGGGAGAATATCCATGCGAAAAATCATGATTTTTATCATAATCATATCATATATCCCGTTGGGAGTATTCGCTGACGAGCAGCCGGAAGCCGCCTCCGCTCCCCCACCCTTGACGCTTTCCGAAGCCAAGGCGCTTGCCGCGAAGTCGAATCCGACTCTTATTGCCACACGCGAGAAGCTTCACCAGGTAAACCTGCTAATAGACAAGGCCTGGACGATGGTCAAGCCCCAGTGGACTGCTACAGGTACCTACACCCACTACAACACGGGCATGGATCTGACCTTTCCCGACTTCTCGTCAGTCGGTACCAGCCCCGAAGTTTGCGGACCGGCATGGAATCCGGACATAGGGTTTTGTTTTACGAGATATGAGACACAAACTCTTCAAAAACAGGATTCTTTCAATTTCTATAGCCAGATTTCGCAGCCTTTGTTTTTTGCAAGGGCAATCTCCAGTATCAAGAGCGCATATACAAGCTATGACATCGCCAGTCTCAATACGGAGAACACAGCGGATTACTTGCTATATACGTTGGAGGTAGCCTACTACGGCGCCTTGACCGCCAAGAAGTTCGTGGCCATCGCCAAAAATGCCGTGGATGTGCGTGCTGAACATCTGAAAGTCGCGCGGGCCAAGTTTGAAGTCGGTGATACACCCAAAATAACCGCTCTCAGTGCCGAGATTGCCCTCAACCAGGCCGAACAGGACCTGAAAAGCGCGCAGAACTCGCTGGATTTATCCAAGGAAAGCATCCAACTGCTAATAGGTGAGCGGCGGGAGTTCAGTCTTGTGACTCCCGAGCCACCCAGTCGTCCGGCTACAAACCTGCAACAGTACGTCGCCCAGGCCATCGACAAACGCCGTGATCTGAGCGCCGCCCATCTCAATCTTGAACTGGCGGAAGAGGCCAAAGCGGATGCCTGGTATCGTTTTCTGCCTTCCCTGGTGGCCACCGGGACGCTCAGAGTGGCGGATGTCAAGGGCTTCACCAACGAGTACCTGACCTGGAACGTGGGACTGACGCTGAGCATCCCACTTTATGACGGCGGGCTGCGTTATGCCTATCTTGACGAGGCCAAGTCCAAGATCCGCGAGGCAAGAGCCGAAATCGAACAAACCAAACAGTCGATAATTAGCGAGATCCGCCAGTTATGGCTAAAGACGGAGATGGCCGATGCAAATCTTCACAAGGCCCATCGGGCGGTCGAACTGGCCAAGGAACAAGTCGAACTCGCCAAGGCATCGTTCAACGCCGGCGCCAGTACGCATCTGGAAGTGCTCGAGGCCAACTCCTCGCTTTTCATTACCGAAATGACTGAAGCACAACAGGAGTTGAACCTTCAACTGGCCATCTTGCGGCTTCGCAAGGCCACTACCATGTTCAACCCGGCAGGCTCTCTATCTAGCGGCGCCTCGGCTGCGTCAACGACGGTCAGCGGATCGACGACTTCATCGTCTGCATCGTCCGGCGCGTCTTCTTCGTCTGGATACTGACTGCTACTCAGAGTACCTTTTTTCTTTTCCTGCGCTTCAGTTCCCCGACAATACGCTTGACTTGCTGCGCCTCTCCGACGGGGCAAACCAGCACTGCGTCCGGAGTTTCCACGACAACCATGTTCTGCAGACCCACACAAGCTACCAGGCGGCCCTCCGAATGGACAATACAGTTCCGGCAGTCGATGTCCAGTACGTCTCCATGGATGATGCTTCCCGACTCGTCTCGCGATTCGACCTCGGGCAGGGCCGCCCAGCTTCCGACGTCAGACCAGGCACTGTCTAGTGGGATAACGTGAATGCTCGATGACTTCTCCATGACACCGTAGTCGATCGAGACGCCTTCGATGCGTCCAAAGAGTCGTTCGAGAATCCCCTGTTGATCCGCTTTCTTCGCGGCCATGGCGCGTTCGAGCCCCCGGTGAAGTTGCGGCATATGAACCGCCAGCTCGTGTAAGATGGACGCTGCCGTGAAGATGAACATGCCAGAGTTCCAGTAGTACGAACCACTCTGCAGGTATTCGACGGCGCTCGGCAAGTCCGGTTTCTCCGTAAAACCGAGAACTTCGAAAGCATCGTAACCACTAACCTCGTGCAACTTCTTTCCGGCGTGAATATAGCCGAAGCCTGTCTCTGGATGAGTGGGGACAACTCCCAGCGTCACCATGGCATCTGATTTCGCCTCCAGGCAGGCTGCGCGCAGTAGCTTGCGGAACTTGCCGGCTGGGTGGATGATGTGGTCGGAGGGTAACACTATTATGGTTCCCTCGGGATCCCGCGCAGCCACGTGGGCGGCTCCCAGACCGATGGCAGGAGCCGTGTTGCGCGGCCGAGGTTCGACGACCATGTTTTTCTTTGGAAGTTCCGGCAGGATCTTGTGGATATTGTGTGTGTGTCTCTCAGAGGCTACCACCATTATCCCTTCCCATCCGCAGAGGGGCAGCACCCTCTCTGCGGTTGCACGCAGAAGGGGTTTCTTACCGCCGATTGGCAAGAACTGCTTGGGATGTGATTGCCTGGAAAGCGGCCAGAACCTGGTACCTGAACCACCGGCCATGATCAGTGCGTGAATCATCGTCGCTCCTTCACTGGAAGGTTGCCGCATGACTCGACCAGCTCGATCAGCCGCCGGGCAATGCGAGCCGTGGCACCCCAGATTGTATTGTTTTCGTACTCATAAAAATCCACCTGGTGTTCCTGGCCGTCGTATTTCATGTGCTCGGCATGATACCCCAGCCTTTGCGAAAACACGTTCCAGGGCACTTCCAGTATCTCGTCCACCTCATCAGTAGAAAGCTCGAAAGGATACGGGTGTGGTATGCGGGCCACAACGGGAGTCACCAGGAAACCGGTGATCGTCCAGGTGTCGTCCAGGATACCGAGCACTTCAACATCTTGCGGTTGCAAACCGATCTCCTCCCTCGCCTCGCGCAGGGCGGTGTCCACGGAGCCGGCGTCGTCGGGATCGCAGGCTCCGCCCGGAAAAGAGATCTGCCGCTTGTGTTTTTCGACTTTCTCGCTGCGGCGGTTCATGAGCAGGTACAACTGGCTGTCCTTGACAAAGAGCGGCACAAGAACGGCCGCCGGAGTCAATCCCTCCCGGGAGATTTTCTCGGGTCGCGATTCCTGCAGTGCCTTGATGATTGGTTCAAACATGCGTCAGCTCAATGCATATCACGCGACATGTGTTTGATTCAAGCCCGGTACGATAATTGCCAGCTGTCTGCAGGCATGATAGTTTCTGCGAATGAAAACGATCCAGATCGAACTCGAGGGCAAGCAGCTAAAGGTTCCCGAGTCCACTACTACCCTGGCCCTGGTCGCCCAGCAGATCGCGCCCGACTTCGGACTGTCCCGCCCGATTGGCGCTTTAGTCAATAATCGCCTGGTTTCGCTCGACAACGCCCTACACGAAGGAGCCAGGGTGCGCCTGGTTTCGCTAGACACCGATGCCGGCCTGGAGATTTACCGGCGTGGCTGTATTTTAATGCTGCGCGAAGCGACTCGGATTCTTTTTCCCGAAGTGCGCCTGGTCGTCGGACAGTCGCTGGGTGACGGCTACTTTTTCGATCTCAACGGCCTGCCCGGTATTAACACCAAACACCTAGACGCCATCCGCGACGAGATGCAAAAGCTCACCGCTGCCGACACGCCTTTCGATCGCGAGCGCTGCGGGGTGCAGGAGGCAATCAGGCGCTTTACCCAACTCGGTCTGAACGATCGCGTGGCTCTGCTCGAGACGTTCTGGCATGAGAATATCCGCCTGGTTCGTCTCGGCCAGACACTGGACATCTTGCACGGACCGGTGCCTCCTTCGACGGGCTTCGTTACGCATTTCGGTGTTGCTCACTACCCGCCAGGGCTGGTGCTGCGCTTTCCTTCGCCGGCAAACCACAAGGCACTGGACAAGCCGCCAAAGAACCAGACCAAGCTGTTCACCATTCATCGCCAGAGCAAGGAGCGTAACCGCACCCTGGGAGTCGGCGACGTGGGAGAACTGAATAAACTTTGCACCCACGGCGGCATCAACCAGCTGATTCGCGTCTCGGAAGGCATGCACGAGAAGAGAATCACCGAGATCGCGGACGCCATAGCAAAAAAGAGAGATCACACCCGCATGGTCTTGATTGCCGGACCGTCGGGCTCGGGCAAGACGACTTTCCTCAAGCGCCTGTCGGTACAACTGGAGGTCAACGGTTTGGCGCCGATAGGTTTGTCGATTGACAACTACTATGTCAACCGGGAGGACACTCCGCTTGACGAGAGAGGCGAATACGATTTCGAGTCAATCGACGCCATCGATGTCGAACTGTTCAACGAGCAACTGGTGTCCCTGCTGGCCGGACGAGAGGTGCACATGCCGCGCTTCAATTTCGGCACCGGCATGAGACAACCTGAGCAAAAGTGGGTGCCGATGCGTCTGGCCCCTCAGGACGTGTTGATCATCGAAGGCATTCACGGCCTGAACGACAGGCTCACCAGCCAGATCCCGCCCGATGCCAAGTACAAGGTATACGTCTCGGCCCTGACCCAGTTGTGCCTCGACGACTCAAACCGCATCCATACCACCGACGCCCGCTTGCTGCGGCGCATCGTGCGCGATCGTCTCTACCGCGGCTACAAGGCTTCCGACACCCTGCGTATCTGGTCTTCCGTCCGGCGTGGCGAGATCCGCGACATCTATCCATTCCAGGAGTCGGCCGACGACATGTTCAACAGCGCCCTGCCCTACGAAACCGCGGTGCTCAAGATCTACGCCGAGCGCTTCCTGCTGGAGGTCCCCCAGGATGACCCGGCCTACCCGGACATCCACCGGATGATGAAGTTCTTGTCGTTGTTCGTGGGGATCTTCCCCGACGCGGTCCCGCAAAACTCGATCTTGCGGGAGTTTATCGGCGGATCGACTTTCCGCTACTGAGGTCGGGTCGTCAGCGTTCGATGGTCAGTTTCCAGGAGTTGAGCGTTCCGACGTCCTGGCCGGCGTTGTCGGAGATCCACAGCTCCCATTCGCCGCCGCTGTCCGCTCCGTTGAACTCGTCCACGTCGTAGGTCTTTTCAATGTTGTCCGAGTCGTCACCCTCGCGATTGTGCAGCATCGAGGTGCCGGTTCCGTGCCGAAGCTCGATCTTCAGATCGCTTATCCAGGTGTGGCTGACGTTCAGCTCCACCTTTACGGACTTTATCGCGCCGGAGCCCGGAACGTCGAGCGTGCTCAGCACGCCGTTGGCGTCGTTGTCGGGTACGCTGAGAGCGTCGCTGCTCACAAAAGACTCTCCCGTGCCGCTGGAGCCGCCGGACTCGATCACGGCCAGTTCGAATGAATCGATGGTGCCGGTGTCCCTGGATGCATTGTCGACCACAATCAGATCCCAGGTGCCGCTGGCCGAACCGCTGAAGTCAGTAACCTCAAAGGTCTTGTTGATGTTTGCCGTGCTGCCCCCGGCGTTCTTCTGCAACTCGACGTCCTTTCCATCGTGCCTGAGCGTCAAGGTCAAGTCACCGATATAAGTGTGGGTGATGTTGACGGTGACCTTGATCGAGCCGATGGTCAGATCGTCGCCGACGTCGATCGAGGCGGTTGCCCCTGCCTTGTCGTTGTCCGGGATGCTGACCTGCGCGTCGGACTTGTATACCTTGGCGTCGCCGTCGGGGCTCGGCTGAGCCTCCTGGCTCATCCTGACCAGCATCTCGATCTTTTGCAGGCTGGCGTTGCGGTTGGTGGCGTAGCCTGCCCGCAGCGGAAGCCAGAAGAAGTCGGGGTGCGCCATTTGGCTGCTGAAGCGCGAGGGATACGAGCCGCCACTGGTCGTGAGCCACTCGCCGCCGATAATCGCGCCGTCGCCGTCGAGTTCGAGGATGTAGCCGTAGTGATCAGTTCGAGTGTAGCTGTCGATCTGCGGGATCTTGGGCACCGTGTCCGGTGACGACTCGGTGACGTAGTGGACATCGGTCGCAACCTGGTAGAAGCCCTTGGCATCCGTGTTCCAGGTGTACTCGCAGGGGCTTGTACAATTGGGATCGATCAGCTTGGCTGCCTCATCCTCGGTCTTTTCGTCCATCGAGTTGACCTCGTAACCGATCACCGGCTGGTTCCAGACCTCGTAGTTCATGGTGCGATCTTCGGCGAAGGCGCGCTTGTCGCGCCCGATCAGGTTTGTCAAAATCAGGTGCATCGTGCCCGGGTTGGAATCGCGGCACTCGACCTGCTTGATGCGACCGTACTCGTCGCGCTCAATCTCGTCGGTGCGCACATTACAGCGCCGCCCGACGAAGCGGGAAGACGAGTTATTGTAGGCCATGATCAAAAGGGCCTTCATGTCCGAGACTTCGAAGGTCACGCCGTTGTAGGTGACCGCCTTTTGCGGCTCGGGTTCGAGAATCGCTGCCGGTACCCAGGCGTGGCACAGACCCCACCAGCTTTCGATTGCTTCTTCGCACTTGCCGTCGGGGTCGTTCCAAATGTCGCGCATGGCCTTGTTGCCGTGGTTTTCACTCCAGTACTTGGCCGCCGGACCGAGCTCGTCGTAGTACTTCTGGTCGAATTCGTTGGCGCAGTCTTTGAATGGCACGAGAGTGTCGAAATCGGCTGGCGGCGTCCAGTTATTGAAGGCCATGTCGTACTTTTCGAGAGGCGAGCGGCTGCTCTGACCCTGCCAGCGCACGTTGACCGAATCTTCGTAGGTAGGCCAGTAGGTGGACGGCCAGGCTACCTGCTGTACCCGGCCCTGGCGTGGCAAATTGGCAAGCTGGTAATCGAGGTTGACCCCGAAAAGTTGCGGGTCATTCTGCGAATCCCAGCGATCGGCCTTGGGCGCGCTTTTGTCGATGCAGGCCTGCTTGATCTTTCCGTCAGGCAGGCTGTCACACGCCACGGGCCCCTCGTTCTCGCCGGCACCGCAACCGTAAAAAGCCGCAGCTACAAGCCCGACCACGAAAAAAGTAACCAGCTTTCTCATCTCAACCCTCCTTGAAAAACAACTTGTTTGTATAAGGTTGTCGCAAACACACTGCACATAATGTGCCAGGAAGTTTACTTACTACCGTAAAATCCCTTTCTTGTCCAGCCCGTTACACGGCGGTCGGACAACCAGGATCACGGCAAGCATGCCTGACTGCAACCCGGAGGCTTCAAAAATCGGCTATTCCGGCTGGTCTGTCTTTGTAATAGTTTGAATTATAAAGGTATACACCCGTGTATCTTGCGTGCACCAGGAACATGAGCCTTCAATACAATTCCAACACCCATCCAAGGATTGCCGCGCCTAAAACTATGCGGTAGACGATAAAGACTGCCGTCGATCTCTTCTGTAGAAAACGAATCAGGCCGGCGATCGCGAAATAGCCGCTTATCGCAGCCACCGCTGTTGCGACAAGTAACGGCACCCATGACACACTCCCGACCGATCCCCTAAAAAGCTTCAACATCTCGTAGAGCCCCGAGGCGGCGACCGCAGGCACGCTCAGCAGAAAGCTGAAGCGAGCCGCATCCGAGCGCTTGAGTCCTGCAAACAGGCCGGCCGTAATGGTGACGCCGGACCGCGAGGCTCCCGGTATCAAGGCCAGGGCCTGTGCCAGACCGATCAGCAAGCCGTCTTTCCAGCCGATCTGTGCTTGTGTGCGCGTGCGGCTGCCGAGCGCCTCGGCCAGAGCCAACAGCAGGGCCAGGCCGATCAAAGCCGCGCCTACAACCGCAAGCGAGCGCAGGCTGGTCTCTATGGCATGCTCACACAGCAATCCCAAAACGCCGATCGGCAGCGTGCCGATGATCAAGATCCACCCCATGCGCGCCCGCTGTTCCTCGAAGGGCCGACCGCGGGCTATCCCCGTGACCCAGGCACGAGCCATCTCCCAGAGATCTTTGGCAAAGTAGACCAGGACCGCTGCCAGCGTACCTAGTTGAACGACGGCCGAGAAAGCCGCTCCGGGATCCGGCCAGCCGGCCAAGGCCGGCACTATCCGCAGGTGAGCCGTCGAGGAAATGGGCAGGAACTCACTCAGACCTTGCACCAGCCCGAGGACAATTCCCTGAAAAATGCTCATGTCGCAGGTCAGGGGCGGTTGCTATAGACCGGCCTCTGACTTCAGCAACTCTGCCCGGTCGGTCTTCTCCCAGCTGAAGCCTTTGCCGCTGCGCCCGAAGTGGCCGCCTACCGATGTCTCGCGGTAGATGGGGCGCAGCAGGTCGAGCTGCTCGATAATATCAGAGGGCCTGAAGGGGAAGAGCTTGCGCACGAGTTGAGTAATCTTTTCGTCGGGGATCTTGCCGCTTCCGAAAGTGGTAACCATCAGAGAAACCGGGTCGGGCACGCCGATGGCATAGGCCACCTGGATCTCCGCCTGGTCGGCCAGGCCGGCGGCTACTATGTTCTTTGCCGCGTAGCGGGCCGCATAGGCGGCGCTGCGGTCGACCTTTGAGGGATCCTTGCCTGAGAAGCACCCGCCCCCGTGCCGCGCCCAGCCGCCGTAAGTGTCGACGATGATCTTGCGGCCGGTCAGCCCGGCGTCTCCGGCCGGTCCGCCGATCACGAAACGTCCGGTTGGATTGACGTGAAACACGGTATCCGGCAACAGCAAGTCTGTCGGAATGATGGGCTTGATCACCTGCTCGATGACTGCTTCGCGCATGGTCTCATAGTCCACGTAGGCCGCGTGCTGGGTTGAGATGACCACGTTGGTGACGCCAACCGGCTTGCCATTCTTGTAACGTACACTCACCTGGCTCTTGCCGTCGGGCCGCAAGAAATCAATCTTACCGTTCTTTCTCTCACTAGTCAGCTTGCGCACCAGACGATGCGCAAGGTAGATCGGTGTGGGCATCAGCACCTCGGTCTCGTTCGTCGCGTAGCCGAACATCATGCCCTGGTCACCGGCTCCCTGGTCCTTGTTGAGACCCTGGCCGGTCGTCACTCCCTGCGAAATGTCCGGTGACTGCTGATAGATGGCCGACAGAATTGCGCAGGTTTCCCAGTCGAAACCCTTGGATGAATCGTCGTAACCGATGTCGCGCACCACCGAGCGGGCCACCTCTGGCAGGTCGGCATAGCCCTCGGTGGTTATCTCTCCGGCGATCAGCACCATGCCGGTCTTAAGCAGCGTCTCACAGGCGACACGGCTGTGTTTATCCTGATCGAGCAGAGTGTCAAGAACCGCATCCGAAATCTGGTCGGCCATCTTGTCAGGATGACCCTCGCTAACCGACTCGGACGTAAATTCAAAGTCTTTTCCATTCATTGTTATTCCTCCAGGTTTTCATATTTTTACTACAACCGTGGCGACTATCGGATAAACGGGCGGTTCTGTCAACAACGATCGGGCGCTACAATCCGCCCAGAATATCGGCGTTGCCCTCTTTGGTGAAGAACTCGGGGAAGCGCTTGGCCATCCAGCCCTGAACCTTGCTGCGGATGTGGCCGGAATCGCGTAGTTCGATTACACTCCGGTAGAGTTTGCGTGCTTCTTTCATGCGCGAGCTGCGAATCAAGTGACGCGCATAAGGTAGCGCCAGGGGATTCATCGAGATCTCGTCCAGCCCCAACCCCAGTAAGATGTGCAGGTAGAGCGGGTTACCGGCCATCTCTCCACACATGGCCACTTCTATCCCGGCCTGGTGGGCGTTCTTGACCACCTGCCTGAGCATCCTCAAAATCGATACGTGCAATGGATTGAACAGGTAGGCAACCTGCTCATTCTGCCGATCGACGGCCAGCGTGTACTGGATCAGGTCGTTTGTGCCAATGCTGAAGAAATCGACCTCTTCGGCGAACACGTCGCTCATGAAAGCCGCAGAGGGCACTTCGATCATCATGCCCACCTGAATGTCGTCGCTGAAGGCCTGACCCTTGGCCCGCAGCTGCTCCTGAGCCTCCTGCAGCAGGGCCTTGGCCTCCCTGATTTCATGTAAAACCGAGATCATGGGAAATAGTATCTTCAGCCTGCCGTCGACCGAGGCTCTAAGCAAAGCGCGCAGTTGGGTCAAGAAGAGTGGCCTGTTTCTCAGGCAGATGCGGATCGAGCGCAGCCCCATGGCCGGGTTGGCCTCCGGCTCCGAGCGCAGGAAAGGAAGTCTTTTGTCGCCACCCAGATCGAGAGTGCGGATTGTGACCGGCCTACCGTTCATCTGCCTTAAAATCCTCTGGTAACAACGTCGCTGGAATCCTTCGGACGGGGGACGTCGATCGAGGAACAGGAACTCGGTTCTGAACAAGCCGATACCGTCGGCGCCGTAACGCAGCGCCGTTTCCACTTCCTCGACCATCTCCAGGTTTGAAGACAACCTGACCTCGTGATCATCCAGGGTAGTTGCCGGCAATGCTTTTTCCATGGCCAACTCGGCGGTCCGGCTGCGCAATCCCTGTGATCTTACGAGCGCCTCCTGCACGGCGCGCTCGGAAGGATGCAGAATGACCTCGCCGCGATAACCGTCGACGATGATCCTGTCACCCATACCGGCTTTATCAAGTATGCCTTCGACTCCGACAATGGCCGGCAATTCGAGAGAACGGGCGATGATCGCCGTATGAGACGTCTTGCCCCCCACCTCGGTGACGAAGCCCATTACTTTCTGGCGGCTCAAACCGGCCGTATCCACCGGCGACAAATCATGGGCCAAGATGACAGCACGCTCGTGCCCCGGGGGGCGCACCTCCGCCTCATGGCCCATCAGGTTGCGCAGGATGCGTTGGCCGACGAATTCGACGTCGCTGCGACGCTCCCTGAAATAGTCGTCTTCCAGGCGATCGAACACCTGGCGGATCTCGGACACCTTGTCTTTAAGCGCCCACTCGGCGTTGATGCCCCGCGTGGCGATCAGCTTCTCGGTACCGCCGATTAGCATCTCGTCCTGCATCATCAGAAGATGCGCCTCGATAATCGCGGTCGGATCCTGGCGGTCGCGTCGCGCCATTTTGTCCTTGATGGCCGTAAGCTGAGAGACACTAACGGCCACTGCCCGATGAAATCTCTCCTTCTCCCGGTCAATTTCTTCCCGGCCAACATGAGTCTTGGGAACACGAAACTTGCGCCGATCAACCAGATGGACCAGTCCGACACAAATGCCGGGCGAGGCGTCGATTCCCTTGAATACCTTGGTGCGTTGCCTGGACATTGACTGCTACTCGCCCTCACCAAACAGGTTGTTGATCAATTTCCCAATGGCCACAATGGCCTGGTCCGAATCGTCGCCCCGAGCCAAGACGGTGATCACGTCGCCTTGGACGGCTGCGAGTTGGAGAACACTCATGATGCTCTTACCATTGACAACCAGATCTTCCTTGGCGACCGAGATTTCACTGCCGAATTTTGTGGTCAACTGCACGAAGACGGCGGCTGCCCGCGCATGCATACCCAGCCTGTTCTTGATTTCAAAGCTGTCTTTCGCTTCGGGCATCGTCATCCTTCAAGTTGTTTTTGATTGTCGCCCGACTTTCCACTGCGCCTTATCAACATATCGGCCGCCGCCACGATGTTGTCTCGGCCCTCTCGGGCGATGGCTCGAGCCATGACCGCCGGGTCTGCCAGACCGTGATTACGCAGGTCCACCATCTTCAGCAGCATAGCCAGGTTCAGACCCGAGACGACCTCCACCCGACCCGGAACCAGGCGCGCCAACGAAAAATTTGCCGGTGATCCGCCGAACAGATCGGCCAGGATGACCACTCCTTTTCCGCTATCGACCTCGAGAATGGCCCGGTCCAACTCGCGCTCGACTTCCTCGCTGGAAGCGTCCGATCCCACGTCAACCGCCAATACCTGCTCCAGGGCTCCAACTATTTGGTGGAGTACTCTGAAAAACGTATCCGCAAGGCCTTCATGCCCGAAAATTACAAGTCCCACCATCGTGCGCCCTTTCTGTCACAACTCTGCCCCGTATAGAAATTGCTCTTTCTCGTCACCTATCCGCTGAGGTCGCGATGTCTGACCGCTACGGCCAACCCGCCCGACTTCAAGCGCCGGGCAAGTTCCTCCACCATGACAACTGAACGATGTTTACCACCGGTGCACCCGATGCCAAGCGTCAAGTAACTCTTTCCCTCGTTGTTGTAGCGTGAACGAAAAGCATCCAGGTAGGCGATTACGTGCTCCAGAAATTTTTCGGCATCCGGATCTCGCATTACGAAACCCGCTACTTCGGGGTTCAAACCGTTTTCATCCCGCAGCTTGTCGTCGAAATACGGGTTGGCCATAAAACGGACATCGAAAACGAGATGTACCTGGGCGGGAATACCGAACTTGAACCCGAACGAGACTAACGCCATCGTCATCTCTTGACCGGGCTCGACCCTGCTGAAACGATCGCTGATAATACGCCGCAGTTCGTGTGGAGTCAGCGCCGTGGTGTCAAATACCTGGCCGGCCGCCTCTCGTAGCGGTTTCAGAATGATCCGCTCGCGGGCAATGCCTTCCTCGACCGAGCCCTCGGGCGCAACAGGATGCCGGCGTCGGGTTTCGTTGTAGCGCCTGACAAGAACTTCGTCAGCGCAGTCCAGAAACACCACGTCTACCCGGCCACCCTCTTCGCGGATTCTCTCGATGTTGCGGTCGAACTCATTTAGAAAACGCTCTTCGCGCGCATCGATTACGAGTGCGATACGCTCAATATTTTCCCCACTGCGCGGAAACAAATCTATTAACTTGGGTAACAACACAATCGGCAAATTGTCGATGCAAAAAAAACCGGTATCCTCCAGCGCCCTTATGGCCGTGCTCTTTCCGGAGCCGGAAAGTCCGCTGATGATCAGCAACCGCACCGGTGAGGGAACGCGCTGTAGACTTGAGTTCAGCACCTATTGTCTTCCTCGATAATTGCGTCGAAAACTTCGTCCGCGCTGCCGGCATTCATGATACGCTTGCGAAAATCTGCGTTTTGGAACAAGCGATTCAGGCGGGCCAGTGCTTTGAGGTGATTTCCCTGTGCATGTTCGGGAATGAGCAAAACAAAAAAGAAATTTGTCTTCTTGCCATCAAACGAGTCGAAATCCACGCCGGCCTGGCACCTGCCGAAGCAAGCCATCAACCGATCGAGACCCGGAACTCTGCCGTGAGGAAAAGCCACTCCTTCTTCGATGCCTGTCGAGCGCAGTTCTTCGCGCTTCAAGAGAATCGAAAGGAGTTGTTCGGAGTCAAGCTCGGCATGGTTTTCCGCCAAGAGATCAACCAGCATCTTGAGGATCTCTTTTTTTGTGCGGCATGGCACATCGATCGAAACATCGCTGCGATCGAGGAAAGTTGCTATTTTCATTGGCTGTAAACTCCCTTTGAAACTTCTCGACAATCCAGGGTGGATTATGACCTACCTTGAACTTCCGAGAAGTCAGATTCCTTCACCCTCGCATGTACCTTACTAGACTACCGCTCTGTCATTCGGGTGGCGTTTGAGCCTCGATAAGGCCGACATCACCGTCGCGCCGCTTGTAGATTACGTTCACTTCCTGGGTGCTGGAGTTTATAAAAACCAGAAAATCGTTGTTGGCCAATTCCATTTGCAAAACGGCCTCGTCAACCGACATCGGTTTGGCCGAAAACTCTTCAGAGTTGACGATACGAGCGTTTTCCTCGTTTCCGGCAGGCTCGTGAGAGACGATCCCGTGGCGAACCGTGACCCCCGCAGCGGACTGCGACAGCCTGTGCTCGCGTCTCTTGTCCTTGAGTTTTCTCAACTGACGTTCCACCTTGTCGAGCGCCAGATCTATACTGGAGTACATGTCTTCGCCGTTCTCTTCGCCCTTCATCACCACACCGTGATGGGTAATCTTGATCTCGGCTCGACTGCGATACTTCTGCTTGGCCAGAATGACGTGAATGTCCGCCGGTTTGCTTACATACTTCTTCAGCCGCAAGCACTTTTCGGACGTGTAGGCCTTGAGTGATTCACTGGGATCCATGTTACGGAAGGTTACCGATACTTGCATGACTCCTCCCAATTGGGCTAGCCCTGCAAAATGCGCGGGACAAGGCCGATAGTTGTTGTCGTTGACGCCATAACCACTACTTGACTCAACTGTAAAGATGTTGCCATCTCAAGTGCCTGGGTGCGAGCAATAGTTCAGAACATTTTTTTGCGTTTACCTGAAGGCAGAATGCCTAGCATTTCTCTGTACTTTGCAACGGTTCTCCTGGCTATGTCGATGTTTTGCTCCTTGAGCATGGCCACAATCTCACGATCGCTGAGCGGTTTCTGCGGATCTTCCTCGGACACGATGTGTCTGATACGATCCTTGACCGACTCCGAGGCAACGTCGTCTCCGTTCACCCGGCTGATGCCGGAGTTGAAGAAATATTTCAGCTCGAATATTCCCTGGGGCGTATGCACGTACTTGTTCGTCGTCACACGGCTGACCGTCGATTCATGCAATCCCAGGTCTTCAGCGACATCCCTGAGCACCAGAGGTTTCAGGAAGGAGATACCCTTGTCGAAGAATTCCCGTTGGAATTTCACGATGCTTTCGGTTACTCGGTAGATGGTTCGCTGGCGCTGGTGAATGCTGCGAATAAGCCAAACCGCCGAACGCAGCTTATCCTGAATGTAGTTGTGAGTTTCGCCGCCTCTAGAAGCCTGGCTCAGAGTCCGTCTATAGTAAGGGCTGATCCTGAGTTTTGGCAGTCCGTCTTCGTTGAGAACGATGACGTACTCGTCAACCAGGCGGTAGACAAAAATATCCGGTGTGATGTATTGCGGTTTCTCTTCTGAATAAACCCGTCCGGGGCGCGGCTCTAATTGCGAGATAATTCGCACCGCGTCTATGACCTCGTCCTTGGAGACCTTCAGTGCGCGGGCGATGGCTTGGAAGTTCTTACGCTCAACAAACGGAAGATGAGATTCGATTATGGCGTATACCAGGCCATTCTCCACTTGCAGATGTCTTGCCTGTATGAGCAACGATTCCTTCAAATCTCGTGCACCGATGCCAACCGGATCGAAGTTCTGCACGGTCTTCAGAACCCGCTCGACTTCTTGCTGCTCAATCTCCAACGAATCTGCGATGCATTGCGTGGCAGTCTTGCCGGCCAGCCGGTCTTCGTCGTCCGCCACCAGATAACCGTCCGAGTTGAGGTTGAGGATGATCTGCGCACCGATATCCTGCTCGTATTCATCGAGTGACGATAGACGTAGCTGCCACAATAAATGGTCGGTCAGCGAAGGCTTCTTGGAATATACCGCCTCGTAGGATGGTAAATCTTCATTGGGTCGTTCGCGCGGGCCGCCGCCTGGATAATAAGAAGAATAATTCTCCAGGTACTTCTCCCAGTCGATCTCGTTGGCGCCTTCGCCGCCCTTTACTTCTTCCGTTCTTTCGGTGCGTTCGAGACGATCCTGGATCTTCTCATCTACAGCATTTTGGCGTTCATCGGAGGTTGAGGCCGTATCCTCGGCTGGCGGGACCTCGGGCACATCCTCGAGCACGGGGTTCTCGAGCATCTCGGTGTTGACCAGGTCATTGAGTTCGAGCCGTGACAGCTGCAGAAGCTTGATGGCTTGTTGCAACTGGGGAGTCATCACCAGTTGCAGGGTCTGCTTCAGCGACAGGACTTGTCTCAGCTCCACCATCTTCAGCTCGTCTCTTCCAGGCGGAAATTTTTGCCCAGGTACAACGTTCGTGCCTTATCACTTGCGGCAATCTCCGCCGGTGTGCCGGTTTCGATTATCCGGCCGCCCTTAAGAATATATGCTCTGTCGCAGGTTGACAAGGTTTCCCTGACATTGTGGTCTGTGACCAGCATGCCGATCCCTTCCCTGGACAAGCGTTCTATTTGACGCCGGATCTCCCCGACGGCCAGCGGGTCGATACCAGAAAAGGGTTCGTCCAGCAATAGAAACCTCGGCCCCCGGATCATGGCCCGTGCGATTTCCACCCTGCGTCGCTCACCGCCCGAACAGGTTGCGGCGCCGGCATGGGCTACCTGTGTCAGATCGAACTCCTCAATCGCACGCTGCACACGCTTGTCGGCCTGGGCGCCGAAAACTCCGGCCGACTGGAGGTAAACAAGCAGGTTTTCGGACACCGACAGGCGTCTGAAAATCGATGGTTCCTGCGAAAGGTAGCCGATGCCGGCCCGGGCCCTCTTGTACATCGGCCACGAGGTGACTTCCAGTTCACCGAGAGCTACTTTCCCGGCGTCTGCCCTGAGTAAGCCCATGACGATATTAAAACTGGTCGTCTTACCAGCTCCGTTCGGCCCCAGCAGACCGACGATCTCTCCAGGGGCAACCGCGAAGCTCACCCCATCCACCACTCGGCGACCCTTGAACGACTTCACAAGGCCAGCGGCCGAAAGCGCGTCGGCCATGGCCGGGGTCTTATCGATTGCCGCATTCACTTTGTACGACCACTCTTGGGATTGTCGTCCGCGGGTAACTGGATGACGGCCCGCGGGCGAATGACCCTGACCTCGTCACGGGACAAATGGTATTCGATACGCTCCCCCTCGACACGACTTTTGCCCTCGACGACCCAGGGTTTGCCGGTGCAGATGATCAACCCCACAGTACGGTCGTAGTCGGCGCGCCCGCAATGCCCCTTCCTGTCCTGCTGCTCGATGGAAACCTCCCCGCTGAATACCATGCGCGTAATCCGGCCGGGCTCGCTTTTATCGTCTGAGTAGCTGACTACCAGTTTGTCGCAGAGGATGATGAGATCTTTCTGAACCAACCGCACCTTGCCCGAAAAAACGGCCCGGTGCGCCTTCTTTTCAACCACCAGCCGATCGGAGCGTATGTCAACCGGCCCCGCCGGCCCCTCGGGCGACTTTGCGCCTGCGGGTGCCGCCTGCGCGACCGAACAGGCCAGAAAAAAGAGCAGGCAGCCAAATATCGCCGGGACCGATCTCACCTTTTCTCCTCCCACATAGCGGGCTGCAAATGCCCTCTAATACCGCCGGAAGCCACCAGCTTCCGGCCCCTTTCGTCGAGTTCGAGCGATCCGGCCCGCATCTCGAATCGCAGCCGCCCCTGATTGTACTGCCTGACGACGACATTTTCGAGTTCGACGCGTACCGAGCGCCCGGGCGTCTCAGGCAGCGCCGGTCTACCGCCGCAGGCGGGAAGGCAAGCAGACACGACCAGTAAAAAAACAAGCCGCATCATGTTTTTCTGCTCCGAGAATACATGTCCAGAAGATGGTACCACCGGCCTGCGGTCATGTAAATCCGCGTATGGATCATCCGGCGAATCGCGACCGGGAGATGAATTATACGGCCTTAGTCTTCCGGCTGCTCGTCAGCAGGGGGCTCGCTGAAGTGGGTTTCGGGATCGTCAAAAGCATCTCGGATTGTGCGTACCATCTTGGCCAGAAGCGCCCCGTCGCACAAACGGTGGTCGATGGTGGCATTAAGCGTCACGATCGGCCTTATCTCTATCTTGTCGTCCATTACCACCGGTCGCTTCTTGGCCTCTCCAACCAGCAACACCACGGGAGCACGGGTATAGGGAACAATCGGCGCATAGGCCACGTCCAGGCCAAACATGCCCACGTTAGTGATCAGGCAGGCGCCGAAGGGATCGCGTGGTATACCCGGACAGCGCAGGTTGAGTGTGTAGGAAATAAATGCCACTAATTTGAGCACGAACCTCATTAGAAAGCCCGGGATGATACTCATCAGCTTTGAAGACTTCTGCAAGTCCGTATCCTTTTTCTCCCGCACTCGCTTGAGCTTGGCAGCCACCTCGTCTGCGATGCCGGCCACGCCCTTTTCGTCAGCACGGTTGACCTTGACACTGGTCAAATCATCGCGGCCCGATTCATGTTTGACCGCGGCCAGAACGAAGACATCCACCAGCTTGCGCAGGTAGATGCGTCGCCAGCGAATGAAAGCATTCAGGTCGGGATGGTGGGAGAGTGCCAACGCCATGGCCCTGGCCACCATGTGCGTCACTGTGACTCGCGGGCCACCCTCGGGCTGCCGGTCGCGCCAGGCGTAGGCCTTGGTCAGATCGATTTCCAGCGTGCCGTATATCTGCGGATCTCCCGGTCCATGCCAGGTTCCCAAGGCCACCTTGCGAAAAGGCGGCGTGCGGCGCAGCGGCTTTACCTGTACGTTTCTAAGTCCCATTTCGTCTCTCCATCTCAGGTAATCGAGGCTCCTTTGCCTTAGTAACATCTTGGGGACGGGTTTTCCATCTCTGATGCATCCAGACCCACTCAGCGGGGTGTCGACTAATGAAATCTTCGATTCTTGCCGTCAGTCTGCGGGTATCCTCACACACGGCTGCGTCGAAGTCGGGAAGGTCGCAAGGAGTGTATTCCTCCAGGATAATTTCGTACCCTCCCCGGGAGCTACGGTGGTTAAAGCCGGTCACAACCGCGGCGTTTGTCTTCCTAAACAACACGGCCGCAGCCGAGGGAGTATAGGCTTCGCGCCCGAAGAAAGGTACGAAAACTCCGGGTACTTTCGTATCCTGGTCAATGAGAAAACCCATGACCTCGCCGCGCCGCACAACGGCTACCATCTGATCAATGATCCCCGGATCGCCGCGCCAGATAGTGTGCACCGAGCCAGCCTCTCGGAAACGGTGAATCAGTCGGGTAAACCGCGGATCATAAGATTTCTTGCCGATTGTATTTATCGGGTAGCCCAGCCGGGCGAGCGTACGAGCCATGAGCTCCCAGCTACCGCAATGGGAGCTTACGAACACGACACCGCGCCCTCTGGCCAAGGCATCGTCGAGCGCTTTGCGGGATACAAGACCTACTTCAACGAAAGAAGTAATCTCGCCAATCTTGCGAACGTTGACTAACTCGGCCGCCGCACGTCCGAAATGCTCGAAGACCGAGCGAGCAATGTTCTCGATTTCGTTCGCGTCTTTTTCAGGAAAAGCCCGGCCAAGATGGCGTATTGTTTTCTCTCGTTCGTGCCGGGCGTGCAGAAAAACGCGCCGTCCGAGCCAGGCGCCGAACCTTTGCGAGCGCTTGAAACTCATCATGCGGACGAAAACCATCAACATCCGCGCCAGTAAATAAATCACGGCGTTCTTGATTTTCTTGCCCATAGGCAGTGAAATCCGTCAGCCCGCTGACCTGGACTCCTTGTATTTCACGGCAGCCGCCACGAAGGCCGCGAAAAGCGGATGAGGCTTGAAGGGTTTCGACTTGAATTCCGGGTGGAACTGACAGCCGACAAACCATGGATGATCGGAGATCTCGCACATCTCAACCAGTTTTCCATCCGGCGACAACCCGCTGAAGACCAAGCCCCCGACCGCGAGTTTCTCTCGATAGTCATTGTTGACTTCAAAGCGGTGCCGGTGGCGCTCGGAAATTTCTGTCTGACGATAAATCTCCATAGCGCGCGTGCCCGCCGTCAGCTTGCAGGGGTAAGCACCCAGGCGCATGGTGGCACCCTTGTCCTTGATGTCTTGCTGGCTTTCCATTAGGTGAATCACCGGGTGCGGGGTTTTCGCGTCGAACTCGGTGGAATTGGCCCGCTCTAGTCCGGTCACGTTGCGGGCAAACTCGATCACCATCATCTGCAAACCCAGGCAGATACCGAAGATTGGAATCTTGTTTTCGCGCGCGTAGCGCACGGCGTTTATCTTGCCCTCGATGCCTCTCTCGCCGAAACCGCCTGGGACAAGAATTCCGTCAACATCAGCAAAGGCTCCGGAAACGTCATCTGACAGTTGTTCAGAGTCGACATAGACCAACTCGACGCGGCCTCCGCTAGCCAGGCCACCATGCAAGAGCGCTTCGTGAAGGCTCTTGTATGAGTCGATCAGGTGCACGTACTTTCCGACCACCCCGATGCGGGCCACCTGTTTTCCATTGCGCAGGGTTGCGACCACTCGCCGCCAGTTGTCGAGAGAGGCGGCCCGTGACCAGATGTTGAGCATCTCGGCGATCTTGTCGTCCAGACCCTGCTCCTTGAGCAACAGAGGTACGGCATAGACGGTGTCCACATCCGGACAATCGAAAACGGTAGACCGGCTGGTAGAGCAAAACAGGGCAATCTTGTCCTTGAGATCCTGACCCAGAGGTTGCTCGCAGCGACAAACAATAATGTCAGGCTGGATGCCGATCTCCCTGAGTGCCTTGACGCTGTGCTGGGTGGGCTTGGTCTTCATCTCGCCAACCGCCTTGATATAAGGCACGAGCGTCAGGTGAATGTAAACAGTGTGCTCCCTCCCGACATCCGTGCGCATCTGACGAATTGCCTCGATATGCGGCAGCCCTTCGATGTCTCCGATCGTGCCGCCCACCTCAACGATGCACACGTCAACGCCCTTGGCTGCGCGATGAATGCGCTCTTTGATGACGTCCGTCACATGAGGAATAACCTGAACCGTTTTTCCGAGGTACTCTCCGTGACGTTCCTTGTTGATTACCGTGTCGTATACCTGTCCGGTCGTTACGTTATTGTTGGCGGAAACCGGTTCATTGGTGAAACGCTCATAGTGACCAAGATCGAGATCAGTTTCGGCCCCATCGTCGGTGACGAAGACCTCTCCGTGTTGATAGGGGTTCATCGTTCCCGGATCCACGTTGATGTAAGGATCCATTTTCATCATCGAGATCTTCAGCCCGCGGTTCTCCATCAAGGCCGCGATGGAAGCGGAAGCAACACCCTTGCCCAACCCTGAGACAACTCCCCCTGTCACGAAAATGAACTTTGTTTGCTTCTGGGTCACGCCGTCAGACCTCCTCCGCCGAACCAGGCAATCCGGCAAATTTTCCATCTTTGAAAAAATGTGTTTGGACCCGAAAACGGGTGAATGGAATCTTATAAGGGTGCACCCCTGAGGAAAACAACAGCACCCTCCCCTTGTCAATCGTTTTTTCCCGGGGGCGTTTGTCGAACTATCTTGCCATGTTTAGTCCGATGGCCTAAGATCTTATATAGAATGAGAAACATGCTCCTATTAGTGTGCCTGTGTTTTCTAGCTGTCAGTTGCGACTGCAACCGGGACGCAGGCAAGGAGCAAAAGCAAGATGCCGGCCCGGGCCAGGGGATTTTACGCACCGCCAGAATCGTTTTCAGCAGCGGAAACGTGCGGGTCAAGAAATCGGGCTCGATGGAGTGGTTACCGGCCAGGCGCGACATGGAGCTATCCATCGACGACAAAGTGCGCACACTGCGTGACAGCTTTGCCAATATCGAATTCGAGAGCGGCGGCCTGTTGCGGGTAGGCCCCGAGAGCCTGGTGGTTGTGACTGATCTGCGCCTCGAACCCGTCGACCAGGCACGTCGCTACACCTTCACATTGATGGAAGGAAAGGTGGAAGCCGAATTAAGCGCTTTAGAGAAGGGAGCCTCGGAGTTCAAGATCAGGACGTCGTCAGCCGAGACCAGCCTGCTGCACCGTGAGGTGGCTTTCCAGTGAAAGGCTTTGTTACGACAATAAGTCTGGCGGCTCTGGCTACTCTTGTCGTCCCGGCCTGGGGTCAGGTCAGAGAGCCACCGGCTGCTTCAGCTGTTTCCAAACTACCCGCCAAGATCAAAATCTCGAAGGATCAAACGCTTGAAGAGATCGCTGAGAAATTCTTCGGCGATCCATCCGCTGCCGTGGAAATCCGGGCATTGAACTCGATTGCTGACGGGGAGCAACCCGATTCCGGGGCCGAGATCCGCCTACCGGGCCAGGAGCGTGACAGAGTCTTGACCGCCTTGAGGGTGGCCACTCAGGCATTGGCCCAGGCAAATGCCGATGGCGCGTCGGAGTTCGCCCCCAAGGATTATAAGTCGGCCGCGGACAGCCTGGACCGGGCCAAGAAAGCGCTTTCACGCGCTGCCTACGCCGAGTGCCGCCGGCTGGCAGACGAGACATGGGCCTTGGCCCGCCAGGCCCGCAAGGCAAGCCTTGCCAAGCGTCCCAAGAAGAATCGCTTCGAAGTATCGGTAGATCGCAAAGGCGATACCCGTGTGGCGGTGCTATCGGGAGACGGCGTCAAAGTCAGCGCCGGCAAGAAGAGCAAGACCGTCAAACAAGGACATGCAGTCCGTGTGGAAGCCGGTCAGGCTCCTTCGGACTCGTACCCGTTGCTTGACCCGCCTACTCGACTCTTACCGGCCAAAGGTTCCATACTGGTCACGGCCGCAATCTACTTCAACTGGAAACCCGTAGCCGGAGCTACCAGATACGTGATCCTGATCGCCGGCGATCCCCACGGGCAACAGGCAATTCGCCAGATGACAACCGAGAATACTTCCTTGCTTTTCAAGTCCAGCCTGCCCGATGGGCAATACTACTGGTTTATTAGGACGGTCGACCCGCGCGGATTGGTCGGCCGGGCATCACCCGCGAGGAAGTTCATCTTGCGGGCTTCCCGGGGCAATGGCTCAAACATCAAACAACCCGCGCATGAAGATGCGGGCCATGGAGACTGACAATTGAATTTGACTGCCCTTGTCTGCGACGACGACTCTTCCTACCGTGCGGTTGTGCGTGACCTGCTGGAGGCCCAGGGTAACAGAGTAATCGAGGCCAGGGACGGACAGGAAGCACTATCCATCTTCATGAAAGAGAAGATCGACCTGGTGGTCACCGACTTCTTGATGCCCAAGCTGGACGGCCTGCAGATGATCCGCAGCATTCGCATGACCGGCAAGCAGGGATCCGTCCCGGTTGTCTTGATGTCGGCTATCTCGAGAGCGCACATGTTGGAGGATTCCCCCGAGTGGGGCCCTGATTACTACATCAACAAGCCTTTCAAGCCAAAGAAGATGGCCAAACTCCTTGAACGTGCTGTGAGCGATCTGAACAAGCGGCGATGAAGCTCTTTCGCAGTATAACCTTGATGTTGTTGTTTCTGACCGCCGTTCCGATTACGGTAGTCGGGTTCATCCTGATTGATTCCAGTGTTGACACGCTGAAGACACTGACGTGGGAACTGCAACAAGAACGCGCAGACCACGCCGGCCGTGCTGCCGAAGCATTTTTCGACAACGTAATCTCCGATCTCGACCTGCTGCTGTCCAATTTCTCGGTCGCCAACATGAACCTGCCCCAGCGACAGGAATTGTTGTCCTTCATTCTCCAGAAACGGCCCGAAGTCAACATCATCGCCTTCTACGACGAACACGGCCGGGCCTTGCACAACCTGCTGGCATTCGACTCTCGGCGTATACTGCCCTCCGAACTCGCCGATCACCAGGCCAGGATCGCCTCGATCCTGTCCAAGGGCAAGCCGGACACGATCGAATTCTCGGCACCCTACGATATCCAACGCCGGGCGCGTCCAGAGGTTTCAATCGAGACCCGCAGTGAGACGGCTGTAGCCATGACGGTCAAGCTCAACGCCGGCGACGCGGCTTACCTGGGCATGGAGATCTCTTTGACCTCGTTACAGGAGATCATCGGCAAGCTGCGCGTGGGAGCCCGGGGCAATGTGCTGCTGATCGATGCAAACGGTTTCCTGGTGGCCGACAAAGCCGGTACGGCACGCGGGGCTGCCGACGATCGGACAGAGAAGTCGAGACGACTTTCGGCATTCCTGGCCGGTATCCTGGCTCCTCGCGGCGACAGCAACGCACCGGCTCCGCGTGTTTCCGGCGCGCGCCCCGTTCGAATGGGAGGCGACCGGGGAGTGCTGGCGGCCTATTCGCCGTTGGCGCGCCCTGCCTGGCTGATGGTTTCCATAGAGCCCCTGGATGAAGCGTATGTCGCCACGCGCAAGATGACCTGGCAGGTAGTCAGCGTCGTGCTGGTCAGTCTGGCTCTGGCGCTCGGCCTGGGCGTATTGTTTGCATTCGGCATCACGCGCCCGGTCGGCAAATGCGTCTCCGGCGCCTTGCAGATTGCACGAGGCAATTTCGGCACGACATTAGACGTCAAGACCAGAAACGAAATAGGAGAACTGGCGCACACCTTCAACTACATGTCGCGGCAACTGCTCTACTATGACCGTGAAAACAAAGACCTGGTTGCCACCCTCGAACACGGCTACCTGGAGACCATCCGTGCTCTGGCCAACTCCATCGACGCCAAGGATCCTTACACCCGAGGACATTCCGTGCGGGTGACCAGTGTGGCACTGGCGCTCGGCCGCAAGCTCGGCCTCGACGAGGTGCAAATGCGCTACCTGCGCTTCGGCGGTATCCTGCACGATATCGGAAAGATCGGTATCTCCGAGGAAATATTGGCCAAGAAAGGCCGCCTGTCTGAAGAAGAAATGAAAATAGTCCGCAATCATCCGGTGCTGGGCGAAAAGATAATCGAGCCGATCGATTTTCTGGCGCCCGTTAAAGAACTGGTCTTGCACCACCATGAGTGGTTTGACGGCAGCGGTTATCCGAGCGGCCTCAAGGGAGAAAAGATTCCTCTGGGAGCCAGGATCATAAACGCTGCCGATACCTATGACGCAGTCACCTCGGAGAGGCCTTACCAGGAGGCCGTCGACAACCGTGAGGCAATCGAGATCCTGAGTCGCCTGCGCGAGCGGCAGATCGACCCGCACATATGCGACATCTTGATCGCCATAATCGAAGAGCGCCTCGCCGACGGCGAACTCAAGCCGAGCGAGTGGGAAGACGAGTATACCGATCCGACTTACTGATCGTTTAGCGTTTCGAATACTGGAAGCGCTTGCGCGCGCCGGGCTGACCGTATTTCTTGCGCTCCTTGACGCGTGAATCGCGGGTAACCATTCCAACCTTTTTCAGGATCGGTCTGAACTGCGGGTTCATTTTCATCAGGGCCCGCGTGATACCGTGGCGGATGGCGCCAGATTGACCGGCCAGGCCGCCGCCGGTGACATTGACAGTGATGTCGTACTTGCCGCGGGTCTCGGTCAGGTCGAAAGGCTCATGAAGAATCATCTTCAGCGTTTCGCGGCCGAAATACTGGTCGATCGGGCGTTTATTGACCGTGATCACCCCATTGCCGGGTTTCATCCACACCCTGGCGACGGCCGACTTTCTCCTGCCTGTGGCATACCACTGTTGAACTTCGCTCATTGTCCAATCCCTTCAAGCACGATCTTCTCCGGCTTCTGCGCCTCATGCGGATGCTCGGGTCCGGCGTAGATCTTGAGTTTTCGGATCATGGAATAACCCAGGGCACCCTTGGGTAACATTCCCTTTACGGCGCGCCTGATCAGCTCGGTTGGATGCCGCATCTGCATGGTCTGCGCGTTGCGCTCGCGGAGGCCACCGGGGTAACCGGAGTAGTCGTAGTACCTCTTCTTCTCCATTTTTTTCCCGGTAAGCCGCACTTTCTCGGCATTGATGACGACGACGAAATCGCCGGTGTCGACATGTGCTGTGAAACTGGGGGTATGTTTGCCGCGCAGGATGGCGGCAACCTGGCTGGCGATCCTGCCCAGGACACCGTCAGCGGCATCCACCAGCAGCCAGTGTCGCTCAACGTCGCTCTTCTTTACATGCAAAGTCTTCATCACCCGATTCCTTCCTGTGATCCCGGCAAGTGCCCGGGAACGCTCTTATTAGGCGAAGCCACCAGGAATGTCAAGGAGATTTGCAAAAAAAGTAAAACAACACTCAATCCCACCATTACCCAAAGAAATGTCTTCATTTTCCCCCTCCTTGGAGAACTCCTGATTCAGAACTGTCGCCTGTCTAGGCGGGTATTGTCAAGGTATCACTCAGGATCGCAGACGCCTTCGCATGTCTGCTCTATTTGGCCTTCTGGACGCAAGAAGAGATCTATCTGCTGGATGACCGCCGGCAACTCCCGGACGTGTGAGTGCACGCCGCTGTCCTCGTCGGCCGGGCGGGCCTCGGCGGGCGGGGGGGCGGCTCCCAGATCGAACTCCACCAGGCCCGAGCCGTCCAGGGGATAGGCCGCTTCGGTAAGGGCTGGAACTTGCGTCGGGCTTGGCTGCATCAGCTTCAAACCCAATGCCCGCGCATGGTACTGGGTGGCCATGTTCGGCACCTGGGTATCGTTGAGTCCCATGTGCATCAACAACCTGCGCGCGGACGGTCCTTTGGAATAGGTGTTCGAGAGCAGGTGCGGGGCATAAGTTATCGGATCTATCCTGTCGAAGGTCGTCTGTGTTAAAACCATGAACTTCTGCGTGTCCAGGGGGTCTGGAATATACATGTTGATGAATTCCATAAACGAGGCGAAGGGCAGCGCGCGGGGCATCATCAGCGTCAAGGACGCCCCGCCAACTCCCAGCACGGCCCGGTCGATTTGCGGAGACAGGGCCAGGTAGGTGCCTCCCAGGATGTGGCCCTGGGAGTTGCCGTAGTAATACAACTGGTCCGGATCATACAGCGGATGATCGTCAACCTGGATCTCCGGCCGTTCCAGCAGCGGACCTTGCACCGCGTAGGCCAGCGCGATGAAGTTGGCCATGGCCTGGTGCAGGCGATCGGTGAAGTCCGCGATCTCCGAGGGTCGCGAGGCGATGGCGTCGATCACCAGGAACACGTCCGGCCTGGACATCCCCCACCAGTCGGCCGCAACAAAGACGAATCCGTCGTCTTCCAGGGTATCCTCTAGATGACCCAATTCCGACTCGCTGTCGCGCTCGCCGAAAAAACCGTGGCCGTATTGCAGCACCCTGGCCGGCGGGTCTCCGGGCGCCCGGGCGGCCAGGCTGCGCGGGATCAGCATCGTGAAGGGCACTTGCGTCAACCCGTTCTGGGCCACCCGGCCCTGGGCATCGCGAAAAAGACGCGCCCCGGGGTCGGCGTCTTCCAGGTACAAGGGAACTTCGACCGTGCCGTCCAGCCTGCGAAAGATCTTCTGATCGACGTCGTCTGTGACCTGTGTTATCGAGATCTCGGGAACGTGCGATGAGAAATAGTCCATGACCATCTCGCGTACCGCGAGCATGTCGCCGGTGACATTCTCCTCGCTCTCGGTGCTGAAATCCCAGGCCAACTGCAGGCTGTCGCGCGAAATACCAAAGTCTTCGATCAGCGGAAATATTCCGCTCTCGTAACGCACGGCCAGCGGCCCCAGGATGGGATCTCCGCCGGTCAAACCGTCGCGGATGCGCCGGAAGCCCTCGGGGGCGGACAGCGGGCCGCCACCCGGGCCTTCCAGATCATGGATGGCCACCACATAGCGTCTCTGGTTTTCCAGACGAACAAGCGGCCTGATAAACAAGGCCCGGCGATCGTCGCTCTCGGCCATTGGATCCAGTTCGGCAAAGTGCAGAACGGGCTCGCCCGTCTCGGCATCCAGCAACACCGTCGGACTAGAAGGCAAAAGAGAAGCGAAAACGTCGCCGGTGTGAAAAACCAGATTGCCCGCATCCACGCCGGCCGGGAAAACCGCTAAAATCGGTCCGGCGGGGGAAAAACCGTCCGCCGGGTGCACGCTGGTCGGATCGGCGGGCAGGTGATCGGCCGGCGTGTAGACGGTCGCTTGCTCGGTCAGGCGGATACGCGACCCTGAGGGCATGGAATCGTCGGCGACCAGGAAATAATCCGTGGGATAGGGCAGCAGGCAGTCGGCGTACGGTGCGAGTGGATTGCAGCCTTCGGGCACCTTGTAGGGACTGAGGTCACTTTCCTCAGAACCGCAGCCGCAAAGAAAAGCGACCAGTATAAATACACAGCCCGGCAACCATACCTTAGTCGGCAATCGCATTCCGGTAGTCCTCCTGACGGTAGTATACCATCATCTGGCACAAACCGTGTGCCAGGGCCGTTTTGCCTGCGCGGGTGCGATCGCGGCTTTCCAGGATCTCGCGCATCTTGTCCGTCGGCCAGCGTCCCCGGCCAATCTCTACGCAACTGCCGACGATGTTACGCACCATCTGCTTGAGAAAACCGCGCCCGAAGATGTCCAAAATGAGCGCCGGCGGCCGGCTGCGCCAGACTATGCTGTCTAGCGTGCGCACGGCGTGGCTCGCCTCGCAGTCGGCCGCCCGAAAGGCCGAGAAGTCGTGTTCACCGACCAGGCAGGCGCTTGCTTCTTGCATGGCCTCAACGTCCAGCGGCGCCTTGATATGCCAGCGAAAGCGGCGTTCGAGCACCGGGCGCACCCGCTGATTGTGGATCGTGTAACGATAGTGCTTGCCGACCGCGTCGCGGCGCGGGTCGAAACCTTCGGGTGCCTGGTCGGCCGCCAGCACGGCGATGTCCTCTGGCAGCAGGCTGTTCAACCCCTCGCGGATGACCTCGGGCGAGTGCCGCGATTCGTTGACCAGAGCCGCAACCTGGCCCCGGGCGTGAACGCCGGCATCGGTGCGCCCGGCGCCAACAACCCGGGTCGTAAGACCGGTCATTTTCAGGAAGGCCTCTTCCAACTCGCCTTGTATGGTAGATTGCCCCGGTTGGATCTGCCAGCCGTGGTAACGGGTTCCATCGTATGCAATTGTGAGGCGGACTTTCCCTGACAAGCGCTCAGAACTCCATCATCAGGCCGAACATGAAGGTCTGGTCGCCGACGTTCATATGGCCCGAGGCCCCGAACTGGTCGATCCATGACATGCTGTACTCGGCAAAGAAAAAGCTATTCATTACTCCGACCTGGTTTTCGAGGTGACTGGCCGCCTCCTGGTCGAGGACGTCCAGCAGCAGTTTCAGCCCGACCGAGAAGTGTCCCCCGAATATGCCGCCGCGGGCCGTGTACGATTTCCCGGACTCGTCCTCGTAAGACGCTATGTCACCCACGCCGTCGAGCACCCACCAGACGTAGTAGTCCAGCCCGCCCACCACATACGGCTCGAACGGAATACGCCACCAGTCCATCAGCTTGTCGAAGGTATATCCGACATTCAACCGGAAAGGCACCAGGTTGAACACCGTGGTGTCGCTGCTCTTGTCGCCGCTCTGTGTGCGACCCTTGCCCAAGTACTGCACGAAGCCGAATGAGCCGCCGACGCTCACCACTCCGAAGCCGCGCCAGATCTCGTAGTCGAGACCCAACTCGAAGAGCATCTCGCTACCGCCGCCGAAGATCTCCTTGAAAGGCTTGCCAGAGAGGTCTTTTTCGCTGTCGACCTGCGGCGTATAAGGCCCGAAGCGGACCTGGAACTGCATGTTCGGTACGCCGCCAGAGACGGCCTCGCCGGAATCCGAATCGGTGCCCGGATGCGACTTGTCCTGCGCCCGGGTCCGGCTGCCGACTCCCATGACCAGCAACGCGGCAATCAAAGCCATAAGAGCCGGAGGCGCCGAAGCGCGTGCCGAGCGCCGCATCTTCTGAAAATATTTCTTTCCAAGCAGCCCGAGTATCAATAGTGCTGCAAGCAGTACCAATAGCTCAAAGGTTCCCAAACTAAGATCGGCCCGGGCAGCCACAACCAGCGGGGCCAGCGATAATCGCGCTGCGGCGCGGTGCAGGTCCGAGCCGCGAATAGCCCGCGCCCAACGAGGGCCGAAACGATAGTAGGCCGCGACCAGGCCGCGTCCCGTAGCAGTCGGCATCAAAACACTATCCCTGAAGGCGCGCAAGGGCACTACCATTGCATCCTGGTAAGAACCGTAAGCGGCGGTGGCCACGAAGCAGAAACCGCCGTCTTCGCCCCCGCCTTGCCCGCGGTAGTATTCAAAGAAATCTTCCACCGGTTCCGGCGTGCCGGTCATGGTGTTCGAGTCTTCGCTCTCGTTCATGGCGACGTCGACGGCCGTCATCCAGACCTCGTAGGTAACGTCGTTGGTCAGACCGGTGATCTGAAAGCTGGTCGCCTCGCCGTTGGTCTCGGTCGCCTGGTGATCTTCAGTTGTGCCTTCCTCTCGGTAGTGGAGGATGTAGCTATCGAGGTCGTCGTCCGACGGTTTTTCCCACCTGACCTTCAGGTTGGTCTCGCCCGGATCGACCGAAGTAATTGCGGGCGCGCCGGGCGGCTTAGTGTCGAAACGAATCGGCGTCCCGCCGCTGTAGATGTAGTTGTAGAAGCCTGTAGGCTCATCATACTGCCACTTGATGCAGAAATAGTAGTCTTGCTCGTCTTCGGTGGCGCAGTCGAGGCCGGTAACGTCGCTCAGGTAAAGCTCGTCGCCGCTCACTGGAAACGTGCCGCTGGTCTGTCCCTCGCTGATGCTGACATCGACCCCTTGGCCCGACACCTTGCCGATCTCGACCAGGGCCGAGCCGCAAGTATCGTCTATGGCCAGAAATACGTCGCCCTCCTGCTCCCCGACCCAGGCGGTGTTGCTACTGCTATCAAACGTCCACGAGATCTCCAGCTCGGTCTCGGCGGCTGCTGCGCAGCTTTCGATATTGAGATAATCCCGGTTCGAGGGCTTGACCAGACTGACGTTCAGATCCACCGGATAGTCGGACACCGCCCGGGCCGGAAATGCCCAACCTACCGCAAGCACGCCAATTAGAATCCATCTCTTCATGATGACTGCCTTTCGTTAGCAACTTCTCTTACACGTTATTCGAATACTACGCAAGGAACGTGCCATCAGTATACACATCTGTTCAATATTTTCTATTGTTATAACAAGAAGATACCAGCACGCAGGGGCGGCCTTGGTGAATGCGGTGACCTTTTGTCACAAGCCCTGTACGCGGCGCTCGCCGCGTGCCATTTTGTCAAGCAGGATCACATGTAGTCGCGAATCAGCAACTCGGCGATCTGGACGGCATTCAAGGCCGCTCCCTTGCGGATGTTGTCGGACACCACCCACATGTCGAGACCGCACTCTACGGACGGGTCTTCGCGGATGCGGCCCACCAGGGTGTCGTCGCCGCCGACCGCGTCGAGCACGGTGGGATAGAGCGCCTCGCTCGGAGAGTCGACCACCCGCAGGCCGGGCGCCCGGTCCAGCAGCTTCCTGGCCTCGTCAGCCGAGAGCTTTTTCTCGGTCTCGATATTGAGCGCCTCGGAGTGGCCGTAGAACACCGGCACCCTGACCGTGGTCGCGGTCAGGCGCAGATCATCCCGGCCCATGATCTTGTGGGTTTCCTGGATCATCTTGCGTTCTTCAAAAGTGTAGCCGTCCGGACCGAACACGTCTATGTGCGGCAGGCAGTTGAAGGCGATCTGGCGGGGGAAGCGCTCGCACTCCATGGGCTTCAGGTTGAACAGCGAAAGAGTCTGTGATTCGAGCTCGGCGATACCCCGCCGCCCGGCCCCGCTGACCGACTGGTAGGTCGAGACCACCACGCGCCGGATGCCCACCGCATCGTCGATCGGCTTCAGCACTAGCACCATCTGAATGGTCGAACAATTCGGATTGGCGATGATGCTGCGCCGGGCATAGTCACAAAGAGCCTCGGGGTTCACCTCGGGCACTACCAGCGGCACGTCTGGCTCCATTCGAAAAGCGCTGGTGTTGTCTATCACCACACATCCGGCCCGGGCCGCAAGCGGAGCATATGTCCGCGACACATCCGAGCCCGCGGAGAAAAGGGCGATGTCCATGCCCGAAAACGAGTTCTCTTCAAGCGCCTCGACGCGTACCTCGCTTCCTTGAAAAGTCTGCTCTTCGCCAACCGAGCGTTCCGATGCCAGCAGCCGCAGATCGGCCACCGGGAAGGAGCGCTCGGCCAGGACTCGCACCATCTCGACGCCCACGACTCCCGTGGCGCCGCAGACTGCTACCCGGTAGCCGTTCGATCGTTTGGCCATTAAGTCTCCTTGGTCACTCGGCGACCGTGAACGACCAGCGGAATACCTCGGCGCGGCGGTTGCCGAGAAGATCCTTAACGCCCGGTTCGAGCACGCCCTGGTAGGTGACCCCGGCCTGCAGATCGATCGAAAGCGACAGGGTCGCCAGATGACGGTTTAGATCGTAGCTGACCTGGCCGAAGAGCGACTGCTGGCCCTGGGCGGCGTGAAAGATAGTGTCATTGATCGAGTTGCGGTCGATGGCCTCGTCGAACTGAATGACCAGGTCGGTGTCGGAGGCTACTCCGCCTGCGCTGTCGGCCGGGACGGTCGACTCGATCCCCGGAGGGGTCTCGTCCGGCCCCTGGTCTCCGCAGGCGGCCAGCGGCGCAAGCAGCGACAGGCAGGCCAAAAAGTCAACCGCCCGGAACATGCTCACTGGCCTCCGAGGATCAGCGGCATCCCGTCCTTTCCGCCGCCGATCACCACAACCTTGGCGTTTTTCGACTTGGCCAGGCGTTCGGTGGCCTGGATGCCCTCGTAGCGCAGCAGCTTGTCGCTGATGCTTTCGGTGATGATCCGGTTGCGATCGGCGATGCCCTTGGCCTCGATGCTCTTGCGCTCGGCCTCCTGGCGCTCGCGGCTGAGTGTGAACCTCATCTTCAACGAGCGTTGCTCTTCCTCGAGCTTGTCGTTGATGGCCGTCTTGAGCTTGTCGGGCAGGTCGACGTTGCGCACTAAAATTGCCTCGAGGATCAGCGGCCGGTCGGCCAGAGATTTCTTGACCTCGCCGAAGATCTCCGACTCTACCACGTCGCGCTTGGTGGAATAGATCTCCTCCGGGTTGTAGCGCCCGCCCACCTTGCGGGCCTCCGAACGCAGGGTCGGCGAGATGATCACTTTGTAGTAGTCGGGCCCCAGCGTCTCGTGCAGCACGGACAGCTTGGCTGGATTTGGCCGGAAACGAATCGACGTCTCGAGAGTGATCGAGAGCCCGTTGTTGGCCAGTACGTGCAGCACCTCCATGCTGTCCTGGGTGCGCAGCGAATAAGAGAACATCTTGTTCCAGGGGGCCACGAAGTACCAGCCCTCTGTGTACTTGTCCGGCTGGGTTCCCGAAAAGGCCGTCCACAATACGCCCCCGTAACCGG
This sequence comes from uncultured Myxococcales bacterium, assembly GCA_964513625.1. Taxonomy (GTDB): domain Bacteria; phylum Myxococcota; class B64-G9; order B64-G9; family B64-G9; genus DATKYQ01. The sequence goes on along the minus strand of CAZENH010000032.1, from coordinate 25,215 downwards.
CGTCCACTTTGGCGCAGCCGGCCATGCCGCCCAGGGACAACCCCAGGACGATGATAAGCGCCGTTATAACTCTGGTAGTCGATCGCATGATAAGTATCCTCCGTCTCTTTCTGTCCGGGCGGCAAGATAACACTCAGTCCGGGTGTCTTGCAAGTGGAGCTGTTTCGGGCAAGAATCGTCTCATGCAAGAGGTCGGCTATTACGACGATCCCGAGCGCTACGATGCCGAGTACGCTTTCTTGGCCGCAGACTGTGACTGGTACGCGCGACGCGCGAGCGAGCTCGGTGACCCGGCGCTGGTGCTCGGCTGCGGCAGCGGGCGGGTGCTGTTTCAGCTGGCCGCCCGGGGCCTGAAAGTGGACGGTCTGGACAGCTCACCTGTGATGCTGGATGCCGCGCGCTCTCGCGCCGTCCTGATGAGGAAAGAGATGACCGAGCGCAGTGCCTTCTATCAGGGAGACATGCGGGCTTTTTCTTTGCCCTTCCGCTATCGCTCGGTAAGCATTCCGCTGAACGGCCTGATGCACCTGGTCACAGACGACGAGATGCTGGCCTGCCTTTTTTGCGTCCGCGAGCACCTGGCCGAGGGTGGCCGCCTGTTTTTCGACGTCAGCAACCCGCGCGGGGAGTTACTCGAAGCTTACGGCGCTGCCGATGGAATGCCGATTCGGGAGTTCCGACTGCGCGGGGTGACCTACCTGCAGAGCGAGCGGCACCGTTACGATCCGCCAAGCCGCATCAGCGAAACCGTCTTTTCCTATGAACCGCAGGATGCCGACTCGCCCAGGTTCAGATGCCGGTTGCGGTTGCGCATGTACCCGCCGGCCGAGATCGAGCGCCTGCTTTCCCTTTCCGGCTTCGAGATTGTCGAGCGTCTGGGTACATTCTCGGGCGAGACATTCGACGGCTCGGGCCTGACGCAGATCGTCGTGGCCGGGTTCGGCGATTCCCTTACTGGCAGGTCAGGTGCAGGCCCCAGGAGTTGAGGGTGCCCGAGTCGCCTTTCCACCAGTCGTGGATGGTCAGCGTCCAGTTGCCGTTGCCGGTGTCGCCGTTGAAGTCAGAAAGCGCACCCGGCCCGTCCACCGGCAGGCTGATGTCGAAGTTGCCGATCACGTCGGTGCCGCTGTCTCCCACGTCCTGCGCCTTTAACGTCACCGTCGTGCCACTCGGCGACTGCAAATCTATCGACAGGTCCCCTCGCCAGGTGTGGCTGATGTTCATGTCGACGTTCACGTCCAGGACGGTGCACGAGCCCGGCACGCTGATAGTGTCCGTCTTCGTCCCGTAGTCGCTGGTGTCGCAGGCCGAGCCGACCGGCCCGCCTGCACTGCAATCCGGTATCGCGCAGGCGCAGTTCGATGTCTGATACACCAGCACCCCGCACTGGCTGGGCTCACCCACACAGTTGTAACCATTCTCTATGCCGCATACGTCCGAGCACCCGTCGCCGTTGCCGGTGTTGTTGTCGTCGCACTCTTCGGCCGGATCGATCGTCCCGTCCCCGCAGTTCGGACATGTGCAGTCTATCGGGCACTTGGCGCAACTCTCGTAGGGAACCTCGCAAACGTGGTTCTCGCAGTGGGCCGCCGGTGATACGATCACGCTTAGCGTGTAGTTGCCGCAGGCCCCCCCGGCTCCGTCCAGGTAGACGTAGTACAACCCGGGCGCCAGCGAGGTCTGGATGTGTGAAGGCCCGTCGATAACCTTGCAATCGTCGTTGCAGATCCTGCGCGCCCCGGGAGGGCTGGCCCCGGACGGCCCGGTCTCCATGATATAAAGCACAGTGTCGAAGTCGGACCCATCGGTCGAGATGTCGATGCCCGTCTGGTACTCGAGCGCCAGGTAGAATACCGCGTCCTTGCTTCCTTCCCCGCTGTAGGTGCAGCGATCCTGGTCCGAGTTCGGTGACAGCGTGCAGTCGGTCGCCGCCGCCACCCCGCAGGCGGGACAGTCATAGCTGCCGCCTCCCAGGTTGACACAGTCGCCGCAGCCGCCCTTGCCCCACAGTATGTTGTCGGGGTACGAAAAGTTGTCCGAAAGCGCGCAGGTGTTGCCGCCAAAAGTCCCGCCCATCGAGATGTTCCCGGCCTGCGGTCCTGTATCGAGGTTCACCTGCGCTGTGCTTACGTCCATCGAGTAGTTACCGCAGGCGCCCGCCGGGCTGTCCACCGCTCCGTAATACGAGCCCTCCGGCAGCCCGCACAGCGTCATCGTCTCCGGCCCGGATTGTTCGGAACAGCCCCAGTCGGGCTCCACTCCGGGCGCTCCACACACGTCCGCCGTTGGAACCTGCGCTGTCTCGCTACCACAGATCGTCGACACCCTGAGCGTCGTGTCCAGCGCCGATGTTCCGCTGTCCAGCGTCACCGTGTAGAACTTCGAATCGCCCGTCCCGTCGTCCAGCGTGAACTGGAACATTTCCTCCGGCGCCCCGCCCCCGGCCACCGACTTGCAAGCCGCCCCGCCCGGGTAACAGTCGCCGGGAATGTGATCGTCGTTGTCGCAAGTCGTGCCCGACAGGTTGCCTCCGGCGCTCATGTCCGGCGCCGCGGCGCACAGGTCCTCGAGACACATGCTGCCGTCGCAAGCGCAGCGGTTGGTGAAACAGCAGGTCTTGGATTGCAGCAGCCCGTCTGCATCGCAGACGAACTCGGCGTTGCACAGGTACTCGGCGTCTCCCTTGCACTCGGTTGTGCTCGGTGAACACTGGTTGCACTCCTGGCGGGCGACGTTGCATCCGTAACCGCAGGTAAGAAGCTCCGTAATATTGCAGGCCCCGTCACAGGTCGCTTCCTGTACAGGGCTATAGCACACCGTGCCGGCAGGAGCGCAGCCGCCGCAGGTGTCTGTCGCCTCCACGCAGTTATTGGCACACGGGTTGCCGCTACAGGGGTCTCCGCCCCCGGGCTGGCAGACACCGGCTGAACAGCTGTCGCCGGCGGTGCAGAACAGGCCGTCCTGACAGCCGGTTCCGTCCGCGACATCCGGGTTGTCGCAGTGATCGACGTTGCAGTTGTTCTGGGTGCAGGGGTTGCCGTCGTCACAGGGCCTGACCGAACCGCCGCCGCAGACGCCGGAGTTGCAGGTCTCACCAATCAAACAGAAGTTGCCGGTGCCACATGGCGCGCTGTCCATCGCTGCGGCATCGTGGTCACAGGAACTTGTCCCTTCGTTGCAGCTATCGGCTGTGCACAGGTTGCCGTCCGAGCAGTCCCGCGGGCCGCCGCCCCCGCATATGCCCGCATTACAAGTCTCGCCGTCAACGCAGTACTGTCCATCATCGCAGCCGGCACCATTCATCGTCACCGAGTCGTGTTCACAAATATCCAGGCCGTCGTTACAACTGTCGGCGGTGCACTGGTTGCCGTCCGAGCAGTTGCGCGGGCTGCCGCCCCCGCACACACCGCCTGTGCAACTCTCGGCCACCGTGCAGAACTGTCCGTCGTCGCAGCCCGTCCCGTCAGTCACCGGATTGTGCTCGCACTGGTCGGTGACATCGTTGCACGAGTCGGCCGTGCAGGGCAGCGCATCGGCGCAATTTCTGGGATTGCCCCCGCTGCAAAACCCGCCGCTACAGGTCGTCGCCTGGGTGCAGTAAGACCCGTCATCGCAGGCGCTGCCGTCGGCCGCAGCGGCGTCGTTGACACATACGTCGCTGCCTTCATTACATGAATCGGTTGTACAGGCGTTGCCGTCCGAGCAGTTGCGCGCTGGTCCACCCACGCAAGATCCCGAACTACAAGAGTCAGCGGTCGTGCAAAACTGCCCGTCGTCGCAGGCATTGCCGTTGGCCGCCGCCGCATCATGATCGCACTGGTTCGTCCCGTCGTTGCAACTATCAAGTGTGCAGACGTTCCCGTCCGAACAATCGCGCACGCCACTGCCCGTGCAAACGCCACCGGAACACACGTCTCCCATGGTGCAGTATTGTCCGTCGTCGCAGGGCGTGCCGTTCGCACCTGACGCCAGGTGCAGACAGGCATCGACCGCTTCGTCGCACACGTCCTGAGTGCAGACGTCGCCGTCGGTGCAGTCTCGCATGCTGCCGCCCCCGCACACTCCGCCGTTGCAGGCTTCCCCCTCCGTGCAGTAGGCCCCGTCGTCGCAGGGCGTCCCGTTTCCCACCGGATTGTTGACGCACTGGTTGGCTCCGTCGTCGCAGCTGTCCGCCGTGCAGGGGTTTCCGTCCGAGCAATTGCGCGGACTGCCGCCCGAACAAGCGCCCGAGTTGCACGTCTCACCCAGCGTGCAGAACTGCCCGTCGTCGCAGGGCGTCCCGTCCACTACCGGTGTTCCCACACAGATGTCGTTGACATCGTCGCAGTTATCGGCCGTACAGGCGTTGCCGTCGTCGCACGGGTTCGGAGCGCCGCCGCACACTCCTCCGGCGCAATTGTCTCCCAGGGTACAGTACTGCCCGTCGTCGCAGGGTGTCCCGTCCACCACGGCCGGGTGGTCGCAGGCATCCGTGCCCTCGTTGCATACGTCCAGCGTGCAATCGTTGGTGTCGGCACAGTTGCGGGACGAGCCACCGGAGCAGGAACCGTTCGAGCAGGTCTCCCCAACCGTGCAGTAAGCATTGTCGTCACAGGCCGTCCCCGCAGGTTCGTTCTGGTTGACGCACTGGTCAATGCCGTCGTCGCAGCTGTCGGCCGTACACTGGTTGCCGTCGGAGCAGTTCCGGGCTGCCCCGCCCCCGCACACTCCCCCGTTGCAGGTCTCGGCCACTGTGCAGTACTGGCCGTCGTCGCAGGCCGTGCCGTTGGCCACCGGCAGGTTGTTGCAGCTGTCGGTCACCTCGTTGCAGCTGTCGGCCGTGCAGACGCTGGCGTCGGTGCAGTCACGCGCAGAGCCGCCGCAAACTCCACCGGTACAGACATCCCCCACGGTGCAGTACTGCCCGTCGTCGCAAGCGGCTCCGTTGGCGACCGCCGTGTTGACGCACTGCTTGCTTCCCTCGTTGCAGGAGTCGGCGGTGCAGGCGTTGCCGTCGTCGCACTGGTTGGGGCTGCCCGTGCAGGTTCCCCCGGAGCAGGTGTCTGCCACCGTGCAATATTGCCCGTCGTCGCAGCCGGCTCCGTTCATCGCGGCCGTGTCGCCGATGCAGGCGTCGCCGTCCTCGTCGCACGAGTCGAGCGTGCAGACGTCTCCGTCGTCGCAGTTCCTGGCCGTGCCTCCGCAAACTCCGTTGGTACAACTGTCTCCCAGCGTACAATAGAGGCCGTCGTCGCACGAAGTTCCGTTGGCCTCGTTGGCGTGATCACAGGTATCGCCCAAATCGTTGCATGTATCGATCGTGCATGGATTACCGTCCGAGCAATCACGGGCCTGCCCGCCCGTGCAAGCGCCTCCCGTGCAGATTTCGGCTATGGTACAGAACTGCCCGTCGTTACAAATCGTTCCGTTGGGCACCGCGTTGTGTACGCACTGGTCGAGGTTGTCGTCGCAGGCGTCCGACGAGCACTGGTCGCCGTCGGAGCAATCGCGGGCACTGGCCCCGACGCAACTTCCGCCGGCGCAGACGTCTCCCACGGTGCAATAGGCTCCGTCGTCGCAGGGCGTCCCGTCCACAAGCGGCGGGTTGACACAGGCGTCGATGCTCTCGTCGCAGACATCGCTTGTGCACACGTTGCCGTCCGTGCAATCGATCGGCGAGCCGCCGGCGCACACCCCGGCGGTACAACTCTCGCCGGTCGTGCAGTATGCCCCGTCGTTGCAAGCCGTCCCGTCGCCGACGGCGGCATTGATACACGAATCCGTCTCGTCGTCACAGCTATCCGCCGAACAGGGATTGCCGTCCGAGCAGTTACGTGCAAGACCGCCGGTGCAGGTGCCGCCCGAGCAGGTCTCGCCCAGCGTGCAGTAAGCCCCGTCATCGCAGGGCACGCCATCCGGCGCCAGGGTGTTTATGCAAACATCGTCAACCTCGTTACAAGTATCCACCGAGCATGAATTGCCGTCGTCGCAGTCGTTGGCCACGCCCGCGCACACCCCGCCCATGCAACGATCGTCAACCGTGCAGAATTGCCCGTCGTCGCACTCGGTCCCGTCCGCCCCCTGGCAGGGCCGCACGTCGGCTACGCAGTTGGTCTGGCCCTCGTTATGATAGCCCTCGGCGCACACGCACCAGGCTTCCTCGTCACGCACGGCGCAGGTGCCGTAACCCGAGCAGGTGACTCCCAGGCAGGGATTATCGGTGGACTCCTTGATGCACTCGGGCCCCTCGGCCCGGTAGCCATTGTCGCAGATGCAAACCGCCTTCCCGTCAGCCTCGACGCAATCTCCGTGCCCCGAGCAGTCGACACCGTCGCAGGAAGTCACTTGCGGTTGGTAACCCTGCCGACCACAGGCCAACAAGCCGGCAATCAACACCAGCACGGCACCCGATGATCTCCAGAGCCTGGCAGCGTCAATAGCGAATTCCATGACTGCTTCTCCTCACGGGGATTTCTCCCCTGATTAAGAAAGGGATCGCCCGCTAGCGGACAACCCCTGAAGAATTTTCTCTAAATCGCCATCTTCGGTAGCCTCTCTCTCCCGACAGGGGATCACGGCTTTGCGCTCCAGGCAAACTCTGGATTGCCTTTTCGGATGGCCCAACAATCTCTCAGTCTCATATTATGATAGAATGATCATGCGCTTATCGTCAAGGTCCGGCCATCACAATATTTGACCGACCCGGCAGGCTCTGGCAGGATCATATTGATGATCGCAGGCGCCTGACTTCTTGGAAGGTGTGGGATCGATGAACAGGATGCACATATCATATTCTTTTATGGTTATTTTCCTGGCAATGCCATGGGCTGCACATGCCGCGACCAGAGAGCCGGGGGCAATCAAGGTAGCACTGCTACCGGTCGAGACAGAGGGGCTGAGTTCCAACTGGGGAGAAAAACCGATAGAGATCATGGCCGGCGAGATCCGCGCCATGAACTTGTTCGCTCTCGAGCCCGTAACCGAGACGAAATCCAAGATTAGCGAGTTGGAGAAGAGCAAGCTGTTTGGAAAGAATTGCCTGTATGAAACGACTTGTATCCGTCTCACCGGAAAAAAGCTTGCCGTATCCGCTTTCTACCACCTGCATGCGGCCAAGACGCTCGACGGCATCACGCTGACTATGCGCGTACTCGATGGAAACACGGGCAAGGAAATTCGCAAGGCCTCAGACTTCGCAGGAAAGGATCCTGTGGATCTCGAGCGCGCCGTGCGCTGGCTTACCCGGACGGTCTCGTCGCCGTTGATTACTTCACTGGCTTCCCAAAAGGGCGAGTTGCGCATTCGCTGCGGCCAGCCGGAAGCTGAAGTCTTCATCAACGGCAAGCGCTTCGGTAAAACCACAGGCAAGAGCTTCAAGGTCTCGGCCGGAGCTTTTGACCTGGTAGTGCAGAAGAAAGGCTACGCACCTTTTCACGACGTCATCGTTGTCAAATCAGGCGAAAAAAAACTAGTCGCCGCTGACTTGGTACCCCTGCCGGGCACGATAGTAAAAAAGCCCGTTCAGACCGGCAGCCTGAATCAGAAAAAGCCTTTCTTGCCGGGAGGTAAAAAACCAGGCGGCCCCGAGCAGGGTGAGAGCACGAAATTCTACAAGACCTGGTGGTTCTGGACGCTGGTCGGAGTGGCCGTGGCCGGTGCCGGCGGCACCGCGGCCTACTTTCTGCTGAGAAGCAGCGAGCCTTCGGGCGCCGGCGTGGTCGAAGCCAGCTGGAGATGAAAATGTCGGTTGCTTCACGAAAACGGAAGCCTTCGATACACAGTCACACTCGGGGCGTGTGGCGAGTGGCTCTACTAGCGGCCGCTGCCACGGCTTGCTCGTGCTATCCCGCCCAGACGGATACCGGAAGCGCCACGGCGGTTCTCGAATGGATTCCTTCTCCTCCGCCTGCCGGTCTCAGGGGCGAGCTTTCGGGCATGCTCGACAGCGTCACGATAACGGTGCTTAGAAGCAGCGAGATCCTCGGCTCTGCGAGCTGTGACTATGAAGACTATATCTGCACCGTCAGCGACATCCCGGCCGGTTCCGGACGCAGCCTGACTGCAGAAGCCTTCGCGGCTGAAGTCCTGCTCTATCGCGGCACGGCCTCGAATGTAAAGATCATCAAGGACCAGACCGTGTCGGTGCCCGTCACCATGACACCTGCCTACGCCGAGGACATCTACCCGCCCGCGGCGGTGGATGACCTTTCAGCGACCGTCGACGGCAACAAAGACGTCTCGCTTACTTGGACGGCCGTCGGCGATGATGACAGAGCGGGACAGGCCGATTCATATGACTTGCGCTGGTCGACATCTGACATAACCGACGCCAATTTTGACGGGGCTTCCCAGGTCCTCGCCATCTCGCCCTCGCCGGCCGGGCAGGCCGAGCAGATGCTCGTGAAGGATCTGCCCGCGGGAGCGACATACTATTTCGCACTCAAGGTGCTCGACGACGACGGCAATATCTCGCCGCTTTCCAACGTGGCGAGTGCGGTTGTTCAGTAGAACTTCCAGCAGAGACTACGCCGAACTTGATCTCTTGACCGCTTTTCTGTACTATTAATAAATAGTTAACGCCGGTATTGTCGCTGCGAGTCAGCCTGCGGCCGGGAAGGTGAAAATGAAACGCCCTAGGAATCACTTTGCCGGAATTTGCTTTGTTTCTTTCTTGCTTTGCCTCGGATTTTCCAAACAACCAGCAGGGGCGGCATCCAGGAGTATAAAAGCCGGGAAAATACAGGTGCTCGGACGTTACAAGAAAAAACTGCGCAAGGAGGGAGGCAAGGCAAAAGCATACTACCTGGTCGAGAAGGGAAACACTTTCCGCCTCAGGGCGGGAGGACCGATCTCGGTCGTGTTGCTCGCCCGCGGATTTAAACATCAACAGATTTATTTCGCTTTCGATCTGGATGCAAAAAAAAAGGCCGACCTCAAACTGGACGTGCCGATCAAGATCTCCAGGTCAATCTACCTGAAGCTGCCGGCCGGCACTCACGAGATCAGCCTGAAGGCGTCGGACACGGTGCTGTTCAGGCCGGTCAGGGTGAAGCGTGGACCGGTAAAAGGCGAACAAACCGTGTCATGGAAGGACGCGGTTCCAGAGCCCATTCCCACGCCGGAGAAGCCACCCAAGGAGCCTGAGCACCAACCCCCGCCAAGAGAAGAGGCACCGTCCCTGCCGCCGCCGGAGGCGGAGACCCCCGTACTCCCGCCGCCCACAGCGCCGGAAACCGCTCCGGCTCCCGAGCCGGAAAAGCCTGCACCAGAAGATACGGTACCAGGTCCAATACCGAGCGCAACCACAGTCGGGGAGACTGAGCCCCCAGCGGCTGTCGAGAGGCGAGTGGTCTCGGAGCGCAAGATACCACCCGAACCCAAGCCGGACCCGGCCGGTGTCGGCGAATTCGGACAGCGCGGCATATTCCGATCCTGGGCGGCGATGCCGTTCGCAGAGCACAGCATCACAGCCGGCGTCGCCTTGCAGTATTTCAAGATCGGCGATTTTCTGGCAAACGGCGACGACAACCAGCGCATGCTCACCCGCCTGACTCTTGCCGGGGTGCCTATTTTAGGCCTAGAACTGAACACCGGTTTCACTCTGGTCAGCAACCAGAACGCGTCCTTTGAACCGCAGGAGATTATTACCATCGGCGATCCATTCCTGGGCGCGCGCTATGGCTACAGGCTTACTGATTGGTTCGCGCTTGGCGGCGGCGTCCAGGCCCTCTTCCCGACCGGACAGAAGTTCTCCCAGATGGCAACCGAGGGCATCAGCACCAGGATCATGTTCAACTTTGACTTCATGCCGCTTCCAGAGGCGCTGATCACCCTCAATCTTGGTTACAACTTCGACAATACCAGCCGTATCTTCGACTATAGCCTGACTGCGGCCCAGGCCTTCGCCGCGGGTGTGAACCCGCACGACCAGCTGCTCATATCGTTGGGCTTCGCCTGGCAGTTTGGGCTGCTTGCTCCGTTCATTGAATACGGCAGCGCTTTAGCCATGGGCGCAGAAGAGCTGGGCTTTACCGACAGTCCCAGCTGGCTGACCCTCGGCCTGCGTATCTGGCCGCTCAACTTCCACACCTTGCATGTCATGGCCGCGGTCGATGTCGGCCTGACCGGCATGGATCCGCCGGCAGGTGCCGCGCGTATTCCGCCCTACAACGTCATTTTGTCGGTGGCCTACGACTTCGGCGCGGAGCCGCCGCCCGCGGTGATTGAGCGCGAAGTTGTGCGGGTCGAGAAGGTTCGCCTGCCAGGCGCGGAAGCCGGCGCCAAGCTTGCGGTCCAGGGCAGCCGCATCGTGGGCAAGGTGCTGGACGCCGAGACGCAAGAGCCTATCGGCGACGCGCGGGTGGTGATGGGCGGCGAAGAGCCGGCCACCTTCCTTTCCGACCCAGAGCAGGGCCGCTTCTACACCTGCCCGACCGTGCCGGGCCCGGTCAAGATCACCGTCAACCGAGAGGGTTACCGCGAAGAGAGCCAGGTGGTTCTGGTCAGCGGAAGGCCGCGCACGCCGGTGACCATCAAGCTGCACGCCACGACCGGGGCAACTTACGGCACGATCAAGGGCACTGTCAGATCGGTTACCGGTCTTCCCCTGCCGGCGCTGATCGCAATTCCGGCGCGCAAGGTGAAGCTGCGGGCCAACAGGGCCAACGGCAAGTTCCAAAAGAAGCTGGCCACCGGCGCGATTGACGTCTTGATCTCGATGCCCGGCTACATGACTCAGCGCCGCAAGGTCAAACTCGCCGCAGGCGAAGTGGTAATACTGAATGTCGAACTCTATCCCAAGAAATAGATTCATGCACCGCCTGTGCTCTTGCTGTTTGCTGACGGTCCTGGCGCTGGCCGGGCCATACGGCTGCTCGATGTGCGGCGAGCCGGAGTCAGGCAATGAAATAGCCCATATCGAGCAACCTTCCGGCAAGGTCGAATGGAGACAGGGAAAGACAGCCGAGTGGAATCCGGCCCCGGCGGCAACCGTGCTCGGCATAGACGACGCTGTGCGTACGGGGTCCGACGGCAACGCCAAGGTGGTCTTCGCCGACGGAGGCGAGCTTTACCTGAAGCCGGGATCGTTGCTGTCTTTCAAGATCGAGGAAGACGAGATAACGCTGGTGCTTTCGCAGGGCGAACTCGACGCTGCCGCCTCCGGAAAGGCCGGCGGCCTGCGGGTGGATGTCGGAGGCGGCAAGAAGCCCATCTTGCTGAGCAAGGGTCGAGCGAAATTCTCGAAAACAGAGAAAGGCGTGCGCGCCGAATCAGACAAGGGCGCAACCCTGGCCTTTGCCGACGGCAGCAAGGTGCATCTGGCCAAGAACACCAGCGTCGACATGGGCGGCCTGGAGGAAGAATTCGAGATGCTGCTCGAGCAGGGCGACATCGAAGTGGAGTCGAAGAAGAAGGGCAAGCACGGCTTCAAACTCGTTTTCGGCGAGTCGTCACAGGTTTCGATGACTATCGGCAAGGGTTCATTCAGCCGCACCTCCTCCGGTGTTCGCATCAACATGATCATGGGTCAGGCCTCGGTGGAACAGGCCGGCCACAAAAAAATGATCGAGGCGGGCACCTCATATGACATGAACATCGGCAAGTTCGAGATCACCAGGCGTGAAGCATTGCCCGCCACTCTGAAAGATCCGCGCAGAGCCTGCCGTATCCGCCCGCCCGGTTCGCGGAGTTTCAAGCTGCCGCGCAGGCGTGTCTCGGCGATCGATCCAGGCACCGCGCTGCGGGTTAGAAACGGTGGGACGGCAATCCTGGCAGACTCGAGCGCGAACCGGGTAGAGATCGCTTCCGCAAGCCGGGCCGTCTTCAACGGCGTGTTTCGCACCGGGCAAGAGCGCGACGGGGAGATCGAGTTGCAAAGCGGCCAGGTGCGAATCCGTCTGCGGCGTGAAGGGGGCGCCGCGGCGAGCCAGGTAGTGCGTGCACCGCAGATGAAAGTAACCGCCCGCGCGCTCGGGCTGACAGCGGAGAGCGACCTGACGGCGTCCAAGTCGGCCTCACACCTGGTTGTCCACGCGGGAGAAGCGCAGGTGGATATCGGAGACAAGCGGATACGGGTGAAGGCCGGTCAGTCGCTCGGCATCGACAAGAACGGCAAGCTGACGGGCCCCCGCGATCTGCCGCTGCCCCGCGTACGCGCAAAAGAGGGCATGCGCACGCAGGTGTACTACGATCGTTCGCTGCCCCCGGTTGCCTTCGCGCTGAAGTCCGGTGAGGGCTCGGCCACACCCAGGCTGGAGCTGTCCAGGTCGTCGAGCTTCAAATCGCTGTTGCTCGGCGAGCCGTTGGCCCGGCCCGTTTTTCGCTACGCAGGCCTCTCGCCCGGAAAGTACTTCTTCCGTGTACGCCGCGGCGATGCAGACGGTAGTCCGGCGGGCAAGGCGGGGGTAGTGATCTTCACCCGTGACCCTTTCCTGCTTCAATCGCGCAGATCGAGTTCCGTGACCAACGTTGTGCCGGACACAGGCGAGGAGACGCGTATCTTCTTCCAGGGGCGCGCACCGGCCTTGACTTTTTCCTGGTCGCCGGTCGAGCGGGCCAATAGCTACCGCGTACGTGTCTATTCGGAAGACAACCTCGAGAAACCGGTCGTTACCAAGGACAGTAAAAAAAACAGGCTCAAGCTGGCGGCGGGCAAACTGCGTGAGGGCACCTTCTACTGGTATCAGGCCGCCCTGGATACGACCGGCAAGGAAATTGCCCAGTCCGGAATGAACAAGCTTTCATTGCTGTTCGATAATGCCGCATATCTTCTGCGTATAGACTCTCCCGCTCCCGGCCAACGTCCACGTGCTGGTGAGATCGAGTTGAGGGGAGTCGCCGCCACCGGAGCGTCTCTGTCTGCCAATGATCGCGCTGTAAGTCTCGACTCCGACGGGCGCTTCGAGGAGATCTTGTCCGGTGTACCGAAGCGCGGATTCGTCGTTTTCCAGCTTAAGAAACCGGGTCTGGGCGAGACGTACTTCGTCCGCCGGCTGGGTAACTGAAGCCGCGTTACTGCTTGACCGCCTGGAACGTCAGAGGAAAAGAAATAGAGACGCCTTTGTCGCGATTGCGCAAGAATCTTAAAGCGCGCACCTGCTTCATCAGGCACCTCCCGAACATGGTTTGCTCTAGTTTCACGGGTTCCAGGTTCACGCTCGTTACCCGACCGTCGCTGTCGATGCTGAATTTCAGTTTGAGCCCTACGCTCTGGCCCAGCTTTTCGGCCAGCAGGTGCTGGTCGGCGCAGCTCTGAAGCCGGCCTCCCCGCTTGCGTAACACCCGCTCTATCATCTTGCGGGTCAGCTTCGGCAGGATCCTGGGCTGGTGGTTGTTCCGCGGCTTCTTGATCTCGGCCACCTGCTTGCCGTCGGCAATAGTCGCTGGTGAATCGTCTGCCTGCCGGCCCCCTCCGTCTTGGTCGATCACGTCGGCCTGGGCAGGGCCAGCATCCAGCCCCTTGGACGTCCCCGCATCGAGGGCTGCGACAGCCAGGCCGGCATCGGCCGAGTGATTGTTCCTCAGGCGAGGCAGACCCCAGATCAACCCGGCCGCGACGACCGCAACGACCATGAAAACGGCGCCAATCATCCAGGCCACCTTGCCTGAACGCCCGAGATTCCTTTTCTGAGACACCGAGTGCAACGAACTCGAGTCGATCACCGGTGTCATATCGGTATAGGACGCATCGCCGCCGGTTGCCCCGGCCTGCTCTTTGACCTCGACCCGGCTGGCATCGATGTCGACTCTCGATCTGAGATCTTCCACGGACTTGGGCGCGATGAACCCGGCCAGGGCCGCCTTGAACTCCCGGGCGCTCTGAAAGCGCTGCTCGGGGTCTTTGTGAAGCGCCCGGGCCAGGACCATGTCCAGATTCCCGGGGATCTCGGAGCGGCTCAGGCTTATCGGCGGGGGATCGAGGTGGAGCACCTTGTGCAACGTGTCAACGTCGGTGGTCGAGTGGAAGAGCCTGACCCCTGACAGCGTCTCCCATAACACCACTCCCACGGCGAAGATGTCGGCCCGATGATCGGTCACCCCCTTGAGTTGCTCGGGAGCCATGTAGGCGAACTTGCCCTTGATGAAGCCCGGCATGGTCTGGGTGATGCGCGAAGCGGCCTTGGCGATTCCGAAATCTATGATCTTCACCCAGCCTTCGCCGGTGACCAGAATGTTCTGCGGCGATATGTCGCGATGGACGATGTTGTGCATCTTGCCGTCCGCCGTCTTCAGTTCATGGGCATAGGCCAGGCCGTCGAGGGTCTGCATGACGATGTAGATCGCCATGTCGGCCGGAATCTTGGCGCCCTTCTTGCGGTAAGTGCGCTGAATTTCGGCCAGCGACTTGCCTGGGACGTGCTCCATTACACAGTAGAGCAGGTCGCCGGTCTTCTCCAGGTTGTACATCTGGACGATGTTGGGATGGTGCATCAGCACCGTGATCTTGGCCTCGTCCACGAGCGCCCTGGAAAAACTCTCGTCCTTGACAAGGTGGGGATGCAGAACTTTCAACACCACCTCACGCTCGAACCCCTCGGCCCCGCCCAACTTGGCGACATAAATGTCGCCCATGCCGCCGCCGGCCATGCGGCGCAGATCGTGAAATTTACCGAACTTGCTCGGAAAGCTCTTCTCGAAAGGCGACTTGATGCTGCCACCCTGGGCCTCGACGCCGTCTGCGCCGGGTGAAAGCGTGATTTCCTGGCCACATTTCTTGCACTTGAAGCGCACACTGCGGCTAGCCAGTTTCTGGTCGGAGACCTTGTATTCTGACGAGCACTTTCCGCAAATGATTCTAAGTTCCATCAATTTCAACTATATCACCCACGGCGTCTGCAACAATAGCATATATTTTTTCAAGACTGCAGGCTGTCGCGAGAACCGAGCTTGCCGGGTGTTGTCACAAGCACCATGCGTAAAACAAGAAACAACTCGTGATGTCCGCGGTTTGGTCCGTATAATAGCCATACCGCGACCATAAGGAGAGTCGAGATGCCAAGAATCGCAAGTGCAATCGTGTCCGCCACGTTGTTTTTCGCGCCCCTCGCATGGGGAAGCTCCTTTCAGGACGCTCTTCGGTCCATGGCACGGGGCGACTATCTCAGCGCGGCCTCGCGACTCGCGGGAATACCGGTTTCCAGGCCGGATGTATATCTTGCCGGGCTCGCCAGGGGACGGGCTCTTTTCCTGGCCGGGCACTACGCACAGGCCCGAAAAGCCTACGAGGCGGTACTCGAAAAAGCGCGAAAGGGCTCGCCATACGCGCACAAGGCCAAGTTCGGCATGGCAGAATGTCTGGCCGCCGCGAAGCAATTCGAGCAGGCCGAGCGACTGTTTGCCGAGGGACTGACCGGGCTGACATCAGAGGCTCGCCGCCGCGCCATAGCCGGGCGCTTCGCGCAACTGGGGGATGAGAACCTCGAACCACCCGAAGGCCGTGCCGCCGATCCTGCCCGAGCCGAGCAGTTCTTTCGCGCCGCTATCGAGGTCGGTGCCACGGGCGAACTAGCGGAGCAAATAAAGATCAAGATAGGCCGCAGCCTGGCTGCCCAGAAACGGCATCTCGAAGCGGCTCGCTACCTGGAATCCTTCTGCTCGGAACACGATAAATCCCCCCGGCTGGCCGAGGCGCGCTATCTGTCAGGCAAGGCTTTTTTGGACGGAGGCAGACCCGATGAGGCTCGGCGGGCATTCACCGATCTTCTGGTTCTGCATCCCAAAGCAGCCTATGCGCCTAAAGCCGCCTTCCTGCTTTCGCGCACCTTTGGCATGCCGAAACCGAAAGACGCCCACGACCTCAGTTGGGGCCTGTACACGCTCGGGAACTACATCCTCAGTTGGCCCAAGGACGAGCATTATCAACAAGCACGCCTGGAAGAGGCGTTGGCGCCTCTCAACGCACACCGGCAAGCGGAGGCCGAACAAGCACTAAAAAGTTACATCGCCAAAGGCGGCCCGGCCGATAACCTTGCCAGTGCTCGATACCATCTTGGTGAAGCCCTGGCCGCCCAGAAACGCTACCGGGAGGCCGCCGGCGCCTTTCGTGACTACCTGCAAAAGCACCCCGCGCACGGCTTCTGGTTGCAGGCTCGCCAGGGAATCGAGAACATGGCTTTCAGCCGGGCAGACGAGGCCTTCAAACAAAAGAAGTGGAAGCAGGCCGTCGAAGGCTTCGGCGCCTTCGCCGCAGCCTACCCGGCTGCCACGCGCACTCCGCTGGCATTACTCAACCAGGCCATGGCCAAGGCCGAGTTGGACGACGTAGCAGGCGCATTGGCCTTGCTTACGACGTTGACCACCAAGTTTCCCGGCGACAGAAGCGCCGCAGAAGGTTGGTACCGAACCGGACTGTTGCTCGAGGAAAAGCGCGCCGACATTCTCAAGGCGCGCGAGGCCTACAAGAAGGCCACGCAGAGTCCCGGCGGCAGCGCTCAGGCTTCGTCCAGGCTGGCCGCTCTGGACGAACCGGGACTGGTTGTCGAATCCCCGCCGGTGTTTCAAACCGGCGACAGACCGACCTTAACCTGGCACGCGCGCAACATCGAGTCGGTCAAGGTAAACATCTATCACATCGAGGCCGAGGATTTTTTCAGAGACCGGATGCAGATGGAGTCCGTCGTGGACATGGACATCGCCCTGTGCGCTCCCGACACAACCTTCGATGTGCCGGTGACCGATTATCGCAAGCACATACGCATCACTCAGAAAGTACCTCTGAAGATCACTTCACCCGGTCTCTACCTGGCACATCTGACAGCCGGCAAGTTAGAAGCCACTACCGCCGTTGTGGTCTCCGACCTGGGTATGATCATAAAAAGCGGCCCGGGCAAGATTTTCGTTTTCAGCCAGGACATGAAGAAAACACGTCCCTTGGGAGACGTGCGCATCATCGTCGCCGATGGAAAAAGGATCGTCGCCGAGGGCAAGACCGGCAAAGACGGCGTCTGGCAACACAACCTGCCCGAGAGTGAATCCGACGAAGGCCTGAGTGCGCTTGCGATCCGCGGCGGCCATTTGGCATGGACAGGCATCGACTACCAGGGCGGGCAACCTCAAACGGCCGCCTCCCCGCGCGCCTTCGTCTTCACTGACAGGCCCGCCTACCGACCGGGAGATGAGATCTCGATAGCAGGCATCGTGCGTGATCGCCCGAACCAACAGGGAAAGCCCGCATACCAGCCGGGTGACAGTGTCCATATCGAGGTCCAACTATCGCAAGTCAGGCTCACGGAGACGGCCAAGCTGGATGAATTCGGTGTGTTTCACAAGAAGATCACTCTCGATCCGGCCATCGCACCAGGGCGCTACGGCATCAGCGTGCGCGCTCACGGAGGTGTCAGTTTCGGCGGCAGTTTCCGGGTACAGCACTACCGTCTGCCCGCCTACGATCTGTCGGTTTCCTTCGATCGGCCGGTGGTCTTTCGTGGCGAACCGCTTGCGGGGGTCATTCGCGTGCGCCACCGCAGCGGTGCTCCGGCGGCGTTCGAGAAAATCACCTATCGCCTGGATGATGCGCAGGTCTGGCTCCAGGCGACCTGCGACGAGAACGGACAGGTGCGCTTCTCCTTCCCCACCCGAACCATGGAACAGACCCACAAGGCCGTCCTGCAGATCAAGTTGCGGCGCCTCAATCTGCAGCAAGAGGCAACCGCCCTGGTGGCGGCGGAGGGCTACAAAATTTCGATCGAGACCGAGCAGAAGACGATTTTCGCCGGTCAGCCCTTCGACCTGCGAATCTCGGTAAGCGCCCCGGACGGTTCGCCGAGCACTGCCAGCCTCAACTTGCGGGCCGTCAAGAGACTTCCCGGCACCAACGCCGAGGTGCGTGTGCTCGAGCGCAAGATAGAAGTGCCGCCGTCTGGAAAGCTGCGTCTGCCCGTCAGCCTTCCCGGCAAGGGAGTCCACATAGTAAGGGTCTTCGGTAATGACAGGGCCGGCCATCCAATTACGGCCGAACTGGGCGTAAACACCGTCGGGGAGGACGAGCCGGGATTCTTCCTCGACCTGGAGCGAACTGAACTGACCATGGGCACACCGGCCAAGCTGTCAATCCGCAGCCACATGGACCGGGCACTGGTCCTGTTGACTTGCGAAACTGATCAGATAATCGACTACCGCACCGTCAGGCTAAAGCGCGGTGAGAACAAGATTGAGATCCCGCTGTCTTTGAAGCTGGTGCCCAACTTCCAGCTTTCGGCCTCGGCTATGCACAAGGATCGTCTCTACAGCGTCTCGCGATCCGTACGCGTGACGCGCAAGCTGGTCTTGACGGTACGACCGGATCGCAAGCGTTATAGTCCGGGAGACAAAGTCAATCTTACATTGATAGCCCGCGACGCCGATGGGCACCCGATCGATGCGCGCCTGATAGTGGCCGTCGTCGATGAATCCCTTTATAAAGTGTTCCCGGAGGGCCTGCCAGA
Organism: uncultured Myxococcales bacterium; assembly: GCA_964513625.1. GTDB lineage: Bacteria > Myxococcota > B64-G9 > B64-G9 > B64-G9 > DATKYQ01. The sequence goes on along the minus strand of CAZENH010000032.1, from coordinate 6,814 downwards.
CCTGGTGGAGACCTTCCAGCAATTGCGCCCCGAAGGAGATATTGAGACCGTCTCGTCGAACAGGTACCGATTTCCGGAAGTCGAAGCATCCGAGGTCGAGAAAGCCGAGGTCGAAGAAACCGAGGGCTCGGCCGCCATGGCCGCCCTGGGAGCGCGCAGGCGCAAGATGACCGAAAAAGCCACCGCCGATTTTTCCAAGATGGCCAAGACGGAAAGCCTTCAGGGGGGCTTGGTTGGCTACGGTATGGGCGCTGGCGGACTGGGAGCCGCGGGATACGGCCGGGGCGCAGGCGGCAAGGCCTACATGCGCATGGGCAAAGCCATTGCACTGGGCGCAGGGGCTCTACGAAAGTATTTCAGCCAAACAGCGGCTTTCTTTCCCGATCTGCGCACAGGCCCGGACGGCGTGGCCAACGTGACCTTCAGGTTGCCCGACACCCTGACCAGCTGGCGAATTACCACTCGCGGAGTCACTCGCGACACTCAGCTCGGTGAGGATCGCACCCAGTTGGTGGCCAGCCGGCCGTTCTGGGTTGAGTTGATCGCGCCTCCAGCGCTGGAAGAAGGTGATAGCTTGCAACCCGCGGCAAGAGTGTACAACGACAGCCGCGTTAAACTCGAAGCGACCGTCAAACTCGCCGTCGCCGGAAAAACATTTTCAAAGGTGCTAACCGTCAATTCGCTCGGGAACGCCGAGGTGTTTTTCAAGTCTGTGTCCGTTCCAAAAAACTCGTCTGGAAAAATGCGCTTTGAGCTTTCGGCCGCCGCCGCCGATCTGTCGGACCATTTAGTTCGCGAATTGCCTGTCGTGCCTCGCGGCGTGCGCGAGCAGGTGCTGGCCTCTGGACTTCTCACCAAGAGCGCCGGCCGCACCATGAAGCTTGACGAGGGCCTGTCTTCGGCCCGCCTCGATCTGCGCCTGGACGCTCGCCTGAGCCGCATCATCCTGGCGGGTGAACTCGATCCGCTCCTGTTCGGCGATCGGCCGGAGGAAGCCCTGGTTGCCTTGAATATCCTCGATCAGATCGGGCCCAGTTCCGATGCCACTATGCGCGACATGGTAATGGCCCGCCTCAGACGCGCGCTTAGACATCTGGTAATCACCCAGAGATCCGACGGTGGCTGGGCACTGAACCGGCAAATGAGCGAGAGTGACCCGGTTATGACGGCCCGGGCCATGCGGGCGCTGGCCAGGGCACGGAAGATCGAAGGCGCCCTGGGCTGGAACTTTCCCCAGGCCGGCTACCAGAAAGCACTGGAAGTGCTGAAGGGCTATCTGGTCTCTCTGCCGCCCGACGATTTCGTGCGGCGGGTAGAGGTGATCTACGCTTTAGCGCACGAGGGCCAGGCCCAGATTCCACAGGTACACTTACAACGGATGCACCGCCTGCGCGACAATCTTCCATTGGGCGCCAAGGCAATGCTGGGTTTGACCTGGAACCTGCTCGAGCGGCCCGAAAAGGCCGCTGAGTTAGGCAAGCAGGTGCGCAGCGCTCTCAACCAGGCGGCATCCGGAAAAATCATTTTCTCGTGGCAACGGCGCTGGAGCGACCCGACCTGCGAGCGTGCCCGCGCGCTCGAACTGCTTGCGCAGGTTACACCCTCAGATCCTCTGGTCGAACGGGGTACGAGATGGCTTTTAGACGGCGGCACGGCTTTCGGCTGGTTGTTTCCGGACCAGGCCGAGGCCGTAACGGCGGCAGTCGGAAAACTACTTGCGGCTCCCAAGCAAAACGAGCGCTTTAGAGTCACTGTCTCTCTCAACGGCAGCAAGGCCACAACGCTCTCTTTCCCGTCGGCCGACGGCGGTTACGGCAAATCGCTGGCGATCGATCCGCACCTGCTGCGGACTGGAGACAACAAGCTCGAACTGCACCTCGAGGGATCCGGCAGTTGCTTCTTTTTGGCAACTCTATCGGGCTATCGGGCCGAGGCCAAACCTCCTGCCGAGCAGACTGCGGTCACACTCGAGCGCCACGTGGAGGCGCTGCCGCAATCATTCCGTGGACACGAGATCGCAGGTGGTTTCAGCGTGGTCTCCAGCGGCTCAGTCTGGACCAACGAGATCGAACGCATACCGGCCGGCAGGAGAGTACGGGTCACGCTGAAAATAAAACGCAACTTCGCCTCGCGACTGGATCACTGCGTCCTTAGCGAGCGCATCCCGCCAGGCTTCGAAATGGTGGAGGGTTCGCAGGGCGGCAGCCTGGCTCACATGGCACGAGCCGGACGCCGGCTGGCCTTTTACCTGTCCAGCCCGGGTTACATCCAGACCATAAGCTATATTCTGCAGGCTACAAACCCCGGCAGTTATAGTTTCGCACCGGCTCGACTGATCTCGGTGATTAACCCGGGAACTAGTGTTCTTTCTCCAGGGCGCGAGTTCTCAATCGATCCTCCGGGCGCTAAAGAGCCGGACAAGCGCACGACTCCCGACGAGCTATATCATCTGGGCCTGGCGGCTGCCGATGAAAAGCTGCCGGATATGGTGATCGAAAAACTCGAGCAACTCTATGAGAAATTCAAGCTGCGGGAAAATGTCGCCCGCGATGTGCAGGCCAGGTTACTTTTCGCCTCGATCGAGCTCAAAGACTCGCAACGCATCGTAAAATACTTCGAGCTGGCCAAAGAGAAGAATCCCGATCTGGTCATTCCCTTCGACAAGATCGGGCCGTTGCAGGCGGCCTATCGAGAGGTCGGATCCCACGAGGCGGGCCTGCACCTGGACCGAGGAGTCTGTGATGCGCGTTTCATGTCCGAGGTGCACGGCGTCGGCATACTCGAGACGCAGGACGAGATAGCGGAGGCCATAGACTTGCTGCGCGATCAACTCGACTCTTATCCCGACTCCGAACCGGCTGCCAGGGCGACCTATGCCTTCAGTCAGGTCTTGTTCGATCGGGCGGATCGCCTGCGCTCGGGAGAGCCTCTATCCGGCTTCGACAGGCCCGGGCTGATCGACCAGGTCGTCGAATTGATGTCGCGCTACCTGGGCCTGTTCCCCGCCGATCCCCAGGCGCCGGCCGCGGTTTACTCACTGGCCTCCGCACTGCTCGAGCGCGGGCGCCCGGGACAAGCGATCGACTGGTGCCAGGCTGGACTACACCGCTTTCCCGAGACAGACCTCTCACCGGCAATCGCCTACCTGGAGGCGTTCGCGCACTTCAAGCTTGGACAGTACGGCTCATCGTTGAAGCTCTGCCGACAGGTGGTCGACGAATCTCCCAACCAGGAAAACCAGGACATGGCGCGCTACATCATGGCCCAGATTTACCATGCTCGTGGTGAGCTGGAACGCGCCCTGCCTCTTTACAAAATGGTGCAAGACAGCTTTCGCGACGCCGAGGAGACCGTCCAGGAATCACAAAAGACGTTGCTTGCGGTGCCCGAAGTAATCACGGTCTCACCAGGGGAACGGCCGACATTGACCATGACGGTCAGAAACCTGGAGCGCATCAACTTGCGAGCCTACCGGGTCGATCCGATGAACCTATACCTGGTCAAGGGATCTCTCAGCGATCTGTCCGCAGTCAATCTGGCAGGCATCAAGCCGGTCTTGGCCACTACCTTGCGCCTGCGGAAAAGAGTTGGGATCACGCATGAAGAAAAGGAGCCTCTGCGCCTGCCGGGCAAGGGCGCCTATCTGCTGCTGCTTCACGCGGGTTCGCACTCCGTCCACAGTCTGGTGCTGCTAGGAGGGCTGTCTTTGGATGTGACCGAGATAGCCGATCAGGGACGGGTGCGGGTGACAGTGCGCACCGCCCGCGGCAGGCCCCTGCCGGGAGCCCGTGTCCAACTGAAAGGGTCGCAGGATGAGCGCTTCATCGTCGGCCAGACGGATCTCAGGGGCATTTTCATTGCCTCAGGAATAAACGGGGCCGTAACGGTGATTGCCAGGCAGGCCGGAGCATTCGGACTTTATCGCGGCACCGAGAACCTCGAGGGTCAGCCTCCGGAGCCGCGGCCTACGCCGGACAAGAGCGTCAGATATCGCAAGAAAACCACCTACGATTTCGAGGACGATACGATCAACGGCGAGCTTATGCAGCCCGAGGCGCAGTATCAGATGAACCGCAAACCGGCGGGCAAGGCCGAGGCCAAGAACTTCTTCCAGCAGCAGGTAAACGGCATGTCGGTTCAGCAGGCCAAATAGCAACCGGCACTATCTGTCATTGCTGGACAATGATGAACTCGACGCGCCGGTTCTGGGCGCGGCCGCGGCGGGTGTTATTGGGTGCAATCGGCTTCTCCTCGCCGTAACCCTTGGACTCGAGCCGCTCCGGGGAAATGCCCTGCTCCAGGAGATAGCTACGAACCGCATCGGCCCTCTTCTGGCTCAAGATCATGTTGCTGCTGTTGGAACCCATGCTGTCGGTGTGCCCCTCGATGCGCACCTTTTTGATCTGCATATTGTTTACTAAAACGTCCACCACTCCGTCCAGGATCGACAGGCTGTCCACCCGGATCGTCGCCCGGCCGGATTCGAAGTGAATCTTCTTCTTGACCACGATCTTGTCCTTCTGGACGATAACGACACGTATCTTGGGGGCCGGGGTCAACTTGAACTCGGCCGCCACGGTCTTGTCTTTCTCTATCTTGAATCGGCGACCCTTGGACAGGTACCCCTCCGCCGAAACCTTGACCTCGTAAGTCCCCTCGGGTACCTGGCTCGAGAATTCCCCGCTGTCCGCGCTGGTCTGAATATGAAGCTCGGCCGGCCCGATGATGTCTATGCTCGCGGCCAGTGGCTTGTCCTTCTCGTTTCGCACGCTACCCGAGAGAGTGCCCTTTTTCACCTCGGGCTCGAGCGCGAAGTCCAGTAGAGTAACCTCGCCCGCCTTGACTTCGGCCTCCTGGGTCATCGGTTTGTAGCCGTCGCGCGAGGCCGTCAGCTTGACCTTGCCTGCCGTAAGATCATAGGTCTCGTACTTGCCCTCCAGCGCGTCAGAGGCCACGGGCGTGATATCGCTTCCATCGAAGGAGACGATCGCAGCCGGAATCGGCTGCTGGTTCACGACGTTTATGACCCGGCCCTTTACCCTGCCGGTGGTGACCGGGGCGACAACCTGTTTCTCGACGACCTTCTCCTTCTCTACGATTTTCTCAACGATCTTCTCTTCACCACGCTTGGACGGATCGAAAGAGTACGTCAGTCCCAGCCATACCATGTAGGGCGGCGTCGAGGGCACACCTTCCAGGTAAGCCTTGGTGCCGCCGATGCCGATATCGACCGCGAAGTCGAGAGTGATGACGTCGAGGTAGGTCACCCGAACACCCGGGGTCAGGTACATCGGTATCACGTTGGAGTATTCGGTCTGTTCGTCGAGCGAGCCGCTTGCCAGATCGGCATCGGAGACGCCGATGGGCAACTGCACGTTGTACTCTATGAAGGGCGTGATGGCCACTGGATCGGCATACGGCAACGGCGCATCCAGGCCGAAACCCAGGTTGACCCTGTGATACTTGTTGAGCCGCAAGGCGTACATCTCGATGTAGTTGAGATCGCGGTTACCCTCGAGCGTGGAGGTATTTTCCATGATGAAACCGGCGTTCAGGCTGGCTCGCAGCGGAACATCGGGCGAAAGACCGCGGGCGTCGAACGAGACCAGCGCGTTGGTGCGCAGGCTGGTGCCGCCGAAATCCGGGGTCACACCGCCGATGCCGTTGACGAAGTCAACCGCCAGGTCGGCTCCCAGTCCCAGGCAGGGCAAAACCTGATAGAAGCCCTTGGCACCCAGTTCGAAATCTCCCTGGGTTTGCAGCAGTTCCGGGCGAGTGACAGAATTCTTGTTAGAGCTGGAGCGCAGCGAGGCGAATGCCTCGAGAAAAGGCAGTGGCGTCCAGGCGATCGAAAAGCGGCCTGCAACCCGTGACTCCGAGTAGTCGGCCCAGTCGTTGTAGTTGAGAAAACCCCCGGAGCCGGACGAGGTAAAAAACCCGCCGTGAATCGCCAGACGCACGGTCCAGACCTTGGCGGAGGCGGCCCGCATGACCCTGAATAAACCGCTCTCACCGCCGGGAGCGGCCGAGTTGAATCGCAATTTTGATTCGGCTTCTTTCGCCCCGGTCTCGCTTACTGCTTCGGGTGCTTTCTTTTCTTTGCTTTCCGTTCCGGTCTCGTCGGTCGCGGCCATGGCCTTCTCGATGGCTGCGTCGGCCTCTTCCATGGAGGCGGGTTTCTTTTCGGGATCCTCGGCCGAGGCCGGCAGGCATACCAGCAAGGCAAGCATCATCGTCATCGCATGTCTTCTCATCGCTATCCTCCAGTTCTCTGGGAACTAAGAATATCTTATGATCACTGCCACCGATGTCAAAAACTCTTTTATCTGGCACAAAAATACCGGTCCGCAACGCCGGCAGCGAGTGTTGACAAACAAGTTCCCGTCTGGTAGGCAATTCAGCTTGTAATGGCGCGGTGGGTGTAGCTCAATTGGTAGAGCGCTGGATTGTGGTTCCAGATGTTGTGGGTTCAAGCCCCATCACTCACCCTTGTCGGGTCGTTAGCTCAGTTGGTAGAGCAGCGGACTCTTAATCCGCGGGCCAAAGGTTCGAATCCTTTACGACCCATAGCATACGCCCGTAGCTCCGTGACGACCGAGCGGAGCGAGGGAGGAACGGTGCCAGACCGCAACAGCTGCGAGGGCCTGCGAAGCAGGACCCGCATGCTGTCGGTCTGGTGCAGCTGGACTGAGTAACAATTGTACGCCCGTAGCTCAGCTGGATAGAGCGGTGGACTTCGAATCCACAGGCCGGGGGTTCGAGCCCCTCCGGGCGTGTTTCTAGATGGTTCGCAGCGACGACCGCAGGGAGGAGC
>CAZENH010000031.1:58209-66842 GCA_964513625.1 uncultured Myxococcales bacterium | reverse complement strand
AAAATTTCGCTCTTTGGCTTGCCGATCCCGATCCGGCCGCGACGCCGCTCATCGACCTGCCCTGGGAGAGGCGCCTGGCTCTGGTTTTCGGCAACGAGCACGAGGGTCCCAGCAAGGAAATGCTCGGGTCCGCGCACGGCAAGTTCAAAATTCCCATGCGCGGGTTCAGCCAGAGCCTGAACATCTCAGTTGCGGCCGGCATAGTACTGGCCTGCGGAACCGCCGAGCGCGAGAGACGCACAGGCAACCAGGGCGACCTGTCTCAGGAAGAGCAGGCTGCGCTGGTGGCCGAATGGCAGCGCCGCTCGGTGCGCGCGGCCGAGCAGATTTTAGCGCGCCTGGAGTGCGACCGGCGGGAAGGAGGAGAATCTCTTGCGTCTTCAACATGAGCAATCGGGCAAGGTCAAGATAGGCCTGGTTATTTTTGTCGCCCTGCTGGTTGCGGTAACGGTCAGGTATGTCTACTACTTCACCGATAAAGCCACCCGCCTTACCGAGGAAGCCAAGGAATTGATGGGTAGCGACAAGTTCGACAGCGCCCTCGAAAAGCTGGACGAGGCCGTGGCCGAAGATCCCGAGAGTGTTCCCGCGCACTATCACCGCGGAATCTGCCTGGCCGAGAAGCATCGTTTCGACGAGGCGCTGATGGCCTTTGCGCGCGTTGTTGAACTGGATCCCCAAGAGGCCAACTCTTACTTCAACAGCGGTAAGATTCTCTGGCATCTGGAGCGCTACCAGGATGCCTTGGCGCCGCTGCAGAAGGCCATCGATCTCCAGAAACGGCTCGAGAAAGCCAACAAGGGTTTCGTCTGGCTGCTGCTCGGCGATTGCCTGTACGAGCTGTACCTCGACGAGCTGGCCAATGATCCCGAGCACGCCGGCAGCCCTTCCAGGGCGATAGCCGCCTTCAAGACTTATCTCAAGGAACGGCCCGGTGCAGCCGACAAGGGCGCCGTCGAGCAGAAGCTGGAGATTCTTGAAAAACCCGGGGACTTTGGGGAAGTCATCGCCAAGCACAAGAAACCGCCAAAAAAATAATAGCCGACAATCCCTATTCCGGCACGAAACTGATGGTCACCAGGTAGATCTGGGTCCCTTGGGGGCTCGTCTGGCCCTGCAGCCATGAAACGTCCGGATCGTCGAGAGGCGAAGTGTAGTTGGCGAGTAAAAAGGTATGGGCGCCGCTGCGGCGCAGCGACGGAAAAGCGGTGTCCCCGCAGCCCGGTAGATCGAACAGCTGAACTACTTTGTGTTGCTGTTTGTCGATCTTGTAGATCGCGCTGCGCTTGGGCCTCAGCGAATAGGCCGCCATGTCCCCGTCCGCCCCGAAGGGCCCGCCGACATCCCGCCGGGCGGCCAGGTACAGATCGTCCCCGTGCCTGAACAGCTCGGGCGAGTCGTATCGTTCGGGATCGGTCTGCGACGGACAATCCCAGACGCCGAGCCGGTCGGCCGGTGCGCTGCATACGTGCGAGCCCCAGCCGCTTTGGTCTCCGTCCTCGTTGCGAGTCACGGCCCACAGCGATCCGTCGCTATCGAACTCGAAGGCCACTTCGGATACGCCGCCCGCGTAGACGAAAGGAGCATCTTCGACCAGGCGCCAGTCAATGCCGTCTTCCGATTGTTTGAAATGAACCTGGATGCCGGCATCGGGATCGGGGCTGTAATGTTCGCCCTGGTAGGACGTCATCCAGATCTTTCCAGAACGCTTCTTGACGTCCCAGGGAACCTCCGGCTCGTCCAGCAGAACCTCTGGTGCGCTCCAGTCACCGAGGCCACGGCGAAAAACGCGCCATATGCGCAGTGGTTCGAAGTTCAGCATGTCCGTCCCGGCTTGAAAGAAAATCAGCTGCAGGCTACCGCCCGTATCGAACAGGCGTGGTTCGCGCAGGTCGCTGCCCATGTCGATGTGCGTCTCATACTCCCAGCTGGTGCCGCCGTCGAGCGACGACACAACGTACATCTCGACCTGGTCCGAGGCGAAATGGGTGGGTGCAGTGCGGAAGGCCATGTAAAGACGATCTTCATAGAAATGAATGTCCACGTTGTTGTTGGCGACCTGCGGCGTCACGTTATCCGGCAACCCTGCCGAGGGCACAACCCAGCGCGGCTGCGACACTTCAATCCTGTAGTTCAACGAACCGTCCACCAGGTAATCAGCGGGATCGTCGGAGGGAGCCGGGCTCAGGCCGGGTGAACCGGGCCCGCAGCTCACACTCATCAAAGCCAGTGCAATCGCACCAAGATGGGCTGTTGTTCTCGAAGACAGGCTCACCAACGGGCCCCCGGATCGGTTGTCAAGCCGGGATCAGGTCTCGTAGCAAATTACCTGTTCGCCCACGGCCTTGTTGTTGCCGTCGTTGCACTCGAAAATCAGATTGTCGGGATCGACCACGGCATAAATAGTTATCAGGCGTGACGTAGGAAAATTGAGCAGCGTCACCGTCAGGCTCGTGCTCTGCCCGGCATCCAACGGGCCGGGGATGATCTCCTCGTGAATCGGTGCTCCGCCCTGGTCGGGATCGCCGGCGTAGAAGCGCACCACGATATCCGAGGCCGGCAACGATCCGTCGTTGTAGACCGTCATCTCGACAGTCGGATCCGGGCACATGTTGGAGTTGACCGCGCCGAGTTCGACCCGTAGATCGGCCGATTGCACGCCGGGAGACACATCGGCCGAGATGTCGTTGTTGTCCTCGCGGCACTCGCGCTCGCGCTCGTCGGCGTCGACTATCACGCGAACCAGGTCGGGCAGCGTGCCCTGGGGATTGTCGGCGGCGTCGTAAGATACGGTGAAAAGCAGCACGCCGCCGGGCTCGAGCGGGTTCTGCAGGACGTATTCGAGCGGCTGGCCCAGGCCGTCGAGCAAGGCTTCGGTCACCGGAACGCTGTTCCAGGTGCCCTCGAAGGTCACAGCCACCAACGGCCCCACCCGCAGATCGCCGATGTTCTCGAGCTGCACCGTGATGTCGAGCTTCGACGACAGCTGGCCGCAACTGGCGTCCGGAGATGAAAACTGGACTGCGCTGGGGGTCAGATCGGGTGCGGTATTGTACGAGCGCGGGTTCGAGCGGTAAGTGTTGTAGACGCGCCCGTTGAAAGATTTCCAGCTTTCGACTTCGTGCAGCGGGATGGCGCCGCTTTCCAGCACGTTGGTCACGTGGTAGCTGTGCTGGTTCCAGATCCGACGCGCCGAAACCCAGTAGTCGCCGGCGTCGCCCCAGACCTCGATGCCGGCGTTGTACTGGCTGTTCAGGTGTTCAGAGCAGAAACCCGACTCGGTTGTGGTGCAGAAGACGATCTCGGCGTTGCCGTCGTTGTCCACGTCGGCCACTACCGGGTACTCTACCCGGGTGCGGCTCTCGGAAGGCTCCGAAAAGAGGATCGTGCCGTCCAGCCCGTTGTAGATCCTGAAGCGGCACTCGTCGTTGTAGATCACCTCGGCCCCGCCGTCGCCGTTGAAGTCGAAGACGCTCGAGCCGGTCACCCGGCTGGAATCGTCCTCGGTCTGGCTCTGCCAGCCGTTGTGCAGGCAGACACACTGCCCGATGGTCTTGTTGCAAACCGCCTCGCCGGGCGTGCAATCGCTGTCGTCAGTGCAGGCGCCGCCGGGCAGCCTGTCCGGGTCACCGGCCGGACGCGGCTGTCCCTCGACCATCACCACCGGCCAGTCGGGGCAGTTGGGGCTGGGCGGCTGGAAATCGTAGAGTACGTAGCGCGTCTCAAAGGCGGTGCCCAACTCGGGAAACCCGTCGCCGTCGAAATCGTCCACGTTGGGCGCCCCGCCGCGGAAACCGTTTTGGATGTCGATGTCGCGGTACTCGACGCCGGTCTCGCCGTTGAAGACCTCCAGCCGTCCGTTGGCGATAACCAGCACTTCCGGCTTGCCGTCCAGCGGGTTTGCCGGACCGGGATCCTGCAGCGGATCGACACCCAGCACGTCGGCCACGGCGCAAAAACCCTCGCGCTGGGATACGCTGCCGTTTACCTGCTGGGCGTCCCAGAGCACCGGCAGTTGACCGTTGCAGAAAGCCACTTCGTCGGGATCGACTTCGTTGCCGCTGCAGTCGGCTTGAGCCGCGACTCCCGCTGGCGGGTTAGGCATGCGGTAGACGACGGTGCCCGCGACGATCTCCTGCTTGGCGTCGCCGGCCAGGTTGGCGACGCAGGAGATCGATCCCTGGCCGTTCGTGCCATAGGTCTGATTGCCCTGAAAGCGATCGAGCACTGAGAGAACACCGGCGTTCTTTTGCAAAGTAAAAACACTGCGACCGATGACAATCTCGGCCATTCCCTGGTTGTCGACATTGGCCAGCGACACCGCCGGGTTGGCGCCCCCTAGGCTGCCGGCCGTGTTGCTAGAGATCAGATTGCCCTCGTTCGAGTAGATGTTGATTCCGTCGTTCTCGGTTACCGCCACTATCTCGGGCACTCCGTCGTAGTCCAGGTCGCCCACAGCCAGCGAGGTTGTCGAGTCGATGTCGGCGTTCGCGTACGCGCAGGCCATGCCCAGGTCGTCTCCCTCATGCCAGGTGGTAGAGCCGCAGGTGGCGAAGTAGTCTCCACCCTTGTTCGGACCGCCCCCGTGAATGGCGCGCAGTACTCCGTTCGTCGTGTACTCGTGCAGGCGAAAAGAGATGAAAATGATCTCCGGAAAATCGTTTTCGTTGATCAAGCCGTCGCCGTTGTCGTCGTCGAGGTTGGCCACCAGCGGAGTCATGACCACCTGGACCGAGTCGACAAAGGGACTTCCGGCAGCGGTGGGGTCCGCCTGGGTGCCGCCCCAGACTATCTCGGGCGTCGGCAGCACGTTGGTGAAAGGCTGCGGATCGAGCCGGCAAGTCGGTTCTCGGCCAGTGCCCAGGCAGGCCCCGTCCTCGCAGGCCATCCAGGCGGGACAGTCCCAGTCATCCTCGCAGGTGCAAAAGGCATGGCACTGCCCGTCGTCCGAGCAAACGCTCTCGAAGTAGCCCGCGCTGCCGCAGGTGTACTGGGCCGTGAAACCACTGCCGTTCGGCAAGCAAGACCGCACAGTCTGACCGGCGCACTCGCGGCAACCCGGCTGGCACATATCGTCGACGCACTTTGTGCCGTCGCAAAACCGCTCGAGCGGACAATCCAGATCCGAATCGCAGGAAATGTCCACGCAGATCGCCCCGCCCCCGGGTTGTTCCTGGCACTCCTCGGTATCCGTGCAGTTCAGAAAATCGCAAGTGTTGTCCACGCAGCTTGCGACCCCTCCGTTGTTTTCACAGTGCTGCTGCGGGGGGCAGTTCATGTTGGCGCAGGGATCGACGTTCTCGTCCGCCCCATCCTGCCCGGCGTCGTTGTCCGCCGGTAAGTCGCCGCCGTCACGACCGTCGGCGTCGGCGAAGCCGTCGGCATCCTGGCCGCCCGAGGTATCGCTGGAACAGGCCGTGATCCAGGCCGAAAAGAACAGTAGTAAAATCGCTACGACGAATGCCTCGATTGTCTTGGTCATCTCGAACCCTCACAGATCTCCCGTTACTCTTACAGACTCGCGCTTTTGGCTCTGGTGGTCAAGCCCGGGACAGATTGCGGATCAGACTTTATAAAGCAGGTCGATATAGCGGCTGAGCAGTTCAGCAACCTCGGTGCGAAAAGGAATACTGGCGGCCAGGCCGTAAATCGGGGCCAGTCCGCCTTTCTCGGCGGGGCTCGATCTGACGTGCTCGACGGCCGCCTCGAGATCTGTGCAAAAGCGCTCCGCTACGCCGGCCTGGGTGTGGCGCAACGTGATACACAGGTGCACCGCGGGCGGCTTGTGCAAGCCGTTGAGGTTCCAGCCGCGGCTGCTCATGAAATCCATGACCCGGTAGATGTCGAACTCGTCAGATGAAAAAGCGATCACCCAGAGCGGGTCGCCCAGCAAACGCAACCCGGGGATCTTTTCAATTCCCTCGCGCACGGCGCTTGCTGTTTGCATTATCTTGCGCGTCGCATCCAGGTAACCCTGCTCGCCCATTCCAAGCAGAGCCGCCCAACAGGCCGCGCTCAGGGCGCCCGGCCGGCTGCCGGCAAAGGTCGGCGAGAAGTACATCCCGCCCGGCCAGTCGGTGGCGGTGAAATACTGGAAGCGGCGCAACTCTGGATCGCGGTAGAGAACCACCGAGGTGCCCTTGGCTGCAAATCCGTATTTGTGCGTATCGGCAGACATCGACGTCACACCGGGCAGGCGGAAATCGAATTCAGGTACGCGGTAGCCCAACTTCCGTGCCCAGGGCAGGACAAATCCTCCCAGGCAAGCGTCGGTGTGGAAGCCGACACCCCGCCTCTGAGCCAGGCTCGACATCTCGGCTATGGGATCGATCGCCCCGTGGGGAAAGCTGGGAGCCGAGCCAATCACCACGATCGTATTGCGATCGATGGCGCGCGCAACCTTCTTGGCGTTTGCCCCGAAGTCCGGACCCAGTGGTAGCTTGATCTGCTTGATACCGAAATACTTAGCGGCCTTGTCGAAAGCCGCGTGAGCGCTCACCGGCACTACCATGTTGGGCCGCCGGATACCGCGCAGCTTACGGGCCCGGTCGCGGTAGGTTTTCATCGCCAGCAATATGCTCTCGGTGCCGCCCGAGGTGACCGTTCCACAGACCTCGGCCCCCAGCCCGGCTTCGCCCGCGCCGAGCATGTTGGCGGTCATGGAGACAATCTCGGCCTCATACTTTGAGTTGCTCGGCCACAGATCCGAGTGCAGCGGGTTGCACTGCGAGGTCAAGGCATAGACCCGATTGAGAAAATCGATGTGATCGGTATCCCCATGGTAGACCGCGCCCGAGACATGGCCGTCTTTCCAACGGGTCTCCTCGCGCTCGTTCATCGTTTTCATCTGCGCAAGGATCTCCTCGTGCGGCAGGCCCGCCCGGGGAAGTTGCGAGTAGCTTTCGAACTCTTCCCGGTAGGGCTTGAGCGAGTGCTCCATCCCGGAAATCATGTGTTGATACTCGGCATCCAGCCGCTTGTTGACCAGCGGCACTTTTTTTGCAACCCGCATCACGGCGGCAAAGACGCGCGGGTCGATGCGCCCGATTTGCTCAATCAATACTTTCTTCAGATCCATCACCCACTCCATTGACAAGCGGTCAGCTTTTTCTGTTCAGCCCGACGAACAGCTTTCGGTTGCGCTTGTAGATGAGCATGAAGGTTTCGAACAACTCGTCGTAGATCGCACGCTTCGACTGGTCGGGTTCGAAGACACGATCGATGCGCGTCAGGCTCGGGATGTCTTTATAGGCAATCAACCCCATGGCCACTGCGCCGATCAATCCGGCTCCGCGCACGTTGGCCATAACCGGATCGGCAACTCGCCTGACCGGGCGATCGAGAACATCGGCGAATATCTGGCACCAACTGTCCGAGCGCGCTCCGCCCCCTATCAGATCGAGCTTCTCGACTTTCTTTCTGATGAATTTCTCGACGTATTTTAGCAGCCAGCGAGTGTTGAAGGCCACACCCTCGAGCACCGCCCGTACCATATGGGCGCGCGTGGTCCCCAGAGACATGTTCACGAAGCTGGCCCGCAGGTAGGAATCCTCAACCGGAGTTCGCTCGCCATAAAGCCAGGGCGTGAAAAGTAGCTTGTCGCTCCCTGCCGGTACGCTCGCCGCCAGTTGGTCGATAATCTTGTAGGCATTATCGGGCCGCGGACCGCAGGCCAAAGCGTCGTCCGGATAGATGATCTTGTCGACAAGAAAACCCAATGCGCCGCCCGCGACTTCCTGCGAATTGGCCACGAAATAGCGACCGGGAACAGCCGAGGGCAAGGAGGCCATGTTGTGGATCAGATCTGTCTTCTTGTACGGCACGTGGCAGGTGATCCACGACGAGGTTCCGATATACAGGTGTGCGGCAAAATCGTCTACTGCCCCCGAGCCGATCGCCGCCGACTGCACATCGGGCGTGCCCATTACTACTTTGACATCGTCCGGAAGGCCCAACTCAGCGGCTATCTCCGGCTTGAGCGGTCCGAGCACGTCGACGGCCCGTAGCAAATCGGGAAACCGGTGGCGCTCGAGCCCGGCCATGGCCAGCAGTTTGTCACTGTAATCGATCTCGTCGATCTTGCGGTTGTCGGTCAGCCAGTGAAGGGCGATCGAATCGTAGGAGGCGGCCACTAGTCCGCTCAAGCGCAGGTTCAGATAATCCTTGGGTTCGAGAAACTTGTGAGTCTTCAGGAAGATCTCGGGCATTTTGCGCTTGATGAACAAGATGTGCGACAGGCTATCCTTGCCCGAGCGCGTCGGAGCGCCGCCAGTCAGTCGAAGCCAGCGCAGCAGTTTGAACAGTCCGTAGCCTTCCACACACGGAAAACCGTAAGCAAGCGCCTTGGCATCGGGCTCACCGCGCGAATCCATCCAAATCACGGCGTTCATCAGATGCTGCCCGTGCTCGTCGACCGGAACCGTCCCCGACCACTGCGCCGTGCAGCAAGCGGCGACCACATCTTTCCGCAGTTCCGGCCTGCCGGACAACAGACGCTTGGCGGCCGTCATTATCGAATCGAACCACTCGTCGGGATCCTGCTCGGCTCCGCCGTCGGGAAGCAGTATCAGGCGGTTCGGTTCGAACTCGCTGGCGACGACTTCGCCCGAGCCGGAGACCAGGGCAACCTTGGG
>CAZENH010000031.1:0-58109 GCA_964513625.1 uncultured Myxococcales bacterium | reverse complement strand
GTTCGAACTCGCTGGCGACGACTTCGCCCGAGCCGGAGACCAGGGCAACCTTGGGCCCCGAGGTGCCCAGATCGATTGCCAGGATGTACTTGTTTTCGGTATTCATGACATACGAGACTTCTCACGCCCCCGCAGGCTTGTCAAACCAGACCAGCATATTTCTGATCCTTTATATGAAGCCTGATTAGAGCTATTGTAGCAATCCAATGAAAGCGCGCAAGATCGGATTGATAGCAGGCCCTCTGGCATTCGCCCTGATGTTGCTGTTGCCCGGGCCCGCGGGGATGTCGCAGGCCGGAGTGCGAACTGCCGCGGTGGCCCTGTTGATGGTCATCTGGTGGATAACCGAGGCCATTCCAATTCCGGCGACCTCGCTGATCCCGCTGGTGGCCTTCCCCTGGCTGGGCATAATGAACGGCAAGCAGACTGCACTAAACTACGGCGATCACAACATCTACCTCTTTTTGGGCGGCTTCTTGATGGCTTTGTCGATCGAGAAGTGGGGGTTGCACAAGCGCATCGCCCTGCAGACGATCCGTGTCTTCGGAACCTCGAAACGTACCCTGGTGCTGGGATTCATGGCGGCCACGGCGTTGCTTTCGATGTGGGTCTCGAACACGGCCACGACGGTCATGATGCTGCCCATCGCAATCGCAGTGCTCGATCGTTTCAAAAAGGACAATGAGTCGGACAGGCTGGCCGTTGCCCTGCTCCTGGGCATCGCCTACGCCGCCTCTGTCGGCGGTATTGGTACGCTGATCGGCACTCCACCTAACATCGTCTTGGCCGGTCAGGTAAGAAAGCTCGTATCGGGAGGAGCGGAGATAGGTTTTGGCCAGTGGATGCTTCTGGCGCTGCCGTTGGTAGTCGTGATGCTGCCTATCGTCTGGCTGGTTCTGGTAAGGCTGGCGTCGCCGGTATCGAAAGAAAAGGTCTCGATCGACGTCCGGGGAGAGCTGGCCGAGTTGGGTCCCATGTCGCGCGGCGAGAAGATAGTACTGGCCGTTTTCGTGCTGACCGCTCTGGCCTGGATCGTGCGCCGGCCGCTGATTTCGAAAGTCTTGCCGCTTGCGACCGACACGACTATAGCCATAGCGGCGGCGGTGCTGCTGTTCGCCATTCCTGTCGACCTGAAAAAACGCGAGTTCGCCCTCGACTGGAAACAAACAAAGCGCCTGCCATGGGGAGTACTGCTGCTTTTCGGCGGTGGCTTTGCCTTGGCCGCCGGAATGGAGTCGAGCGGCTTGACCGCCTGGATCAGCAACCAGCTACTGGTGCTGCGCGGACTGCCGGAGTTTGTGGTGGTCTTTTTGACCTGCCTGCTGATGGCCGGCCTGACCGAATTGACCTCGAACACGGCCACGACCATAACCATGCTTCCGGTGCTGGCCGCTGCGGCCAAGGCAATGGGCATCAACGCGATGACGCTGATGATCCCGGCCACGATGGCAGCCTCGTGCGCCTTCATGCTGCCGGTCGCCACACCGCCAAACGCAATAGTCTTCGGCTCGGGCCGCATCAAACTTGCCAAGATGTTCAAGACCGGACTTTGGCTCGAAGGGATTGGAGCCGTGCTAATAACACTGCTGGTTTGCAGCCTGGGTAAATTTGTTTTTCCCGGCTGAGCCTGTGTATCTTCTATGTGCTAGCATGTCAGCAATGAAAACGGTCCTGGTCATCTGGCTGCTTTGGGCCCCGGCGGCATTTGCCGCCGACGTCTTCGATGAGTACCTCGATACCGACAACGTTCCAGCATCGGACGGCTTCGACTTTCCGCTGGGCAACCCGGACGCCAGGGGCAATTACAAAGACGCTAAGACCGGCAAGCTTCATCATGGCTGGTATGTATCAATGGCCTTCGGCAGGAAGTTCTACCTGGGTGTTCATCCGGGCGAGGACTGGAACGGCAAGGGCGGCGGCGACACGGACGCCGGCCAGCCCGTGCACGCTGTGGCCGCCGGCAGGGTGATCTTCGCCGAACAGGCGGACGCCCTGTGGGGCCGGGTGGTGATGATCCAGCATGTCTTCTACGAGAACCACCTGAAAAAGCGCATTCGTTCGCTGTACGTCCATATGGGCCAGGTCAAGGTAAAGGTAGGCGAGATCGTCAAGCGTCGCCAGATAATCGGCACAATCGGCCGTGATCCCCGCAAGCTCTTCAAGGCTCATTTACATCTCGAACTGCGCTGGAACGAAGAAATCCCGGCAATCTACTGGCCGAGCGCCCAGAATAAGACAAAGAAATGGATCCTCGATAACTACGCCTCTCCGACCCGGTTCATCAAATCCCACCGCAACTTGTTCATTCCTCAAAAAGAAAGAACTCTGATACTGGTCGATTTGGAATCTTATCAAATGCGCCTCTACCAGCAGGGCAAGCTCAAGGCCGGGTACCAGGTCAGCTTCGGCCAGGGAAAAGGAAGAAAACGCCGCCGCGGTGATCTGAAAACTCCCAAGGGCATGTACTTCGTGATCGAAAAGAAAACGGGCAATTTCGGCGGCGACTTCGGTGCCTACTACGGGGGGTATTGGATCAAACTCAACTACCCCAACCCATACGACGCAGCCTGGGGCAGACACAACAACCTGATCAACAAGAACACGCAAGCCGAAATCGCCAAGAACTGGGGCTTGCGCAAACCTACAAATGGAAAAACCCGCCTGGGCGGCGGGATCGGGTTCCACGGCTGGATCGATGAATGGAACAATGATGGCCCGCGCCACCTCTCCTGGGGCTGTATAGTCCTGCACAAACGAGACATAGCCGGATTCTACCAACTGGTTACAACAAGTTCGATGGTAGTGATTTTCTAGTTTGCGCCCGAATTTCCATCTTCGAGAAAGTTGCGCTTCAATGAGATTCCGCGTCGTTTGAGCAGGCGGTATATAGTCACCGGGTTCACCCCGGCCATGCGGGCCACTTCTCTCACGTCTCCCCGGCATTCCGTCAAGAGTTGGATCAGGTATTGGCGCTCCTGCGGGGCCAGCCACTTCTCGCGCATTTGGCGCAGTGTGTGCTCTCCGGCCGGCGTTTCGCTCCGAGTGCCTCGCCTCTCTCGCAACGTACGCGGCAGGTGCTCGGGCAAGATCTCCTCTCCGTCGGACATTATCACCGCGTGCTCCATCACGTTGCGCAGCTCGCGCACGTTGCCGGGAAAATCGTGGTCGCAAAGCTGTTCCATTGCCGCCGCAGAGATGCGCCGGGTTTCCTTATCCAGCTTGCGCGCCGATTGCAGCATGAACACCTCGGCCATCAGCTCCAGGTTGTCGCTGTAGCTTCGAAGCGGCGGAAGTTCCATTGTGACCACGCTAATGCGGTAGTAGAGGTCATCGCGAAACCTGCCTTGCCTTACCATACGAGCCAGATCGCGATGTGTGGCGCAGATCAGGCGCGCATCGACGTGAACGGGAGGAGCGTCGCTTCCAACCGGCTGTATCTCTCCCTCCTCGACCGCCCTGAGCAGCTTGGCTTGCAGCCCGAGCGGCATGTCTCCAATCTCGTCGAGAAACAGGGTGCCCTCGTCAGCCCGGCGGAATTCCCCCGTACGGGAATAGCTGGCTCCGGTGAAAGCGCCCTTGACATGGCCGAACAGCGTGCTCTCGAGCAGCGCCTCGGGAATCGCGGCACAGTTTACCGTCACCATCTGCCTGCGGGCGCGGGAACTATTGAAGTGAATGGCGTTGGCCAGAAGTTCTTTGCCCGTGCCGCTTTCACCGTGGATCAATACCGGAGCGTTCGTCGGGGCTACTTGCTCGAGCTGTCGCTCGACCTCGAGCCACTCGGGAGAGAGCCCCTTGATCAGAAACGGACGTCCCTCTCCCGCGCCCTGTGACCAGTAAAGTTGCGCCCTTCTCAGAAACTTGGCCGAAGAGGCGGCCAGTGTTTCCAGTTCGGAAAGCTGGTCTTCAGTGAATGCACCCGGCAGGCGCGATGATACGCTGATTACACCCAAAGATCGATGCTGGTACGGAATGGGAACAGCCGCAACCGAGCGTACATCCTGGAAGTATCTGGCATAATTCGGATCATCGGCAGTCTCGTTGCATAGATAGGGCTTGTTATGCTCATGCACCCACAACGCGATTCCATTTGGACGCTCATCTTGCCGCCTGCGCAACACCAGGCCCGGCAGTTTGATAACCAGTCCGTCGACAAAGTGAAAATGGATCGCAAGACCCTTTGCCTTGGGATCCCATAAAAATATCGCGCCGTTACGAGCATCGGTACGCTCCAGCGCCAGCTCAACGACCCGCCGCTCGAGAAGCTCAGCCTCCGCCGAATGCAATGCCTGATCTGTAT
The DNA here is from genome assembly GCA_964513625.1 of uncultured Myxococcales bacterium. Lineage (GTDB taxonomy): Bacteria > Myxococcota > B64-G9 > B64-G9 > B64-G9 > DATKYQ01. The sequence goes on along the minus strand of CAZENH010000031.1, from coordinate 53,809 downwards.
TGGAAATTAAGTCAATTTGTTGCATCAATTTTGCATTTTTGCAATTTTATTTCTCATTGTCAACAGAAACAAAACTGGTTCTGGAAAATTATGAACCCTGCCGTCGAATAAGCGGCATGTTAGGAACCACAAAACTGGCACGGACTTTGCTTAGCCCGCATGCAACGATTTGAACAACATCTTGAAAAGAGGAGCTGTCATGAAACTCGCCCGTTTCACCATCATCTCGTTGATCTTTATAGTTATGTTTTCAGCCTGCGGCAGCGAGCCTAGCTTGGTTGATCTTTCCGATAGTTCGGGTTCTTTGGGCCTGCTGGACGATCAGGGTCTGTTTGCTTTCATCGGCGATGATCTCAATACAACCAGAGAGCGGCTTGATCTCGACTGCGGCATTCGGGCCGATGCCGCCTCGAACATCATCATGCACCGCAACGGCCCGGACGGCGTCAACGGCACAGCCGATGACGATCCAATCGAGAGCCTGGATGAGCTTTCATCGATCCGCATGGTCGGCCCTAAGACTCTGCAGTTGCTCTATGTCTGCGCCGCTCGTTTCGACTATCTTTTTTCAGACCGTCTCGGACTGACGACTTTCCTGAACGACCAGTCCAGGACCAATCTCTCTAGACTCGACGTCGGCTGCGCTATAAGGCGCGACTCGGCCCAGAACCTGATCAGCCATCGCGACGGTCATGACATGACTCCCGGCACCGCCGACGACAACCTTTTCGAGGGCCTCGATGAAATCGATGCCGTCGCGGTGGTCGGGCTGTGGACCATCGAACGCCTGTATTCCTGCGCTGAAAAATACGGTTATATAAACGCTGACTTCTTCCCCCCGCCCGACTCCAGTAACACCATCTACGATTTCTACAGCCTGGATACCAGTCTCCAGGAAGTGATCCTCGAAGACCTGACCGGCCGCGCCGCTCAGCTTGCAGGCGATGACACCACGGAATCGAGTGTGCATTTCAGCGAGGCGACCATTTATACAAACGCCGGCGAGATAGTCGGCTACGAGGTAGATCTCACGAAAGACGCCGACTCGACAGACGATACCGGTCTGTTTTTAGAATTCATTCTCGACCAGAACTTCATTGTCATAAGCAGCCGGATAAAACAATAAGCCAGTCGGCATCCTGAAGCGGGTGTCCGTCAGCCGACCGTTAACACCCAGGCAACATAAAGTTGTTTACGTTTCTGTTTGGTTTGCGGCGACGAAGAGGCACTGCACGTGTCGGCCGGCGGATTCCCGCTTCAGGATGCCGCGCTTGAAACCCCGCTAATCGGAAACCTTTACCAGTGAACCGAAGAGACTCTTGTTGTCTTGCAACACCTTCTCGTTGCCGTAGACGCAGATGGCCGCGTTTTTGAGGATGTCCTCCACCAGCTTGGCAAAATTCTGGATATCCTTTTGCCTGGTGGCCAGCACTTCGTCGCGCTCTTTTTGCCTGTCGGCTTCCTTTATATGCCTGAGAAAATACGCAACGGCCGCTCGGCCCTTTCCAGCCGGAGTCTTGGGATGATCCAGCCTTGCGATTGTACCGATGATGAAGCGGGTCATCTCTCGATCGCTTGCCTTGAAGGTTTTCAAGAAATTCACGCTGCCGTTGAATGCCTCGATTGTCTTTGTCAGGTTGGGATCGCGATAGGAAGCCAGGTACCCAAGCCCGTCACGCCCGAAAACCGCCCAGGCGCCGTATGCGCCCCCCAGTACCCTGATCGCCTGCGTCAAATAGTCGCGGCTCAATATCTGTCGCAATACACTGAACTTGCCGGAATACACATAGCCCAGCTTGCTGAAATCGGCGCCCTTTTGCACATACTGAACCTTGGAGGCCGCCAGCAAACCCTCGTTGGCTCTCTTCGGCTCGAGCGCCAGCTTCTGGCGCTCGAGTTGCCTGTCGGGCAGGCCATCAAGAAGAGAGTGTATGTTTTTCTTGAACACCTCGAAGTCCTCGGCAGAACAAGTCACGGCGATCGTCAAGTTGCGGCGGTTGAACACGAGGCCACTAAGCATTTGCAAATCGGAGATCAAGTTATCGGCCCCGCTATCGAAACCCTTCATCTTCGAGGCTATGAACTTGATGAAGGAGAGCCCGCCCGTGAGTTCCTCGTAGTCGCCGTTTGCGGAAAGATAAGATGCAAGCCTGCTGGCCGCCAGGAAGTTGCCGTTGCCCCTGGCCAGAGACTGCAACCGCGAGTTCAACTCTCCCAGCACCTCGCGCAGCCTCTTCTTGTCTCCAAAGCGTGTCTTCTCGATCACCTCGCCCTCGAGCTCGATCAACTTTGTAAACTTGGGCGTCAACACCTTGGCGCCGGCTACAAACTTGGGATGAAAAACATTCGAGTCTTTAAAGTCGGGAAAAGTTTCCACTCCGAATGACAGCCCGCCGGTGTGAATGTTCAGTTCGGTATTGATCTGACCGTAGTTGTGGCTGGCGGTGTCCATTTGGGCCAAGACGTGCGCAAGCAAAGGCATGTACGAAATCATCTCGCGCGGAACAACCTGGGCGTCGAACATCAGTCTCAGGTAGATTATACCGTTGGTCTGGCAGGGAAAGTGCAACACCCTGACTCCGTCCAACTCGCGCTCCTGTACGTCGAGTTTTTCGGTCTTGGTCTCGAGATCGGCCAGGGTAAGCATGGGGATCTTGGCGATGTCCTCCGGCTTGTCCGGAGCCGATTGGTAGGCCTTGAGTTCCTTGGTCTGCTCGACAAGCTCGCCAATCTGTTTCTTCGTCATAGATGACTTGATCTTGGCAAGCTTGGCCAAGACCTTTTTCTGATTTTCTTCTTCCATTCCGGGTTTGGGCTTAATCATTGCCAGCACCGCGTGGTGGTTGTCGATCAAGTATTTCTGGATCAACCCTTCCAGGTAAGGCTGGCTGAGGGCCGTGCGGACTTTCTTGAGGCTTTTTTCGTACTCAAGAGGCACAAGCGGTTTGCCAGCGAACATCCAGGATCGTAGCGCATAATAAGTGTAAAATAGACCCTTTGGAAAACCGCCATAGTCGGCCTCGCGCAAGCGGAACTCGGTACGATTGATCACACCCTCGATGTCTTTCTTGTCGAGTCCGTCCTTGACGACTTGCTTCAAGGTGTCGAAAACGACCTTCTCGAACCTGTCACGGTCGCCGACATCTGCGTTCTTCACAACGATGGAGAAGACACCCTGCTTGATGTCGTCATATGTTGCGTAGACATCCTTGCCGATGCCCGCCTTCTGCAGGGCGCGTCTGACTGGTGCGGCCGGCAGGTCGACCAGCACCGAGGTCAGAACGTCCAAAGACATGCTCAAATCTGTTTGCGCCGCACCCCCGGCTACGAAGCTGAGTGACAGGAACGTCTTGCCCTTTGTATCCTCGCCGGCCGCGACGGGGTAATCGGCTTCGACGCGTTTGATCTTCTCAAACGGCTTCTGTGTCTTCAGCGTTACCTTGTCCTTCGAGCGCTTGTACTCCTTGAGGTAGTTATCGTTTATAAAGGCCAGTTCCTTGTCAGTATCGCCATCGCCATAGATTGTGATGTAGCTGTTCGAGGGGTGATAATACTTCTTGTAGAAATCCAGAAACTTGCTGTAGGTCAGATCCGGGATGGACGCCGGCAATCCGCCGGATTCATACCCGTAAGTGTTTTCAGGAAACAGGTTCTTGTAAATCACGTAGTCCATTATCCTGGGCGGAGAGGAAAAGGCGCCTTTCATCTCGCTGTAAACAATACCGTTGTAGGCCAAATCAGAGTCTGCCGCCGGCAACTCGAAACGCCAGCCTTCCTGTTTGAAAATCCGGGGTTCTTGCAAAACCAGGGGGTGGAAAACCGCGTCGAGGTAGACATCCATCAGGTTGAAGAAATCTTTCCGGTTACGGCTGGCCACCGGGTACATGGTAAAATCTGACGAGGTCATGGCGTTGAGAAATGTGTTCAGCGAACCCTTGACCAGGATATCGAAGGGGCTCTTGACCGGAAACTTGCGCGATCCGTTCAGCACCGAGTGCTCCAAGATGTGCGGCATTCCACCGTCCGAATCCGGCAGTGTCTCGAAGCTGATGCAAAATGTTTTGTTGTCGTCGTCAGCGGCCAGCTTCAGCAGGTGTGCACCGCTCTTCTTGTGCTCGAAAATTAGCGCCTTAGCGCCGATTTCACGGACCGCCTGCTTGGCCAGCAGCTTGAAACCGTGGTAGGTCTTGCCGACTTCATAAACCTTGGGTCCGGCCGCGAACACCGCCATCGAAAACAGCAGCCCCCCGACGGCGATCATCAAAAGTGCCCCACTCCCAAAATAATCTTTCATTTTCAAGCTCCTCTTTGTGTGGCCCGGCCATTTAGCTGCGCGGCTTGTCCGGCCCAACATAAACCAGTCCGCGCTGCTTGGCAACCGGCATCTCACTGTTCGGGCGTCATCGGTCCCAGGCCGCCGTAGTCCCTTCGCATGGCCTCTGTCAGACGCCGGCCGGCGGCAATTTCTCCGAGCAACGTCGCCCCTTCGGTCGGCGTGCGTTCGAATGTCGAGCGATCCACCGAGTAAAGCCCGAAATGCGGCCCGTATCCCTCCATCCATTCGAAGTTGTCAATCAGGCTCCAGTGGTAATAACCGCGCACATCGGCGCCCTCTTCCCGCGAATACCAGATCTGCTCGAGCGAGCGCACAATATGTTCGGCCCTCCGCCGCCCGACGTCTGTGGCCAGTCCCGATTCGGTGACAATCAGCGGCAAATCGGGCCAGCGAGCGGCAAAGTCGGAAAGCACGTTGTAGATCCCGGGCTCGTAGTACTCGTAATCCATGCTGGGAACCCACTTGGTTTCGTCCAGGGGCGGCACGCAAGAGCCCATGTCGATACCGCCGGCGCAAGGCGTCAGCTCGAGTACCGGCATCAATGCCGGGCTGGATGTGACACCCATGCGGGCATAGTATTGCACTCCTAAAAAGTCGAGCTTGCCGGCCCAGTCTGGATGCTGTTCATCCGGCTGGCCGTCGAGGTCGGCATCAAATGTGCCGCTAAGCAGCGACTCTACCAGCGCGTGGTGACGTACGTAGACGATCTTGTCGCGGGCGGCTTCGTCTTGCCGATCTCTGCTCACCTGGTTGTCCCGTGCCGGGACCCACTCGGAAACCGAGAGCGTCAGGCCAACCAGCGCCGCTACACCGTCGCCGTCGGCATCAACGGTGTCCGCCTCGTGGATCGCATCGTAAACTGCAACGTGCGCACGGGTATAGTTGCGCACGGCGTCTATGAAGCCGTTGAAATCGCCAAGCAGCAGGCTGCGCCCCGGCGGAAAAATTCCGACGCCGTAGCCCGCCAGAAGGTAGTTCAGCGGCTCATTGAGCGTGCACCACTCGTCTACGCGATCGCCGTAGCGCGCCGCCAAAGTGCGAGCATGCTCGGCCAACTCTGCAATAATCTGTTCCGCCCCGGCCGGGTCGTTCCAGCCGCACAAGTCGGTGTCGCCGGGGCCGTCCGGGCACTCGACTCCCCGGCGCGGATCGTCCACCCAAACGGGACTCGAAAAATGATGCACAGTGATCATCGGTTTGATGCCCGCCGCGACCAGCACATCGATCAACTCGTCGTAGTGCTGCAAGGCCGCCTCGTCGACGGCATCCCGGCGCGGTTCCACCCGCGACCAGCTGATGCTGAAACGGTAGGCGTCCAGATGAAGTCGGGTCAGCAGTTGCACGTCGTCCAGCGCGCGACTATATCCCTGGGCAGCCTGGCCGACAAAAGTCCCGTGAGCCAACCCCTCCGGCTCGGGGCCGGTCCATAGGTACCAGTCGGACTGGTCGTCGCCATCCTCGATCTGCTCGGCGGCCGTGGCCGCACCCAGGCTAAAGTCTTTCGGAAAGCGAATCTCCAGCGACGAATCGCCCCCGTCCCGGCACCCCGGGAAAACCAGGGCGGCAACAGCCGCCAGGATAATGCCAAGAGATTCTCTCCACGCCATCGGTACGCCTCCGGATCCCTGGATGACGATCCTATGCCGTTTCTAAAATGGCGTCCAGGCCGCCGCTACCTGCGGATTCACAATCAGGTTGACACGAACTCAATGGGCACACATACTTGGATTCGCCTTGGCATGCTCTACCATAATCGTATGGCACGAGTCGAGATGCTCAGGGATGTGGCTGCAAAAACCAAGATGTATGCGAAGAAAGGAAGAGTCATGCCCAAGAAGTTGTATATCGGAGGACTGAGCTGGAATACAACCGTCGAGACACTCAGAGCCACGTTCGAGCGGTTCGGGGAAGTTGCCGATGCCAAGATCATTACCGATCAGTATTCCGGTAAGTCACGCGGCTTCGGATTCGTTACGTACGCGGAGCCTCAGGCAGCCGACGCGGCTATCGCCGAACTAAACGGCAAGGAGCTTGACGGTCGCACGATAACAGTTGACGAGGCCCGCGAGCGGCAGGGTGGTGGCGGCCGCGGTGGTGGCGGTGGCGGTCGCGGCGGTGGCCGTGGCGGCGGTGGCCGCGGTGGTTATGGCGGGGGGCGCGGTGGCGGTGGCGGTGGCCGTGACCGCTATTAGACGTAGCAACTGCCCATGACTCGGCGGTACTGCCGGAAGTGAATTTCCGGCAGAACTCGTTGAGACGATACAGATGACCATCAGTTTCTTGTGCGCAGCAGACATCCACCTGGGGCGACGTACCAGTCGCCTACCAAGAGAGGTCGACAACGGCGAGTGCTCGCCGGCTGCAGCCTGGTTCAGGCTGGTAGACAAGGCGGTCGAACTCGCCGTCGACGGCGTACTGCTGGCTGGAGACCTGGTAGACGAAGATAATCAGTACTTCGAAGGCCGGGGCAAGCTGCAAAGCGGGGTTCGCAAGCTTGTAGAAAACGGCATACAGGTTGTTGCTATCGCCGGCAACCACGATTACGAACTACTGGTCAGACTGGCACGGGACATCGACGGATTTAAGCTGCTGGGCGCAGGTGGCAAGTGGGAAGAATACGGCATAGAGAAGGACGGGCGGGTAGCCCTGTTGCTACACGGCTGGTCTTTCCCCTCACGGCATTTCCGCGAAGATCCTCTCGCAGGCTACCCCTTCAACCAGGATTCAAAAACTCCATCGCTTGGGCTTTTACACTGTGATCTCGACGCCGGCAGCTCAATCTATGCCCCCGTTTCCAGTGCTGAGTTGAGCTCGACCCCAGAGGCTGCCTGGGTATTGGGCCACATACACCACCCCGGGCTTTCGGCTCAGGGCAGCCAGCCAATTTTCTATTGCGGCTCCCCGCAGGGCCTGGATCCATCTGAATGCGGTTGGCATGGCGCCTGGCTGCTTAAAGTCAAAGAATCGGGAGTCGTCGAGAGAGAGCAGGTTCAGGTGGCCGGTATGCGCTGGGACGTGTGTCAGGCAGACCTGTCAACGGCTACCGATCGCCCGTCGTTCGAGGAACGTCTGGCAAGCGCTTGCACAGGCCGGCTGGAAGAGTTGGGAGAAGAACTCGACGATCTCCGAGCGCTTGGCCTGAGGGTTCAGCTGATCGGCGCAACCGAGGTGCACGGAAAACTGCCGCAGTTGCTTGCCAATATCGAAATCGACGACCTGACGACAGAGCGCGAGGGCCTAATCTCCTTTGTAGATAAAGTCAAAGACCGTACCCGTCCGCGCCTCGACTTGAAAAGACTCTCGGGAGGTGGATCGCCGGTGGCCACACTCGCCCGCGATCTGCTACTTCTTGAAAGCAAGCAACCTCTGACCGAGTACAAAGTTCTGATAGAAGAAGCCAAGTCACAGATCGAACGTCAGATCGGCGATGGCATTCAGTTTGCCCAGGTGAGTGATGATATCAGCCTGGATGAGGAACAGGTCCGTGCGCTCCTGCAGAGCGCGGGATTTCGAGCCCTGGAAATGTTGCTTGCCACCAGGGACGGCCTGGAAAAAACGAAATGAAAATCCGGCGACTTACTATCCTGCGCATGCCGGGGTTCGAATACGACGACAAGCGAGGCCCGATTTACGACGACCTGTCTGAGGGATGTAATCTCATTGTCGGCGGCAACGGTTCGGGCAAGACTACGACCGCATTGGCTATCCGCGGGCTGCTCTGGCCGGACGACATACAGGATAAACGAGTACGCCTGACAAGTGTCTGGGCATCGGCAGCCGGAAGTCTCCGGCTCGAGATAGACGGCAAGGACAGGCGGGCCCAACTGGACGGCAATGACTGCAGCTACCCCGTCATGCCCGTCGATGCGGTGCTGGCCGACTGCTACACAATCACCGTCGACAACCTTTTCCTTCCGGGTGGTGCGGATCGCGCGCTGGCCGGGCGCGTGTCCAGGGAGATGGCCGGGGGAGTGGAGGTTTCGACGGTTATCGAGCAGGACCCCTTCAAGCACAAGCGCTCCCGGGGAAAAGACGAGGCCAAGCGAGCTAGAGAAGCGCGCGGAGAACTCAATAGATTGGCCGGCAAGCAAAAGTTGCTGCAACAGTCAAAAGACCGTTTGCCGGATCTTCGGCGCCACTGCAGTCAGGCCAAGCAGGCAGCCCAATCGCTCCATCAGCTGAAAATAGCTCTTGATCTCCGCGAAAAAGATCGTGAGATCAAAACACTCGACAGCTCCCTGGCTGCCTTCGATCCGGCCATGGCAAAGTTGACTGGCGCAGAGTGCAATTTGCTCGAGAGCCTCGAGAAAGACATCAAAAACGCTCGCGCGCAACTCGACGACAGCGGGCAACGTATTCACGCCGAGCAGCAGCGGAGCGAAGCCTGTGGATTCGGCAAGGGCCTGCCTCCGGACGAGAACACACTGGAGGAGCACCGCAACCGGGTCAGATTGGCGCAAGAACAAGAAGCGATCATTCGCCAACTCGATACTGATCTTGCGGGAGAACGCCAAAGACTTTCTCTAGCGGAGAAATCACTTGAAAAGTTGGGTGATCCTCAACTGCTTACAGGACTGGACTCTTCCGGGCTCGATCTGATCGACAACCTGCACCGGGAAAGCAGCCGCAAAGAAGCCGAGTTTGATAAACTCAGCGCCGAACGCGGGTTGTTGACATCCCAGATAGAAGGGCTCAATTCAGGCAGCTCTGGATCCGATCTCGAAGAAGCCACGCGATTATTGCGCGAATGGCTTCGGCTGCCTGTTGGCACCAGTGACCCCAGAGACAGCCTGCGACTTTGGCTGGTACCGTTGGGTGCTGCTGCGGTTTCTTTAGCGGCGATTTTCATGGCCGCACGCTCACCTCTTTTTCTGCTGCTGCTCCTGCCGGTTGTTCCGATACTCTACGGCTGGTTTGCCATGCGTCCTGGAGTTCTCCCGGACGACGGTCGGCGAGCACAGGTCGAAAATGAATGCCACCGGTTGGCCTGCGTCGATCTGCGGCACTTCGATGTCGGCCAGGTGCAACAGGAGTTAAGAAAGCTGGAACAGGAAAAGGAATACCGTCTGGCCATAGAAGCTCAGTTGCGTGTCAAAAAGGAAATGATCGAGAGAATATCGGCCCGCATCGAGCAGGCCGAGAAAGAAATCGCTGACTGCAAGCGCCGCTGGAAAAAGAGCGGAATGAGCCTGGGCATGGCCGAGCAGCATTCCCCGGTGGCTCTGGTCCTGCTTGCCGACTCACTTAAAGCCTACAGGACAGCGCAGTCCGATCTGTCTGCCAAACAGGGCTCCCTCGAGCGGAAGAAAACTCAGCTTGCCAAGATCCTCGAGCCGGTTTGTTCCTTTCTGCGTGATTCTGGTTACACGGAATGCCCGGACGCATCACGGGCTACGCTTTATGTCGAGGACTTGGCCCGACGAGCCTCCGAATATCGCCTGGCCCAGAAGGGAATAGAAGAAGCGCACAAACAGGCGAACCAGATTGAAGGCTACCTCGCCGAACTGCAAGAGCGATTGGCTGAGTTATACAAAAACGCCGGCGTGCAGGTCGGCGATCTTGGCGATCTGCGGTCGCGCTACGAGATGATCGATGAGTACCAGAAGAACCGTCAAGCGCTTCACGACGCGCAAACAGCCAGAGAAGCGCTGGCCGGGCGCTTCGAGGGAGAACAGGGATGGCTCGGGCTGTCCTCCGCCGAACTCGATGTTTTACGGCGGGATCTCGAGAGCAAGGCGAACAGACACGATGAGTACTTGAAAAAAATCCAAAGCCTCGAAGATGAGATCGACGCAGCCGGCCGGGAGCAGGTCGTCGAACTGGCACTTGAAAGCTACCGGCAGGCGATCGTGGAGCTCAGAGAAGCAGGAGAGAGCGAGATCTTCGCAGCGGCCGGCAGGTTTCTTCTCGAGCGAGCCAAGGCAACTTACGTTCGCGAAAGCCGTCCGGAGATTCTCAATCTGGCCAGCAAGCTCTTTTCTCTTTTCACTCTTGGCCATTTCAGTCTCGACTTCGACGAGGATTCCAGGGCGTTTCGGGCGATCGACGAGACAAAGGGTGTGGGCAAAAATATCGACGAGTTGTCCCGCGGGGAAAAGACGCAGCTGCTGCTGGCAATAAGAGTGGCCTTCGCTCAGCGCGAAGAGAAGGACGCGCGCCTGCCGCTGGTGCTGGACGAGGCGCTGATCGAGAGCGATCCCGAAAGGTTTCGCGCTATTGCTACAAGCCTGCTCAGGCTTTCCAATGAGGAAGACCGGCAAGTGTTCTACTTGACATCGCGCCCGGGCGATGCGCTGGCCTGGTCACAGATTGCCGCCAGCGAGGGACTGGGCGAGACCAAGACTTATAATTTAGGCGAACTCGCGGCGCACAGACGAGCCCTTGCGGCTCCGCTTGCCGGATCGCTGCCTGCATTGCCGTCACCGGACGGAATGAGCATGGCAGCATACGCAGCGGCACTTGAAGCCCCGGAGTTTGATCCTGCCGAGCCCCTGGGAGAACTGCACTTGTGTCACTTGCTCGAGAGCCCCAAGTCGCTGCACGATCTGCTCAGCATCGGCATCTGCGAATGGGGTCAGCTTCGCAGGCTCATGGAGTCTGAGGGCATCGACAAGAGTTTTTTAGCCAGAGAAGATCGGACGAGGGTTGCAGCCAGGGCCGAGCTGTATAAACAGGTATCGAGGGCCTGGAGAATCGGCCGCGGCAAGCCGCTCACGGCCGATGTCATCCGCAAGTCAGAAACTATCACGCCGACTTTCGAGGCAAGGATAGTCAAGCGCGCTTATAAAGTCGGCAATGACGCCCGTGCCTTAATAGACAGCCTGCGAACTGAACCGTTCAAGCGCTTCAACCAGGAATACACCGATCGTCTCGAGGAATATTTCATTGAACATGGTTACCTGGATAATCGCCCACAGTTGTCCAGTCGAGAGGCAGTCGCTCAAGTAGTCTTACAGGTGAGTGAACAACTTGCAGCAGACTTGCTTCCGGAAGATCTGTTGCGCGAGGTAACAAACCTGGTCTTCGGTGCCTGATAGATCCCATCTGACCGTAATTCTTATACTAATCGGCAGGGGTTGTATTTTCAGGCCACGCCGGATATGATTCTCCATACCTTTAGAACATGAAGACCGCAGTAGCTTCTGCAAGTGATACCGCAAGGGAGGTCGAAAAATGACTCCTGAGGAATTTGTCGAAAAAAATCCCTGGTTGTCGATCCCGGCTTCCGACTACGAGGCGCATATGGGCCCCCGTGGCACAGACCAGGATCCGGTCTTGAACAAGTTTTTCGAGAAGGTCTACTCCTCGCGACGACCGGCGCGCCTGGTGGTTTTCGGCTGCGGCACAGGCAACGGCTTTGAGCACATCGATCACACAATCACCGAACGAGCCGTCGGTGTCGACTTGAACTGTCGCTATCTCGAGATTGCCCGGCGGCGTTACACGCACCTGGCCCAAACCATCGAGTTCGAGTGCAGTGACATTTGTTCCTGCGATTTCGAGCCGGGGTCTTTCGATCTGATCCACTGCCCGCTTATTTTCGAGTACGTCCAGATCGAACCCATGCTAATAAAGATTGCCGACTGCCTGTCTTCCCGGGGCACATTCTCCGTGGTCCTGCAGCTTCCCAGTTCCGAGGACGGTGTGGTCTCCGATACGGGCCATGAGAGTGTCAAAGCGCTCGAAAAAGCCTTTCGGCCGGTGGATCCCGAAAAGTTCGTGGAGCAATGTTCGAATGTGGGATTTTCTAAAAATAACTGCCAGGTAATCCAGCTTCAACGCGGGAAGAGCTTCTTTATGTGTACCTTTGAGAAAAGCTGATGTGAGTACCCGGGCCCTCGTGCTTTCGCGCGCCTCGTTCCACGCGCACTGCCTGGCCGCAGTTCGATCCAATACCATCCTCGCGTTCGTCACCGACTGAAATGACTACATCGTAGCCGCGCGACAGCAACCTCTCGCGGGAGACGTCCAGCAGGCTCTCTTGCTCGGAGCGCAATATTGTCGAGAAACCGTTCTGCTTTCCCGCTGCGGTCGGATTTACCGGAGTCAGTTTGACGGCGAAGCGCCGCGGGTCGTACAGGGCCTCGATGACACCCGAATCAAACGACACGTCCCTGGCCAGAGCGAAGTTCAAGACCACCTTGCGATCTCCATCGCTGAAAAACTTCTCGCCGAAAGCCGCAAGCTGCTTGAGATCCAGGTGCGCCATGGGAATCAACCGTCGACGGTCTGTTTCGTCGGTCGACTGCACCGAGAACTGCAGCTGAAAATGTCCTCTGAAGTGTCTCTCCTTGATCGCAAGCAGGCGCTCGAACCACGCTTCGCGGCCACGTGGCGCAATACTGGCCACGCAGGCCCACAGGCCGTCAGTTTGAATCAGTTGCGGAAGCCTGTCGATGGCATCGAGCACCGCGTCATTCAGCGAAGGTTCGCCCATGCGGGCAAAATGCACCTTGAGCTTCTTGCAGCTTGCGACGTTTTGCGGGTGCCTGTCGAGTGCCCAGCGCACCTGGCAGAGTATTTCCTCTGCCGTCGGGTTGCCGAAGTAATCCAGGGCAGCATCGCAAAACGGGCACCCGACAGGACAGCCGAACTGAGTCGAGACGTTAATGATCCACTTTTGCTCTCTTTCCAAAGGCGGCGTCAGACCGTCTACCGTCTCGAGCTCGAATCGCTCGTCACCACGGAATCTCGATACGGCTACCTCGGCTACCCGCGAATCGCCATATACTCGTAATACTTGCATGTCACACTTCTCGGATGTCATCTGTTCTCCTCCGTGAAATAGCTGAGAGCCGCAAGCGCTGCTCTTTGCCCGTCGCCCATGGCCGTTGCCACATAGCGCTCGCGACCACGCACCAGGTCTCCTGCTAAAAGCAACCCGGGACAGTCCGTGCGGATCGCTCCCAGCGGCAAGCCCTCCGCAAGCAACTCTCGCGCAAGTTCGTCGCGGGGAACACGACCAATGCAGACGGCAAGCTCGTGCGCCTCGATTGTTCGCCCCCCGCTACAACCAAGCAAATATGCGCCGGGCTGACCCGAAATCTCCTGTACGGCTGTGCGGTAAAAAATTTCGATGCCCGCGCTCAACGCCTCATCGATCAGACGTTCCGCCGAGCGAATATTAGCCCCTCGAACCAGAATGGCCACCCGGGCACCACGATCGCGGCATGTCAGCGCAGTGTCCAGTGCTGCCTCACCTCCACCTATCACGACCAGCGTGCGATCGCTCAAATCCTCCGGCAGAGTTCGAGCGTCGCGATGTGGCCCGTGTTTGAAGTCAAAGTCGCGAGGCCGCGTGCCCGTGGCCAGTACAACGCAGCGCGCTCTCAGAATGCGCCCGTCAGCAAAGTTTGCTACGAAATCCTGCTCGCGATGCAGCGCGCTGACATGGGAGGAAACGATCGGAAGCTTACTTATCGAAAGCTGCGTGGCCAGCTTCTCGGCCAGCGCCGCGCCCGAGATGCCGGGCTCGCCAGGCAAGTTATCGAGTCTGCGCGCGGCTTTAACCAATCCGCCTACCGGTTCGTCGGTCACGGCCAGCACGTCCAACCCATCTCGTGATGCCTGCAAAGCACAAGCCACCCCGGCCGGCCCCAGGCCGACGATCAGTAACTCCACCATTCTTTGGGGTAAGTCCGATGAAACAATCAGGTCGGGCATCCCATGAGGCTCCTGTCTACCGCGGCGGGGATGCCTCCGCCCGAAGAAACCGGTCGGAGCCTGACATCACCGCGGCTCGTTCAGCCGGCATGATTGCTCAGAGCCGCTCCCTGGTCAATAAAATACTTGAGTCTTGTGCTGCACCCAACCTCACGCTAAAATCCATGTCAGGTGGGAGGAGGTTGGATCCATGACAAAGACAAGACTGAGGTTCCTGGCAGCGATAATTTTTCTCGGCCATTTAGCCCTCGGCGCCTGTGAATGCGCCGATGATCGAATCGGCGCCAGGCTGGCCGAGTTACAGGCCGTGCCCGATCCGGTTGTCTTTGGAGAGGTTCCCGTCAGTACGGTCAAAACAATAGATGTTACGCTTACAAATGGCGGCACGGCCACGGTCTTTCTGCATGATCTGGCTGTCACCGAGAACGAGGCCGATTTCTCGTTGAGCGTCCCCGAGGAGATTGTCTTTCCGCAAAGCATTCCTCCCGGCAACCAGGTGATTTTCAGCGTGCGCTATCATCCGCAAGACTATCCGGCGGACGACCAGGGAATCGTGCATATCACCAGCACCGACAAGGACGCTCCGGAGTATGACCTGTTGTGCAAGGGCACGGCGGTGGAACCCATTTTACTGGTCAAGCCGGTGCCGGTCGATTTCGGTTCGGTACGAGTGATGTCAACCGAACCGGCCACGCTTTCGATCGAACACACAGGCAGTAGCCTTGATCCAGTTACCATCTCCGCCATCGCGCTTAGCGATGACGGCGATGGCGACTTCGAGATACAAGACGTCGCCGACACTCCGCTGACCCTTAACCCGGGTGACGACACCAAGGTTCACCTTTCCTACACTCCCCAGCTGATTGACGACTCGGACGAGGGAACGCTGAGGATAGAAAGCGATGCCGAAAGCCAAGAGATCATGGACGTGCCCCTGCTCGGATCGAGTCATGCGCCGCAGATCGAGGTCAGCACCACCGCCCTGAACTTCGGTACCGTGAGCCAGGGCGCAAACCCCACCCTGCCCTTCAGCATCAAGAGCACCGGCAACGATCCGCTGACCATTACCGAGCTGCGCCTGACCGACACCGGCAGCCAGAAGTTCAGCTTTGACCCGCAATCAGTCACTGATCCCATCGCACCGCTCGACGAGGTCGAGATACGGGTCACCTACATCGCCGACGACATGGGCGACGATGACGGCGCGCTGATGATCCGCCATGACGATCCTTTACAGAGTTCGGTTTTCGTCCAGCTCCACGGGCGCACACCCTCCCCCGACGTAGATATTCGCCCGGACAACCTGACCATCCGCATCGCTCACGACTCGCATGAGCAAACGGCCGACATAAAAATATACAACGTCGGCGACGAGGATCTGAGCATTACCGGCATGGACTTCGCGAACCCCGACGGCACATTCTCAATCGTCAGCCAGCCAAGCTGGCCGGTCACGGTCGGTCAGGGTTCGATCCCGGCCGGCCCCTATGAAACGGTGAGCGTGAAGTTCGCGGAGGCCGGACAGACGGCAGACGACGAGTGCAGCCTGACATTCTACACTAATGATCCCGACGAGGGCACCGTAATCGTGACCGTCATCGGAACTTACACGCCCTGATCCTCGTGTTATCAGGCCGATTTCTTTTCCAGGAAACGCAGTTCGGGCTTGCCCTTGCGCTCGATAACTTGCCTGGTGATGATGCACTCTTCGATGCCGTTCAAGTACGGCACCTCATACATGATATCCAGCATGCATTCTTCAAGGATGGTACGCAGTGATCTGGCTCCACCGTGCCGCCTGAGTGCCTCTTCCGCCACGCTCTCGATCGCGCCTTGTTCGAATGTGAGCTTGAGGCCTTCGAGGCTGAACAGTTTTGTGTACTGCTTGGCCAGCGCGTTACGAGGCTCGCAAAGCGCCCGGATCAGATCCGGCTTGGTCAGCTCGCTCATCGGGGCCACCACCGGAAGCCTGCCGACGAATTCGGGGATCAAACCGAAATCCAGAAGGTCCTGCGGCTCGATCTTCGCCAGGAGTTCGCCTATGGAATGCTCGAGTTGGCGCTCGACCTTTGCTCCGAAACCGAGTGCCTTCTCGCCCACTCGGCGTCGGATAATGTTCTCGACACCATGGAATGTGCCGCCGCAAATGAACAGGATATCAGAGGTGTCCACCTGAAGAAATTCCTGCTGGTAGTGCCGGCGCGAACCACGGGGTGACACGTTGGCCAGAGTGCCCTCGATGATCTTCAGCAAAGCTTGCTGGACACCCTCGCCGGATACGTCACGGCTGGTCGAAGGTGTGCTGCCGCCGCGCCGGGCCAGCTTGTCGATCTCGTCAATGTAGATAATGCCCCGTGACGCCTTTACGACGTCGTTATCAGCCGCGGTCAGAAGCGCCTGTACAATGTTTTCGACGTCCTCGCCCACGTAACCCGCCTCGGTAAGCGATGTGGCATCGACAATTGTAAAGGGAACCTTCAGAAACCGCGCCAGGCTCTGTGCCAGCAAGGTCTTGCCGCAGCCGGTTGGACCGAGCAACATGACGTTCGACTTGCTGAGCTCGACCGTGTTTTTCTCTTCTTTGTTGTTCAGGCGCTTGTAGTGGTTGTAGACGGCAACCGAAATGATCTTCTTGGCCAGGTCCTGCCCGATGACATAGGAGTCGAGGAAATGTTTGATCTCCTCAGGAGTGGGGATATCGGTGGAGAACTCGCTCTCGGTTTCTTGCTCGCACTCCTCGGAGATGATCTCGTTACACAGGCGCACGCACTGGTCACAGATGTAAACAGCCGGACCGGCAATAAGCTTATGAGCCTCGCCCTGGGGCTTTCCACAGAAAGAGCAAGCCACGGGCGGCGTGAATTCATCCCTGGGCACCGAACACCCTTAACCTTTCAGCTCTATAATAGCGCATTCACAGCCGATGACAAGTCCAAGCCAAAGATTATTCTTCGTTCGACCCGACCAGGCCGCGTAGATCGTCAACTAACGAGATTGCACGATCGACCACAATATGCGGTATTCCGGTGATGGCAGCCAGTCCATCGGCCAGGCGGTGGGCCAGGTTCAGAAGGCGCTTAAGTTCTACGGATTTGGAGGTGGGCTCGGGCTCGGGAAGGCTCTGTTTCAACTCGCGGCGCACCTGGGCCGGCGGGGCGTCATCGAAGGCCAGTTCCTTGATCCGGCTGAAGTCCCGTTCGGGCACATGTTCTTTTTCACGCATCCTACGCAAGAAATCGATGACCTGAATATCGGGCACGGGTTTCTCTATTCCGTCGCGCCTGAGCACGGCCGGGCCTTCCTGCTTCAAAAAGGCGTAAGAGGCGGTCAGCTTAGTCGCCGTCTGCGGCTTGATGCGCAACTCCTTGCTGCAGTAGTCTTCGAATTTCTCGAAGCCCCACTGCAAGAAAAGCTGCTTGTTCCTGACGCCGTACAGCCTGCCGCCCAGATCCACCCAGGAAGTCTTGAAGCGCCGGGCAACTTCGAGCGTCTCGTAACGAGGAGTCCCGGGTTCAAGTTGTTCCATCTTTCTTCCAATCTCCAGGCTAGCCGAACTCTCTGCCTTGGTCATGCCTCACCTCCCTCCCCTTAGCGTGGGACGCAGAACCTACCACGCAAGCATAGTCGGCACAACGAGAATATTTCTTACAGGCAGTCTCATTGACTCGCGGCACCTCCTGGGCTATAGATTCTTTCCATGAGCGTCACTTATCGCGATGCCGGCGTGGATATCGAGGCCGGTGAGCAGTTTGTCAAGGACATTGCCAAACTAGTGCGCAGCACTCAACGGCCGGAGGTTGTAGGCTCGCTGGGTGGGTTTTCGGGTCTGTTCGCATTCGATCCGGCCCGTTACGAAGATCCGCTGCTGGTCGCCTCGACCGACGGGGTGGGCACCAAGCTCAAGGTAGCCAACCTGGTCGGAAAACACTCTAGCATCGGCATCGATCTCGTGGCCATGTGCGTCAACGACATCGTCGTTACCGGCGCGGAGCCCTTGTTCTTTCTCGACTACTTCGCTACCAGCAAACTCGATCGTAAGCGGGGCAAGGAGATTTTGACAGGCATCGCCGAAGGCTGCCGCCAGGCCGGTTGCGCCCTTCTGGGAGGAGAGACGGCCGAGATGCCCGGCTTCTATTCGCCGGGCGACTACGACCTGGCCGGGTTCTCGGTCGGCGTCGTCGAGCGCGGAGACATGCTGGGCTCGCAGCGAGTGCGTTCGGGCGACGTGCTGCTGGGACTAGCATCCAGCGGCTTGCACTCCAACGGCTACTCGCTTGCCAGGAAGGTTCTGATCGAACCCGATTCCACAGCGCTCGGAACTACCTGCGAGGGGCTGGAAGGAACTTTGGGAGATGAGCTTCTGAAACCCACCAGAATTTACGTACGCCTGGCGCTCGAACTGGCAAAAGAGACGCCCTTGCACGCCTTGGCCCATATAACCGGAGGCGGGCTGCCTGGCAATCTTCCCCGGGTGTTGCCCGGTCACCTGGCTGCCGAGCTACGCAGCTCGAGCTGGAAACAACCCGCGATATTCGATCTGATCCGGCAAAAGGCTTCCGTCTCGGAGCGCGAGATGCTTTCCACCTTCAACCTGGGACTGGGTATGGTCGCCGTCCTGAACCCAGCCGGCTTGAAAGCCGCCCGCGACGTGGCCTCGAGACACGGTGTGGAAAGCTTTGCAATCGGCAAGGTGGTCGAAAGACAAGACCAGGCCAGAGATCTCGTCCTGTTGCCGGCCGATAGCCGTTGAGACACGTAGATGGTCTAGGCCATGCCGCGCGGAAGCTATTACGATGTGATTGTCGTCGGTTCCGACGTCGCGGGACTGATGACCGCCGGCCTGCTCGCAAAACGCGGCTACCGTGTACTGCAGATCGGGCAAGGCGATCCCGGGCCCGTCTACTCCATTCAGGGTATGCTTTTGCCGGCCCTTCCGAGCGTGCTGCCGCCTTTCGGTCACGCTCCCCTGCTTGACCGGGTGTTACACGAGTTGGGAGTTGAAGATCCGGTACACTTGCTAGGCTGCGATGACCCGGCCCTGCAGGTCGTCACACCCCTGCAACGCATCGACCTGGTTCCCGATAGATTGGGTCTCGAGGCCGAGTTGGAGCGTGCTTTTCCCTCTGAAAAGAAGACTATCCTCGGGCTGATCGACGGCCTACGCTCTCTGGATGATCGTTTCCGCAGTGAGATTCTTGAGCGGCCTCTGCTGCCACCGGACAGTTGGCGCGAGGAGACAAAAACAAGCCGTGCCGCTGAGAAGCTGGCAAATGAGACGCTGCCGCCGCCTTCCGCCTGGCCTACTATGCTGAGAATCCTGGCCGCGGCCGCAGGTTTTCACTCATGGCTTCATCAGGACCCAGATCCCACTTTCATCAACGGGCATTTCGTTCTGGCGCTGCTTGGCGGTCCGCGAACGGTATGGAACTTCGAAGAGCTCATCACTAATGCGATCGATAAAATCGGCTGTACGGTGGAAAAGAAAACGGTAACCCAACAGATCCTGGTCGAGGGCAAACAGGCACGAGGTGTAAAGACCCTTCGTGGCGATAAAACCTATACTTGCGGCGCACTCGTAGCCGGCTTGCCCATCGGACGTTGCCTGGACTTGTTTCCGCTAGATGCAAGACACAAGCGAATGATGCGTGCTGCAAACTCGGTGCGCCAACAGGGCAGTATATTCGTGGTAAACTTGGTGCTGCCGACGGATTGCCTCCCGGCGGGAATGGGAAATCAGGTTCTAATTGCTCGCAACCCGGACGAGCAACTGCGGGAAGGCAACTTGATCCTGGTGCACAACAACGAATTTTCTGGCGCGCCGGGGAAGTCAATGCTCAGCCTTGCCTGCCGTGTGGCGTACAATAAACGCACACTGGGTCGAGAGCTCCTGGGACCGTTGCACAAGGAGATGATCGATACGGCCAGATGGTTTGTACCATTTCTCGATCAGTGCCTGCAGAGCCAATCGAGCCCTTTCTGGGAGGGGCGAGCGGATGACGAGCCTCATCCCGATCCATGGTCGCTTATGCCCATCTTTGAATGCAAGCGCGAGATAAGCCTGGGTTGCGCCGTCCTGCCTTGCCGAACACCTTACAAAAATATCTTGTTTTGCGGCCCAGAGACAATTCCAGGTCTCGGAGTTGAAGGCGCCGCCAAAACGGCACTGCAGACAGTCGATCTGCTGGAAGAAAAACTGAAGTTGAAAAAAATCCTTTAGTTACCCATGAAAAAAATGGGTTTGAGTCATAAAATGGTTGATTCTCGGGGCGCGATATGCTACCTCGGTCCTCTTTGCGGGTTGGAGTACCGGGGTGAGACCCTGGAAAGCGTCCGCGACAAGGAGATCTGAACATGGCAAAGCGATGTGAAATTTGTGGCAAGGGACCGCTATCCGGCAATTGCGTCTCCCATGCGCATAACAAAAGCAGAATGAGACAACTTCCCAATCTGCAGAAGGTCCACGTTTTCGAAAATGGCAAGCGCGTTACAAAGCGTGTCTGTACCACTTGCATCAAATCTGGGCGAGTCGAAAAGTAACTTGGGAAACCCAGACAACAATCATACAGACCTTCATTAAAAAACGAGGGACCCACGAAGGGTCCCTCATCATTCTTTGGCCACGAAGACAGGGGGAAACGGGAAGGCCAACCGTTACCCAAACAGCCAAAGAACGTTACATTTGATTCCTCCAAAATCCCTAACTTGCCATGAAGAACATTAGCCCAACCTCGGGGCTTTGTCAACATCGTTGAACCAGTTGAATGAAAATTATTGTCATGTATTTACAATTAGTTACAAACTATTGAGGCTTTCCCATGAGTTACACAACTGGTAACTAGAGTGACCATTTTGTAAGGCATTTTTGCTCTTCCATTTGAAAAACGGTGCATTATCAACCGCCGCTGAAAGGCTGCGATTTGGTGGGTATAAATTGACCCACTGCCGAATAGAAGCCAATAGGCTTAGCCAAGAGTAAAAAAACTTGATTGACCGGCGAGCGACACCTACCATGAATGGCGTTCGTTTCGATATGCCAAGGAGAGAAAAAATGGAGGACATGATCCCCTGTCCTTATTGCGGTGAGCTCAATGCTATCGGCAGCAACATCTGCTCGCGCTGCTTCAAGAAGATACAAGATGTGGCTAATCCTGAACGAGCCGACTTCGAGCAAACCGCCAAGACGAAAGCTCCTTTAAAAAAAGGCATCTTGAAACGCTTCAAGCGCTTTTGGAATCGCTGGAGGCGTCACGCTCATTGAACCAGTACCAGCCCCCTACAGGAACGAAATAGAGGCATGACAATGTCGAGAAACTCGGGCCGTCGCAGCCGGGTATTCATCATAGTTGGCATCGCCTACGCTGCTCTGCTAGTTGCGTCCATGGCCTGGTCGATGGTGCGCGGTGACGGCCCGCTGCCGACGCCCGCGGGCATTTCCTTCGTGCGCCATCTTTCGGGAGCCGTCATCGGGTTGGCTGCCGGCCTGATCATCGTGACCTGCGACTGGTATTGCGTACGCCTATTTGCCTGGGCACGCCGGCTCGAAGACGAGTTTACTATTATCCTCGGCCCGTTATCGGCCGGACAGGTGATTTTTTTAGCCGCGACTAGTTCAGTAGCCGAGGAGGCGTTTTTCCGGGGCGCGATGCAGCCAAGCCTGGGACTATTGTTGACCAGCCTGGTATTCGGGCTGGCACACCTCGGACCCACACGGATCTATTTGCCATGGACATTAATGGCAATCGGAATGGGATTCGTGCTCGGCTGGCTGATGGTCTGGACATCCACGTTGCTGGCCCCCATTGTCTGTCACCTGGTGATAAACACTGTCAACTTGGCTCGTATCTCTCTCAGGGCCCGGAAGCGGGAATCCCGGGCGCCAGATCCCTTGCCGCTGCGGCAGTAGATTTTCGCGATCTGCCGTAGAGCCTGAACACTCGAGCACCTCCATAGTAGTGACCAAGAATCTGTCGGTAATCACGGGCATGTTCGGCCATGCCCACTGCGCCTATCTGGCACAACCCCACTCCATGCCCCCATCCGCCTCCATGGAAGACAAAGGCAACCGGCATCTGTTCGGCGTCGTACTTCAGTTCGACCTCGAACATACCGCTTCGCAGGTTGCCGAAAAGCTGCCGCACCGGCCATTCTCGCTGAACCAGCAGATCACCGCCGGTACCCACCACCCTGATGACCTTGACCCGTCCGGAAACTCCTCGCGCAAGTACCTGTATGGACACTACATGGCCGATGGGCTTCAGCTTGGCCACCAGCCGATCCATCTCTGTCGACAAAATGACTTTGTTCCAGCGGAAAATACCTTCACGGTTGAGAGTGGACAAACGACACCAGGCCGGCGGTGAGGCCGTCAACCAAGCGTGCAGATCGCTGCCGGGAGACGGCCAGTTTTGCTCTCCAACGGGGGCAATATCGCTGACGCCGCGCAGAGCCAAACTGGGAGGATCGGACCATACGGTATCGTTGTTCTCGGTGTGGCCTCCACACGAGGCGCTATAGACCGAATCGACCAGTTTGGCCCCCAGAAACAACAACTCTCCCCGAGTGGCGCGCACGGCCTGACTCGGTCTGTCCTTTTCAACATCGACTCCCGAGTACACCTGACAATGAGTGGATGCGCACAGTAAATATGGATCCAGGAAATGGCGTGCGCCGATCTTGGCAAAAACCTCCCCGCGGGCCACGACGGCCTGGGCCTTGAGCGCCTCCATTGGCGCTGATGAGTTTATTTCGGCCGGCACCAACCCCTCTAGCAGGCGTTCGACATCCACACGGTTGACCACGGCAAGCCGGCCGTTGCGATCGAATGTTACCAAAATCGCCCCCGCGAAACGGCGGTCTTTGTAAGAGTGCCACTTGTATCCCCTGCCGTACTCAACTCTCTGCACCAGAATCGGAGCACTTCCGGCCGGTCGCACAGTCACCAGATCGGACGCCAGCGCGAGCCGCTTTCCTTCTCCGTCGACAACTCGAATCGTTCCAGATGGGCGTCGGCTGAGATGGGCATGCACGAAAGTTCTCGTCCCGTAACGATCGAAGATCTCCGCCGCCGCTTGACGGGCCTCTTGCTCGCTGTCGAAGGACCTGGTCGCCAAGACATAGGTGCGATTGTCGATCACGTGTCCACGGATACCGAAGACGCTGCCCGTCTCGAACACCTGGAGCTGCTCTCCCCTTGCGCGCCACTTGGCAATCAACTCGCTAAGCAGGTCCTTATGGCTGAACCGCAGGCTAGCGACGCCGCACCAGTAAGTGACACTGGCCTTGCTGGTATCACCGATGACGAAGTTACGGATCGCATTGGCAGCGACATTGAGCGTCGTAATCCTGGTATCCTGTGAATCAGCCGCTAGATAGGTCAATACCAGGCCATCCGCCGAGGATAATTCGACGTTCTGCTGGTCATCCATAAGTCCAATTGTCACCTGCGGAAAACCGTCAGTGCCAAAAAGAACCTGAGAAGAATACAACAGGCCGGCCTCGTCAGTAGTGGTCTTGTGCTCTTCGGCCGCCGCCGCAAGAGCACACAATGACATGAGCACAACGACAATCTCGCGAAGTCTGCATTTTCGCCGCTGCACAAGTACTGCCATTAGTCAGTATCTCTACGCTGTCCGGGCCGCCGGGAACTCTTTACATCGGAGTCGGCCAAGCGTTCGGGCCATGTTCGCGCCCCGTATTTTTTAAGTAGGGCTGAAAGTTGTTTCTGCAAAAGTGTGTGCCTGTGATGGTTGCGAACTCCGGCAACGAGTGCATCTCTAACATCGGAAAGTCGCTCACCTTTGCCGGGCCGGAAGTATCCCCGCCTGACTATGAAAACTCCCTCGTCAGTAACGACAGGCTCGCTCAGATCTCCTTCGGAGCGCAGCGAGAATGCCGCTGTGTGCAAGGTCGGATCAATTCCGCTCAGTTGCGGATCCCCCAGAGTTCTCCAGTATTCATTGACCACCAGCGTGGGGTGACCAAGCTCGAATCGCCGTGCATCAGACATAAACACATCCAGATCCGGCGCGGACCCGGCCAGCGAAGCATGAATTTTTTTGCCCAGCTCGATC
This sequence comes from uncultured Myxococcales bacterium, assembly GCA_964513625.1. Taxonomy (GTDB): domain Bacteria; phylum Myxococcota; class B64-G9; order B64-G9; family B64-G9; genus DATKYQ01. Next base: position 29,740 of record CAZENH010000031.1, on the reverse strand, counting down.
GCTTGATCGCGAGAGCAAACGGGTTGCTCGCCCTTTCCGGGTACATGCAGATCCGGGAAAAAACCTATCGCCAACGCCACAAAATTCATGCTGGACGGCTCGAAGATGTCCGAATAACCTGTAGCCATGTAGCGCGCCTTTTCGCGCTCGAAGGCAGCGCGAATTTCGCTATCGCTTACCTCTAGCCTGTCGCTTTCGGCAGCCAGTCGATCGAGATAGGCCCTGGCCAACAGACGCTTGGTAAGCTCGTCGACGACCGGCGAGCCATCGATGCCCGCGGCCCTTGCCTGTACAGCTAAAGCAACCAGTTCAATTGCCAAGTCGAGCCGCCCTTTCCCGGAATCGATATCACCCGCCGGCAGATCGTTAGCTGCGCGCAAATTCCGAGCCAGGGCGAAATACTCGTCGATCTCGCCAAGACGAAGCCCATCGCCGTCGACCTTTGCCACAATAGGCCCGAGAGTTTCAGGCGTAACAGGAGCAGAGTCCAAGTCGAGCGGGACTGCATAGGTGCCGTCGCAAGAATTCAGGCACAGACAAAATATGAACGAAATCAAGGCACCCGACCTGCTCAGGATTCTTCTTTGCATTCCCTCTCCCTGGCTGCGCCATCTTACCTGGAGCATAAACGTAAGACAACAGTGTTGACAAAAGTGGAATACAGCTTACAGCAATATTGTACGTTATTTTCTTATCCTTGGTGCCGGACCAGACAAGGAGGACAATATGCCTGTGAAAAAGCTCACCAAGGAACAACTTCTGGCAAAGGCAGAAAAGCCCGCGCAAGAAGCAATGAGGCTTCACCCTTTTTACAAGGGCAAGATCGAGATTTGTCCCAAGGCATGCGTGCGCGACTTCAGTGACTTCGCTATCTGGTACACGCCGGGCGTGGCGGCGCCATGTATGGACATCAAGGACAATCCGGAAAAAGTATGGGAACACACTGCCAAGGGCAACATGATCGCGGTGGTCTCAGACGGGACCCGGGTACTGGGGCTTGGCGACATAGGCCCCGAGGCGGCTATTCCGGTAATGGAAGGCAAATCCATGCTTTTCAAGTACCTGGGAGGCGTGGATGCCGTGCCCATATGTCTCGATACAAAAGATCCGGAAGAGATCATATCCGCAGTCAAGTGGTTGCAGCCCTCGTTCGGCGGTTTCAACCTCGAGGATATTTCCTCGCCCAAGTGCTTCGATATTCTCGAAACACTTCGTCGTGAGTGCCGTGTTCCGGTATGGCACGATGATCAACAAGGAACGGCCGCGGTCACGCTGGCCGGCTTTATTAATGCGCTCAAAGTCGTGGGCAAGGACGTCGACCAGATCAAGATCGTCATGCATGGTGTAGGGGCCGCCAATATTCGCATTGCCCACCTGTTGATCCTGGCCGGAGTACCCGCCGGAGAAATAGTCATGTGCGACTCTAAGGGCACGCTGCACCGCGGGCGAACGGAGTTGAAGGAGATAGCGCCCGAGAAGTGGAAGCTTTGCCAAATCACCAACGAAAAGCAGTTGGACTGCCCGGCATCCGAGGCCATGCGAGGCGCGGACGTGCTGATCGCGCTGTCGAAATCCGGGCCTGACGTAATAAAAAAAGACTGGGTGGCCCAAATGGCCAAGGACGCGATCGTCTTCGCCTGCGCCAATCCTATTCCCGAGATCTGGCCCTGGGACGCCAAAGAGGCCGGTGCCCGCGTGGTGGCCACCGGACGCTCGGATTTTCCCAACCAGGTGAACAACTCTCTGGGCTTTCCCGGCATCTTTCGCGGCACTCTCGATGTCAGGGCCAGGTCGATAACGGACGAAATGTGCCTCGAGGCGGCTTTTGAACTGGCCCGCTGCGCCGAGGACAAGGGACTTAGAGATGATTACCTGATCCCCACCATGGACGAGTGGGAAGTCTTTCCGCGGGTGGCGGCGGCGGTGGGCATGAAAGCCATCGAGCAAGGTGTGGCTCTGATAACCAACGTCACTTACGATGACCTGCAAAAGCAGGCCGAAAAGACAATCAGGCGCGTGCGTGACAGGATCAAGATGCTCCAGGAGAAAGGCTATATCCCCCTGCCGTGATCAGGAATCAAGCCTGATCTCAAACCATTTGACCGTCGGCGTTGACTTTTCTCAAGCCCCATTCCAATATCATCAAGTGATGTTTTACTCGGCAATAATTAGATATTTTTTCAAGCTGAGCTACCTGGCCTTCGTGACCGTACCGCTTGTGGCCATGCTCGTAGCCGGCTGTGACAGCACGCGCTTCAGGGTGCGCACACCACCCGGGACGCAGGTGGACGTCTTCGAGCAGACCTCGGTGCCGCGCATCGACGTGTTGTGGGTGGTTGACAACTCGGCCTCCATGTCCGAGGAACAGCAGGCCCTGGCCGAGAACTTCGATCATTTCTTCGTATACCTGGAGTCCAGCGGGGCCGACTACCATATCGGGGTCACCTCGACCGACATCTATAATCCAGAGCACCAGGGCCACCTGCTGGGTGAAGTACCCATCATCAGCCGTGCCACTCCAAACGCAAAAGCCGTCTTCGCGGCCGACGTCAACGTGGGCACCGAGGGAAAGGGAGACGAGCAGGGCCTGGCCACAGCCCTGCTGGCCCTGAGCGAGCCTTTAATCTCGGGAGCCAATAAGGGTTTCTTGCGTGACGATGCCTACCTGTTCGTCATCTTCGTCTCCGACGAAGACGACCACTCTTTCGGCGAACCGGGTTACTTTGTCAGGCGCTTTGAGCAGATCAAGGGTATCGGCAACGACGGTATGTCAAAGGCAGCCGCCGTTGTCGGGGATGTTCCGGAGGTTCCGGCCTGGTGCCGCGAAAGCAAGAACGCCGAACCCGGTGTGCGTTATTCAGAGGTGGCAACCGAGACCGGAGGCCTTTCCTTGAGCATCTGCTCGGACGACTTTGCCGGCAACCTGGACAAACTCGGTTTCTCGGCGGCAGGCCTGAAGCGCTACTTCACGCTTTCGCAAGCCCCCATACCCGCGACTTTAGCCGTCTGGGTCAAGACGAGTTGCGCGGCCGAGCCCATGCCCCGTGACGTGTGCGCCGAATTCTATGACGACTGCGGTGGCGCCGCCGAGGACGTCTACGGAGCCACCTGCATCCTGAGCCAGGCGCTGCCCGACGGCTGGAGTTACGAGGAAGAGTCCAACAGTATTCGCTTCTACGGAAGAGCGCTACCGCCTTTTGCCGCCGTGATCGAGGTCGGCTACATTCCCGAGGAGTCGTGAATGCGCTCTACTCCGTTAATCGTGGCTTCTCTGTTCTTCTGCGCCTGCGCGGGTTGCAACGAAGATGTGCTAATCGAGACCCCGCCGAACATGCAGGTTGGAAGCGATGCTATTGAGTTCGGAGCCATCGCCGTCGGGCGCTCAGCCACACGTAGCATCGAGATTCAAAACACCGGTGCAAGTCCACTGAGATTGTCTGAACCTACCTTCAGCGGCGATCCAGACTCTGTCTTCTCCGTCTCCGACTACGACGCCGTGATCGAGCCGGCCCACAAGGGCATGCTAAGCGTCAGCTTCGCCCCGTCACAGGTCATGCGCTACGAGGCCGTGATGCTCATTAGCGGCAATGATCCGGTTCATCCAAGCGCCGAGGTGTCCCTGGGCGGTGATGGTTTCCGACAGGGCGCGCTCGAGGTCGATCCCGAATGGGTCGACTTTGGTAAGGTCGACGCCGGTCAGGTCGGATTGGGTCAGGTGACGATACGCAACGTGGGCAATGGCGCCTTGCTGGTAACGGCCATCGAACTGAGTACATCGACAAATCACGACTTCGAGATTCTTTCCTCGACCAAGCCCGGCGAGATCGCTCCGGGCGTCGAAATCCCGGTTCGCCTGGCCTACCGGCCTAATCTCTCGAGCCAGCCGCCCGGCGAGGGCGAGATGATCGTCCAGGCCGCCGATCCATTCAATCCTCGGGTTGAAGTGCGTCTGACCGCCAGACTGAACCGCGCTCCGCTGGCCGATGCCGGGCCCGACCAGGACGTTGACCCGTTGCAGGAAGTAGTGCTCGACGGAAGCCAAAGCAGTGATCCCGACGGCGACCTGCCGCTCAGCTTCGCCTGGACGCTCGTGCGACGGCCCGAGGGATCGGCGACTGTGCTCGCGGACGAAACACTGGCCCAGGCTGCCATGACCCCCGATCTTGTCGGCGTATACGAGGCGGAACTGTTCGTTACCGACAGCACCGATCTTACGAGCCTGTTGCCCGACCGGGTTGTGATAACGGCAATTCCGGCCGAACGCTTGCTGCTTGAGCTCGTCTGGGACTCGCCGCTGGCCGATCTCGACCTGCACATGCTTGCGCCCGGAGGGACTCTGAACGGAGCGCTCGATTGTTACTTTGGCAATCGTGATCCCGACTGGGGAGCCCCGGGCGATCCCGGGGACGATCCCAAGCTGCTACGTGACGATTTGATGGGCTTCGGGCCGGAAACCATCGGCTACGACGATCCCATAGGGGGAACCTTCCAGGTCTTCGTCGATTACTTCGCATCCCACACGCCGTCGGGACAAGAACCTACGAGCGCAACGCTTCGAATCTATGTCGACGGAATCCTGGAAGCCGAGTTGACAAAACGCCTGTTCTCGCAGGGCCAACAGTGGAGCGCAGCTAGAATAAAATGGCCCGAGGGCACCATCAGCATGCCCGATGGTCAGGAGTAGATCGATGTTCAGGCGGCTACATTTACAACTGTGTTTGCCGCTGGCGGCGCTGTTTCTTGCCACCTGCCAGGGCGGGCCGGGCGGTGACACTGACGCTGGTCCCGATATCACAACTTGCGCGTCACGACTCGACTGTCCGGGCAAGCTGGGTTGCGTCGACGGAATCTGCGGACCCTGCGCCCGTGACCGTGACTGCCTGGTAAACGAGTGGTGCCATCCGCTTACCAGTTTATGCCAGCCTTTCGGCGGAGACGAGTGCCGCCTCAACGAAGACTGCGATCTGGGATCTTTCTGCGTTCAGGGTTACTGCAAGGGAGCTGACGATGTCGTGCCCTGCTCGGCCGACGATGACTGTGCCGCCTCCGAGCGTTGTGATCCGCTAAACCTGGTATGCATCGACGACCTGGGTTGCAACCGCGACGCGGACTGTGCCGTTCAGGAGGTTTGTGACCTGGCCTCCAATCACTGCATCAGTGCCTGCACTCCCGCCAACCAGGATGTCATCTGCGGTTACGGCCTGGTCTGCGACGAGAACGGTCGCTGCGTCGAATGTTTCTCGGACGACCAATGCGGCGTCGGTATGCGTTGCAACACCGAGACCATGCGCTGCGAGGGAGAAAATGCCTGCGTGACCAACCGTGATTGTCTGCCGGGACAGATATGTAACCCGCAGACCTACCAGTGTACTGTGCCCACTCCAGCCTGCCTTTCCAACGCCGACTGCGCCTCGGGCACAATCTGCGATCCGTCGCAAGGACAATGCATTCCTTCCAGTTGCCAGCCGGATCCAGCCGAACCCAACGAAAGCCCGGCGACGGCCGCTCCCCTTTTCACGGGACGCACGGATGGTTTTACCTTGTGCCCTGCCGATCTCGACTGGTTCGCCATCGATTTGAGCCGCGGAGACAGATTACAGGTGATCGTCAATACCGATTTTCTGGCGGCCGATCATTTCCAGGTTGTCTTGTTTGACCCCGAAGCACAAGAGGTTCTGCAGGAGACATCGTTGCTGATAGATTACACAGTGGCCGAGGACGGGGCATACCTGTTGCGGGCACAAACTACGGATCCACGTGCCGAGTACGACCTGGTAGTTACCGTTTCGCGCGGCATACCCTGCGATGACGACGAATTCGAACCCAACGACTCGGCCTACGAGGCCGCCACCGTGGGACAGGGAGATTATAGTGCTCTTGCCGTATGTCCCCACGATGAAGACTGGTTCGTGCTCCAGCGTCCTTTGGACAAACGCCTGGAGGTTCGTATCGAGTATCCCGTGGCAGAGGGTGATCTCGACCTCGATCTTGTAGCCGGCGACGCCCAGACGCTGGTGATGCGTTCAGCTACCGCCGGCAACAGCGAGTTCGTCTTTGCCGACGACGATCCCGGCACACGCTTCTTCATTAGAATCTATGGAACCCCGCAAACAGCCAACCGCTACGAAATGACAATCGATTTGCTGCCCCGGAACGGCTCGGGTGGACGGCAATGAAAGATGCCGATATGAAAAGCAGATATTTTCCATGGCTGATGATTGTTGCGCTGGTTGCCTCGTTTTTCATTGCGGCCTGCTCGGGCGACTCTGCGCGCGACGCCGGTCAAGACGCGGACGCTTTCGATGTCGACGGCGGCGATGATTTTGACGGCGGCGATCATGCAGGCGATAGCGACACGCAAGACGGGGCCGACGCCGGACCGGTCGAGCTCAAGGTTCAGGCAGTGCTGCCGTCGAGAGGTCCGATAGAGGGCGGGACCTGGGCCAACATCATCGGATCCGGCTTCGTCGAAGGAATCGGCGACAGCCCATTCGACGTTCGCGACGTCACCAGCGTGAGTTTCGGCGACAACTCGGCCATCGACATCGAGGTGATACGTGACGACATGATCAGCGTGCGTACTCCTGCAGGCGTCGCCGGACCTACGGATGTGGCGGTCGAGAATCCCAATGGACGCTATGTTCTCGAAAACGCTTTTTCCTACTTCGATACGGTCACGGCGTTCAAAGTCGAACCTTCCGACCTCGCGGCCAACGGCGGAACTTCTATAACTGTTTCGGGGACGGGCTTTTCGCCCGATACAAAGGTTCTAGTCGCCGGCCGCTGCTGCTCGGCCACCAACGTAGAGTCGAGTACGAGTGTCAGCGCTCTGGCGCCTCCCGGCACGCCGGGCCAAGCCGATATTGAAGTAGTAAACCGCAACGGACGCGCCCTGCTCTTCAGGGCGGTGCGCTATCACCCGGCTCCGGTTCTTGAAACGATTCAGCCTGTGGCCGGCCCGACTTCGGGCACAACGGCCGTCAGCGCGACGGGCCTGGGCTTCGAAGACTCCACACGTCTTTTGTTCGGCATCTCGGAGGCCGCTGATGTCAACCTGCTCTCGTCCACGGTTATGGAGGCATCGACGCCTCCCGGCAGCGCGGGCGGGGTCGATGTGATCGCACAGGGTCCACTCGAGGCATCCACGCTAGAAGGGGGCTTCGTCTATCTGGAAGAGCCCCAGGGATCGCTTACGGTGCTGGCAGTGGCCCCGGCAAGCGGACCGATCGATGGTGGACAAACGGTTACAATCGTAGGTGAAGGCTTTGCCGGCGGCGTTGACGAAGCACTCTTCGGCGCCAGCCCGGCAAGCGATCTGACAGTGATTGACGACCGCAGCCTGAGCGTGACGCTGCCGGCGGGACAGCAGGGCCCGGTAACAGTCACAGTAAAAACGTCAAGCGAGCAAACTCAGGCCGTCGACGCTTTTCGTTACTTTGTCCCGTTGCAGGCGAACTCACTCGATCCTGCAGTCGGTCCGACCGCGGGCGGCACTGCCTTCAACCTGCAGGGCTCGGGTTTCCACGACGGAGTCGAGGTTCTTTTCGGAGGCGTTCCTGCCGGATCGCTCGTGCTGCAAGGAGACACGGGCATTAGCGGGTTGTCGCCGCCGGGACCTTCCGGTGCTGTTGACCTGCGTGTGCGTGATGACGACTCCGAAGACGTTCTTTTCAATGCTTTCAACTATACGAGCGATCTTTCCCTGCTGCGGATCGATCCGGACATGGGCGCCATGGCCGGCGGCACATACGTAACCTGCTACGGACAGGGTTTCAGCAAGGCCATGCAAATTTTCTTCGGAGGTGAGCCAGGCACGATCATCGAGGTCAGATCCGACTCGATACTCACCGCCCGCACACCGCGCGGAGATCCCGGAGAGGTCAATGTACTGATCACAAAGGGCGCCGAGGAATTCGAGTTGCCGGCCGGGTTTGCTTATTTCGATCCGACAAATGATCGAGGTGGCGCATCGGGTGGTCCCCTGGTCGGCTCGCTCAACGTTACCGCGCTCGACGGTAGTAACAATAACTACGGTGACCCAGTTCCGGGCGCCACGGTGTTAATAGATCAGCCAGCCATCTCGGGCCAGACCGACGATCGCGGACAGGTAACATTTTCCGGTCCCGCGCTGGTCAGGGCGCTTAGCGTAACGGTGGCCAAAGAAGGCTTCGAAGCAGTCACGGTCGGCGGTTTCGAGGCTGCTAACCTGACCGTCTATCTCTATCCCAACGAGCAAGAGCCGATCCAGATACAGCCAGGAGACCTGAAGACGGCAGACCTTAGCGGTCGTGTCTTTGGCTTCAAGGATATTCCCGGGTTGCCCAGCGGTCCCACCACCAGCATGCAGGCCCGGGTCAACCTGACTTCCTGGAGCATCTATTCCGTCCCGCCCTACGGCGGGATTCCGTCGGGACAGGTTATCGAGAACGACGGCGACATGTACCAGTACACCCTGCGCCTTGGCAACTACTCGGTGTATGCTCTTTTCGGATCATATGAAAGCGGCACCAACACCTTCACCCCGGCCTTGCTGGGTGTACACCGCAACATTAGCTTGATAAACGAAGACCCTCTCCCGGGCCAGGATATTATTCTCAGCACCTACCTAGATAGTTCGGTGCCGGTGCACCTTGAAGACCCGCCACTGGGAGATTCGGAGAACGAAGCCAGCTACAGCGCCTACGTAAGCCTGGACCTGGGCTGGGATGGAATCATCTACCTTTCCCAGGATTCGAGCAGCGGGACCGAAATGGTTCTGAATGGGTTGCCGTCGGCCGCCTCGGGCGCCTTCATCTTCGTGGGACTGGCCAGCATCAACGGCAGCTACCCGCTGTCCTACACTTTCCGCCGCCAGGAGGGTGAAATCGGCGATGGCGTCACGCTTGGACCCTTCCTGGGGTTTACCGAGATCACAGACCCGCCCGCTGACGGTGAGCTGACGGATGGCCACATCGCCTGGACTATCGGGGGTTCGACACCCGAGCTTTGCGAGGTGCTGATCGAAACGAACGAACTGATTCCCAACGTGCTCTGGAGAGTGATCCTGCCCGGTAATGTAACAGAGATTAACCTGCCGCAGGAACTCCTGGGCATGCTGCCCCAGGGCGAACCCTTGATCTTGTTGATCTACACGGCGAATTCGCCCCGCTTCGACTTTGGCCGTTTCAATTACGGCCAACTCGGATCGGGACGCTGGACGGACTACACAATCAATTTCGCCGTCTTCAATGCTCCTTGACCGGATCAAGGGGTCATGAGCCAATCGCCATGTCATTCCGTCGTTTGTGGCTCATGCTGCCGGGGTCAATCTTGATATTCTCTTTGAGCGGTTGCGCGCAAGCTGAGCGCCTGCGTTCTTTTTGCACACAGGACTTGGACTGCCCGGAAGGTTTCCGCTGTGATCCTGCAAGCGGGCTTTGCCTGTGCGCCGGCGACGAGGTTTGTAACAAGGGTGAATACTGCGCTCCAGACGGACGTTGCCGTAAGCGCATGGGTTGCGACACCAACCAGGACTGTCCCGACGACACGTTCTGTGACAGCACGACCGGCAATTGCATCGAACTCGGCAAGTGCACCAAGGACGCCCAGTGCCCCCCGGGACAGATATGCACCGAGTTCTTCGAATGCGCCCCGGGCTGCCACACAAGCGGCGATTGTCTCCTGGGACTCGTCTGCCGGGACAATGACTGCCTGGAAGGCGGATGCGACGACAAGAGCTACTGCGATTACGGACAGTTGTGTGATACCCAGACCGACGCCTGTTTCGACGCCGAGGGACCTTTCTGCGGACATTGCAAACCGGTAGATGTCTCAAATCCATACCGCTGCGGCCCGGGACCTAATTTTTGTGTCATGACCAACAACGATCCCAGCCTGGAACCGTTCTGCGGAGTAGACTGTAGTCAGGGACAAGAATGTCCCAACGGTTACGACTGTAGCCTGATATTGACAGCCCCGGAGGGCTCGTGCCGCGCTGATGACGAGTGCGACTCAGGCGAGTGCCATATCAACGAAGGCGACGAGGTAGGCTTTTGCCTTTGCGTATCTGACAGCGAGTGTCCCGGGGATTCGTGTGATGACTTCAGCGGTCAGTGCCGCCTGACCCGCCGCCCGTGTATTCCGGGCGGCGCCGACTGTGACAGGCCGATTTACTGCATCGACGGGTTGTGCCTGCTCGGCCGCAATTGCACTCCGCAAGAAGGGCTTGACTGCAGCGACCTGGGGAATTGACGCATGACATTCTCGAAGATACTGCTGTTTCTCATATCCTTGTTGCTCGTCTTTTCAGCGGGATGCCAGCAGAGCGAGGGGCTGCGTTCTTTCTGCACACAAGATGAAGACTGCCCGGTGGGTTTCCGTTGCGAAACAAGCACCGGACTGTGTCTGTGCGCCGACGACAGTGTTTGCAAAAACGACGAGTACTGTGCTCCGGACGGGCACTGCCGAAAGAGAATGGGTTGTGACACAAACCTCGATTGCCCCTCGGGTACTTTCTGTGACAGCACAACAGGCAACTGCATCGAGCTGGGCAAATGCACCAAGGATACCCAATGTCCACTGGGACAGGTATGCGATCTGAACTCTTTTCGCTGCGTCGGCAAGTGCATAACCAGCGGTGACTGTCCCTTGGGTCAGGTGTGCTACCAGGAACGATGCCACGAAGGAATGTGCGAGGACAAAGGCTATTGCGACTATGGACAACTTTGCGATACCGAAAGCATGACCTGTTACGACGACACTCGCGGTCCATATTGTGCTTATTGCAAGTCGGCCACGATATACGAACCACACCAATGCGGCAGCGGGCCGAATTTCTGCCTGGTCAAGGGAGGCGACCTGAGCCTGCCGCCTTACTGCGGCGTTGACTGCAGCCAAGGTCAGCCCTGCCCCAACGGATATGATTGCTTTTCGGTTCGAATAGTCTATACCAGCGACAACTGCCGCTCGGACGATGAGTGCGAATCCGGCAAGTGTTACATCAAAGAAGGCGACGAACTCGGCTTCTGTTTGTGCTCAAGCGATGATCAGTGCCCCCAGGATTCCTGCGACGATTTTATGATGGAGTGCCGTATTACTCGCAGGCCTTGCACCCCGGGCGGCAACGAGTGCGATAGAAAGGTGTACTGTATAGACGGCTACTGTCACATCGGGTACAATTGCAAGCCACTGGAAGGGTTACGCTGCGAGGACATACTTCAATGACGAACAGGTGGCCTGCATCACTGCTTGTCTGCATCTGCTGCCTGGCGATCGCAACCCCGGGCCAGGCCGGAAACTCGGCTATGGCGAAAAAGCTCGAACGTGCGCTAAAGAGTTCAAGTTTCAAGGTTCGACTCCAGGCGGCAATCCTGATAGGCAACAAAAAGATCAGCGGTGCGGCCAGTCTTTTACGTAGCGTTCTGGACGATGAGCATGATGTGGTCCGCGCAGCCGCGGCGCTTTCTCTGGGCAAGCTCGGCGACCAGGAATCTCGAGGGAGGCTGGCCGCCCTTTTGGCCCACGAGAACAAACTGGTAGCCAAATCAGCCGAGAAATCCCTGATTCTTCTGGACAAACACCGGAAAAGTCCGGTTTATCTCGTTGCCATCGGCCGGCCTAAATTACCGACGGGAGTGACACGCTCGCGCGGCGTTCGTCTGGTTCGCGTCTTCAGGTCGAAACTCGAGCGTGTCGATGGAATAGTTCTCAGCGCGGGCGAGGAAAAAGCTCTAAGCGGCGACGATCTCGCGACTCACTTGAAAAAACGCAAACTCACGGGCATCCTGTTGATGCCCAAGATAACGAGCATGAAGGAGAAGGTTTCAAATGGCAACACCTCTATAATCTGCAAGGTCAGCGTAATGCTGGCGACTCTGGTGCGCAAGCGCATGGAGTTCAACTCGGGCGGCGAGGCCAATGCCTGGATTGAAGAGTCCCCGATCTCGGAAGATGATCGAGCTGACCTGCAGAACACCGTCTTGAAATCTGCGGCAGAGGCTACCGTCCAGCAAGTGATTCAGTATCTGGCCAGGAGAGAAGAAAACCCCCGCTAGTCGGAAGGGAGGTCTATCATGGGATCCGGAAAACCAAAGAGAAAAATGCGTAACTTTCTCCTCGACAAGCGCTTCCAGCTAAAATACACGCTTGCCGTCGTGCTGGTATCCAGCGCCATATCCGCGGGGTTGGGGTATTTTCTCTACCAGGCGCACCGTGAAAGCTCACAGGTCGCCTCGCTTGACGATCCAGATCTGGACGGGGCGTTGACCGCCGAGTTGCGAGAGGAAGATCACAAGGTGCTGTTCTTCCTGTTCACCTTCCTGGGAGGGCTGGTGTTGGCTCTTACTGCCGTCGGCATTGTAGCCACTCATAAGATTGCCGGTCCAGCCTATGCGATGCGACGCAAATTATCTGAGATCGCCGACGGGAAGCTGCCCATCATTCACGAGTTGCGCCGCGGAGACGAACTGAAGGCCGTAGCCGAAGAACTACGCCGCATGGCCAATGCGCTCAGGGAGCGTGAGGAGAATGACGTCCGCGATCTTTCAGCAATAGTCTCAGAGCTCGAAGAAAAGGGCGCAAACGATCAGGCCGGAGAGATCAGGAAAATCGTCGAGCAGAAGCAACAGCGGCTGGGCGTCGGCGCCTGAGTAACCGCCGTCTACTGCGGCAGGTATGGCCAAAAATTTGATCCTGGTACGCCGTTAGGCTAGTCTGTCTATATGGTAGCCCAGCAAGAAACTCCCTCCAAGACAAAGAGTTCCAAGGCGCAAGGCCAACCTCCCCGGACTACGGCGAAGGAAAAGGACAAACCCGTCACTTCCAAACAAGTCGACGAGAGGAGCTTTCTGGGCGAGTCCATCTCCATGGCGCGCCGGCTGACTGTTGACAACTTCCTGTATATTTGCGACGGACCTCCGCCGTTGGACAAGCTCAACAAAAAGTCGCTCAAGAAAAAAATCATAGTGGCCACCTCGTCGGACAAGGTCGCCGCGCTTTGCGAGCAGAACGGTATCCGCTCGGAGCTGATCCCGGGATACGCTTTCGATCGTTTCGAGAAGATAAAAGTGGCGCTGGCCGCTTGCATATCTTCCGGACTGCTGACCGACGGAATGCGCGTGCTGTGCGTGACCGGCCAGCTCAGTTCACAGGCAATGGACACCTGCCTGCTTACCAAAATCGGAGATCACTCGGAGGAACAGGCGGCGCTGGGATTCCTGCACGCCGGCACCGAGATCTCCTCGCAGGTACTGGAGGCGGTGCTCAACATCGCACTCAGCGTCGGCTACGAGGGTTTCGAGGGCTCGCCGGTCGGCACCATTTTTGTCGTCGGCGACTCGACCGCGGTGATGGAGAAATCGAAGCAGCTGACGCTGAACCCTTTCCAGGGCTACTCCGAGGGCGAGAAGAACATTCTCGATCCCAGAGTGCGCGATGCGATCAAGAACTTCTGCATTCTCGATGGGGCCTTTGTCATCCGCGAGGACGGGGTGGTGCTGGCCGCGGGGCGTTACCTCAGGGCTCCCGAGGATCTCGAACTGGATCTGCCGCTGGGTCTCGGAACCCGCAACGCCGCGGCCATGGCCGTGACAAAAGTCTCCGCTTCAATAGCCTTCGTGATAAGCAAGACCACCGGTGCGGTACGCGTCTACAAAGCGGGCACGCTGGCAGTAGAACTGCGCCAGGCACACAGGCGTACCTGAAGTTCAAGGCGCCAGATTACAGGCAATCTCGAATGTTCCATCGGCCGCGCTCGTTACCGGTGCGGGATCGCACAGCGAGTAGCTTCCTTCGGCCAGCGGCGCCTGGCTGACCAACAGGCGCACACTCGCGCCCGCCACCGGGCTGCCGCCGGTGTCCATCAGGCTTCCGGTGAACACTATGTGCTCGCCCTGTCCCAGTTCGATGTCCTTTGACTTGTCAGTAGACACGAACAGTTCAGGATTGACGTAATACAGGGCACCCTGGGCGAAGGCCGCGTCCGAAGGCACTACCGTAACCTTCCATCCCCCCTTGCCGGCTCCTACGAGAATCTGGTAGAGGCCGTTGGTTCCCGAGGTCATGCCCGCCTGCAAGCGTGGGTCGGTCATGTTGAGCATTGCAATCGCACAACCCGGCGCTCCGACCGCGCCGGACGTGGTCACAGAACCCGAGAGCGTAGCCCCGGCGTGAACCAGGTGGCTTTGCAATGTGTCCCCGACCTTTTTGCCCTCGTAGAGTACTTGCAGCGGATAGGGATTCCCGACCGGCGGGTAGCCAAGCAGGTCGTAAGTCGGTCCATCTTCCAGCGGAATCGTGAACATGCCGGTGGCGTTTGGCGGTCCGGTCTTCACCCCGTTGTTGGCCAATTCACCGCCGTTGGTTCCCGAGATGTAGTAGGCCATCACCGTCCAGTTGTCCAAATCAGGCCCCCCCGACTCGGCCAGCGGACCTCCTACGAGACCCGTCGTGGCCGGAAGCATGATGTTGCGGGTCGTGGTCGAGCCCAAACTCAAGCGATCGTGCCCCACCAGTCCGTCAGGGGCAATCGCAATCGAGTGGTAGGATCCCGTCGGCAGATAGAACGAGTAATCACCCTGGGCGCTGGTCGTTACAGGCGCAGGCACGCACTCCGGGTGCTCCGCCTCGATCGAGACATTTGCGCCGGCGACAGCGGCACCCGCCTTCTGGACTTTTCCAGAGAGCAAAAAGCCTCCAGCCAGGGTCTGAGCCGGCAGGAGCGGGCCCTTGTTCGCCTCGGGGTGAACGTTCAAGACACACTGGGTGGCCGGACCCGACGAGCCGCCGCGGCTGACCGCCAGCGTGAAGTTCAGGCTGGAGAAATCGCGGGTGTCTTCGTCCGCCGGCTGGTCGGCTGGATTGTCGGCCGGATTGTCGCCCGGCTGATCGCCGCCGTCCGTTATCTCCTGATCTCCGCCGTCCTCCCCGGCGTCAGGCTCATCAAAATAGTGCTGACAGATGCCGTCCCGGCACTCGTAGCCGATCGGGCATTCGGTCGTGGTCTGGCAGGTGATGATTCCGGGGTCACCGGGCAACTGGCAGTTGCCCCCGACGCATTGCTGCCCGCTTGGACAGTCGCTGTCGAGGCTGCATTTGACCGTCGTGTTGCCGCCCCCGTCGCAACCGGCAGCGGCCGTGATAAGCGCTAGAAGCGCCGTAACAGCGAAGAATGCCTTTACAAACACTTTTATTTCAGTCATTTCCCTTTCCTCCCCTCTCATTCCTTGCTCTTCGGCATCAGCACTTCGTTGATCTGCCTAAGAGCGAATCTATGGTCTTCTTCGTTGGTGCCGGCAACGCAGGTCTCCGGCACGATTACTTTCAGGCCACGCTGCAGGGCGTCGACCGCCGTATATAGCACGCTTGTATTGGTCGGCACCCCGCAGATCAGGACCTCTTCGATTTCCAACTCGTCCAGCAAAGACTCCAGCCTGGTGCGGAAGAAACCCGAGTATCCGATCTTTTCGATAATATGGTCACCGGTCTGCGGAGCCAGAGACTCCACTACATCGGCGCCCGGGGTTCCAGCAACGGCATGCGGCGGCCAGCACTCGAACTCGGGATCGTCCTTGGTGTGCAGATCGCAAACATAGATGATCGGGCGGCCTTTCTCGCGGGCATAGCGAATCTCGCCTGCGATGTTCTCAATGGTCTCCTTGGCGGAGCGCACCTGCAGCGGCGCACCGTCCTCCACGAAATCTCTCAGCATGTCGAGAACCAGCAATGCCTTGTACGACTTTTCCACCTTGGCTCCTCCCGTAGACAGAGTTCGAAAAACTATTACAATCCGATCTCTGCTCCGATCGCCCTCATGGCCTCCACGCCCAATTCGATGAACTCGGAAAGCTCCAGCCCGAGTTTCTCGCCCTCTCGGATTATATCGCGATTTACGCCCGCCGCGAAACGCGGTTCTTTCATGCGCTTGCGGACGCTCTTGGCCTTTAGATCGGCAATCTTCTTGCTCGGCAGAACCAGCGTGGTAGCCACCACCAGGCCGGTCAATGTCTCCGAGGCCGCCAGTGCGTGCTCGAGTTCACTCTTGCGCTGTATGCCGAGCTGTTCACCGTTATGCGCGCGCACGGCGGACAGCGCCTCGGCCGGAAGCTTGCCGTCCAGCCACTCGGCAGCGACGGCAGCGTGACGCCCGGGATCGTGATCAATCTCCTCGAGATCGATGTCGTGCAGCAAGCCGGTCAAGCCCCATAACTCGACGTCTTGATCGAGCCTCTCGGCCAGCGAGCGCATGACGGCCTCGCTGGCCAGCATGTGCCGCCTGAGATTTACGTTGCTGATCTTCTCCTCGACCAGAACCAGAGCTTCTTCGCGGGATATCATCTTGTGCGGCCTCCTGCTCCCCCGCACACTGTAGGTACGAGTAACACAAATAACCACCAGGGTCAATCTCACGTCGAAAGACTCAGGAGTCAAAAGAGCCTTGTATCTACTCGCTGTCTATTTATACTATTTCCAAACAAGATTTGCACCGATCGTGCAAATCCTGTGATAGTACTGCACGCGGATTTTTGGGAGGATTAACAATGCCAAGAGCTCAGTGGGCATCCCGGATGGGGTTCGTGCTCGCCGCCGCGGGCTCGGCTATCGGACTGGGTAACATCTGGAAATTTCCTTACATCGCCGGGGTGAACGGCGGGGGCGCCTTCGTACTGATCTACCTGTTCGCCATCGCCTTGGTCGGTTTTCCGATCATGGTCTCGGAGCTGGTCATCGGACGCAACACCCAGGCCTCGCCGGTGGTGGCCTTTGAAAAAATGGCCGGCACCGGCAGCAACTGGAAAATGGTCGGCTGGATGGGCGTGCTGACCGGATTCATCATACTCTCTTACTACAGCGTGGTGGCCGGCTGGTCGCTAAACTACGTGCTGATGTCGATCTGCGATTTTATGGCCGACAAATCACCCGAGCAGATCTCCTCCCTGTTTGACAAACTCTATGTCTCGGGCGACGTAAACCTTTTCTGGTACACGCTTTTCATGCTGCTGACCATTGGCATCGTTTTCGGCGGAGTACAGAAAGGCATCGAGCGCTGGTCGAAGATTTTAATGCCGATGCTCTTTATCATCATGCTGATATTGGTAGTTCGGGCCGTTTTCATGCCCGGGTTCGTGCGAGGAGTCAACTTCGTCTTCGCGCCAAACTTCGACAAGCTGACGGCCGGCGGGGTGCTCGAGGCGGTCGGGCACGCTTTCTTCACCCTCAGTCTGGGCATGGGGGCGATGCTGACCTACGGCAGCTATCTGAACAAGAAGACCGACCTGGTCAAGGCCAGTGCCATGGTCTGCTCGCTGGACACACTGATTGCCTTAATGGCCTGCTTGATCATCTTTCCCGTCGTCTTCTCGTTCGGCTTTGAGCCCAACCAGGGGCCCGGTTTGGTATTCAAGACCATCCCGGTCGTTTTCTCCCAGATCACGGGCGGCGAGCTTCTGGCGATTCTCTTTTTCCTGCTGCTGGCCTTCGCCGCACTGACTTCAGCTATTTCACTGCTCGAGGTGGTCACCTCGCACTTCATCGATTCCTTCGGCTGGTCTCGCAAGAAGGCAACCTTGTTTCCCGGGGCGCTGATACTGATATTCGGCATTCCTTCCGCATTGGCCGGAAGCGGGGGAATCTTCGGATCCTGGAAAAGCATCGTCGGCAAGAACTTCTTCGACACCGTCGACTACCTGGCCTCTAACTGGATGCTTCCCCTGGGGGGAATATTGATCGCAGTTTTCGTCGGCTGGTTCGCCCCGCTGGCCCGGATAAAAGATGAGTTCCAGGAGGGTTCGAAATTCAAGTCACTATTTGTCGTTTGGCTGTGGGTTGTGAGAGTACTCGTACCCATCGCCATGATAGTAGTGTTGCTGTATAAGGTCAGGATCCTGAAGATTTAACATCCATGTTTTCCGAGGAGTCGCATGTGATGACCCGCACAGATGGCAGAAGCAACGATGCTCTCAGGAAGATCAGCATTGTCACCGGCGTCCAGAAAGACCCGGCAGGTTCAGTGCAAATTTCGTTTGGAGACACCTTGGTACTCTGCGCGGCCACGTTGGCCGAGGAAGTTCCCGGCTGGCTCAAGCGCAAGGGTGACGGCAGCGGCTGGATCACCGCCGAGTACTCGATGCTTCCCGGCTCGACTCCTGGTCGGGTGCCCCGCAAGAAGCGCGGCCGCTCCGAAGAGATCCAGCGGCTAATCGGCCGCTCGCTGCGCGCGGCGTTCGATCTCAAGGCCCTAGGCGCGCGCACAATCACCGTCGACTGTGACGTTATCCAGGCCGACGGCGGCACACGCACCGCCGCCATTACGGGCGGCTTCGTGGCCGCCGAACTGGCCGCAAGAAAGCTGGTTGCAAATTCAAAATTGAGCGCATCTCCAGTAAGACTTCCGGTGTGCGCCGTATCGTGTGCCGTGGTAGGCGGCCAGGTACTGCTCGACCCCGACTACAGCGAAGACTCCGCCGCCGACGTCGACATGAACTTCGTCCTGTCCGGGAAAAACGAATTCATCGAGCTGCAGGGAACCGCAGAGGGAAAACCATTTGACAAGTCGCTACTCGATAAAATGATCGAGCTTGCCGGACTGGGAGCCCAGAGACTCTTCGAAGCTCAAAGCAATATCCTGCGAGGCTAATCCCATGAGACGAGCGACTTTGCTAATTTCCACGCTGGCCATCGCCCAGGTCATCGGCTGTGCCGCCTCGGGCGAATACCGCTGCCCAGACCCGATCGGCCAGATCATACGCGACGACTGTGAGAGCTACCGTACGCGTTATGAATCTTTGAGAGTCGACCTTTCCGCAGGTATCGGATCGGCCAAACTGGAGGCCGGCATCCACTCCGAGGCACTACGCGATCCTTCCGAACTGATCCAGGTGATGTCGGCGCGCATGACCGCTCTGTGCCATGACTTCAACGCCTGCCGCATGAGCGCTATGGATTACCGGCGCCGGCGCGAGGAAATAGACAAGAGCACTACGGCCATAGTGGCACTCGGAGAACAGTTGAGACGGACGGACCTGACCCAGCAGCAGCGCCAGCAACTGCTCGAGAGACTTATGCGGCTGCTAGGTGAGCCCGCGCCGCGCACACAATTGCCGCCTTCGACTTCGAAGCCCGAAAGCGACAGGCAAAAGAATGTGCGCAAGCAGGCCTTCTTCTCGTCCGATCCCTGGTTCGGTTCGCTGATGCTGCCGCCCATCCCGGGGCCCGTCAAGGATGGTTTTCCGCGCCTCGTGACTTCATGGGGCCGGCCGACCATAGATCACGTCTGGGTGCCCAAATCCAAGGACAAACCGCACAACATGAAGGTGGCCGGCTACGCGCCGCGAATTGCGCTCAGGCTCTGGGGGCACATCGAGGCCGACGACCAGGTAGAAATTCGTTTCGATGACGGCAGGAAGCAGCGTTGCCCGGTGAAAAAGAACGGCGACGGCGTGAATGTCGTCCGCTGCAAGCTACCCAAAGACTTTTTCTTTACCAAGCTGCATTACGGCTACCAGGTAGGTTACTACAGCGCCACGCGCGACGCATGGGCAACACTGGGCTCTGAAGACCGGGACCTGGCCCTGAGCATCGAGAAGAGTTACAAAATCGACTACGATCGCGACATGCGGGCCGGCTGGCTCTCTTTCCTGCCCGAGCCGCGAGCCCTGCCGGCCGACTTCGAGCGCCCGCATCTGTTCGTGACTTTGCGCCTGCGCGACTACAAGAAAGCCACCGCCCGCTGCTGGGTCGACGACAAGTCGATCACCGGGGCCATCAGGCCCAGCCGCGGCTCGGGCCAGAGCGGCACGCTGCAGGATCGTCCGCGCTATGAGAAGATAAGCCCGCACTCGAGCCGATCGGTCGCCCAGCCTTTCATTGAATGGTGGCACTACGAGTTTCCGCTGCCTTTTGTTGTTTTTCGGGCAAAAGGCACGCTACCTAAAGGCATGCACCTCTGGCCTCCTAAGACAGGCGCCTGGCGCTGCCGCGTCATGGTTGACGCCGTGCCAGTGCGCGAGTTGCTATTCAATGTCAAAGAAGGCGGTAAGCTCGAGCCGCTCGACGGACAGCTCGGCAAGTCCGGAGATATGTTGCATCCCTGGTGGAGAGTCGAGACCCATATCCTGCCGAACAAGATCGAAGCCACCCGGGAAGATCAGAAGGCCGGAACATGAAAGCGGCTGCCTGCCTGTGCTTGCTCGCCCTGTCGGGCGGCTGCGCCACCTATAGCTCGTATCGCTGCCCAGATCCGATTGGCGAGATCGTGCGCCAGGACTGCGAAGACTACCGCGTGCGTTACGAGAGCCTGAAGGCCAAGCTGAGCTTCTCGATCGGAAGTTTTTCGGTCGGAGCGGGAGTCGAGAAAGAGAAGCTCAGGGATCCCTCCGAGCTGGTGCAGGTGATGATGCATCGCATGCTGGCCCTGTGTAACGACTACAATGCCTGTCGCATATCCAATACGGAGTATCAGCGCCGCCGCGAAGAGGCCGATCGCGTCTTTACCGGAATGATGGCGCTGCTCGAACAGCTGAAAAACCCCGGGCTGGATTCCAATAATCGCAAGAACCTGCTCGACGAATTGTTCGCCCTACTGGGAGTCCCACATCAAACGGGTACCTCGCAAGCCCAACCCGGCCTGAAACACAAGCCGACTGAGCCGCGCATTACGGAGGGCGCTTTTCGTTCGCCCTCCAGATGGTGGTATGCAAGCAAATTTGCACCGCCCCGGCCGCCGCCCTCGGCAAAAGGAGTTCCCTTTCAGTTGGAGGTTTCTCCGTATTACGACAAGGACAGGCTCAGCCACTTCTTCGTGCGCTTGTGGGGCGAGGTGGAAGAGGATGACAGCCTGACAATCTCGGCAGGTTCCGAGCATTTGCGTTGCAGCATCAAGCGAAGAGCCGGCCGGCCGGAGGGAATCGCCGAGTGCCGGCCAAGGTCCGCTGAGCCCATGCCGCAGGCCACCCGTTTCCGCGCGAGTTACACCGTCGGCGCCACCGGTGAGAAACATGATTTTGGCGACATCGATCTGAGCCCCGAGCCGTTTGCGAACAAGATCTGGCTGGCCTATCAACCGGATCCCATTCGAGTCGACCCGATTAACCGCGAACGTCCCTGGCTTGTGGTTTTCGCGGTCACTCCCAAGACCCAAGCGGTGACGGCTCGCTGCTTCGTAAACGGCAAGCCGGTTATCGTCGGCAAGTCAGGTGCAATCAAGGCGCTGACAGACATCAGCGCCAGGAACAGGCACACTCACCTGACCCGTTACGCAGTTCCCCTGCCATACGTGCTCGCATATCCCGGCTCGAAATCGGATGACGAGCCCCTCACGGATCATGCCGGCTCATGGCGTTGTAAAATCAGCTTCGACGGGACACCCCGGTTCGAAACCAGATTCGTAGTCAAAAATGACGGCACAATCGAGCCAATCCCTATGCAGCGAGGTCGCCCCGGCGACATCGCCTCACCCTGGTGGCTCCTGGAAAGACAAAAGAGGTAAATTAATTGTGGAATCCAGAAAAAAAGTTTACTGCGGCGGCACTGCGACTTGAAGCAGATGACCTGTTTGGGCAACTAGCGCTAGCCGGTACGCTGGACGAGGCGCGTCGCGTGATCCATGACTGGCTCGAGCAGCGCGATGTCGAGCCTACCGATCCTCAGCAAGCACTCGCGTCCAGTGAGATGATCCGGCGACGCGACTGCATCTTGGCGCTGCGCTCCATGGTCCGGGCCTCTTCGGACGTACTGGCCGGCTTTAGCACTACCGGTGCTCTGTGGGATCTGGCAAGGCAAAAGCCCCGGCCGGATCTCACTTGTGGATTTTTCGCCGATCTGATCAGCCTGTTTAGAGGCATCGAGAGTCGGGACACGGTCGAGGTGATCGAATTCCCCCCCATCCCTCCTGATATGTCGGCCGAACAGGCTTCCCTACAGCGCTCCGAGCAACTCGATCAGTTGTGGCATCTCGCCGAGCAGGTCATGGGTCGATACGTTGACGGCCTGGCCGAGGAGTCAGTGGCCAGGCGCGCACAAAGACGCAGCAAGATTCTTGAATTGCTAGGCGGCGCGCCCGGTGACTGGAACGACTGGAAATGGCAAACGCGGCATGTGCTGCAAACAGCAGAACAGATCGAACAGCTAGTACCTCTCGATGAACAGCAGGCAGCGACCATTCGGCGTGCTAACCAGAATCGGATCCCGGTCGGCATCACGCCCTACTACGCATCACTCATGGACGATCAGGCAGGATCACGCGACGCTGCGATTCGCGCACAGGTACTGCCGCCACCGAACTACGTGGAGGCAATGATCGAGCACCGTGAGAACCGAGAGGTGTTTTTCGACTTCATGGGCGAGCATTATACCTCGCCGGTGGAACTCGTAACCCGGCGCTACCCAGCCGTCTGCATCCTCAAGCCCTACAATTCTTGCCCGCAGATCTGCGTATACTGCCAGCGTAACTGGGAAATCGAACAACCCTTGGCCCCGGGATCGCTAGCCCCGCAGGCCAAGATCGACGCCGCAATCGACTGGATCGCGGCACACCCGGCGATCCACGAGGTATTGATCACCGGAGGTGATCCACTGGTCATGGGCGATGACCGTTTGAGTGGTTTGCTCGACAAGCTGACCGCTATCGAACGCATAGATCTTGTCCGTATCGGAAGTCGGATGCCCGTTACGCTGCCCATGCGCGTTACCGAGTCACTGGCCGACTTGCTTGGTTCATATCGCCAACCCGGCCGGCGCGATGTGTGCCTGGTTACCCATGTGGAACACCCTTACGAGATAACACCCGAGATGGTCACAGCCATCGACCGTCTCAGGCGTCGGGGAATCGGCGTTTACAACCAGCAGGTGTACACTTTCTTCGTCTCGCGCCGCTTCGAATCGGCCAGGTTGCGCATGCTGCTGCGGCGTGTCGGCATTGACCCCTACTACGCCTTCGCCACGCAGGGAAAAAACGAGACGGTCGATTACCGTGTGCCTCTGGCCAGGCTGCTGCAAGAGCAGAAAGAAGAAAGCCGCCTGCTGCCGGGTACCCGGCGCACCGACGAAATGATATTCAACTTGCCGCTCCTGGGAAAGACCCACTTGCGTGCGCTGCAGCACCGCTCACTGCTGGCCGTCGCGCCGGACGGGGCACGGGTTTATAAGTTCCATCCCTGGGAAAAGAACATAGTCGAGCGAAGCAGTTTCGTGGCTTCGGATGTTCCCATTCTCACCTACCTCGATCGCCTGGCGGCCGTCGGTGAAGATCCGGAAGACTACGCGAGCATCTGGTATTATTTCTGATCTGCTCAGAAATAAAGTTTGAACTCCATGTAGTAGAAGTTCGGGTAGCTGCCGAACTCGCTTCTCAGGTCCATGTCGAGCGCCGAGCTGCCCTTGGGACGGGCTCCTAAAGCTAGCATGGCCCCGACCAGGAAATCGGCCTCGTCAGAGACGGAAACTGAAAGCCCCGGCTGGATCAGGCTTGAGAAGTCCGAAAAAGAGAAGATCCATGCCAGCGATCCTGTCAGAATGGGCAGGATCTCATATGTCGCGACCATCCCCATGATATTTCGTCCGGCGTGATAGCTATCTCCGGCGCCCATCCGCAAAAAGGATGTCGTGAAATCGCCGGGATCGCCTGCGCCGTTGTAAAGATACTCGGCCTCGATGTCGAGAGTGTTCTCGAAACGATGTCCGACCCCGACGACCGCCGTCAGGTGGCTTTTGATTTCCTTGCCCTGGAAAGGAAATGGCAACTGGTCGCCGCCTGCGGCGAACAAATAGGCCGCCTCGGCCCGCACTGCCAGTGGTCCAAGTTCTCCGGAGGCGGCCCCGCCGAGCTGGTATCCTCCATAGATCTTGCCGCCCTGCAATGCCAGGTCCCACTCCCAGGCGGTGGTAAACAGGCGCGCCAGCACGGCCGAGCCTCGCCAGTCGGCGTCTGCCAGATCATCCGTCGCGTAGCTGCCAAACAAGCCGACTTGCCGTCCCAGTACGCCAATCAGGTCAAACCCGGAGAAATCGCCCAATGGTACTGCGATGTGCAAAGCGTCCACACCGGCCTTGTAGTCCCGATCGAAGCTGCGCGGGTCGAAAGCCAGAAAAACATCCAGGGGATTGTAGAAATAGGCCTTGCCGAAGGTGATCGCCTGCCGCCCAACCGTTACATCGGCAAAAGGCAGTCTGAATTTCAGGTTGCATCGATCGAGCCACATCCGGGCGCGCACATCGTCCTGGCCTGCCCATTCCCAACTCAGATCGACGGCCCGATATCGAACGGCACTGCCTCCCGCGCCCGGCATGCCCAAGCCGGGAAGCATATCGCCGGTGAAACTGCTGAGCGTGAGATCCTGCACTCCATGGACCTCATATGACAACCATTCGCTCGGCCTGCCGCCGGCCGTAAGACGCAATATGGTCTGCGAGAGACCGTCTGCCTTGTTGTCCGCTCCGAAGAACAGCGGATAGTCGTAATTGACCGTCGCAGCCGTGACGGTGCGCAGGCTGCCGTCGAGTCCGAAGCCCTCGTCGCTGTCTCCGACCAGGGCCCGGGCCGGCAGGGCCATAAGTATCCAGCTCAGGAAAAACAGGCCTACAACTTTGCGACTATTCATGTTCACAGTGTATGTCAGCCTCTCCGTTCTGGGAAATCGCTCCGTCCGTGAGTACAATCAGTCGTCCGGCCCTCTGCATGACATTTCTATCGTGGGTCGAGAACAGAAAGGTGACGTTCTTCTCTTCGTTCAACCTGGCCATAAGGTCGAGCAGGGCGGTGGCCGTTTTCGAGTCGACGTTGGCGGTCGGTTCATCGGCCAGCACTAATGCAGGCTCCGAGGCAATCGCCCTGGCGATCGCCACTCGCTGCTGCTGGCCGCCCGACAACTCGCGCGGGAAGCGGTGCTCCATGCCCTTGAGACCGACCTCGGCAAGCAATTTCATTACACGCTCGCGGCGCTCCTTGGCCGGCACGCCCTGCATCATCAGGACATACTCGGCATTCTCGTAGGCGGTCAGCACCGGTAGCAGGTTGTAAGACTGAAAGACGAATCCAATCCGCATCAAGCGCAGCCGGCTGAGTTGGCCGCGGCTCAAGGTGGTCACATCCCGGCCGTCCACCTCTACCGAGCCCGAGCTGGCCCGGTCCAATCCGCTGATGATGTTCAGAAGCGTGCTCTTGCCCGAGCCCGACGGCCCGGCCACCGCTACGAAGGATCCCTTCTCGATCTCCAGGTCGACGCCGCGCAGGGCGTGCACGACCACGTTTCCCTTGCCGTAATCCTTTGTGACCGACTGCAGCTTGACGATGGCTTGCATGGCTCTATCCTCTCAAGACGTCGGCCAGCCGAATACGCTTGATCTGGCCCATGGGGTAAAGACTGATCAGCAGCGTCGCACCGAAGACAATCGAGCCCATGACAACGAGCAGAAGCGGGGTCAAGCGCGCGTGCAAAATTGTGTCAACCGCGAAACCCGACACGGACATGCCTTCGGAATACAATCCCGAAATATCGATACCGTATACCTGCACCAAATAGGCGCAACCGCCTCCTATGCCCAATCCGAAGAAGCAGCCCATCAGGCCTACAAAAGACGATTCGATTAATATCTGCCACTTCAACCTCGCCGGCGGCGTGCCGATGGCCAGAAGCACTGCAAATTCACGCTTGCGTTCGAGCACCGACATCAGCACAGTGTTGAAGATAATGAACAAGATCAAGAAGATGAAGATTCCCTGGAAGATCAAGTTCGAACCGCCGTCGACCTCGATGTAGGCGGCAAGATCGGGCAGCACCTTTTCCCAGGGGACGACGGTTGCGCGGGGATCATGCACCAGGCTCCTGACCTGCTTCATGACATCGTCGCGTTCGTCGGCATTCTTGACGAGCACTCCAATCTGGGTCGACTGCCGTGCGCTCATCCCGTACAGTTTGCGGCAAAAATCGATCGGCAGCTGGATAACGTAGGCGTCGACCTCCACCGCGCCGGTCTCAAAAACGCCTTCTACCCGCACGAGTTCCTCGACCAGTTCGCCGGCGATGTTGTTGGTCGAGACTACCAGCTTCTTGCCGATCGCCAGGCGTACCCGCAGATCCTCGACCAGCGAGTCGATTTTCACTTCGAATTGCGACAGAAGCGGATCGAAGAACGAGGCCATCTTCCGGGCCTCGGACTTGTTGCCCAGTTTGAGGCGCCGGGCCAACTCGGCTCCGACGATCACCTTGCGCACGTCACCCTGATGGAGGTAGCTGCCGGCAATCAGCTTCTGGGCCAGCGGTGAGCTTACGGCTTCTATTGCAGGCTCGACACCCATTACAGCCACACCGACCGCGCCGGCGCCGGATTTTGCCACGCCTTGCCCCATAACCAGCGCCTTGGTTCGCTCGACGCCCGGCAGTTCTTCGACTCTCTTACGCAGATCTCCGGTGTCGCTGACCGTCAGGTCGATGGCGGGGGCATCCAGGTATTCGACGTTTTCGATGGTCAAGTGTCCGGCCTGCATGCGTACCGCGTTGTCCACCATCTTGGCGTACATGCCGTCGGCGAAAGCGATGAAGAATACCGACAGCGCCAGTGCCAGGCTGATAGACACAACCGTGATTATGGTACGCCGGCGGTTGCGCCAAATGCTGCGCCAGGAGATAGCAACGAGTCGTTTCATGGCCTAGATTCCCTCAGACATGGTTTATCGCCTTGACCGGATCGAGCCTCGCGGCCTTGGAGGCGGGCCACAGGGCAGCCAACACGCACACAAACCACATGACCACCACCGGTGCGATCACGCCCGTTGTGGTGATTGTCGCGCGCCAGATCGGGTTGAAGGCAATCCCCGAAAAGACCACGTCGCCTCCCAGGCCGGACAGGTCGATCCCCCATGCGTGAAAGTAGACATCAGCCCCGATGCCAATCGTAAGGCCGATAGCGGTCGAGAAGAGCGCCAGCATCAAGGCCTCGGCGGAGACATCCCTGACGATGCGCCAGGGCGTCGCGCCCATGGCCTTGAGCATGCCGAACTCACGCATGCGCTCATAGGTGGCCATCAGCATGGTGTTCATCACACCCAGGCCGGCCGCCAAAAAGAAGATCATGCCGAAAATCCAGATCACGGCGTCGAACATGTTGACCATGTCGGCAAGCGCGGGAAGAATCTGCTTCCAGCTCAGAAGTTCCATGCCGGCCGTAGCCGGTTCCAGGGCTGCCACGACCTGTTCCGGCGTCAGTCGCCCGTGGGCGTTGAAGGCGATTTCGTGAATTCGGCCTTCCGAGACAAACAGGTCTTCGAAGTCGCGCTCGTCGATAATGGCGGCCGCGCGATCGACTTCCTCTCCGACGGATTTGAGAACGCCCTTTACCGTGAACAACTCGTTGCCCAAGGAGCCGTCGCCCGCCTGCACGACGGCGACAATCTCCGAGCCGACCCCGGCATGAAGCGACTTGGCAAGTTTGCGTCCCAAAACGATCTCCCGCCGGGGATTCTCGGCCGAGGCCGGGTCTTGTCTCTTTCCGGAAATGAAGGCCCCCGCCGACAGTTGTCCGGCCAGGCCGAACGTCTTGCGTTCCAGGTCCGGGTCGACTCCCCAGAAACGTGCGCCTGCCGACTTGTGCCCTACCGAGACAAGCCCGTATCCGTATGCCCGAGGCGAGGCGTCAATCCCGGCCTGCCGGGCGGCTCGAAGTATAGCGTCGACTTTCGGAATCGACTTGTAAAATGACCGGTCCGCGCGGTAACCCGGGGCATGCAGCTGGGCATCGCCGGTGAGCATGTTGGTTACGCTGTTGACGGTGTCGACGATCATGCCGTCCATCAGGCCGTAACTGACGATCAAGATAGCCGTGTTCAGAGCCACTGCCGCAACGGTAATTACGGTGCGTCTCTTGTTGCGCCAGATACTGCGCCAGCCGATGCGCAGGGTGTTCATCGCGACCTTCCTTCAGCGCTGCAAGTTGCGCAGGGAGAAAATGCTGTCCTTCAGCTTCAAGTCGAACTCGATCTGGTCGTAACGGAACATGGTGTATTCGGCCGGCTTGTCTGCCGGCACCATCTTCATGACGGTCGGAATGCGCCGGCCGCCCATTTTCTTCACCTCCGAGAAGGTCATCGTCCGGGCCAATTCCATATCTTCATCGTAATAGAGTACCGAAAGCGGCTGCATGTCGCTGGTGCGCACCGTCACCACCAGTTTACCCCAGACGACGGCCGCCTCCGGCTTGGGCATGCAGGTTATGTCGACCACTTCTTCGCCGTTGCGTTTGCCCTCGAAGGTCGTCTTGAAGTCGTAGTCGTCCGACATGCGTGACTCCTTGACCAGGTCGTCGTTGGTGAAGTGCGAGCCCATCCAGGAACCGCCCATCATCGACGACGGCACCTTGATGACCCTTTTCACCTTGGGCAGGTAGTTCCAGATATTGTTGCCAGACTTCAAAGTGGCGGTACCCTTCTCCTTGCTGGGAGAAAGGATGCGCATCAGTGACTTCTGCTTGCCCTTCGACCAGCCCTCGATCTTCATCTCCCGGGTCCAGTGCGCGGTGACGACCTTCATGGTCATCTTGCCGTAGGAAGAATTTCCCCGGTAGAGATCGTCGACCTTCTCGAGCATCTCGCGGGCGCTCAAGCGCGCCTTGCTGTCGCCGGCCGCAACCGGCGCTCCGTTTGCCAGCACCAATACCAGCACCAAGCATGATCTTGCGTACATGCGTCCTCCGGTATTTATCAAGGTTCCACCAACACTAACAGTACTTGAAAGTAATTCAATCATTGTTTGCCGGATTATCATCGTTCCCATACTTCAACTCGTTTACCAGGCGGTAGAACAGGTGATCAATCATGATCGCATTTCTCCATACGAAAATGATTAGCGGACAGTAGACCAGCAAAATGCCCGCGAGCAGGAACCAGTAAAGGCGCGCGTTGAAGTCCATAAAGATAATCATCGAAATGAAAAAGATCGCTTCACACGTTCCCGCCGCCCAGAAAAGAATCGTGCCGAACCTCTTTTTCTTTAGCATGAATGTCTGCACCGAGTTCCTGGAAGCCTCCAACCGTTTCAGATCGGGTTCCGGACCAGTATTCATCCCGCACCTCCTTCGAGTTGAGCACGCAGCCGGGTCAGGCCGGCTGCCAGACGTGATTTCACCGTTCCGATCGATATTTCCAAAGACGCGGCCACTTCGCCAAGCGTCAGCTCTTCAAAAAAATGCAGCAGGAACACTGACAAGAGCCGCGGAGAGAGATCTAAAACGAGCCTTTCGACCTTCTCGATTTTGTCCTTGAACGATACAAGATCGAATTGATCCAGGGAATCGTCGTTTGCCATGTCCATATCGAGTGTTTCCAGCCTGCGACTCGATTGCCTGCGTGAGATTGCTTTCAAACTGGTCCGGGTCGCTACGCCGAATGCCCATGCCCTGAAGCAAGGTCGCGAACGCAGGTTCTTGATATTCTTCACTATTGCAAGGTAGGTATCCTGCAGGACCACGTAAGCAAGCTCTTGATCGCCGATCATTCTGACGATGTGACGGTAGAGGGTCACCTCGTAGCGCCGAAGCAGCCTGTCGAACGCCAGCATGTCGCCCGCCTGAGCCGCCAGCACCAATCTTTCTTCACGCACGTCCATCGTCTCACCCAAGCTCCATATTTATTAAGTACCGAAGCGAATGCAAACGGTTCGGTATTCCCTAGAAGAAATATGGAGAAACCTGACCCGGCACTCTTTTTATTGCGCTCCGGCGGCGGGCTGCGGTATGTGAGTTGCATGGCCGAGCGGCAGAGTGAAATCATCAGCGGGGT
>CAZENH010000030.1:20840-68598 GCA_964513625.1 uncultured Myxococcales bacterium | reverse complement strand
TCTTGCCGGGGAGCATTTTCCAACACTGTTGGAACTGTTGGAATATGCTGGCAGGTGAGACCGTGATCTGGAAAATATGCGCCTATGACGGCTATAACCATAAATATCTTCGAGTACAGAAAATTCGAGATCGACCTGGCCGACCTGTTGGAAAAAGGCGCTAGTAGGATCAAGAGCGGAGAGATCCCGGGCTTCTCCATGAGCGGCTTGGCTCGAGATTGCCTTGACTGCCGGGACCGGCGTGATAGAAAGGAGAATGACGATGGAAGAGAAACCCGTACTGACGGACTTTCCGAAGATCCATTGCCCGTTCATCCGGCAGACGTTCGATGTGAATAAAGAGCAGTGGAAGGAGCACGGCTCCGGGCTGAACCTGAGAAAGCCCGAGGTCTACCTGGTGGTGGATAGGGTCAATCCCGGCTACGAGTGGGTCTTCGAGGATCCGGATACAATCGCCGTCGAGAAGCTCAACGGGACCAACGTGAAGATCCTCACCCGGGGCGGGAGGCTGCTTGCCGTCCAGAACCGCAAGAACGTGATCGATCCCCTGCAGGTCATAAAGGGCAAGACGAACATGGCGAAGCTGAGAAGAGACATGTTCGACTGGTACTACTCGCCCAAGATCGAGATCTTCGAGTACGACAAGACTGGAAGGAATGAGATCGAGGATCAAGAGCAGTTTGACTAGAGGCTCTTGAGTGATGGCGATCCGTGCAAGTTCGATACACCTATCGAACGCAGTCATACTTTACAAATAGTAGCCCGAATGTAAAATACGGCGACCTCGTCGTCCATCTGAATTTTTCACGAATTCAGGGTCGTGAAGGCCGTCATCCACAGGCGCATCAGCGCACTGGCAATAACGGTAAAAATCAGTAAGAAGGCCCCCTGCTTGCGCTTGCGATCATCGAACATGCCGTAGATTGAGGCGAAGACGCCGAAAAACGGAATGAGCAGCGAACCGATCATCAGCATGGTCATATGGCTCAAAGACCACTTGCCTGCCTGCCGCAGCTCCTCGTCGTTTTCGATAGTGACGCCCATCAGTTTTGCCTCGGCCCTGTCTGTCCAGCCGCAGTAACCGCACTCCCAGGACACCAGGAGCTTGCGTCCGCAGTCAGGGCACGATTCGGCGGCGGAGAATTTACGATCGATGGCTATGGTTGCCGACATGAGAAACCTCCTTGGGAAATGAGTTGGTCAAAAGCGCATACATGCCGCCTGCTGGAGCACAGATCGTGCCAGCGCCGTCGCCCGTGCAATCCCAAGAAAAAAAACGGATTTATATCAGAGCGAGATTCTTCGAGTGACCGAAAATCGGACACCGTGTCTTGATATTACACACATTTCAATCGGGCCATCATGGATAGCCGACTCGGCCGGATAGCCTACTTATCGGGCGGATCAAATGTCCCGTTGCCGTCGATGTCGACCCGGATGGCGTTGGTCATGCCCACCGCCCGGGCGCCGCGGAAGACCGGGTCGAGGCGATCGTTGTCCGGGCCGCGGGCCACGGCGGCGTACCAGGTGTCGGCTGCGGGATTCTGGGCGACGTCGCCGTCGAAGCGGACGGCGGGGTGCTGGGCGTCCACCTGGCCCGGTTGCGCGAGATCGAAGGTCGCAACGATCTCCCCGTTGGCCAACAGGTCGACCCTTTCGACCGGCACCCAGTCGGCGGCCTCGACGTGGAGATGAACGTCGAAGGCGCCCGACAGCGATACCAGGTCACCGACCGCGGCATCGCCGATTGAGAGACGCACGAAGATTCCTCCGCCCACCATGGCATGGTGTTGGCGCAGGTTTTCCCAGATCTCCTGCAGATCGAGCAGGTCGGCCCGCTCGGCCGACGAGGCTACCATTGTGCGGCCGAAGCCTGCCTCGGAACCCCTCTGGTGCGAGTCGGATACTCCCGAGGCTGTGCGAAACATGCCCTGGTTGTTCAGCGCGCACCACATCGGCAAGATCCTGTCCAGCATTTCGTTGACGTCCTTGCTGTTCAGAAGCTCGATGGTGTCGAAATCGGAAGTGAACTTTATGGGATCGAGACTGTCGATGCGCGGCATGACGTCGGGCGGGTCGAAGCCCAGGTAATTGAAGTAGCCCGAGCTTGAAAGCGGGTGGGCCACGTTGATTACCTCGGCCCCCAACTCGCGATCACGCGCCAGGATCTCGGGGTACTCGAGGAAGCGCACGAACTTTCCCTGGTCATAGAGCGTCCAGGGTACCTGCCAGTAAATCCAGCCCGATGGATGGGTAGGCAGCGGGAAGGCGGTGTGGTGCGCGTACATGGGCGAGATCTCGTTGCCGGTCACGAAGCGCACCCACTTGTGCAGATCGAAAGGCAGGTCTTTGATCATCCGTTCTACCTGCGGTGTGAAATCGGACTGGCAGTCGTGGTCTGTAAGTACCACCAGGTCGAGCCCCTCGCAGGCATTCGAAGCAATCTTGTCCTCGATTTGGAAGGTCGAGTCGATCGAGCGCGTGCTGTGGTTGTGAAGGTCGGCGGCGATGTAGCCGGAAGTGTCCACCTGGCGTCGCAATACGCCCTCAAACTCGATCGTCACTCCGGTTTCGGCGGTAATGTTTTTACGCACGATCGAATATTCCCAGCCGCGCGACAGCGTGGCTGTCCATTCTCCGGCGGGCAGGATCAGCTTACCAGAACCGGCGACGCCGAAAGTAACAAGGTCGACAGGTACCGAAGCGTGCCGGTCGGCATCCAGGCCGGCCTGCAGCGACAGCTTGCAGGGGACGGGCCCGAGTTGGCCGCCGTCGCGATCCTCGCCTGTGCAGCTGAAGTGAAGTCGGGCGGGCGCCGGCATGCTTGCATCGAGCGATGAACTTTGTGCAGCGCTGACCTGCGGGGCTTCGACCACCAGCGTATCCCGTCCAGCGGCACGGAATTCGAGGCGGTAGCTTCCGGGCGTAAGCTGCATCTCGAAGTTGCCGTCCGCATCGGTGTAGGTCTGATTCACGTAGTCGTTGCCTTCCGGCAGGGAATTGTCCCGGGCGAGCACGATCGCTCCCGGCTCTGGCTTGCCGTCAGCATCGGTCAGTTTGCCGCCCAGTAGACCTGCATCGGCGCTCTGTCGAACATCGGCCAAAGTACGCAGGCAGGCATCCATGCCGCCGGCGCCGACGATCAGTAGGCGCTCAACAACAAACTGGTTCTCATCTCTCCGGGGAGGCGCCTGGCCCTCGGCGATGACCATGGGCGTGATGCTCTCGATCGACAGAGCCGACTGGATGCCTCCCTCGGCGCCGGTGTACAGGTAGCAAAGATCGGGGGCAAAGCCGCCGAAGTAGTCGGCCTTTCCTCCAATGTACTCGTCGCTTATCCCGGCCCCCCTGAAGAAATCGGCTGTTCGATCTCCGTTGAGTACCAGGTCGCCGACCTGAAGCGAGACCGACGAGGCCGTGCGTGACTGGAAGGATGTGCGAATACGCAGGTAGTCAGCGTCGGGCTCGAGGATGTAGTCCTGGACGATATCGAGATTCTTGGGTTCGAGCGCGCCGCCCACTGCCGCGTCCACCAGCGGGATGCCGCGCTGCTCGCCCCGGATGCGTACCAGCGCCGGCTGCCCGTCGCTGCCGTCGTTTACTACTTCGGCCTCGTCGGGGTAGAGGGTCATCAGGTCGATATTGATGGCCATCTCTTCGAATAGTTCCTCTCCCTCCTGACCCTCGGCACCTACACGAGCGGCGTCTAACAGTGTGCCTCCGTAAGGCATCCAGCCGCGCGGCTCGGAGATGTTTTCGACGATGAAGGCTACCCGGTTGTTGTAGAGCTTGAAGTCGCCGATCCAGCCGTGGGCGTCGACCCCCGACAGTAACTCGCTCTCCTTGGCGATAATCCCGGCCCGGACCTGGCCGGCGCCAAGCGGCTCATCGAGCGCCAGTCGATCAGGCCCGGCATCGGCACCGCCGCCAACTTGTGAACAACCAACCATCGGGCAAAGAACAAAGAACAGAAATAGCTTTTTCAAGGCCGTCTCCTTTTCCAGATAATTTAGCACAAACAAGGCGGTCCGGGGCAACCTTGTGAAAATCAGGAACTCGTTGTAGTATCTACGAGTTTTGAAACATGGTCGACTCCGTCGCTTCATACCTGATTGGCTTGGGCGGCGGGCGTGTCGAAAGGAGTGCGGAAATGTTCGAAAAGGTATACATGCCGGCAATAGTGATCGTATTTACGTTGGGTCTCGCGGCCTGCGGAACAACCAGTCCCACTGGCGATCTTTGTCTCTCGGACGACGAGTGCGCTTCCGGCGAGCAATGCCTCAACGGGCGCTGTCATTCATCGGCTTGCACTGACGACGGCGACTGCGCCAAGGGCAAGACCTGTAACGACGGCCAGTGTACCGACGTAAACGATTGCACATCCGACTCCGACTGCAACGGGGGAGTTTGCAAGACCGCAACAGGTGATTGCGTCCAGTGCCTGGAAGACGGCGATTGCGCAACGGGAGAGCACTGCGTGGACGAGGTCTGCCACCCGGGCTGCAGCAGCGATTCAGATTGCTCCGCGCCTGTTCCGGTGTGCGATGCTGCTGCCGGCACCTGTGTCGAGTGTGTGGAAGACGGCGATTGCGCAAGCGACGAGACATGTGTACAGAAATCTTGTGAGCAGAAAACGGGTTGCAGTTCGGATGACGACTGCTCGGGTGATACCCCGATGTGTGACACGGGCAACAGTGTATGCGTCGAGTGCATTGAAGACGGCGACTGCGCAAGCGACGAGATATGTGTCCAGAACGTTTGTGAGCAGAAGACAGGCTGCAGTTCGGATGACGACTGCTCGGGTGATACTCCTGTATGTGACACGGGCAACAGTGTATGCGTCGAGTGCGTCGAGGATGGCGACTGTCCCGCGCTGGGCATGGTATGCCGGCAGAACCAGTGTGTAACTTTCAGTTGCACGTCGAACGATGACTGCTCGGGGGCGACACCTTTTTGCGATCTGGTTTCCGGCGACTGCGTAGAGTGCCTGGCGGACGGCGATTGCCAGAACGGCTTCTGCGTGCAAGGCGCCTGCCAGACTCAGCCGCCGGAATGCCTGGTCGATTCGGATTGCCGGCTGGGTTTCGTTTGCGAGGATGCTAGTTGTGTTGAAGGTTGCCGTACCGATCGCGATTGTTCTCAGAACCTGCTCTGCGACCTGTCGGGCGGCGAGCCCGGCGTCTGTGTGGAGTGTCTGAGTGATGGCGACTGTCAGAACAATAGAGTCTGCAGCCCCGAGGGAATGTGTGTGCGTCCCTGTTCCAGCGACGACGATTGCCCCCAGGGCACGCTTTGCGATCTCGATAACGGAATCTGCGTGCAGTGCATCGAGGATGCTGACTGCCCCGATGGCAACAAGTGCCTGGAGAACCGCTGTGTGCCCTGGTGCGAACAGGATAGCGACTGTTTGCCGGGCATGATCTGCGAGCAGAATTCCTGCGTGCGCGGTTGCCGAGACGATATTGACTGTCTCGATATCGGCCCCGGCCTGATCTGCGACAACAACCAGTGCATAGCGGGATGCTCCGAAAACGTCGCCTGCCCGCCCGGCTTCTATTGCGACCTGGATAATCAGGAATGCCTTGAGGGATGCCAGAGCGACGACGACTGCGCGCAGGGCGAGACCTGTGACCTTGACAACCACATCTGCGTACGGGGCTGCCAGACCGATTCAGATTGCGATCTGGGATTCATTTGCGAGGGGGACGAGTGCATCGAAGGCTGCCGGGACGATCGCGACTGCCCGGGAGGAATGTTCTGCGACAACGGAAGCTGCGCCGCCGGATGCAACTCCGACCAGGATTGCCCGAACGGCCAGCACTGCTGGCTGGCCGAACACGCTTGCGTCGAGTGCCTGGTGGACGCTGATTGCGGCGGTATCGGCGAGCACTACTGCGACACCGATAGCCACACCTGCCTGCTGGGCTGCTCGGCCGACTGGCAGTGCGCCGCTCAGGGCATGGTCTGCGACGTCGACAGCGACCCGGCCGTGTGCGTCGAGTGCTACGCCGGCAACGACAGCCGCTGCACCAACCGCGGCATGGTCTGCGACACGGCCGCACGTGTGTGTGTCGAGTGCCTGGAGGACGGCGACTGCGCCAGCGCCGGCACGGACCCCAGGCACTGCCTGCCCGACGAGAACGTATGCGTCGACTGCTACCTCGACGAGCATTGCCCGAGCGAGATGCTCTGCGACTTGCAGCACTACGTCTGTCGCCCCAGTACCGGGCGCGGTTTGTGCGACGTGTGCGCATCCGACAGCGAGTGCGGCGGCGATGCCGATCTGTGCTTGCCGTTCGTCGGTCAGCAAGGCGAGATCATCGACCATGGTTGTGGCAAGGCTTGTTCCCCGGATAATCCCTGCCCGCCGGGCTTCCGCTGCGGTGCGGCCGGCGATATCGGTCAGTGCCTGCCCTACAATACTGAACCGGTGACGACCTGCGCCGCCCTTCGCGACATGGGCAAACAGTGCAGCATGAGCGGCGGAGACGTATGCGGCGTAGCCGGGGCCGATGACGCCCTGTGCGCCCCCAGCATCGGAGGGTTCTACTGCAGCGTGAGTTGCGAAAATGCGAGCGCCGGCGGAAGCATGTGCGCCAACGATTGGCAATGCGCCGGCATCAACCAGTTTCTTTTCTGTCAGCCTTAGGGGCGAGTCGATGGAGACGGCGAAATGAGAACACTGACTTCGGTTCTTTTCCTGGCAGCAACTCTGGCCTTGTCGACTTGCGGCACTTCGGGCACGGCCGGCCTGCCGGATTGCTATTCCGACTCGAATTGCGAAGAGGGTCAGCAATGCAAAGACGGCAGCTGCCAGTCGTTGGATTGCGAATCTGACGGTGATTGTCGCGGAGGAATGACTTGTGACGGCACAAGCTGCGTGGCTGTTGTAAACTGTGTCAACGACGAAGGCTGCAACGACTGGCGCTGCTTTTCAGGCGCATGTGTTGAATGCCTGGCAGACGGCGATTGCGGCGGCGATTTGATCTGTATCGCATCCACCTGTCGTGCAGGCTGCGAACAGGACGACGATTGCAGCCAGCCGGCGCCGGTCTGCGACAAGTTGACCGGCGTCTGCGTCGAGTGCACCGAGGACGGCGACTGCGCGGCAGGCGAAACTTGCCTGAGCGGAAGTTGCCAGCCCGGGACGGGATGCAAATCGAACACTGACTGCCAGGCGCCCACTGCCCTGTGCGACACCGTTTCCGGCACCTGCGTCGAATGCCTGTCCGGCGACGATTGCGATCTCGAGCAAGAATGTCTGGAGGGCGTCTGCACCGGCGTAGGCTGCAGCAGCGACGCGGATTGCCAGGAGCCAACGCCCAAATGCGACCTGGCTTCCGGGCTCTGCATCACCTGGGACGGTTGCAGTACGGACGGGGATTGCCCTGCAAATTTACCGGCCTGCGACACGCAGAGTGATTTCCCTTCATGTGTGCAATGCACTGTCAACGATTATTGCGCGAACAATGAAGAGGGCAGAACGATCTGCGACCTGGATCGGCGGATCTGCGTGCAGTGTCTTACAGACAACGACTGCGTCAACTCCGGTGGTATGGTGAACCATTGCCTGGTAGGTGAGGGGATTTGCGTCGAGTGCACCCGTAACGCCGACTGCCCTGATTACTCGAGCTGCAATCCGGAGACGCACTCTTGCCAGGAGGGCTACCATCCATGTGCCGAGTGCGGCGCCAACCTGGCCTGCCAACCCGGGACAAAGTGCGTCGAGTTTGTAGGCGGAGAAAAGGGAGACACGGGTTGCCTGCGCGATTGTCTGGACGGGAGTGACTGCAGCAAGGGATTCTATTGCGATTTCGTGATCGGTCGACTGGGCAGCTGCCGGCCGGCTTACGACAGGGAAAACGGCACTTGCCAGGCAATTCGCGATAGCCTCGAAAAGACATGCCATGACGATTCGAGTTGCGGTATGCCCAACCTGAGTGACGGGATCTGCGTCGCATTTCAGGATTTCAGCAGGTGTTCCATTCCTTGCCAGGTCGACAACGACTGTCCATTTGAATGGCAATGCTACGACCGGCCTGCAGATCCTAGTGCCGGGCGTGTCTGCGGTCCGCCCCAGTAAGGACACATGGCGCGCCCAGCCTTCACCCTGGCAGAGAGCGTCGACGACCTGAAGTACGCCATGACCAGCCTGGCCGGGCGTTCGCTTCTGGCTCTCGATCTGGAGACCGAGGGTCTCGATCCGCATCATGACAAGGTCGTGCTGCTGACGGTGGGAGACGACAGCCAGCAGCTTGTAGTCGATTGTCGACGCGTCTCGCTCGAACCGCTGCGGCCGTTGCTGACCGGGCCGGTTCCCAAGGTCACACATAACGGCGCCTTCGATCTTGCCATGCTGCGCTCTCACGATATCTTTGCCGAGAATGTTCTGGACACAATGCTGAACGAGCAATTGATCGAGAACGGACATGTCAGGCAGTCTTTGGCGTTGGCGTCCTTGTCCGAGCGCTACCTGGGACTGCAACTGGACAAGTCTGAGCAAACCGGATTTGCCCGTACTTCAGGCGCCTTCTCTTCGGCGCAGATCGAATACGCCCGGCGAGATGTGCTGGCGACTTTCCAAGTTCTTCTTGAGCAGACGCCCCGGTTGGCGCATGAGGGCTTACAGGATACGGCCCGACTGGAGGCCGAGGCGCTGCCGGCATTCGCCGATCTGCGCTACGATGGCGTTTTCCTCGACCGGCCGGCCTGGTCGGCTTTGGTAGAAGAGGCCAAACTGAAACGGGATCAGGCCCGAGCCGAGTTGGACGAAATATTCAAGAAAGTCGTATCGACCGATCTCTTCGGACAAGTTACCCTAAACTACGAGAGCGATGTCGACCTCAAGGATGCCTTGCAGCGTCTTTGCAACAGACGTCTCAGAGAGGTCAACAAGGCTGCTCTGCGGGGGTTGGGTCACCCGGTTGGCGAAGTGCTGCTTCGTTATCGTGATATGAGCAAGATCGTCGGTACCTACGGCGATAGTTTCCTGCAGGCCATTCACCCGAAAACCGGCCGGATACACGCCGACTTTCGTCAGATCGGCGCACCGACCGGTCGGGTGGCTTGCGCCAATCCCAACCTGCAGAACATCCCACGCGGCAGCAGATTCAGACAGTGCTTTCGCGGGCCTTCCGGCTGCCGCATGGTTACTGCCGACTACGCGGGCTGCGAGTTGCGAATTTTGGCCGAGTTGAGCGGAGATGATGCCTTCGTCAGAACCTTCAACAAGGGAGGCGATCTGCACTCGATCGTGGCCAGCGAGATTTTCGGTAAGAGTGTGTCGAAGAGCAGGTATCCCGAATTGCGCAGCCGGGCCAAGGCCATCAATTTTGGACTAGCCTACGGCATGGGAGCCGGGGGGCTGGCCGCAGTGACGGGGCTGCAGCCCCTGGAAGCCGAGCGACTGTTGTCCAGATATTTCCGTTCGTATCCCAAGGTCAGGCAGTATCTCGAAGACTCATCGGCCTTGGCTCTCAGGCAGGGTTTCGCCCGCACCATCGGGGGCCGTAAGCTGTACCTGCGTACCGAGGAAGATCCAAAGGCGCGTTCCGCCCAGGTCAGAGTGGCCAAGAACATGCCCATCCAGGGAACCAATGCCGACATGTTGAAGGTGGCCATGGCAGCCATTCGCGGGCGCCTTCGTCGCGAGGGGCTGCAGGCTCGCATGGTAAACTGCGTCCACGACGAGATCCTGGTGGAAGCGCCTGAAGGAGATGCCTGGGACGTGTCGGAGATAGTCCGCGAGGAGATGGTTGCGGCCGGTGAACGCTACATTCAGAAAGTGCCGGTCGTAGTTGACGTGTCGGTAGGCGATTCTTGGCAGAAATGAGTAAATACTGGGGTCAAGTGGTATTACCTGACCCCAGAAATTGATTGTGCAACTGGTGCACCGCCTGCTGTACTTTCGCAGAGTTGATCAAGACAGTGATGCGGAAGGATGAAGTATTCACTCCAAACGCCTCGATACCGGCGGATTCGAGTACGCCCATGCAGCGGCGCAGGTTTTCGAATGTCTGGTTGATGCCGGCCCCGATCAAACTGACAGCGCCCAACGTGTCGCTCAATCTGACGGTATCGCCCAGATGCTGTTTGAGTTGTTCACGGAAGGCGGCCGGGTCAGGCAGGAAATCGCGTGAGACGACAACCGCCATTCCATTGCCCGTTCCAAAACGATGAATTGCGAGCTGCTTGCCAGGTATCTTGCGTTCATCCAGAAAACCCAGCAATCTCTCATCCGTTGCCGGTTCGGCACTTTCTGCCGACAGCGCTACGACTGATTCCTCGTGGGCTATGCCGACCACGGCTCCTGGCAAGCGTGGGGCGTTCTTACGAATCAGCGTATGCGAACCACTCCCATCAGCGCGACGCACAAAAATGGCTATGCCGCGTTCCTTGGCGAACTCGACAGCTGTGGCATTGAGTACGCGGGCTCCGCTTTCGGCCAACTCCTGCATCTCGGCATAGCCCAGATCATCGATGTGCCTGGCTTGCTCGACCAAGGCTGGGTCGGCCGAGTAAACACCGTCGACGTCACCGAATATCTCGCAGCACTCGGCGTCCAGTGCGGCGGCTAAAGCCACTGCAGTTGTGTCCGAGCCGCCGCGTCCCAGGGTTGTGATCTCACGCTTGAACGACATTCCCTGGTAGCCGGCTACGATGACTATGCGACCCCTTGCCAGTTCGTCCTGGATGCGAAAAGGTCGGATCTCGATGATTCGGGCGTCGAGGTGGCGATCATTTGTAATGATACCGCATTGGCTGCCGGTAAACGAGATGGCGTCGTGGCCCAGCCTCTGAACCGCCATGGAAAGCAGTGCCATGCTGATTCGCTCGCCGACCGAGATCAGCATATCGAGTTCACGCCGCGGAGGTTCCGGGTGAATCCTGCGGGCCAGGCCGAGTAGCTCATCGGTGGTCTTGCCCATGGCGCTGACCACTACCACGACTCCATAGCCGCTTTCCTTCGCCCGGACCACGTTTTTGGCAACGGCTGTAATCTTGGCCTCATCCGCCACTGAACTGCCGCCGTATTTTTTTACGAGGATCGGCATAGCTAGCCTATTGGGCAGGTTTCGAATAGCGTTTGGCGTCGACATCGTGTTTCTTCATCAAGAGCCAGAAGTTCTTGCGATCCATCCCGGCCGCCCTTGATGCCCGGGAAATATTGCCATGGTGCAGCGAAAGCAGTTTTGTGACGTAGTTGTACTCGAACTGCGAGAGCACTTTTTTCTTCTCCTGTTTGAAAGGATCCAGTTCCCCCGGTGAGTCGATGTCCTCGGGACGGATCACGCTGCTTGACGCCATTACCACGGTCTGTTGAATCTTATTCTCCAACTCTCGGACGTTACCCGGCCATTGATAGCCAACCAGCTTTTGCATGGCCAAAGGTGAGATCTCGTTTATCTTCTTGTCGAACTCCTTTACGAACTTGAGCAGGAAGTGATTGGCCAGTAAGGGGATGTCTTCCTTGCGATCCCTCAAAGGCGGGATGGAGATGGGAACAATGTTCAGGCGATAGAATAAATCTTCGCGAAACTGTCCCGTGGCCGCCGCCTCCTTTAGATCCCGATTGGTGGCCGAGATAATTCGGACATCAGCCCGGATAGTCTTGTTGCTACCCAGAGGCTTGATCTCCTTTTCCTGCAGAAAGCGTAACAACTTTACCTGCACTTTTGGGCTGACTTCGCCCACCTCGTCCAGAAACAGCGTGCCCTTGTTGGCCTCTGCCACCAGGCCCGGCGTGTCTGTCACCGCATCGGTGAAGGCGCCCCGCTTGTATCCGAACAGCTCGCTTTCCAGCAGGGTTTCCGGTAAGGCACCGCAATTGACCGGTACGAAGGGCATTTTGGCCCGGCGCGAGAAGCTGTGAATCGTACGAGCGACCAACTCCTTTCCGGTACCACTCTCGCCGTAGATGACGACAGAGGCATCGGTTTGGGCGATAGAGGAGACCTTCTCTATCACCGTACGCATGATCTGCGAATTTCCAATTATCGACTCGACTTTTGAAACCCGCTCCAGAGATGATTTCAGCTTCGAAATTTCTTCAGACATTTGCAGGCTCTCGATGGCGCGGCCGACCCGGTGGCGGAAAACTTCCCGTGTTATCGGCTTGGTAATGTAGTCATAGGCACCGGCTTTCAAGAAATGTACAGCGTTTTCGATGGTTCCATAAGAGGTCATAATGATGACTGGTATTTGTGGATTGAAGCCGCGAATGGCACCCAGAACTTCCTCGCCGTCCTTTTCGGGCATTCGAATATCGGAGACGACTATATTAATACCCCCTTGATGCAGCAGGTCTATGGCTTCTTTGCCGTTCTTGGCGAACACCAACTTGTAGGGCGCGTCCTTGCAGAATACGTCAATCATGTAGCGTGTATTCGGATCGTCATCCACGATCATGACGGCTATGTTCTGGGCCAAGATACCCTCCCTGGTATTTTTACCACATCATAACGATTAGGAAACTGTGCCTATTGGGATTAGCCACCCCTTTTCTGTGGTCTGTATACCATGATTTTTGGGTGCGTACAAGAAAAATGTCACATCCTGAGTTGCCGGCTGTTTCTATTTTTGTCTTTAATTACAACATGTTAATAAAATAGTACTATTATTGGCACGCAAAATGCAACAAGCGGTCCTAAGTTGATTGACTACGGTCGCTGTCTGTGTGAGTAATCAACGTTCTTTGAAAGAGTATTCAGTTAGAGGAGGAATCGCTGCGGGCGTACATGGTTTCCCCCCCGCCTGTGAGCCTGCACGAGTACTCCTCGATTTTGGGAGATGCATATATAATGGGTATTGGGTTTCCCCCCCGCCCACGCCCAGACTTTGCATCTCCCTTTTTATTTAATTTCCAACCTGTAGGGTAGCATCATCAGGAATGGCTCGGAGTTGAGAGCACTTAGCTCGACAATCTCGTTGAGAGTCTTTCTGATCACGTCCGGGACAGGATCGGCTGTCTCGCTCATGATGCCGATTTCACCCAAAAGGACGCGAAGAGACAAGCTTGGACGTGGTAAGTGTACCACGTCGACGACTTGATCGGGATCCAGCCCGATTTTTTGCTTGGCCACCTCAATTGCACGCGCCAGTCCTCCCAATTCGTCCACCAGGCCCTTTTCCTTGGCCTGGCGACCGGTCCATACGCGTCCCTGGCCTACGGCGTCTATTTCTTCGGGAGTCTTATGACGACCCTCGGCTACCCTGTCGATGAAGCCCTTGTAGAAACTCTTGGTGGTTTCACCGAGCAGCTTCATCTCTTCTTCCGTTCGTGCTCTGAAGGTACTGCCCAGATCGGCCAGTTTGCCGCGCTTGACGATTTCCTTGCTGATCCCGAGCTTGGCCCACAACTCGCTCAGGTCGAAAAACAGAACGAAAACACCTATTGAACCCGTGATTGTCGCCGGATCGGCAACGATGGTGTCGGCCGCTGCACTGATGTAGTATCCACCTGAGGCGGCCACACCACCCATGGAGACAACCACCGGCTTCTTTTCTGCCAGCCTCTTCACCTGTCTCCAGATCAGATCAGACGCTGAACCGCTCCCTCCTGACGAGTCCACCCGCAGCACCACTGCATCCACCGACGAATTGTCTCGCAGCCAGGAAAGAAGCATGGCTATTCGATGCGCGTCCATGCCGGTTGCTAAAGACTCACGGTAGGCAATTAAGCCGCTGGCGTTGACCACTGCGATCACCGGTCTGCTACCCCAGCGATCATTGTACCAACGCTGAGCGATATAGCCGCCAACGCGCCTGGAAGAATGTCCGGTTACCTTTGCGATCGCGGAATCGACCTGGTCGAAATAAACCAGATCATCCACCAGGTCTTCCTGCTTGGCTTTCTCCGGCACCATGAAACCCTTGTCGATTAGCTGCTTGACCTTTTCGCGACTGATATCGCGGGAACTTGCTATGGCTTCTATGAGCTGGTCTGCGTATTCATCGGCCAGACTGTTCATAACCTCTCGCGCAGGCTCTGACGGCTCCTCGGCGGTCAGCGTCTCAACCGCAGACTTGTACTTGCCGATTCGCTTGTATTCGGCCCGGGCGCCTATCAGCTCCATGGTGCCGCCCAGGAAAAGGGCTTCGACCGTCGGCCCGGTCACGTTGAACGAACCACCGGGATCCAGGAAAATGGCGTCGCCGGAGGATGCCAGGTAGTAACTGAGGTTGTCGGCATCGCGCAGATGAAAGACGACTTTCTTGCCCGTTTTCTTGAAGTCTGCCAGGGCGTCTCTTAGCTCCTGGACCTCGGTCCAGTTCAGATCTGGATCTTCTACTTTCAACAACAACGAGTCTATGCGTTGATCGGTTGCCGCCCGGCGGATTGAACTTTGTATGTCGAAGGCGGTGACACGCCGGGTAAAGATTCCAACGGCGGTCGGTTGGCCGGCGATCAACTCGTTGTCGAGCGTGAATTCAGCCGTTTTCTCGTGGCTGACAATGAAGCCCGGATGGTTCTCGGCCGAAACCCTGGCCATCAGCAGCACGTTGGACGGCTCAAGTTCGTCCGTATTGCTGACTCCCAGGTAACTGCCGGCGCCCACGCGCTGGAAGTCTATCATCAGGCCGGCTCCGAAGTTGCCGTCGAGATCGGCACTGCCAAAAAGTGTCAGGCCATCGATCACCGAGAAACGCCCGGTGAAGCGCAGCGGCGGATCGTCGTTTTCTTGAACCAGGCCGTAGTCGGCAGTCAGTGTCACGCGTTCCGGAGCGAACCACAGGGGCCTTATGGCAATACCGATGTTCAGCGAGCGGTCTGAACGCTGCTGGTTGATTTTTGCGCGGCCCAGGTTGCGGCCGGTCACACCTATGCTC
This sequence comes from uncultured Myxococcales bacterium, assembly GCA_964513625.1. GTDB lineage: Bacteria > Myxococcota > B64-G9 > B64-G9 > B64-G9 > DATKYQ01. The sequence goes on along the minus strand of CAZENH010000030.1, from coordinate 53,769 downwards.
AGGTAACGCAACGGACGCACCATTGCGCCTAGTACGTAGTCGACCGAGGGATCCTCGTCGGTGTCTGTGGGATCCAGAATCTCGATCCCGGCGGCCATCGAAAAGATCCGGCCCTGCGTAATAAGCGGAAACGCAATGGTATATTTGAGGTAGTTCCATCGATCCTCGTCATCGTATGGCCGCACCCACTGCAATCCCAGACCCAGATGCTTGATATTCAGAAGTAATCCATCCGCACCGCCGACGAATACCTGGTCGCCGGAAGATTGACCGACGTCGAGGCGCTGCTGGTGCACAAAAAGCAGGTCGAAAGAAGGCGCCCAGGCGAGTGCGGCAGGGTTGAACGTCAGCGCCAGCGGACCCGGACAACTGGCCACCGATGCGGGCGGCAGGTGCATGTCGAAGGTGGCCGAGTATGGACCGCCGTCCTGCGCCCGAGCCGAAGGGACGACGACTGCGAGAGTAAACAAAGTGGTCAGGAATCTGCGCATGTTGATCCTCCATGCATGATTGGATAGATGCCGCCTGCACGAGTCATTTGCCGAAGCTTTCCTGGTTTTGGTTATATTTCGTCAATTGATCCCGTATCTCTTCAGTTTCAAAAGCAATGCCTGTCGGGTAATGCCCAGTGCCTTTGACGTTTGCGTCCTGTTGCCGCCATTGCGCTCGAGCGCCTGGAGGATCAGGATGCGTTCGACCCGGCTTACCTGCTCTTTAAGCTTTCCCCGTCCGGCACGCGAAGCAGCAGCTGCAAGGCAATCTGTCTCGTTGCCGCCAATGTGCTCGGGGAGAATGCGGCCCGAGTCCTGGGCCAGCAACATGGCCCGCTGCACCAAGTTGGAGAGTTGGCGGATGTTGCCGGGGTAGTCGCGCGCGGAGAAGAAACGCAGAGCTTCGTCGGAAACTGTGCAGGCCGGCCTGCCGGAGGCCTCGAACTTACCAAGAAAGTGGCGCACGAGCAGCGGGATGTCCTCGCGTCTATCTGATAGAGCTGGAACAGCGAGCGGAAAGACATTTATTCGGTAGAACAAATCCTCGCGGAATCTACCTGCGCTGACCTCGGCCCCAAGGTCGCGGTTGGTGGCGGCTAAAACCCTTACGTCTACTCGGCGCGGCCGGGTATCGCCCACCGGCGTCAGCTCGCGGGTCTCGAGAACCCTGAGAAGTTTGACCTGCAGAGCGGGCGACATGTCGCCGATCTCATCCAAAAAAAGTGTCCCGCCGTGGGCCACTTCGAAAAGGCCCTCACGGTCGCGGTTGGCTCCGGTGAAGGCGCCCTTGCGGCAGCCGAACAACTCGCTCTCGAGAAGACCTTCCACCAAGGCTCCACAGTTGAGTGCCGCGAAGATCTCGGCGTGGCGTGGAGAAAGGGCATGGATGCGCCGAGCTACAAGTTCCTTGCCGCTTCCCGATGGCCCGCTTATCAGCACAGTTGCATCGGTGGGCGCCACTTTGGCGATCTGATCTGTAAGCTCCGTCATGGCCGGACTCGCACCGACCATTTCGAAGCCAATCTGTTCGCGGCTTTTCTCGCGCAGATAGCGGTTCTTGACCGTCAGTCGCGACCTGGCGTTCTCGAGTTGCACGACCAGCTGAAGTTGCCGTAACCTGGCGGCCAACAGGCTGCAGGCAAGCGAAGCGCTGTCGATCTCACCCGCCTCGAAACCGTCGCCACGCCCCTGTGCCGCGATCCACAGCAGAGAATCGTGATCGAACCTGACGGGCGCTAAAATACAGCAACCGCCGTCGGTGTTTGCCGTGACGCTTATTTTCTCATCTGATTGCTCAGGAAGCAGGAACTGGATGGTATCCTGGGTATCCGGTTCGCTCCATACGGGTTGCGAGTACGGCTGTGCCGGCTCGGCTACCGTTATTTGTCTGATTTCCGGGATGACGGAGCGCAGGCAGCCGGAGAAGGCCTCGAAAGCCTGCGCCTGGGTCGAGGCCAGGGATAGTTTCTCAGACAAAGACAAGAATGGCAGCAACGTCCCGCCCAGTGATTCGATGCGCTCACCGACTTCCGCGGCCGGAGCCAGGCGCCGGGTGGCCACGATCGTTGCCGCCGGGCGAGTCATATGACCGGGCAGGCTGCAGCGCACAACGAGCAAAATCGCGGGCACGGCCTGGCTGCCTAAAAGAATGCGATCGCCCTTTTGAAGTGCAATGCCGGCCGGATTGCCTGCGTCCACCGCGATTCTTTCATTATCGCGTTCGATCGCCGAACCGTTGGTGCTGTTCAGGTCCTGAAAAAAGTAGTTGCCATCACGACAGATGATCTGGGCATGCAGTGCAGAGACATGAGGGTTGTCGATGACGATCTTGTTGGAGTCCGCGCGTCCAATAGTCAGCACATCCGCTTCCTTTGAGAACTCGAAGTGGGCGTCGCTATCTGGGTAAGTCAGTTCAAGCATGCGAAATCCTGAGCCTTTGTTTCAGAGGGCAACAAGCAGGCGTCCGCCGGCCACCAAGGTGAAAGAGCTCTTTACGCCGCCGCCAAAAGTTACAATCCAGGCCGGGCTGAGGAGCGCACCGAGTTGCAGCCCGTGACCCAAACTGAAGCTTGCTCCCAGGCGCATCGGCAACCACAGGCCTGCCCGGCCTTCGCTGCCGGGGACGCCGAAGTAGACCGCGCCCAGGCCGGCCTGGATCGCGACGGCAAACGTTCCCCAATGGTACTCGATGCCGGCCGCGGTCCAGCCTCCGCCAAGTTGCAGACTATCACTACCCTCGCTCAGGCCGTGATAACTGTAGCGCAACCCCGCTCCGATCCGCCAGGGATCCTGGACGATATAGTTGCACTCGATGTCCAGTGCCGGTCCTATATTGAGTTTGCGCCGGTCTTCGCCCACCAGTAACTCGGCCCCGGCTGTCAGGCCAAGCTCGACGGAGAGCGGCTTTTTTGGCGCGACCGGCCGGGATAGCCGCAGAACTTGTTGCCGGGGAAGTGGTGGAGGTTGAACGGCCTTTTCGATTTTGCTTAACGCCTCGGAAAATGCATCGAGAATCTTTGGTGAGATTCCGGGAGTGTCGAGACGGAAATCGGGCGCGATTTTGAGCAAGCGGACGAAGTCGGAGACGGCCTCCGCTCGCCGGCCCAGCGCCAGCTGGCTCTCGGCTAGTTTGCGGTAGATATCCACCAGGCGAACCTTGTCCTCACGCGGACAGGCACGGGCGGCAACGGAGAGCAATTCGATCGCGCACGAAAAGTCGAGCTTTTCAAAACAGGCTATTCCCAGAGTATAGGGATCGTTTTCGGCGGCGCCCGGCGCGCCGGTAAGGATAAACGACATGATACAAATCAGAACGAACCGTTCCACGGCTGCTCCCATGCTGAGCGGTCATAATAGACCGCCTGGCTTGCTAACGACAAAGTATTTTACCAGTTGCTTTTCAGGGGACCGTGATTCTCAGCACCAGCGGCGGCCGGCCGGAAGCGGCCAGGGTGAACACGTGCAGGCCGTGTTCGAGATGAACATTGCCGATCGGGGTCAGACCCCTTGGATTTCCGTCTATCGAAAGAATAGCGAAGGGTTGCGAGCGAAATGCGAAGACTACATCGCCTGTGTTTCCCGCTCTTTCAATACGTAGCGTGGTCGCGATTCCTTGCGGGTCAACTATCCTGATGACATGTGTTCCGCTAAATGGCTGCCCGGACCGATAAGGAGAATGACCTTTCGGTTTGCCGTCGATCAAGACCGACACTTCTCGATTGGCATTCAAGTAAAACGTGCTCGGCCTGGCGTCCGCGGGTGGTACAATCCCGCCGTCAGCAGGAACATTGTTTGCGATCGTTCCGACGTGCTTGCGGCGTGTCTTTCGTCGACGAGCCTTGCTTGTATGAGGTGCCTTTGCCGGTCCGGCATCAGCGGAATCCGGGATTCCGGCATCACCTTCCGGCGCGCCGTCAGGTGCGCCGTCGGGCGCAATCGCCTGCTCTTTTACGATCTGCCCGGGTTCAGGAGTCGCCGGCTGGATTGTCTCGGTAGTAACGCGCAATAGATACCACAGCAGGCCGCCCGCTATGACGGCTGCGACGATCACCAGCAAGAAGCCGGCCTTTCCGCCATGTGCCCCGCGGCGCGGAACCGGCTGCGCCACCAGGGTGCGCGGTATATCGTGTGCCCTGCTGTTCTTTGCTCCAGCTACGATTTTGACGATCGATGCGACACTGGCCGGTCCACTGTCTAGCCCCAGTTTGTCGACTACCTCCTGCAGGGCTGTTTCCATCTCGGCGGCAGCCGTGAAGCGATCGTCTATGACTGGACGCAGGGCCTTGTCGATCAGTCGAGCCAAGTCCGGATCGGCATCCGGCCGCAACTCGCCAAGCGCGGGGATCTGACAGCGTCGGGCCTGGGCCAAGGCTTCATCGAGACCCGAGACGCGCGAAAGGGGGCCAACGCCGGCGACCAGTTCGTAGAGCACGGCTCCCAGTTCGAACAAGTCGCTGGCCGCCTGCGGGGCCTGGCCGAAGGCCACCTCTGGCGGCATGTAGCCGAGTTTGCCGCGAATCTCGCAGCTTGCCGCGGGCCTTGGCCGGCCGGCCAGGCGGGCCAATCCGAAATCGGTAAGTTTCACCTGTCCCTCGCGGCCGAGCAGGATGTTGGACGGGCTGATGTCGCCGTGGATCACGGCTGGAGTTGAACGATGTGCGTAGCCCAGTGCCCGCAGACAAGAAAGACCAACCGCGGCAACCAGGTCGAGTGGGATGCGCAGGCCCTGCTGCTGGGCGCCTTCCAACAGCGCGGCCAGGTCGAGGCCGTCGACGTGTTCCATGGCCAGGTAGCAGTTACGTCCGATATAGCCGAAATCGGTCACCTGGATGATACCGGGATGGTTGAGCCGGGCGGCGATACGCGCCTCGGCCGAGAACATCTCCCTGAAACGTGTCGACTCCGAGTACTCGGGCAGGATGCGTTTGATAACCAGAAGCTTCTTGAATCCGTCGGCCCGCTCGAGGCTGGCCAGGAACACTTCACCCATGCCCCCGGCACCGAGCCGTTCGATCAGGCGATACTGTCCGAGGCCCTGTTCTTCCATGCGCCCAAGATAGCACCGACCCGCCGGGCATGAAACATAGAAGACGAGAGCGGATTAATGGCCGTGCGGAATTTCAGTGCCTTGTTCGAACCAATGCTAGTACCAGCAGCGCAAGGCAGAGCGGGAAAAACGTGCGGGCGCCGTCTGTGGCGCAACCGCAGCCTCCGCTGATATTGTCATTCGTGCCGCCGTCTGCTGCGGTTTTTCGAATCTCGAAATGGCCTGCCGAGACGGTCGGGACTTCACCGAAGTAGCCGCTGATTTTCATAAGGCACAAGGCTGACGGATCGTCTGGAACTTGCCAGGAATAGCTGCCCCACTCGGGACTACTGGTGTCCACGGAACCCGTGATATTCTTCCATGTTTGGCCGTCGTCGGTGGAATAGTCGATCTGCACATCGTCGAGGTTGACAGTGGTCCAGAGGATTTCCTGGGTGGAACCGACTTCCCAGACCTCGCCCCCGTTGGGGGCCTGGATCTGAATAGCCGGTCGATCACTGACTGTGATCAACACTTCGTCGTAAGCCTGCAGCGCACCGTCGTCGGCGGTCAGGCGCAGGCTATAGCTGCCGGCGGCGTCTATCTGGACCTCGGTGTCCGCCTGACTGGCATCCGCGAAAGTGACGTTGCCCGGCCCGTCTGTTTTCGTCCAGTTACTGGTCAACGATCCGTCGGGAAGCCCGTCATCTGATAGCGTACCGTCGAGGAACAGGCTGTGGCCCAGTTCGACAAGCTGGTCGACCCCGGCGTCTACCACCGGCGCCTGGTTGTCTGCGACACTGATTATCTCTATTCCGTTGACGAAGAAGTCGGCCGGTGTTGCGCGATCGTCGGTCAGTTCGATCTGCAGGCCGTTGCCGTCAGCGACCGTGACCGGCAACTCCTTGACCAGCGCAAGATAGATTCCTCCGGATTCGCTGACGATGTCCAGGTCGCTTATCCGCTCCTGGCCTTCGATCCAGACATCGATGGCCCGCGGCCCGTATGCGTCCCCGAAATGCAAGCGAACCGTATAATCGCCGTCGGGCAAGCTTGCAAAGTCATATCCGTATGAGCTTTCCACGTTGCGGATCCGGTGCCGGCAGGTGATATAGACGTCTTCCGGAGCCGCATTGCTGACTCCCGTCGTATCGAAGTTTTCCGCAAACACGAAATCGGTGCCGCCTTGAAGGTAGGGTTCGTCGTCCTCCCACCCGGGAGGAGTGAAGGCGTTGTCGCCGCAGTTGATCTTGAGGTGAATCTGCGATTCGGAGACCACATTGAGCGTGGCATCCGCCTGCACCCCGCCCGAGGAGGCGCTGACGGTGAATGTCCCGGGCGTTCCGTCCGAGGTGAAGCTCGAGGTGTGCTGGCTTTGCGCTCCGCCTGAAGAGGACGGGCTCATGGAGCCGCCGCCCGACACAGCCCAGCCGAAGACCACGGCGAAGGGATTGCCGTTCTGGTCCCTGGCGATGGCGGTGAGATCGAGGCTGTCTGAGACTATCAGAGTGGCGCTGGCCGGGGTGATGTCGATTCTTGTAAGTTCAGGCTCTTGCCCGACGGCCAGGCTGACATCGTATGATTTGGGCGAGTTGACCGCGTTTGCGCAACCGACTTCGACGCTTGCCTGGTACGAACCCGCTGCCAGGCCGGAAATGTCGATCTGGTTGGTCAAGATCTGTGAGTTTCCCGATCCGGAAACCGCCACGCTGAGCCAAGCCGCATTCTCGTTCACACCAACATCTGCCAGACTGCCGCCTCCCGAGTTTCCGACAGTCACTGTCTGCGGGTCGGGATTTGTTCCTCCCTCGAGTGCGTCGAAAGACAGGCTGCCCGGATTCAGCTGAAGAAGCGGATCGACAACGGTGCCCGGCCAGGGATCCCCTGAGCCGTCTCCAACCGTGAAATCCCCGTACATCTCGCCGCTACTCGACTGGCCCATCCTGGTGCAGTAGGTGCCGCCGACCTTCATGACCACCATGTAGTTGTATTTCTCATCTTGCATGGCTACGAATCTCGGGTCGTTGGAAGACCAGCGGTGGTTATCGAACCCCTTTTCTCCGCTGTAGTCATAGACCCAGTTCAACTCTCCCGACACTCCGCCGGACCTGATCCGGGTCAACTCGCAGATCTTGTGGCCATGCGTAAGACCTGTGACACTCTTGCCGTCAGGCGACAGGGAACAGGAACAGGTACCCCCGGTTCCACCTTCATCGCCGTTCGAGGTTTTCCAGGTGGCACCCGTTACATAAGACCAGATGCCGTCGCTTCCGAGTTTTACATCGCATTCACTCCCGCCTGCACCCAGCGCGGTCAGAGCCGGCACCTCGCTATCGTCACCCGAGAGAGAGATCCGGTGCCACTTTCCGCTTTTGACCAGCACCACTTCAGTGTTGCTTACCCAGTGAATCCCTCCCTCTGCTGTTACTCCTGTGGCTATGTCGTGGATTGTGGCATCTCCCTTGCGCATGCGGCCCCTGGCCGCAGATCCGTCTATCCAGGCCAGTTTGGAGCTGTCCGGTGAGAACTCGGGTCGTGTGCCCGGTCCGATATCGACGGTTTGTCCGGTCGACAGCTCGGTCAGGTAGATGCGGTAGTCGGGATCGCCGGCCTGGTATGCCAGTGCCCCGTCCCCGCATTCTCCCCGAAGCCAATCCAGATCATTCGGACTGGGATCCTGTGCCCGAACCGGGCCTGCTACCAGGCCGAGAATAAGCAGCGCCTGCGACAGTGCTTTCATCGGATCCTCCCAACGCCATATTCCATACATGCTAAGGCAGCAAGACACGAAAGCGCAAGGCAACCCATGAAACACAAGAGGCGGTGCCGCGTGGCACCGCCTCTTTCATCGGACGGGGCAACTATTCAGCCGCACCGCCCCATGCTTTATCTTAGCGGTAGGTGCATACTCCGTTGATGCAGTAGTCGAAGGTGTCCGGGTTGCCGTCGTCGCAGTCGGCATCCGATGTGCAGGCGGCGTAGCAGGCACCGTCGTAGCAGGCTTCGCCGGCGGCGCAGCTCATGCCGCAGGCTCCGCAGTTAGCCGGATCGGAGTACAGGTCCGCGCATATGCCTGCGCAACAGGCTTGGCCCGCAGCGCAGTCCGAGTTGCTTTGGCAGCTCTGCTCACAACCCTCGTCGACCTGGCCGTCGCAGTCGTTGTCGAGACCGTCGCAAGCTTCGGAAGCGCCCGGGAAGATCGAAGCATCTCCGTCGTCGCAGTCGGCGTCACAAGTCGTGTAGCCGTCGCCGTCCGCGTCGGGGCAAGAATCGTAGGTGCATGCTCCTTCCATGCATACCATCCCGGCGGGGCAGTCGCTGTTCGAGCTGCACTGATTCTGATGGACGCAGGTTCCGTTGATGCAGTAATCGACTGTGCCCGGATTGCCGTCGTCGCAATCGCGGTCATCCGCGCAGGCCGGCCCACCTGTGCACACTCCATCGAGACAGCTCTCACCGGTGGAGCAGGCCATACCGCAACCGCCGCAGTTTTGCGGATCGCTTGAGAAATTGAAGCCCTCGTCGACCTGCCCGTCGCAGTCGTTGTCGATGCCGTCGCAGATTTCCTGCATCGGGTTGCAGCCGGCAACGCACAGGCCGCTCTCACAACGCTCGCCCGCCGGGCAGTCGGAGTCGGCACTGCAGGGTGCAACGCAGACGCCGTTGTAGCAGATCTGGCCCGCGCCGCACTCGGCGTCGGTGCGGCAATAGATGCTGCAGCCTTCGTCGACCTGTCCATCGCAGTCGTTGTCGATGTCGTCGCAGATTTCGGGTGCTCCCGGGTGGATGGTCGGGTCGGCGTCGTCACAGTCGCCGCAATAACCTTCTCCGTAACCGTCGCCGTCAGCATCGGGACAGGTGTATACGCAGCGGCCGCCATCGCACATCCCGCCTGGGCAGTCCGAATCGCTCTGACACTCTCCCGTGCACAGGCCGCTTGAGCAGGTCTCGCCCGCGGCGCAGACCATTCCGCAGCCGCCGCAGTTGTTCGGATCGCTCATCAGATCGAAACCCTCGTCTACTTGTCCGTCGCAGTCGTTGTCACGTCCGTCGCAGATCTCGCTTCCAGGAATACAGGCCCCCTGGCAGATGCCATTCATGCACACCTGGCCTGCCGGGCAGTCGGCATTGGCCGCACAGCGGGCGACGCAAATGCCGTCCCAGCACAATTCGCCCGCGGCACAGTCCGAATCGGACGAGCAAGGTAACCCGCCACAGCCTTCGTCGACTATTCCGTCGCAGTCGTTGTCGACGTTGTCGCAACACTCGTAGGCTCCGGGGAATACTGTCGCGTCCTGATCGTCGCAGTCGCCGCGGCAGACGTTGTAGCCGTCGCCGTCAGCATCGGGGCAGTTGTCCTCGATGCACTGGCAGTCGACGCAGATGGCTCCCATCGGACAGTCTGCGTCAGTGGCGCAGCCGCAGAATGGCTGGCACAGTCCGTTCATGCAGATCTCCCAGGGAGAACAGTCGCTGTCCGCCGAGCAGGGATGCTGGCCACAAACATCACCTTCATCGACCATTCCGTCGCAGTCGTTGTCGATGCCGTCGCAGATTTCGGGGGACGGGTTGCAAGTTGTGACGCAAAAACCGTTTTGGCAAATCTCGTGAGCCGGGCAGTCGCTGTCGGTGCGGCACTCGACCTGATCGTCGAAGCACAGCCCGTCGAAGCAAACCATACCCGCCGGGCAGTCTGCATCGTTGGCGCAGGTGAGCGGGTTTTCACAACCCGATTGACATGAGAGAGTGACGATGAAGCTTCCCGTACCGGGCCCGGAGGCGCGGTCGACCAGCACCAGGTAGGTACCGCTTCCAGGAACCTGCCAGCCCTTTATGGAAATTTCGTCCGCGTCGGCCGAGGCCCAGGCCAGGGCCTGTCCGAAGGTATCGTTGTCGAAGTGGTAAAGCGCCAGTGCGGGAACGTCGGATCCGCTGACGCGAGTCAGTACGATGTCCAGTACTTCGCCGTCGAGCCCCTGGAAGACGAAGCCAAGGTAGCGCCCGTCGCCTGGAAAGTTGCCGTCGGCCTGGCCACCGGTGCCGAGCGGTTCGTCTCCAATGGTCAGGCTGGCAGCGCCCGAACTGAGATCGGGCGGAGCGTAACCGTCGTTGTTATTGGTGCCGGAACAGGCCGCAACCAACATGGCCGCTGCGATCGCCAGAATAATCAGTTTTGCTCTCATCGTCTTGCCTCCCTCATGGTTAGAAAAAACATCTCTCATCTCGACTGTGGCCTGCCTAACTGCAGGCATCGTGCCACCGGCCGGAATGGCCCTGTTTGTGGGCAACCGTCCTGGAAGCAATGGAGTTTTTATTTAGATAGTCTCAGCCGGCTTACATGAAGCGTAGATCGATCCGCCAATATTGGTTGACAGGTGGACACGCCTGTTTGATTAACTTATTGAATATTCATAACAAAACAGATCGGGGAGGCTGTGACAGGTTGTCGCCGGCATGACAATAAATTTTGTCACTCGGGTTGAGCCGGGAGGACCCAGAAACTTCCGCGTGCCTCGAGCTGTTCGTTTGAAGCCGCGAAAACCAGAGTCGGGGTGCGTTCGCCTTTTTCGGCCAGGGGGGAGATGAAGACTTCGATCTCCAGCCGGTCACTTTCGTTGGTGCCGAACGAACGGATGAAGACGCCCCGACCGAAGGAGATCTCGGTCGGATAGGCGACACCGCCTGCAAGAATTTGCTCGAGTTCGGGATCCATGCTGGTTACTTCAACCTTGACCGTTTTGCCGCGGCGCCCGAAGTCAGGGTTGAGTTCCATGTTGAATGAACGTCGTGAGCTTCGCTGCACGCTGTCCAGCGAAGACAGGCTGTCGCCGCAACCGGCAGACAGCCAAAGAATCGTGCAGCAGGCGATCAGGATCAGGCAGATTGTGTTGGGCACCCGGCGCGTCATGGTGCGCAGAATCCCCCTACCTGGCTGCAAACCTGGCGGTCCTGGCAATCGCTGTCATCTCGGCAGTAGATTACGCAAGTGGCGTTCGCGCAGACGAATCCCGCCTCACAGTCGCTGTCTGCCGAACACTGGCCGGAACCGAGGCAAACCCCCGCTGAACACAACTGGCCGGCGTCGCAGTCGGAGTCCGATGAGCAGCCGGAGAGGTTGACGCACAAGCCCACGTTGCTGCAATAGTCGAAGGTGTCCGGGTCGCCGTCGTCGCAATCGAGATCTGCGCTGCAGATTTGATCAATTGTGCAAACACCATCCAGGCAGATCTCGCCCGCCGCGCAAGCCATGCCGCAACCGCCGCAGTTTGCGGGATCCGACAGCGTTTCTTTACACAGACCTTGGCAACAGGCCTGGCCGGCTGCGCAGTCCGAGTCGGCCTGGCAGGCAGGGCAACCCTCGTCGATCTGGCCGTCGCAGTCGTTGTCACGCTCGTCGCAGATTTCGGCAGCGCCCGGGAAGACGGTTGCGTCACTGTTGTCGCAGTCGTCGCGGCAGAACCCGTCTCCGTCGACGTCGTTGTCTGTGGGCCAGCAAACACCGGCATCGCACAGCTCGCACGAAGCGCAATCAAGATCGCTTGTGCAGGCGGCACCGCAAATGCCGGCGATGCATGCCTGGCCGGCGGGGCAGTCGGCGTCGTTGGCGCAGGCGATTTCGCCAACGCAAGTTCCGGCCTGGCAGATCTTGCCGGCGGGGCAATCGGCGTTGCTTTGGCAGCTGTTGCAGACGCCCTCGTCGATCTGCCCGTCGCAGTCGTTGTCCAGCCCGTCGCAGATCTCCGGGTTGCATTGCTCACAGGACCCAAGATGATCGAGCCCGACGCCCGCACACAACCGTTCACAATTGTTGAGATAGCTGACTCCGTCCGTTCCGCAGACGGGGTCGTAACCCTGGCCCGAGCAGTCGCAAGCGGCGCGGCATTCGCCGTTTTCACACAACATGCCGGCAGGGCAATCGGAGTCTGACGAACAAGGCAGCTCATCGCAGGTTCCGCGACGATCGAGGCCGACACCGGCGCACTCGAGCTCGCACTGGTTGGCGTATGTCCGGCCGTCCGTTCCGCAGACGGGATCATAGGGCTGGTTGCACTGGCAGGGGTCTTCCTTGATGCAGCTGCCATTCTGACAGACGAAACCCTGCGAACAATCGGCGGTCACCACGCAAGCCACCGTGCAGCTGCACAGCGGGCAGCCGTCGGTATCCCGGGCCAGGCCGGCCGGGCAGTATGGCCCGCAGGCAAGAGCCTGGCAAACAGGCAGCTCACAAACCGAACTGCAGTCGAGCTGCAGCCGATAGCTGCCGGTGGAGCCGTTGGCCGAGGCAACCAGCACCAGATAGTCACCTGTTGCCGGAAGCGAAATGTCCCACAAGACGGCCTTGCCGCCGGCATCGGCCGTTGCATACGAGCCGGCTTTCCCGAACAGCCCGTCATTGGCCCGAGGACCGTAGAGCGCAAGCGCCGGAGCCGCGGAAGCGCCCTTGGCGTCGAGCGACAAGCTCACAACGGCGCCGGCGTAGGCGCCGAAGACGTATCCGCTAAATGGCGGCACGACGGCCAGATCGCCGTCACGAACATCCCCGTAACCAATCGGCTCTAGATCGATGGAAATTTGGTTGGACAATCCATCGCTGCTTAGTAGCAGCGGGGGCGTGAAGCTGACAGTGTTCTGCCCACAGCCGGGGGCAAGCAGCCCCACAAGTGCTGAAATTACGAAAATCGCAGTAAGTGTGCGCCGCGCCATTTTCTCCCTCGAAGGTTACTATTGCAGCAATCATACCAGCTTGGAACATATTAGCCAACACCCCGTAGTAGCGTGAGCTTTACGGTCCAAGTGAGCTTACAGTCGAATCCGGAAAACCAATCTGCCTGCTAAAAATGTTTGTCTGTTTTCTTGTTTCATTTGTAGCTGACTGTTTTCAAAGGCAATCTGTGAAGAATATAGTTTCGTCCGATCGTAAATATTTCTTTCCGTGTCAAATTTACAATCGGTGTTACAATTCTGTCCCGTACACGTTGTCATGAGTGATCGATTCGATGCGTGAGTGGATATTCAAAAACAGGCTGACGGTAATTTTAGGCGCTTTCGTTGTGGCCCTGGTCGCCGCAATGACCCAAAGTCTTTGGATCGACAGCAAATGGATCTGGATCCGGCCTTTGGCATTTTGGACGGATGTTCCCTGGGCACCAACAACGGTCTTGATTGGATCCGGCCTGCTGTGCTTGTTTGCTTTCGGGCTACGCACCGCTGCCGAGGCACGTTTGCGCGAGGTAGTCTACGGACAAGGAGAAACCGCCTCTCTCATCAAGCAGGGCCCTTTCGCCTGGCTGCGTAACCCCCTTTATCTGGGCACTTGGAGTTTTTTCTCCGGGGCGGTGGCGTTGTGGACGCCGGTCTTGATCTGGGCGGGTCTTTCCTTGTTGTTTTTTTTCGCCCTGGATGCCATGGCCCGTCATGAAGAGACGATTCTGATTGATCAATATGGAGACGAATTTAAAGACTATTGCCGACGGGTCAGGCGCTGGTTGCCTTGGCCTCATCGTTTACCAAGAACTTCTTCCCCCGGACTGTCAGACTATTCCTGGGCGGCCCTGGGCAACCTGGGTCTGGCCAGCCTGGGCTTGTTCCGGATAGCCGTCGCATTTGACCTGCCGGTTCGCTATATCGGCCCCGTCAACGTAATCTGTCTTGTCATCTGGATAGCAGTGGTAGTGTCCCGGCGCTACGATCGAACCGAGTCTGAAGACAAGAACCGCTGAACCAGCGACCTGCCGATACGGTCGTCCTTGACGGGATTGGATAGGGCTTGGGCGAAGAGGTCGGCGTGTTCGGGCCAGCGCTCGGCGCCAAATTTCAAAAAGGCGCATCCGGTTTCTGGGTCTATCTCGGGATGAGCCTGGATTCCAAAGACCGGTTTTCCTCGAAGGCGAAATGCATGAACCGCGCAGGCGGGAGTATCGGCCAAAATTTCGATCGCCGGATGACAGCCGGGTACGATCTCGTCGAAGTGGGAACAGAATGCATGAAAACTACCTGCCGGAAGAATACTCGCCCGGTCGCGCACTTTTATTTCGCACCAGCCCAATTCGGGTCGCGAGCAGCGTCTGACTGCAGCGGATCCTGCGATGGCAACCGCCAGTAGTTGATGACCCCAGCAGCTACCCAGCAGGTGCACTCCCTGCTCAATGGCCCGGGCCAGCCAGCGCGCCTCGCTGTGCGCCCATTCTGGCATCATGGTAATAGTGTCCTCGGAGCCGCTGACGATCACATGGGAGTGTCTTCCAGGGCGCGGTAAACTGTCGCCGGAGGGGAGATGCACACTCTCCGGCTCGAAGCCGCATAGAGTCGCCCAGTGTTCGACCGGGCGGTAGAAGTCGTGGTCTAGGGCGTTGTCGAGAACCAGTAAGCTGTCAGGTCGCGGGCCCGGATTGGAGATGCCAGCCATGGAGTGCGAGCATAAGTCATGGAGATTTTTTTGACAACTCGCGCCCAGGGGAGACACTAGAAGATGCGAGTGCTGGAAAATTACGGGAGTGCAACCCGATGATGAACTGGATCTGGCTGGGGATTGTGATCGCCTCCATTTTAGTCGCCGGTTTCACCGGCAACATGCACCAGGTGACCATTCGCTCGTTCGACTCGGCCAGGGAAGCGGTCGATCTGGCCATCAAGCTGATCGGGATCATGGCTTTGTGGCTCGGGATCATGAAGGTCGTCTCCGACGCCGGCCTACTGCGCATCATTGCCCGCTGGCTGCGGCGGCCGATGCGTTGGCTGTTTCCCGACGTACCCGAGGACCACCCGGCCATGAGTGCCATGATAATGAACTTCGGCGCCAACATGCTGGGCCTGGCCAACGCGGCCACTCCTTTTGGCATCGTGGCCATGATCGAACTCAACAAGCTCAACAAGCGCAAGGGCGTCGCAAGCGACGCCATGTGCCTGTTTTTAGCCATCAACACCTCGAGCCTGGCGCTTTTACCCACGGGCGTGATGGGCGTCCGGGCCGCGGCCGGTTCGGTTGATCCGGCATCCATCTGGCTGCCGACCCTGTTCGCAACGACTTGCTCGACGCTGGTCGGCATTTTGGCCGCCAAGTTGTTCATGCGTCTTCGGCGTTTCAGAATCGAAAATTACCCCGAGGTCGAAGAGGCCGAAATAGAACCGCCGACCGAGGTCGATCCTGCAGGCGCCGCAAAACAGGCCGCGCTGGAGACCGAGCGGGCAGGCTGGAAGACTATGACTTTTGTCTGGCTGAGCCTGGCGACGTTTGTTACAGCCGCGATATGGAACTACTGGCAGTGGTGGGGAAGCCCGGAAGCTGCCGGTTGCGGCAGTCGACCGGTCTTCATTATCAAGGACTTCTTTTCCAACTGGGCCGTTCCGGCTTTGATGGGCGGGTTGCTGCTGTTCGGTCTGTCGCGCAAGGTGCGAGTTTACGAGTCGCTGGTAGATGGCGCCAAAGAAGGATTCCGGGTGGCGGTGCGTATCATCCCTTACCTGGTGGCGATCATTGTCGCCGTAGCCATGTTCAAGGCCTCGGGCGCGATGAGCCTGTTGCAGGCATCGATCGGGAAAGTGACCAGCGCTTTAGGCATGCCCACCGAGGCGCTGCCCATGGCCGTCATCCGCCCGCTATCCGGAAGCGGTGCTTTCGCCTATATGGGATCGATTTTCACCGAGTACGGCCCGGATTCGTTTATCGGTCAACTTGTTTCGGTGATGCAGGGTAGCACCGAAACCACGCTCTATGTTTTAGCCGTTTACTTCGGAGCGGTTGGTGTCAGCCGGGTAAGGCACGCTCTTCTGGCCGGACTGACTGCCGACCTGGCCGGTATTATCGCCGCAGTGGGTTTCAGTAACCTGTTTTTCTGACAATGTTATTGCGCGACAAGCGCCTCGGGCCTATCATAGCCAAGCATGGTTTATCCGAGACAGACCGGCGGCCAGGGCTTTTCCCGCTTCGGCTTCAACCTGCACCTGACCAAGGCGGTCAAGTGGCTGCTGATAATAAACGTCGCGGTATACCTGCTCGAGTTGATCATCGGCCGACTTTCGGGTGGACTGGATCTGATCTACTTCGATCTGTCGATTTCCTTCGAGCGCTTCTTTTTCCACGGCGAACTATGGCAGCCGGTCACTTACATGTTCCTCCACGATCCGCAGGGCATCTCGCATATTCTCTGGAACATGCTGATCCTGTGGATGTTCGGCTGTCCGCTGGAATCTTTCTGGCGCGGGCGCCGGTTTCTGCAGTTCTATTTCATCTGCGGCATCGGCGCTGCGGCGGCCATATTGCTGGTCGGCCTGCTGGTTCCGTCCCAGCGAGAGATACCCACCCTGGGCGCCTCGGGAGCGCTATACGCGCTGCTTGTCGCCTTCGGCTTCAATTTTCCGAACACACTGATCTACCTGTTTGGAATCTTTCCCATCAAGGGCAAGCACCTGGTTATGCTTTTCATCGGACTGGGAGTATTACAATCGATGACGCTCTCGGCTGCCAACGTTTCACTTGCAGCGCACTTCGGCGGGATGCTGATGGGCTTTCTGTTGGTTACCGGAAGCTGGAAGCCTCAAAAGCTTTTCGGCAAGCTGAAGCTGTGGTGGATGAAAAGGCGCTACCGTCGTCTCAAGGAGCGCTTTCGAGTAATCGACAAGAACGATCGTAACGGCGGGGGTTACCTGCACTGAAGAGCAGAGCAGGGGAGCAGGGGTCTGACCCCTGCTCCTCATTGATCTTCGAACCAGATGTTCTTGATCGCGTCGTTGAAGACGATCACCCGTTCGGTGTTTCCCCTGGAGTCCTTGGGAAACAAGGTGAAGGCCTTGCGACGAGGGTCGTAGTCGGGAGTGCTACCTTCGAGTTTGCGACCGTCGATCAGCGATATCCTTGTGGGTATGCCATCGCTCTCGGGATGGGCGGTGCCGCGCGGCAGGAGCAGAAAGATGGCCTTTATGGAAAGGGCGACCAGGTCCTCAGCCCCGGCATCGCTGCCTGGAGCGGGTTCGAGACGGATGGTGTCGGCATCGGTATCGATGTGTCCGATTACCCCCCGCCGGGTGACGCCGTCCTTGAAGTGCACCGTTGCCCGGCGTGGTCCGCTAAGATCGTTTGACTTGCCCGCAGCGCCCGGGGGGTGCGCTTGTCGCTGAGCGCCTACGAAAGGAACAGGCGCGCCGCCGCTGTGTGCCGCCGGCGCCGTCGAAGCGTCGTCGAATAGATCGTTAAGAAAGCTGCCTGAGTTTACTGCCTGGTCGTTCTTGACGGTGACACTGGCCCGCAGCTTCTCATGTCGTGGCTTTGGCGGAGGACTCACCGGGACAACCTTGTCAGCGCTGAAACTGAAAGCCGGCAACGGTTGCGCGGGACGTTTTTTTACGGCCGCAGGAGATCTTCTGGGCGGGCGTGCAGTAGCCGGCCTTTCCTGGACCGGCTGCGGTTTAGGTGGTGGCGCAGGTGGCGGCGCTTCTTTGGGAGCGCTTTGTTCGCTGTCGGATAGTCCCCAGAACTGGTCGGCTTCGAGGTCGGCCCCCCTCTCGCCGGCTGGTTCGGTCGTATCCACGACGAGTTCCAGCGACAGATCCTCGTCATCGGAGAGATCGGGAACTTCATCGGCAGAGGCCGGCTCGTATGGTTCGTATGGCTCGGGCTCGGCGATCGGCGCCGGTGGGTCCGGGATCAATACTTCGTTTGCGGCAGTCGATTGTTGAGGCGGATCGGGAATCAGTATACCGGGCGAATCGGCGGACAGGTCGGGCGGTTCGGGAATGAGAACGCCGTCTGAATCGTCGGACATGTCCGGCGGTTCGGGAATCAGAGCATTATCAGGCGCCCGTCTTGACGGACGACCGTGTTCTTCGGCCTGTATGGCAGCGGCAAACAAATCGTAGTCCTTGGTTTCGTCGTCATAGGTCTCGGCGACACCCGGAGTGGTGGGCGCCTCATCCGAGAAGCGAGCCCTTCTAGGCGGAGGCGGTGACTGTGGCATCGCTTGTTCGGCCGCCAGGTCGATGTTTATCTCTCCCTGATCGGGTACGTGGGTGGCCTCGTTGCCATCATCATCCACCGCCCAGATGTGTTCGTCATCGACCAGGCCGTCAGCCTCTGCGTGCTGGACTGCCTGCTGAACGAGGTCGACATCGACCTGGTCGTCTTCGTTGGTCACATCGAAAGTCGTCTTGGCGCCCCTGGAAGAGTCGCCCTTCTTGGGCAAGTCATAGCTCTTGCGCAGAAGCACTTCCACTTCTTCGTTGACCTCTTCGTAAGCGACGGGCCTGTCGCTGTCGACGTCAAGCAGGGCGGCGTCCCCATCGTCCACGGCGAACGACTTGGACGAATGATCCGGCACGGAACTGTCCTCATAGGAAGCATACTTGTCCAGGCCGCTCGTCAAGCCGTCGGAAATATCAAGGGCGTAGGGATTGCTCTTTTTCCCCTTAGCCTTCTTGGTCAGCCTTTCAGACTCGTCCTGGGCGTAGACAGCCCTGTGTAAATCCATCTTCTGGGCGGCCTGTTCTTCTTCACCAGGAACGTCGGCCAGGCCCAGTTCCCCCTCCCTCATGTCGTCCGAGGCTTCAATGGCGAAATTGCTCAAGCCTTCCTGCTTGAAAGTCCTGCTTCCCTTGCGGTAGTCGCGGGCCTCGAAGGCGCGCTTCTGCTTGCCGACGTTTTCCTTTTCGTAGAACTTGTTGAGTTTCTGGCGCTCGGCCTTGCGCAGTAGTTCTTCCGATAGTTCGGTCGCGTAGTGGTCGTCCGACGTGGTCGTCTTGGGGCCGCTATCGACGGGTTCATCCACACTGATGCGCTTGACCTCCTCGGCCTCTCCGAGGCGTTCTTGCAGCCATGCCAGTCTGGCTTTGTCCTTGGGGTGCAGGAATCCGCCGGCCGCCTGTTTGGCAATCAGTATTTTCATCTCCCGATTGAGTTTCTTCCAGTCGTCGGTTACCACGTCTTGCTCCGTTCCTGCGCTCCGATAAGTGAATGTCAGAATAGATCATCTGGCCCATGTATGCAATTTCAGATAAATCTTAGGGTCAGTTGACATAGCACCTGTACCGGGATGATTATGGCAGTACTATGCCTGCAAAAAAGATACTTTTAATAAGAACCTGCGGCCTGGGTGACACAATATTAATGTGGCCGGCCATAAATGCGCTGCGTAAATCCCTGCCCGAGGGGCAGATCGACCTCATGGGTCATCGGGAGCGTATCGAACTGCTGGTGGGACCTTGGGGGGCCGACCAGGCGCTCGAGGTGGAAGGTTCTGGACTGCACTACCTGTTTGAAATGGGCCGCGAGCCGCCGCCCGGGGTCCGGGAACGCTTCGGATCATACGATTTGGTTGTGGCCTTTGCAGCACCCGGGGACTATGCTTTAGCCGAGAATCTTTCGGCTTGTGGGGCGCGTGAGGTGCATGCATTTCTGCCGTTTCCACCACTGACAGACAGGACACACGCCGCGGAACACTTAATGAACTGTCTTGCAGGAGCAGGCCTTGCCGAGAGAGTCGCAACCGTTTCACTGCCGGTCTCCGAGCAAGAGAGAACGGCCGGCCGGGAACGCCTCACAGAGTATGGCATCGCCGATGAACGGATAGTTATCTTGGCGCCGGGAAGCGGGTCGTCGGACAAGAACTGGTCGCCCAAGAGGTTCGCTCGGTTAGCTATCGGGTTATCGGAGTTGGGTCTGCGACCTGTCTTGATGGAAGGACCGGCCGATCGCGATGCATTGGCAATGGTGCGTGAGCGTCTGCAGAGTGAGATTCCGGTACTTGCGGGAGACTCACCTTTGAAGCTAAAGGGAATTTTGGCGAATGCCGCGCTTTTCGTCGGCAATGATTCCGGACCAACCCATCTGGCCGCCGCCCTTGGAGTCCCTTGTGTCGCCGTATTCGGACCGACAGATCCCGGGGTTTACGAGCCTCGAGGCGAGAGGGTGGCTATCGTCCGGCGCGGAGTGGACTGTTCTCCTTGTACCGAAGATGAAAGGCACTCTTGCGACGATCGCATTTGCCTGGATGCGGTCAGGATCGAAGATGTCATGCAGGCTTGCCGCGAACTACTGGCTTGAGGAATTTTCCGTCTTTAGTACCAGCTGAATGTCAACAACAACTCAGAATCGCCGGTCTTATTGTTCTCGTAGATAGTATTTGCGAAGGCTGCCTCGATGCCCATGTTGAAAGATTCGCCGAATTGGAACTCGTAGCCAAGTCCGAGCTTGATGTCGAACCCTGCACGGCTGCGTCCCCAAACATCGCCAAAACCAATCCTTGCCCAACCAAGACCAATCCCGCCCTTGAGAAAAAAGCCTGCATCGGCCCACGGGAACCAGGTTAGTACTGCGTCGTTGTGTTCGAACTGGATCAGTCCGTCCGAGTGCCCATAGTCCCAGGCCGAGGCCTCGAAGCCGATAAGCAAGTGCGAACTTATCGTACCCCCGATCTTGAACATGGCTGCCCCACCGCCTTCGCGAGGGGTAGAATCTCCGTCAATGTAGATCCAACCGCCTCCACCGCCTAAACCGAAACCTATGTACCAGCTGCTATCGCCGCGACTATAAGGCGCGGCTCGGGCGGGGCCGGGTACGATCGAGACAGTCCAGAGCAGTGCACAAATGACTAATATTGAACGTGGTTTCATTGGATCTCTCCTTGTTCTGGCTCGTCAGGAGTTGACCGACCCCCATGCGAAAAAATTCACTTGAAATACTTATGTTGAAACTCTATTGCTGCTTCGTATATCATCGATCGCGTTAGTGTCAAATACGGGGCAGTGATGTTTCAGCTCTACGATGAGAAGCGGCGCAAACGATACCCCTTGACCGGGATCATCAAGGAGATCGGGCGCACCAGTGAATGCGACGTATATTTACCCGATGACGAGCGGGTCTCACGTGTTCATGCCAGGCTCGACTGGGACGGATCTTGCTGGGTGCTGGTGGATATGGGGAGTACCAACGGATCGCTGGTCAACGGCGAAAAAGTGCTCGAACGAAAGCTCGAACCGGGAGACGTCCTTGAGATCGGCGACACCGAGTTACGTTACCTGCCGCTGGCGGTAGGAGATGAAGCTGCTCGCAAAAAGACGACCAAGATTACCCAGACTCCGCGCGGTGCCAAGTCGAAGCGCGAGTCGGATGCCACGCGACCCTTTGCCGAGGGAAAGACTCGGCTAAAAGATAAATAGGTACGAGACGTCAGTCTCCGTCTCTTGCATCTCTTGCCAGCTCAAACCTTTCGATCTTGGCAAGAAGGCTCGAACGACTTATGCCAAGTTCCCTGGCCAGCAGCGACTTGTTGAAGCGGGTGCGGATCAGGCCCTCGCGGATCATTTCTCGCTCCAGGATCTCGGTGGCGTGCTTCAGGTTGCGGGCCTCCTTGATGGCCCGGGTCAGAGCCTGAGAACCATGACCGGTTGCCTGGCGTATGCGCAGTGAGATGCTGTCACTACTAAGTTTGCCCCCGGAGATCGAAACGTCCAGCAGCGAACGAACCTCGTCCTCGAGTTCGGTGGCGTTGCCTGGCCACGAGTATCGCTTCAACACCGAGAGAGCTTCTGGATGAAGCACCGGCCGCTTCCCCTTGTGATGGGTGAGCCGGTCAAGAAACATGTTCACCAGGCCGGCGATGTCCTCGCGGCGCTCCGATAGCGCAGGCACGCGCACTGCCTGGGGAGCCAGCAGGTTGGCCAGGTCGCCGCGTAAGCCACTCCCGGTAACTTCGAAGTCGGAACGCATTCCCAGTATAATCCGAACGTCAATCTCGGTGGATATCTCAGCCCCGACCGGCAGCAGGCTGCCTTCCTGGATCAGGCGCACCAGCCGTAATTGAATCTCGGGCGTCTGCCACGAGCCAGGGGCCAGGTAGATACTTCCTCCACGCGCCTGTTCGAGCGCGCCCAGTTTGCCCAGCGAGCCCGACCTGACCTGCCCGCAAAGGTTGACTTCGGCGTCCGGGCCTTCATCGAAGATGAAAAATGGCGCCTTGCGCCTGGGGCCGGCCAGGTGTACCGCCCGTGCCAAGGTACGTTTACCGGTCCCGTCCGGGCCCGATAACAAGATTGGCGTCCCGGCCCTGGCCACTTTTTCGAGTTGGGCCGTTGTGCGGGCCATGGCCTCGGAATTCGCGACGATTTCCATAAAGGCCTCGCTTTTTTTTCCGCCCACCTCCGGCTCCCGGCGGGACAGCTGGCTGTCAAACTGGGCCATTTCCCTGGTTCCGTGAGCCAGCAGATCCTTGATGCGCTCGACTTCCTCACGCCCGAGGACTGGAACTCGTTCACCTGTCAGGCCGCTTTTTCCCGAAAGAATCTCCTGCACGGCACCTCGCAGTCGCAAGATGCGGGTACGGCTCAGTTCGCGGCTGGTGAAGCCGCAGGCGAAGACGAAGCCCCGGTATCGTTCACCCACGTGCAAGGGGCTCGCGGCCATGCTCAAACCCAGATGACAGACGTGGCTCAGTGGACCAGGTTCTGTGCGTGCGCCGCGTAATCGTGTGTTCAGTTCGCGAATGCTCTTATGACATTGGTGCCGGCCGCGCACCGATGACAATAAGGCGCGACAGAAATCGTTTCCCGAGGCGGGCACGTTACCCCAACCTTCGTCGAGCACCGCGCCGGAAGAGTCGGCAAAGCCGATTTCCACAAGCCACCATTTTCGTACCAGCTCCCGGAGCATGTTGACTGCATGCAGGCCGAGATAGCGACGCGGATCGTCCATGGCACGGAATGATAGGCAAGGTCGGCTTGAGATTCAAGACACACGTTGCAAGGCGCGTGACTTTGCCTGGGGTTGTTTTCTACTGACACCGAGAATCTTCGCGGCCCGCGGAGATTTCTGAGCACTGCGCAGGTCATTGGTTTTACGGCGGAGCTGCGCTGTGGCATACTGGCCGTAACTTTCGGGAGGTATTCGATGCTTGAGAGCTGGATTCTTTCTTCGATCATCTTGGCGGGCCTGGTCGTGATGTCGGCTTTTTTTTCCGGCTCGGAGACGGCTTTGATCGGGAGCGGCAGGATCAAGTTGAACATGTTGGCCGACAATGGAAGCAGGGGTGCCCGGCGGGCGCTAAAGTTGCTTCGGGATCCGGGCGATCTGCTGGCCACCATCTTAGTCGGTAACAATCTGGTCAACGTTATGACCGCGGCTCTGGCTACGGTTCTTTTGGGTCCCGTGTATGCGACGATCCTGGTGACATTCCTGCTTTTAATTTTCGCCGAGATAACACCCAAGACACTGGCGGCCTACCAACCTGAAAAGTACGCTGTGAAGGTATCCGGAACGGTCTGGGCCTTCAGACTGGTCTTCAAGCCGGTCGCCTTCCTTGCATCTGGTATTGCAGATCTGCTCTTGTGGCCTGTTCTGGGCGGAAGGCAAACCAGAGAAATGCGCCTGTCCAGGCAAGAGTTGCTTACGGCCATACGTTTGGGTGCCCGCGACGGTGAGTTGGAGCCGTCCGAAACCCGTATGACCCGCGAAATTCTGGCACTCAAGGACAAGCCGGTAAGACGTATTATGATTCCAATAGAGGAGGTCGACGGCATAAGCGAAGCGGCTGGTTTCAACGAGGTGATGCAAGAGTTCGTCGAGACCGAGAACACGCGTTATCCGGTTTATCGAGGAGAACTGGGCGAAATGATCGGCTTGCTGCTTGTAAAGGACCTTCTGGCACACCTGGCCGGCGCTCGCGAAAATTGGCGCAAGTACGTGAGGCCGCTGATGCGCTGCCGGTCCGATCTCGAGGCCGACGAGTTGTTGCGCGATATGCAGATCAAACGCTCGCATATGGCGGCCGTCGAGAACGAGTTGGGTGAAATAATAGGTATCGTGACCATGGAAGACGTGCTCGAAGAGATCGTTGGCGAGATACAGGACGAATACGATGACGAAGGCGGAGAGTTGATTCGCGAATACAACTCTGGCCGCTACATAGTACAGGGAAAAGTGGAGGTTGACGACCTGTGCAAGATGATCAACGTCGATCTGGGGTATATCGATCAACATGCGACGCTTGCACAGTGGTTCGAGCTGCGCTGTCGCGAAAGTTGTGGGCCGGGACGCAGGCTGACGGTCGGCACGACCCGTATCAGGCAGCGCAGCGCCGGCCTGTTTGAGATTCGAGTCCGGCCCGGGCGCACGGTCGAAAGATTGAATTGAGTGCGCGCCGGGAGGAGAGGAAGATGATGGCGAAATCGGATGGGCGTGGAAGCAGGTGGACGTTGCAGCAGCAGGCATTGCTGGAAACAGCCCGCAGGATCGAAGCCGAGCTTGGAAACAGCCTGCCGCCTAAAGATCTTGCCGCGGCAGCGGGATTAGCCCTCTTGCGACGGCGGTTGCTCGAAGAACTCGCCGGTCGAAAAATTGCAGGAAGCCGGGCCGAGTTGTGGGATTTTTGTCGTCAGGCGGATTGCCCTCTTGTGGAGGAGCAAAAACGACAGTCTCTTACCACAGCCGCAATGTCGTTGCGGTTTATTGAACTTGCAGATCTTCCGACACAGAGCGGAGACCTCGGTCGGCTCTACCAACAGCTGAACGAAGTTGATCTGGTACGATCGGGCAAAGGGAAACGAAAAAGACTCGGGCTTTCCCGGGGCCGTGTTCGGCGGCGGCGTAGCGGACTCTTCTATACTCCCGACTGGATGGCTAGACGCCTGTCTGAGATGGCTGTCGGTACCCGGCGGTACTCCGGCGGCAGCCTCAAGGTACTGGATCCGGCTTGCGGCAGCGGGCGGCTGCTTTTAGCCGTCTTGCATCTGCTTGTCTCCGATCTGAAACCCGGATCGCAAGACAGAAGCACGGCCGTACGCGAGATCATTGCCGGTGGGATACGGGGCATAGACATCGATCCGATAGCCGTGCAGATTGCACGCACCGAGTTATGGCTGCTGGCAAACCCTGAACAAGGTCCTGTACCGGAGCTTGTAGAGTCAATTGTGGTCGGCGACGCTATCGGCGGTCCGTTGCACGGGGGAAGGCGTGCGCAGGGCGCACTTGACTGGCAGAACGCGTTTCCGGTTGAAGTGGGCGAGGGACGCGGCTTCGATGCTGTTGTTGCCAACCCGCCCTTCGAGGTTCTCAAGGGTTTCGCGCGCCGGCGCGGACTTGCAAACTACGTAGAGCGCATCAGGCGCAGCGGCTACGAGCTGGCCCTGCATGGAAACGTGAATACCTATAGACTGTTTCTCGAACGTTCGTTCGAGTTGCTACGGCCTGGCGCTAGATTGGCGATTGTACTGCCCTTCGGCTTCATGACTGACAGAACTGCGGCACCGCTCAGGGCGCACATGCTGCGCGCCGGCTGGATTCGCAGGCTCGAAAGTTACCCGGAGAGCGCTCATACATTCGAGGGCGTAGGTCAGTCGGTTGTGCTGCTGGCTGGAGTCAAAGAAGCGCAAGCTCGGGGCGAGTTGGTTATTACAGAAGGCGGACGCGAGGCGACCGAGTGCCGCATCTCGCTCGATGATCTGGAGGCACTGGACGGCGAGCATCTTCCCGTACCGCTTCTGGCGCCGTCCGCGATCGATTTGGCGGCCCGGCTCAGGCGCGCCAACTCATCATCGCTTGGCGAGTTCGCCGACGGTCGAGTAGGTGAAGTGGACCAGACTTTCTATCGACGCTTCATGCTGAGCCGCCCAGGCAAGGATCTGCTAGTGCGCGGCACGCATCTTGTTTCCTATCGGGCCAATTTTGAAACCGATGATCCAAACGAACGCTGGCTGGATGTTGCCGGATTCTACGCCGCCCGGGCCGCGGGACGATGGAAGCAAGATATAGAATCAGAGCGCGTCGCGCAGACCGGAATAGTAAACATGGAGGCCAGGCGCCGCTTCGTGGCGGCGCTGATCCCGGCCGGCGTTTTTCTGGGCAATTCACTGAACTACTGGGTGCCGCGAAATTGCGACGACTGGGAAGCGAACCTGGCTAACGGTTACCTGCTGGGATTGCTCAACTCGACTCCCTGTGAGTGGCGCTTCAGGCTGACCAGCTCTAACAACAATATCAATCTCTACGAAGTGCGTTCTTTGCCGCTGCCGGCACTGGTACCCGATTTTCCGGCGGATCGCCTGAAGGCCTTCCTGGATCGCTCGACCGATCTGGTTCGCGAAAGCAACAAGAGCGTTCTGGGAACGGTCCGTCAGATCACCGCCGGTTGGGCGGTTCCCATGCGGAACGATCGCGCGGTTGGCATGTTGATCGGAAGGGTGGCACTGCTCAGGGCGGATCTAGACGACCAGCAACGCATTGCCTGGCTGGATGCGGTGATCGACCACCTGGTAAACTGGCACTTGGGTTTGGACGAGCCCGACCTCGATCTGATGCTCGCCGATATTCCGGCCAGGCGCCTGTAATGGAGATGATCTGGAGATCTCATGAAAAAATCAACGTACTTGTTGGTTGCGTGTTCCATCGGCCTGTTGTTGGGTGAGGTTGCCTGTGGCGGATCGGGTGGGCAGACCGACGTCTATGCCGGAAGTTGTCCGGCCGGTACGAACTGTTCCATTCAGGGTGTGGCCCTGGTGTTTAAAACCGATCCTTCACGGGCTGATTTTTTCGAGCGCCCATGGCCTTCGGACGTGCGCCTGACCGGCGAGGGCAACATCGACCTTGACGGTTTTCCAAACCCAGGCCAGAGTTCGTTGCTTTCAGAATGGCTGGAGACAGCACAACGCACCACCCGAGGCTTCGGCGAGAATGCGGCCGTGTATTTCACTTTCAGCGGTCCGCTCGACGTCGAATCGCTGCCCGTCGACCCGGCCGTGACGATCACCTCCGCTTCACCTGTGTTTCTCGTCGACCTGTCTGATTCCGCAAGTCGTGGCCGGCGCATACCCTTGGCGGTTCGCTACTTTGCAGAGCAACGCCAGTTCACCCCTGAATATACGCTGGTGTTGAGGCCGGTCGAAGGGTTTCCGCTGCGTTCGGGAACACGCTACGCCGCCGTGGTCACCCGTGGCGTTCGGGGCGGCAGCGGACGGCCCCTGGGCGCGACCAGCGATTTCGAGCGTACCAAGTATGCAACACCTCCCGAGGACGCCAATTTGCGCGCCTGGTGGGATGTGATGAACACGACCTATGACGAACTCGAGCAACTCGGTCTGCAGCGTGCCGATATCGCAGCTATGACCGTATATACAACCCAGACGGTGGTCGAGGACATGGATCACATCCGTGATTTCATAGCCAAGCGACCGGTGCCCGGGATCACCAACTGGAAATATCTTGCCGAGCGCAGCGACCTGTATCTTTTTGAAGGGCGCTTCGACTTGCCCCAGTACCAGGCCGGCGATCCGCCCGACTTCACGGGCGGAGGCGGGTTTGTCTTCGGGAACGACGGCCAGCCCATCGTGCAGCGCACTGAAAACGTAGCTTTTACACTGGCGGTGCCCAAGGGCTCGCCTCCTGCCGGCGGTTGGCCGATAGTCATGTACCATCATGGAACCGGCGGCGATCGCTTTTCGTTCTGCAACGGCTCGACAGACGTGTGCGACCTGCTTGCTCAAAAGGACATCGCGTCTATCGGTATCGATCAGCCCCTGCACGGAGAGCGAAACCCCTGGGGGAGAGACGAGACTGAAATCACCTTCAACATAAACAACATTGAGGCCTTCAGGGACAACTTCCGCCAGGGCGCCGCCGATCTGCTGGTACTGAGAAGGCTGATTGAAAACCTCGTCGTGCCTGCTGCTGTTGCTCCCGGCGGCGGGGAAGTAGCATTCAACAATGACAAGGTAGCATTCATGGGCCATAGCCAGGGAGGTATCACCGGTCCGATCTACCTGGGCACTGCCATGGACGTTAGCGGGGCGGTTCTGAGCGCCTCGGGCGGCGGGTTGAACATCGTCATCCTCGAGCGCAAGGACCCGGTGGACATCCGGGCGCTTCTGGTAATGGTGATGATGATTGAAGACTCGGAGTTCGATCTCGATCACCCGGTGGTCAGTCTGTTTCAGACTTTTGCCGAGCGGGCTGATCCGCTCAACTACACTGGCCGCCTGATATCCGAGCCGCCGGCAGGATCTCCTCCCAAGCACCTGTTCTACTCGGAAGGCCTGCACGACGAGATGACCATGCCCAAGCAGGAGGAGAACATGGCCGCCGCCTCGGGCTGTGCGTTAATGACGCCCTACGTGCGCCAGTTCGAATCGATGCAGCTGCGCGGGGTCGAGCCGGTCGACCCACCGGTAAGCGGCAATGCCGAAGGACCCGCCGGCCAGCCGGTTACGGCCGTACTGGTCCAGTACCCCGACGACGGCCACTTCGCCGTCTTCGACAATCCCGATGCCATCCGTCACTACACGGGATTTCTGGATACCTTGATGCATGCCGGGTTACCAATAGTTCAGTAGTCTTGAAACCGAACTGAACTTCTGCTAGACGAAGGTTACTGCAACAGGCGTGGAGCCACGATGACGCTGCATCTCAGCACCGAACTCAGGCAAGTCATGGCCGAGGCGCAGGACATCGCCGGGCAGGTCGGGCAGCGGCTCAGCAGTGCCCACCTGCTGCTGGCGCTGTTCACCGTTCAAAACCGGGCAGAGATCCTGCTCAAGGAAAAACAGGTGGACGAGGACATCATTCTGGCCTACGTCCACACGGTCGAGGGCGAGCCCAGAGAGACCGTCAAGATAGTCCACAAGAAGGCCCTGCAAATCGCTGTCGGCTGCGGGGCCGAGGCCGTCGATTGCCTGCACCTGGTTATAGCGCTTTGCGGTATGCGTAACACGTTGGCCTATGAGCTTTTACGGCGTAGCGGGCTTAGCGTACCCCAGTTTAGAAACACGGCCCTCTCGTACGTCACCGGCAGGCTGCCGCGGCGGCTTACAGTGAAACGCAACAGTGATCAGAACGAAAGTCAGCTGCCGGCCAGGGCTCCGGTGATCGATATTCCTTCGATGCCGCCTGCGGCCATGCCGTTAGAAGGGGCCGGGCGTGAGGAGCTACAAGACGATCAAGACGACCAAGATGAACGCGAAATGGCGGCGGCAAATACTTCCTGCCCGCCTACCGACTGGGATCTCGAACCGACTCAATTTCCGCTTCTGCAGCGCCTGGGGCGTAACCTGACCGCACTGGCGGCCGTCGGCCGCATCGATCCGCTGGTTGGCCGTGATGGCGAGGTCAGCGAGGTTATCGACACCCTGCTCAAGCGTCGTGCCAACAATCCGCTGTTGGTCGGTGAACCCGGAGTGGGCAAGACAGCAATCGTCGAGGGCCTGGCGCTGCGCATCGTTCAGGAGACCAGCGACACCGCGCCGCTCAGGGACCGGCGCATAGTCGAGTTGGACGTTGCCTCGATGCTGGCCGGGACTCAACTGCGTGGCGCCTTTTCGGAGAAGCTCGGGCAGATTCGGCGTGAGGTCAAGAAGGCCAAGGGTTCGGTGATTGTCTTCATCGACGAGATGCATACGCTAATGGGCGCCG
The DNA here is from genome assembly GCA_964513625.1 of uncultured Myxococcales bacterium. Lineage (GTDB taxonomy): Bacteria > Myxococcota > B64-G9 > B64-G9 > B64-G9 > DATKYQ01. The sequence continues at coordinate 24,374 of CAZENH010000030.1, read as the reverse complement.
GGGCCACCGGGGACGGTCCCCAGGATGCCGCCAACGAACTGAAGGCAGCTCTGGCACGGGGCGACTTTCCCTGCATTGGCGCGACTACCTACGACGAGTTCCGGCGCTTTATCGAACAGGATGCGGCGCTGGCAAGGAGATTCAGAGCGATCCGGGTGCCCGAGCCTTCGGCGGAGGAGACGCTCACAATTCTCGAGGGCATCGCCGAAGAGTACTCCCGGCATCACGGAGTGGCATACGACCGTGAGGCGCTCGAAGCGGCCGTGCGACTGTCGTCGCGCTATATCACCGATCGCTGTCTGCCGGACAAGGCCATCTCGCTAATCGATCTTGCCGGCTCGCGCGCGCGACGTTCCGGTAAGGTGCGAGTGAACCGTGAAGCAGTGGCGCGGGTTGTCTCTTCGGTGGCTTCGATACCGATTGATCGCCTGCTGATGACAGACGCCGAACGTTTGCTGAACATGGAGAAGATTATCGGTCTGCAACTGATTGGACACTCTCGGGCCGTACGTTCGATTGCCGGGGTCATCCGACGCAACTACGCCGGATTCGCCAACAGGCGTCCAATTGGATCGTTTCTTTTCCTGGGCCCGACGGGAGTGGGCAAGACGGAGTGCGCCCGGGCGCTGGCCTCGTTTTTATTCGGATCGAGAGACGCCCTGGTAAAGATCGACATGAGCGAGTACTCAGAGGGTCACAGCGTCTCGCGCCTGGTCGGATCTCCGCCTGGTTATGTCGGCCACCAGGAGGGTGGACAGCTGACAGAAGCCGTGAGACGAAAGCCATACACGATTGTGCTTTTCGACGAAGTTGAGAAGGCTCATGCAGAGGTGCAACAGGTTCTGCTGCAGATCCTCGATGACGGGCGCCTGACCGACGGGCGTGGACGCAGCGTAGATTTCAGCAATGTGGTTGTGATCTTGACATCGAACCTGGGGTCGGCCGACTTGTCCTCGGCCGGCCAAGGACAGGCAAAGATAGGCTTCGGGCAGGCTGCGTCCTCGCCATCTGTACCCGACGCCAGCGAAAAAGTCATGGCTGCCGCCCGCAAGGCATTTCCGGCAGAACTCTGGGGCCGGATGGAAGAGCGCCTGTTCTTCAGACCTCTAAACAATGCAGATCTGATCGCCATTGCAACGCTGATGCTGAAAGAGTCGGCTGCACAGATCGAACGCGAGCGGGACATGCACCTTGATCTCGATCCCGGCGTTGGTAGCTATCTGGTAGAGAAAGGTTGCCCCGACCCAAGCCTGGGCGCCAGGCCGCTCAGGGGGGCATTGCGCAAGCTGGTTGAAGAGCCGCTGGCCGAGGCGATTCTCTCGGGTCGCTTGCGGCCGGGAGATCATGTGCGGGTCGGGATCAAGGCGGGAAGCTTACAAATGACGGGGTCAGGTAATAGCACTTGACACTTATCGATTGTAATGACTGACCCCTGGATCTTTTGATTTCAGCAGCGGACGCAGCCTGCGCTTGTCCCTGGTTGAATCGAGCCGCTCAGCCTTCTGGAAAGCGGCCTTGGCTTTTTGTGACCAGCCTGTCCGCTTGTAGAAGCGTGCCAGGCTCGACATGTGATAGGCATTCAGTGGAAAGAGTTTGGTTATCGCTATAAGCTGACTCTCGGCTTCTTCCAGACGCCCTGACTGTTCATAGAGCACGGCCAGATTGCGCCGGGCTCCGATGTGGCTGGGTTTCTGCTTGACCAGCAACTCAAACTGATGGACGCCGTCACTCTGCCTTCCATCCTCGATGTAAAGAGTGGCCAGCCGGAAGCGCGCCTTGGCCATGCTGGGGCGCAGCGTGAGCGCACGCGTCAACTCGCGAATCGCCTCGCGCCTCTTGCCGTCCTCCTGCAGGAAGACGCCATATAAATAGTGCGCGCGCGGCATGTTGTCTCCAAGACGCACGGCCTTCGAAAGCGCATCGGATATCAACTCATGGTCGTTATCCGTTTTCATGTGGGCCACGGCGATCTCGACATACGGCAAGGCCCAATTGGGAGACAAGCTGATGGCCTGCTTGAAACGAGCCAGTGCAGCGTTGTAGTCGCCCCCGCGCGCAAGTTCGACACCCTGCCTGAACCAGGCCAAAGCGCCCCGGGGGGCGGGCTGATTGATGTTCGTACCGCTGCTTTCAGCGTCAGCAAAGGCCGGCGGGAAGGCAAACAGCAGCATCAGTAAACAAGTCGCTGTACGCATCGCGCTGAAACTGTTAACAGAAAGAGAACAAACAGGCAAGTGGCAGGTGTGTGTATGTACGCTGGTTGCTTCAGAACCCGGAATTGCCTTGACAATCGAAAGACTGGATGTTACCCAAGAATCGGAAAAACTGAGGAATCCTGGGGTGCTTGCGCCAAATGAATGATCGGGAAAGATGCGATTGGAGCGCGTTGTGATGCGAGCAGCTATTTTTCTGATGACGGGTGTATTGCTTACGCCAGTCGTTGTCGGCGGCTGCAGCAATCCTTGCCAGGAAGAGATCGATGCCTTGCGTGAACGGGTCATGCGCTTCGTGTATGACACTGATCCGCTCGAATTCGGAGAGCAGCGCTGCGAAATAAACCCAGCCTCAGAACACTACGATCACATCTGCGACTATGCCCTCAGGGCGCTGACGGTGCGCTGGCCCTACTACGATTGTACCTCTTGTGACGCCCTGGAGATCAAACTGTGCGGTTGTTACGACGACACCGTCTGGGTAACAGACGACAACGGCAAGCCGATCTACACCGGACTGGTCTACTGTCTCGCCGGTTACTACCGCCTGCGTAACCTTTGCGCTTGCGATCCGGCTTTCGGTGAAGATCCGGACAACGGTTGCTATGACAGGAACGGAGAGCGGGTCTGCGCCGATCCGCTCTCCCCGCAGCTGAGGCATCCGACGCTACAGCAATCCGACGTTTGTGATTCGTTGATACCTCCTTTCAGTTGTTCGGCATATGACGGCGATGGAGACGGTATTCCCGATCAGTACGACGGCGGGCAGGACATGAGCGACGCGAAAGCGGCCGAGGACGTCGAATGCCTGGACGGGCCGCCGTGCGCTCCGAATTTGGCCACCTGCGATCCCATGCGTGCGTCATGGAACGACTGGTTCGAAAATAAGAAAAGCCTTTACGACGGATCGAGAATTTTTGAAGACGCGGACGGATCACCCGACGACCAGGATGGCGACGGCGTGTCCGACTCGTGCGACAATTGTCAGTCGAATCCCAACGGTTTCGACTGCCAGAAGGAAATACAGGGAGAAAAGGTATTTCTCTCGCGCTGCAATGCAAACAACGACGATGCCGGAGTGAGCAATGTTTGCTGGGTTACATCGGGCGGTAAAGGCGGCTGGGTCCAGGTTGCCGGACTGACCTGTCAGAATGATGCCGCGGCTATTTCGGAGCTTGACTTCGGCAACCAACAGGATACCGATGGCGACGGCGTGGGAGATGCCTGCGACGGCGACCTGGACGGGGACGGAGTGGGTAACGACCTGGACAACTGTCCGAAGATATACAATCCTCTCCAAACGGACTCCGACCGGGACGGT
>CAZENH010000030.1:2357-20740 GCA_964513625.1 uncultured Myxococcales bacterium | reverse complement strand
GGACAACTGTCCGAAGATATACAATCCTCTCCAAACGGACTCCGACCGGGACGGTTTTGGTGACGCATGTGACCCGGATTGAGGTCCCTGTCCGGGGATGAAGCTTTCCGAGACATGCGCCGTGCAACTGGGCTGGGATCAGGTTCTCGAAGCCCTTTCCTCCCGGGCGCTCACTCCCCTGGGGCGTGCAGCCTGTCTGTCTCTGAAACCATGTTGTGATCCTGAAATAATCGAACTGCAGCAAAAACGGTGCATCCAGCTTGCCAGGTTGTTGGACGAGGGGAAGACTCCCCCTTTGCAGCCCATCGAGGATGTCGGCGCGGATCTCGAACGAGCACAAAAGGGTGGGCAGCTATCGGCAGAGAGTATCATCCGGGTAGCAAAAGCCATGCAGGTCTCGTCCCGGGTAAGACACTATCTCATGAAAGAAGGCAGCCAGGAAGGCGGTGCACTGACCGAACTGGCCCGGGGAACCCACGACCTGGCCGCCGCGGGGCGCGACCTGCTGGCCGCCTTCGACGACAGCGGCGAGCTGCGCGACAGCGCAAGTCCCGAACTGTTGCCGCTGAGGCGAAAGGCGCGGGCAATCGCAGACGGGATTCGCCGCCGCCTCGAGCGCATGATACGCAAACCGAAGCTTCTGGCCTGCCTGACCGATGCCTATTTCACTCAGCGTGCAGACCGCTACGTGCTGCCCGTCAGGGCCGATACACATGAGCCGGTAGCTGGAATCGTCCACGACACCTCTCAGTCCGGAGCCACTCTGTTCATCGAACCGAGCGAACTGGTCGAAGATGGCAACCGACTGAAGATAGCCCGGGCAGCAGTCGTCGAACAAGAGCGCCAGATCCTGCTCGAATACTCAAGGGAAATTGCCGACTGCGCACAATCTCTGAACGAGAACATCGAGCGCTTGGCCGAATTCGATCTGCTGATGGCTGCTGTTGATCTTCGTGAGCGGATGAAGGCCGAGTTCATCGAGGTGCGCGGCACGGGTTTCAACCTGGTCGACGCCCGTCACCCGCTCCTTGTGTTGCAGTCAGGCAGCGTTGTTCCCAACAATATTCAGTTGAATTCCAGCCAGCGTTGCCTGGTGGTAACCGGCCCGAACGCCGGCGGTAAGACCGTTATCTTGAAGACCATCGGCCTGTCCTGCATGTTGGCCCAGGCGGGGCTGGCCGTGCCGGCCGGTGAGGGATCCAGAATCGGTCTGTTCGATGAACTGCATGTGGTCATCGGCGACGCCCAGGACATTAGTCGAGGTCTGTCGACTTTCTCGGCTCATGTCTCGACAATCGCCGGTATTCTCGAACGAGCAGGACCCGGAGCCTTGGTTCTGCTGGACGAGGTTGCGGCCGATACCGATCCGCGCCACGGCGCGGCTCTGGCCGGCGCCGTACTGGATGCACTGATGGAGCGCGGCGCGACCGTTGTGGTCACGACCCACTTCGATGAACTCAAGCACCTTGCTTACAACGACGAGCGCTTTGCAAATGCCAGCGTGGGTTTCGATCTCGATCACATGGAGCCGACCTACGAGTTGCATCCAGATATTCCGGGCCGCAGTCTTACGCTCGATATCGCTCGTCGACTGGGTATTGCGGAGTCGGTGCTGCAGAGTGCGGCGGCGCGCCTTGACGGATCGGAGCGCGATTTCGAAAAGGTGCTGGGCGACATGGCGCGGGAGCAGCAGGCGCTGGCTTCCTTGCGGTGTGAACTCACAGAGTCGCTGAGCGCGGCAAGGCGCGAGGCTCAAGTTCATGCCCAGGCGGCCGAGGACCTCTCAAACAGGAAGCGTGAAATGCTTGGCGATGAGAGAGCCCTGCTGCTTCAGGAGATCGACGACGTACGCAAGAAAGTGGCCGAGATGATAGAATCTTTGAGACGCAACCCGTCCATGAAGTCGGCGGTCACGATCAGCCAGAGACTCAAGGAAGCGGAACGCAGCATACGCGATCAGATTGAGGATCAGCCGCGCGCGGTTGCAGCCGGTGAGCACGAGATAAATCCAGGAGACACCGTACGCATCGCGTCTTGGGGCAAACAAGCGCTGGTGACTGCCATAGACAGCCGTGCGGGCATGGTTAGCGTCAGGTTGGGATCGATTCGCAGCCGGGTGCCGATCGAACAGCTAGAATGGGTTTCGTCGCGGCCGCCACGCCGGCGCCCCGGGGAAGGCGAGGATTCGGGCAGGCCTGATAATCGTCGAGGGCCAATCGAGGTGCGCACAACCGCCAATACGCTCGATCTACGGGGTAAGCGAGTGGACGAGTCACTCGATGAACTCGACAAATTTCTCGACGATCTGTTCGCCGCAGGCCAGGATGCGGCCTTCATCATACACGGCCACGGCAGCGGCGCCCTGAGGGCGGCCGTACGGGACTACTTGAAGGGATCACCCTATCCACGCCATTTCCGTTCGGGAACGCCGCAAGAAGGCTCAGATGGCGTGACGGTTGTAAAACTGAAGTAAGAGTTTCTACTCGGCCTTGACGATGCACTCCGGAACCGGGCACTCTTCACGGCACTGGGGCTCTCCCTCGTCGACGCATTCGGTGCAGGTCTCGGCGTTGATCAGGTAAACGGTCTCACCGTCAGAATCGGTTTCTTCGCTGATGGCTTCTCGGGGACATACCATGACGCAGGCGCCGCACTTGAGACACTCTTCATCAATGATCTTCATGGCCATGACTGTCTTCTCCTCTTGTAGAACGGTTGTCCTCGCCGGTTCGGGATCAACGCCCGCCCGGCCCAAAACTGCAGAATGTATAGGCGGGCAATCGACATCTGTCAACAGGTTTGTTTCATTGGGATCGAAGTGCTGAAAAACCAGTGGGACTTGCGAGCCTGGTAGCTGTGAACTATATTGCTTGCGTTCACGGTAAGGAGTGTAAGAATGGAAAAAGAGATCCTCGACGCGCTCAAGAAACGCAGAAGTTGCAGGGCATTTTTACCGGATGAGATTCCCGACGGCACCATCGCACGTATCATCGAAGCGGGCACCTGGGCTCCGAACGCCGGCAACGCGCAGCCCTGGTATTTCTACATACTCAGGGACGAGTATCTGAAGCAGAAGCTGGCCGAGGCGGCTCTGCAGCAGAAGTTTATCGCCCAGGCTCCGGTGGTTATCATCGTCTGCGCCGACCTCGATCGTGCCCGAGCCGCCTACAAGAAGCGCGGCGAGGAACTCTACTGCCTGCAGGACACCGCCGCGGCCGCCCAGAACATGTTGCTTGCCGCGCAAGCCATGGGACTTGGTTCGTGCTGGGTTGGGGCCTTCGATGAGCGTATTACCAGCGAATTGCTTGATATAATGCCGTCCCACCGGCCGGTGGCGCTGCTGTGCTTCGGAAAGCCCGGGCAGTTGGCGCGCAACCCGGGCAGGTTGGCCTTGCATAAAATATATTCCGAAGTCGATTGAGCCGGGCGCTCTGTTTCTGGGTTATTTCAAGATCTCGAACAGGTTCGAGAAATCGTCCCGCCACAGACTGGCCGAGAAACGGACTCGATTTGGATCCGGACGAATGAGAACTCCCCACTGGGACACGGCCCGAAGGAAATTCTCGTTGTTCGTGAGCAGAGCCCATAGCGAATCGGAGAGCCTGGCGCCCTGTTTCCGCACATGAACAACGAGCAGAGGCAGGTTGAAGTGCGCCGCCAGGTGTTCCGCGAGCGGCTCGAGATAGAGGCTCTTGTTGCTGATATGCAAGATCAGGATGCCGTCGGGTTTCAGGCGTGCGAGATAGAGTTCGACCGCCTCTACCGTCAGCATATGAACCGGAATCGAGTCGGATGAGAATGCGTCGATTATCAGTACGTCGAAATCGTGCCGGCGACCGTCTTTGCTCTCTCGATCGAGAAGCAGGCGACCGTCGCCAAGTTCAACTTCGATTTTGGCTTTCGAATCCTTCAAAAACGAAAAGTAGCCGCCTGTGCCCCGGGCAAGCTCGGCCACTTTTGGATTCAGTTCGTAGAACCTGAACGTATCTCCCCGCTCACCGAAAGCGGCCAGCGTTCCAATGCCCAGGCCGACGATGCCAACCTGAAGAGCGTGCTTGCCGTCGCTCGCCATGCGCCGAGGATGCCGGCTGAGAGCCAGCCCGCCGCCGCTCCTTCGTCCGTAATAGGTGGTCGGCTCATCCCGCAGGCGCTTGCTGGTAAACTGCAGGCCATGGACCGTGCGCCCGTCGACCAGCGCAATGTAGTCATCGGGGCTTCCCGGTGGAGAAGCCTTGACACGCAGCACGCCAAAAAAGTTGCGCCAGGCCGCCAGGCTGCCGCGTTGATTATCTTCCACCTGCACGGTCAGCGCCGAACCCAAGGCCACGGTAATCGCAATACAGAGAGCGCGCCTGGCCAACTTCCTCGGGCCCCAAAACCAGGAGTTTTTATCAAAGAACAACATCAAGAAGAAAAGGCCGCAGGCGCTAAAGAGCGCCAAGTGAAGTTCGTAGAATCCGTTGAAGACTAAGGGCGCGACCAGCGTCACACATAGCGCGCCGGAAACACTGCCCGCCGCAATTGTCAGGTAGAAGGCCGTAAGGTGTTTTACATTCGGACGCAGACGCGCCAATTCTCCATGCAAAACGAGACAGCAGGCAAACTCGGCGATAATGAACACCGTGATCTGCGTGCGAATCTCCAGCGAGTCGCCCTGGAACAAGGCTATCACCGTCAGCGCCAGGCTGATTATCATTGAAGGGCCGAATACCCTTCGGGAGTACCAGCGAGGGTTGCCGAAGGTAATAGCGAAAGAAAGCAGGTAGACAGAAAGCGGAGCGATCCACAGAAGCGGAATGGCCGCCACTTCCTGGCAGACCTGGTTGGTGATCGCCAGCAGAAGAGCGGATGTGCAGCCCGAAAGAGCCAGCCAAGCAAGATAGTTACTCCAATCCGGGGCCTGCGACTTTTTATCATTGGCGTGTTTTTTCTTGGGTCGCAGCCCGTTTTGTGGCGCGGCCCGATGCCCGGCGCTTCCCAGCGCTATGGCCGCGGAAATAACTACGAAAAAGGCGAACAACCCTCCCCACAGCCAGGCCTGACTGCCGAGATTGAGGTTGGGCTCCAACAGGAAAGGGAAGCCCAGCAGGGCGGCCAGTGATCCCAGGCTGGATATTGAATAAAGCTGATATGGAGATGCATCCTGGTGTTCGACCGCGAACCATTTTTGCAGAAGCGGGCTCGTGGCGGACAGCGTAAGATAGGGCAGGCCGACTCCCCAAAAAAGCAGCATAAGAACCCGGGCCATGGGATACCCAATGTCTGCCGGACTGAAATCGGCGCCCGGCAGCAATGGCACGCCGAAAATGCAGACTTGCCAGACAAGCAGGCCGATGGACGCCGCTAGCAGACCAAGATGGATTGTTCGCTGTCGCCGGGCGTTCGCCGCAGAAAGCCTATGAGCATAGCCGTAGCCGCAAAGCAACAATGCCTGGAAAAAGAGCAGGCAAGTCGTCCAGACCGCCGGCGACCCGCCGAACCAGGGCAGGATGTGCTTTCCTATCAGAGGCTGGACAAGAAACAACAGGAACGCGCCCAGGAAGATTGTCACACGGTATTTCGCCATGTCACTATTTCAAGATACCCCAAAAGAGCCGATGGGCCGGCTGCAATTCCTTAACTTCTAGATCTACGATCCCGGCTTGCTTCATCCATGAGCGGATTGCCGGTTCGCTATGGGCGTCTCCTGTGGAGCGCATGTTTATCGCAAACAGGCAGCCAAGGACGCTCTCTTGCTTGCGCTCGTCGATTTGGAAATCTACCGCGCACAGACGACCGCCCGCAACCAGGGCTCCGGCGGCCCGCCTGATCAATTCGGCCGCCGCCTCCGCCTTCTCGATATGCAGGACATTTGCCAGAAGCACCATGTCGTAGCCCGAGCCGAAATCGACTTGGTGGTAGTCGCCGTGCTGGAAGGCTATTTGGCCTTCGAACTCGGAGCCGGCGATCTCCCGGCTGCCAAGCTCGGCGACTTCAGGGACGTCCAGTACGTTGACTCGCAACGACGATCGTGCCCTGCAGAAAACCTCTGCGTAACCCCCGATTCCTCCCCCGATGTCCAGCAGCCTGTCAATGCCGGCCAGCCCGTCCAGGATCTTGACAACCTGCGGCGCGATCAATCTCGATGCGGCCTTCATCGCCCGCCCGAAAAGCGCAAGTTGTTCCTCCGAGCGCCGGCCCCGAACGTGACGTCCGCTGCGCAGCCAGTCTTCCAGCCCCGCGCCCCAGCTTTCGTACATTCTATGGGTATGTTCGACGAACGGAGTCAGGTCTCCGTCACCGGGAGTGAAAATCTCGCGTAAATCGGCGCATAGCCTGTAACTTGCTCCGCCTGCCTCAACCAGCCCCAGCGCGCACAAGGCGCGTGTCAGCTTGCCGCAGGCGAGCGTATCGAGCCCGAGCTCGGCCGCCATCTCTTCGGGTGTCGCATCTTGTACTGCAAGATGAGCGAGCATCCCGCTGCGGGCGGCCACGCTGATTACTCTGTGACGAGCGAAGTCCCAGAGGTGATCATATAGCTGCGTGATGTCCATGGGCGTCCCGGCTATCCTTCCAGCAAGCGGCGGTGCAGGCGCGGCTTGTGCCTTGGAATCTTCGCCTGAGCAGTCGCGGCCAGACGCAGCAGCAGGTGTTCTTCGAAGGCCCGGCCCATTGCCTGCAGGCCGACGGGCATCCCGTTCGAATCGTAGCCGGCCGGGAACGAGATGGCCGGCAGCCCGGTCAGGTTGGCGGCCGGGGCGAAGCGCATGATCTCGCCGGTCAGTTCGAGGTTCGATTCTCCGCTTGTTAGAGTATCTTTGGCTATCTTTGGCGCCGTGCAACCGGTGGTCGGCGTCATGATGGCGTCTACGCCCCCGAGCGCATGCTCGAAGTGCCGGCACAGGCGGGTGCGCAGTCGCTGGGCGTGGATGTAATCGGTGGCTTTCAGACGCCGGGCCAGCGCCAGGTTGAGGCGCGTGTCGCAGGCATAGTCCTTGCGGTGCGCTCGACGATACGACTGGTGAGCGGTGGCCATCTCCGAGACGATGATCACCAGGTGGACCGTGCGCAGTAGCGAAAGCTCGGGTAACTCGATTTCCACGATCTTGCAGCCGGCATCACGCAGAATGTCGAGAGCCTGCCGGCAGGCGCCGACCACTTCGGGCTGGGCGTCTTCGAACCAGGGGGTGTAGACGCCGAGCTTGACACCGTCGAGGTCGCGGTCGCCGAACCCTGAAAGGTGGGGCGCCGGCCGGCCCCGGCTGTTTGGATCCTTCGGATCGGCCCCGGCCATCAAGGCATAGCCCAGGGCGCAGTCTGCGGCGCTGGCGGCGATCGGCCCGACGTGAGCCACGCTCCAGCACAGGGGCGCCGCGCCGTGCTCGCTGACCCTGCCGAATGTCGGCTTCAGTCCCACAACGCCGCAGAAGGAGGCCGGCATGCGGATCGAACCGCCCCCGTCGGCTCCGACCGCCAGCGGGCACAACCCGGCGGCGACGGCGGCCGCCGGTCCCGAAGACGAGCCTGAAGTCATCCGGGTCGGATCGTACGGATTGCGGGCCGCCCCGTGGTGCGGGTTTATGCCCGTTACTCCCAGGCCGATCTCGTGCATGTTGGCCTTGCCGAGCAGCACGGCGCCGGCCGCCCGTAGCCGGGCGACTGCTGTTGCGTCCTCGGCCGCGGGTTTTTCCCCCAGAAAGCTGGTGCCCACGGTGGTCGGGTAGCCGCGCTGATCGAGTTCGTCCTTGACCACCACCGGCACGCCGTCGAGCGGTCCCAGCGTCCGTCCATCGCGGTAACGCTCGCTCGATGCCCGTGCCTGGGAGATGACGTCGTCCCTGTCCTGCGCTATGAAGATGCGCATGGGCGGATCGAGCTTTTCCGTCTCCGCGGTCCAACCGAGAGCGCGCTCGGCGACTTGCACGGGATCCGTCTTGCCCTCGCGGTAGGCAGCCACGAAATCAGCCGCGCTCTCAAAGGCGAATCCCTCCGCCTGCGGCAAGTCACAAACCGCGACTTTAGCCGCCAGCGCCGGCCCGTCCAGTTCTTCGGGCGCCGGAGCCGCGGGGCCCGGTTTCATGTGTGGCCCGATCGGAACGGAACTTGTAGCGTCAATTGTCCTCAAGGCGGAAATACCAACGTCCCGAAGCAGCTTGGCGGTGATGGCCGCCCCCAGCGGCGGGTGTTCAACTACAGGCGTGAGCAGGCGCAAGGCTCCCCCGGCCACCCGGGGCGCGCGAATCGGCTTGAGATCGTAAGTCATGAGCGACTCCTTGGAATTTGGCACAGCAGAGCACATCGGGATCTGTATTTCAATGGGTTGACTTGGGCGTGTAAAAGCCTTAGTTTAATCTGTTTTCTCGGCCCAAGGGGGCCGCACGTTTACCAGGAGGTTACTTTATGACCAGAAAGACTTTCTACTTTTTCTCACTACTTCTGCTCTCGATCGCCGTATCAGGATTTTTAGGCTGCTCAGGCAGATCTTCGGAAAACGATGCCGGCCAGGACGGCGGCAACGACGGCGGCGACGGAGGTAACGACAACTCTATCAGCATCTACGCCATCCAGAACCCGTCCGAGGCCAACCATCCGGCCGTGGACAGCGAGGTGCTGGTCAAGGGCGTAATCGTCACTACCCCGATGGACGCACAGAGCGACGCGGACGGGTTCTGGGTCGAGGAACCGGCCGGTGGCAAGTACTCGGGAATCTACGTATTCGTGCGCGGCCTGGGGATCACGGTTTCCCAGGGCGACAAGGTCGACATCACCGGCACCTACGTCGAAAACTATGATCAGAGCGAGATCAGTGCCGCCACGGTCACCGTTGTGGGTTCTGACAGCCTGCCCACCCCGGTCGACGTCAGCGTAGACGCCGTGTACACACTGGGCGCGGACGCCGAGGCCTATGAGGGTGTGATTGTGCGTGTGCAGAACGTCTACGTCTCGAGCGCCATGATTCCCGGCATCGACGGCAACGATCACGGCGATTTCGGCGTAAAGGAGAACGGGGGAGCCGCGGAACTGATCGTCACACCGACCTTCGGCTACAACTACGAATACACACGTACAGCCAGCGACCAGTTCAATGCCATCAGCGGTGTGCTGGAGTATACTTTTTCAGAGTTCCGCCTTTCACCGCGAGGCTGCAGCGACCTGATCGACGGGACCGACAAGCCGGTGTGCGAGGTGCAGGAATGCCCGCCGGCGGGTACACTGGTCACGATCGCGCAGTTGCAGAATCCCGACGATGCCAACCACGTGCCCGCGGGTTGCCAGATCAAGGTCGAAAATGCGGTGGTCTCGACGCCGATCTTCGTCACCGGCTCCGCCCGGACACAGGAGAACTTCTACATCGAGGATCCCGCGGGCGGCCAGTGGAGCGGTATATACATCAAGGCGCCTGCGTCCGGCTCGAACGGCGTTGGCATGGGTGACAAGGTGACCGTCGCGGGAACGGTCGAGGAATCTGGCGGCAAGACACAAATTACGGCCAGCTCGATTACGGCCACCGGTTCGGAGACCGTGCCCGACCCCGTACCCGTAACACCTACTGACGTGAACGACGACGGAACGCTCAACGAGAGCCTCGAGGGAGTGCTGGTCGAGATGGACGGGCTGATCGTCACCGATGTGTTGTTCCCGGGTACCGACGGCGGGGACCACGGCGACTTCCTGGTGGCCACACTTGCAGAGCCCGCCAAGAAGATGGTAATCGGCTGGGACTTCGAGTACACCTACTCGTGCCCGCCGGATCACACCGTGACCTGCGATGCGGCGAATGATCAGCGGACGGCCGGCGACAAGTTCGACAGCATAACCGGCGTGATCGACTACTCGTTTGATCACTTCCGCCTCCAGCCGCGCATGGACTCCGACCTGGTGCCGGGGACGGTCGACCCCAACGACATTGACGGCGACGGGGTGGTAAATGCAAGCGACAACTGTCCTGACGTTTTCAACCCCAACCAGGAAAACACGGTTGACTCCGACAATGTCGGAGACGCCTGCGACAACTGCCCTGAGGGCGACAACGACGACCAGGCCGACGGAGACGGCGATCTGGTCGGTGACGTCTGCGACAACTGCCCGGGCGTGGCCAATGCCAACCAGGCCGATCTCGACGGTGACGGCTCGGGCGACGCTTGCGATCCCGACATCGACGGCGACACCATTCTCGACGACGGCGACGGCAGCGGAACGGCCGGCGACGCCCCCTGCACCGGCGGCAACGCCTCCGACTGCGACGACAACTGCCCGACCGTGGCCAACACCGACCAGGCCGATGCCGACAGCGACGGCATCGGCGATGCCTGCGTGGGCTCGAATCATTTGCTCTTCACGGAGGTTTGTGTCCAGCCCAGTGGAAACGAGTTCGTGGAGATATACAACCCCGGCAATTCGGCAGTCAGCCTCGACAACTACTATCTCTGGGATGCCACCTCGCACTCGAGCAACATCGAGTACTGGCTGATAGCCAGTTTGACGAGCATCGGTTCGACCGATTTCGTTGCCCGCTTCCCATCCGGCTCGAGCATCGGCGCCGGTGAATACAAGACCATTTCAATAGCGCCCGCGGCCGATTTCACAACAGATTTCGGCGTTGCTCCCGACTTTGCCTTGAAAAATGACGGTACCGGCAACACCTTGAACATGACACCGGCTTTCGCGAATTCGGTGGGTGGTTCGGCCGGCCTGTCCAACGCCGGCGAGGGCGTAGTGCTTTTCTATTGGGACGGGTCGAGCGACCTGGTGCAAGACGTCGATTACGTTGTCTGGGGCGACAAGGCAGAGGCATCGGACAAGACCGGTGTGACGGTGGGTTCCTCGACTTATCTGCCGGATACTCCCATTGCCGACCAGGATGCTCTTTCGGGTCATGAGGGCACTCCCGACGACCCGAACAGTTGGCAATCGATGCAGCGTACGGATCTCACGGAAGGGGCGGAAGTCAAGACTGGCGGCAACGGGATCAGCGGGCACGACGAGACCAGCGAAGACGTAAGCAACACCTGGACGGTCGCGGCGCCAACTCCCGGAAGCGCAACGGAATAGGAAATGCGTTTCATTTCGAGAAGATCTTTTACAAGGCTGGCGGCGGGAGTTTTCCTGCTCGCGCTCGCCGCCTGCACGGTCGAAACGGAGCAACCGGTCATTCAGGGCCACACCATCCGTCTGACCATCGTGCGCACGTCGGACATTCACAGCCGCCTGTTTCCCACAAACCTGAAACCCAACTCTCACGACGTGACCGACGGCCTCTACGAGGAGACCTCGCCATACGGAGGTGTCGAGCGGGTGGCGGCGCTGGTCAACCGCGAGCGGCAGCACGGCCAGCGGGTGGTTTACATCGACTCGGGCGACGTTTTCCAGGGCGCGCCGATCTTCAACTACGGAGACGGCGAGCCAGAGTTTCGCTGGATGTCGATGATCGGAGCCGACGTGATGGTGGTCGGCAACCACGAGTTCGACAAGGGCGCAGCCAACCTGGCCGCTCAGGCTTCCCACTGGATAACCTATCCCTTCCTGGCTGCCAACTACCTGTTCGACGACTGGAGCGACGAAACCGCAAGTCAACTCGGCCGCTCGGTGCAGCCGTTCGTGATCCTGAATGTCAAGGGCCTGCGTGTGGGCGTAATCGGCATGGGCGACATCGGTTCGATGTATTCGATCACCCGCGGCGGAAACTCTATGGGTATCACTCCGATCGAAGCCAACGAAACAGTGCGCTTCTACGTGGGACTGCTCGGCCCGGCGGTCGATTTCGTGATCGTCGCCAGTCATCTTGGGCTGAGTGAGGACCAGGAACTGACCGACGGGCACGCAGCCTATTTTACCACCGACAAGGATTTGTCGGCCTATCTCGAACGCCCGCTAGACCCCTGGGTGCGGATGGATTGCGACGAGTGTCAATCGAACGTCGTCAAGTACTGGGTTCCAGGCGTGCGCGGCATTGACGCCATTCTCGGAGGGCACCTGCACATTTTGACACATCCACCGATGGTGCTGACCGACCCGGCCGGTCGCAAAGTGCTGCTCGAACACCCGGGCGCATTCGCCAAGTTCGTCACCCGGCTCGACCTGGCAGTGGCTGTTCCCGCCGAGAGTTACTCGTGCTCTCAGGGAAGCTGCGTTGTTTGCAGAGCAAGTTCCTGCGGCGACGAGCAAGACTACTTCAGCCGCGGATCGAGTTGTCAAAGCGACGCGGATTGCAGCCTGGGCAAGCTTGCGCCCTACGGGGCGGAGAGGATCTCTCACCAGCAGAAGATCTTTCCGGTTGACTCGATCTGGTGCACCGAACCGAGGCCTGACCCGTACGACTATCCCTACGGAGACGACACAAGTTTCAAGAAAGATGTTCTGGCCATCGCCGATTACTGCAAGCAGCGCGGGGACGCTCGCACGCGCAATCTGTTGCAGCCTTACCGCGTGGCCATGGAACTCGATCCCAAATTCATACTGACCCAGATCTACGGCTACGCACCCAAGTCAGTCGATCGCAAGGACCTCGGCGGAGGCGGCGACTCGCCGCTGGGCGATATGACCACCTTGGCGATGATGCGTCGCAAGCGGGTCGAGGCCGAGTTCTGCGTGACCAATACCCTGGGCATCCGTGACAACCTCTATCCGGGGCTGATCGACATGGAGGCCATTTTCAACAGCTTCCCGTTCGAGAACACCATCACGGTCATGTACCTCAGCGGGCGCGAGATCCAGGAGATGTTCGACTTCGTCACCGAGCGCAGCTTCGGGCGCGGCTGCCAGAGCCAGGCCCAGATCTCGGGAGCCTCGTTCGTGATGAACTGCGGTCAGGCCAAGCGTAACTACGCCCACTACCCGTGCTCACAACCTGAAGACTGCTGTCCCTATCGGCCGGAAATATGCGAAGAAGGCTACCAGGGTTCGGCCCATTGGGAGTGCAACCAGGGCGCCTGTTACAGCCACCCGGGCGAGGATATCATGATCGGAGGGCGCCCGCTGAACCTGGAGGCCTCCTACAAACTGGCAACCAATGATTATATCGCCGCGGGCGGTTCGGGCTTTGAAGTCCTTCGGCGCAACACCACCAAGGTGAATACGGGTGTCGCCATGCGGGACGCGTTGCTCGAATACCTGCGCGCCTTTCCCACCTGCAATGATCTATTGGCGGCACCGGATCCCAACGCTGTCGATGCCTTCTCGCTGTCATTCTGCCGTGAGCACGAATCGCCGCAGTCCCAGCGGGATATCTTGCTCAAGGGCAGCTGCACCTGCGGCGACGTGCTCGATTTCGCGGCTAACCCGGACGATGCGACAGTGCACGCGGCCTCGCTGCAACACTGCGACTCGATCGACAGCCTGGTGATCCAGTTCTGCGAGGATCCGCTGAACTTCCCGATCGTGGTGGGAGAGTCCGATGGGCGCATCACCCGCAAGGTCAACTAGAGGCTCTTGAGTGATGGCGACTAAAAAAGATGAGTCAAGTTTGGAAGGCTTGAGCAACCATGCTAGAGCCTCTTGTCCCGCGGATTGTGCGGGGCTAGGAGCCGAGATGACCAGGAACGTTAAGAGAATTTTTTTTGTCGCCGGGGCCGCGCTGCTTTTGGTCTTCGGACTGGCGTTCGGGCCCTGCGTCGAGCACGTCGATCTCGATAACGGTCTGGCCGGCTTCAAGGTAACGCTCACGGTAGAAGGGGCGACCGGCGGCGACGGCACCCGGGAAAACCCCTATGACATTCCGGAGGAAACGGTCACGTTGAACTACCAGGCTTCGGCCTATGATCAGCGGGGCGAACCGCTTGCCTTCAACGGCAATGTGAATGCGCGGGTGGTCCCGGGCGAAGTGGTCGCCCTCAATCCGGACCCGCCGTCGTTTAGTGAGGGACAAGCAACCGGCACGGTCGAAGTGCGCAAGGTGTTCGGGCGCGTATCTCTCTGGCTGGAGGATGTCCAGACCGTGAACGGTGATCTGGTCGAAGGCGGCAGCCAGCCGATCCAGATGACCAGGCGCGAGGGCAGTTACGCAACCGGCGTATCCGACCCTCTGAACTTCAAGAACCCGACCCTGGTCCAGGCGCAATACAGCCCCTGGATCGAGGCCAACGACAACATCGACACATCGGCCTTGGCCGACTCCTTCGTCGAGTTCGACTGCCGGCAGAACGACCCGGCCGGGCCATTTAACGACGGCCACGGCCAACTGGTGGTCACCGGAGTATTCAGCGAGGGATTCTTCGTGACCGACACCGCCGGAGGTACCGGCGGCTACAATCATCTATACGTCTACAACTACTCATATCCCGAGGATCTCGAGGTCGGCGATCGGCTCGATCTTCTGTCGGGCACCAGCCAGGACTTTTCCGGTTGCACCCAGATCAGTTTTCCTGCCTGGCAAAAGGCGGTCGACGAAAATCGCAACCCGCTTTCGATCGAGGAGCCGCTCGACAGCTTGATCCCGCCGGCGCTGGTAACCAAGGCGATGTGTGACATCAGCAACACCGGGGCCAACGAACACCTGTGCGGCCACAGCAAGAACAACTGGACCATGGAGGCTATCGAGTCGGCCCGGGTACGCATCGAAAACGTGAAAACTCCCGATGTCTTCGTCAACTGCGATTTCAACGGCGATCGAACCGTCGTCGCCGACTGGGCCGAACCCGGCAATCCCGAGGCCATCTGCTCGGTGGCCTGTTTGAAGCACGACGGACAGAGCGTGTTCACCGTCAAGGAAATCGCGGGCAGCCCCGCCGCTTTAGCCGACGTGGTTACCTCAGGCAGCGTGGTTTGCCCCTGGGAGTCGAACATCCCGGGCATAGATCCGCATTGCAAGACGGTGCGCATCGGACCTGAGCACATTTGCTCCGAGTTGACCACCATGCGCCAGTTCGGCCAGTGGGTGGTGTCGCTGGATGACGGCAGTGGTCCTCTAATCAACGTGCTCAGCCTCGAGTCGCTGGTCAACTACGATCCGTCCGCTCCCGGCAACCTGGGGCGCACCATCGACCACTTGCAGGGCAACCTGACTCAGGTGCGCGCCGCCCGGCCGCGCTGGATAGTCACCGTGGGAACACAACCCGACGATGCGCCCGAGGAACTGAGACAATAATCCATTGATGTGATTTTCAACTAGAGAGGATCTTACATGGTTTACAAGAGAATAGGCATTCCGGCGGCAGCGCTTGTGTTGATGTTATCCTCCAGTTTGGCCACGGCCGGCGACTTCATGGACACGCGCCTGACATTCACTCTCTCAGAGAACAACTTCTTCGCCGGGCCCGGCGAGACGCCCGTCAACAGCCCCGGCTTCGGGATCGGCGCGGACAAGTCCAACACGCTCTTCTTCGACAACTACGAGACGCGCTACTCGGGCTTCGAGACCTTGAGCCACCTTGCGCTCTACAAGAAGATGCCCTCCTTCTTCGACAACCTGACCACCGAGGCGGCCCTGGTAGTGCGCTTCTTGATCGTCGATGAGCAGACGACGTTTATCAGAGATGCCGGCTCGTATATCCGCCTGGTTTACGATCTCTCGGGAGCGATCGACGAGGGCTCGAACATCGAGATGGTGCTGTTCCCGATCAGCGGCGACCGCTTCCGGCTGGGATACTCGTACAAGATCTCCTGGGGCGGTAGCGGCATCTTTCCGCTCAACTCGGGCATGGTGCCGGCCGCCAAACTGCAACTCAACCTGCCCTGGGGCTATGCTTTCGCCGGTTTCAAGACGTCCCAGATCCAGGAGTTCGTCGGAAACTCGGATCAGACCGAGATGGTGACCAACTACGGTGCCTTGGCCGGTCTGGGTGTCGACATCTCGGGTTTCAGGGCCGAATTGAACGGCGGCTACTTCACCCGCGGCACGCTGTCGCACCCCGGGGTGATCGGCCGCAAAGCCTACGCCAGCGGCATTTCCTACCAGGTTGGCTATCACCGGGGCATGGACATCGGAACCTCGATCGACTTCGCCTTGTACAAGAACGATCCGGACAGGGAGACCGAGTTTTTCAAGCCCGAGGAGTACGGCCAGGGCCTCTCGTTCGTAGTCAAGCACGAAGGCACTTTCTTGTGGCAGACGCTGATGGATCCCGATCGTTACGGAACAACCACCAACCAGTTCGCCATGGCCATGGACGTCAACTTCGCCTTGAAATGGAACTTCCTGAGGGTTCACCTGGACGCCATGTACCGCACGCTGTCTTTCCTGTTGCACGAGGCGCCTTCCTTTACTCCCTTTCAGGATTTTCCGAACGCAGCCGAGACCAGCCCGGAATACTTCGTTGCTTTTGGCCTCGACTATCACCTGGAGGCGTCGCACTTGACCCCGGGACTGGTGTTCGGCGTGCAGATGCCGGCCACCTACAGCGTCAGGGATCTGGCCACAGGCGGCCAGGTCTTCGGCGGCATGCGCACCGTGGTTGTCCAGAGCGAGTCGGTGCGTTCGATCTTGCCGGTCGATGAGAAGGCCCGCCTGATCTGGTCGTTAAAGGCCAACTGCAAGTGGGATATCTCGGAAATAATCTCGCTGATCGCCGAGGTCTATTTCTCGTGGGACGACAACCAGAGCAGGTTCATCAGCGATTTTTACGGCCTGAACGTCTACTCGCAGTTCCTCGACGCCAAGATACTCGGCATGAACCTGGCCGCCCAGGCGAGGTTCTAACCCCTCGGTCTTGTGCCGCGCCTTATAGGGCGCTACACTGGTGGCGTGACACTCGAAGCCATACTTTTCGATTACGGCAACACCCTGGTGTCCACCCGTCTGGACTGGGCCAGGATCCTGCCGCAGAACCTGGCGGGTCTGGCCGCGGCACTGGAGAAGCCGCTGCCCGGCGTCGATTTCGATCGCCTGGGACGCGACCTGCTCTTCATGCGCATGTCAGCCGCGCAGCGTGCGCAGGAGTCGCTGATCGAGGTGCCGGCGACCGAGTCGTTGAAATCGGCGCTGGCCTTGCAGGGAGTATCCGCAGTAAACCGGGACGTTTTGCAGGCCGGGGTCGACGGGTTTTTCGCGGCCGAGGAAGCGGCCTATCCGATCATCTTCGGCGTACCCGAGACGTTGGCGCGCTTGCAGGCTATGGGATACAAACTTGGAGTAGTCTCCAACGCCACCTGCGGCAAGTTGATCCGGCGTGCGCTTCAGAGGCGGCTGATGCTGGGAATGTTCGATGTCGTGATCGTCTCGGCCGAGGTCGGGCGACGCAAACCTGATGTCGCGATCTTTGAGCATGCGCTGTCCGCCCTGGGAGTACAGGCTGCTGCCTGCGCCATGGTTGGAGATCTCCCGGACAAGGACATTGCCGGCGCGCACCTGGCGGGGATGAGAGCGGTACTGGCGGATTTTTTCGGAGACCAGCCCGAGATCACCCCGCAGGGACCGCGCCCGGATGCCGTGGTCAGGCATCCGGGAGAGCTGGTCGACCTTTTCGAGAACTGGAGGGGAAAGGGTAAGGGGTGATGGGGCGCTTGCTTACGCTGGTCGGCATGTGCGGAGTTCTGGCGCTTGGCGCCTGTGGGCAATCGGACGATTTGGCCTATTTGGCCCTAAGGGTACACTCGCCGGCTCAGCCTACAGGGTCGCTTCGCCGCTTTCCGCCTTACCTTCCCGCGCCTTTGGACGTGCATGTCCAGGTATTCAAATCGTCCGACTTGCTCGGCCGGCCGGCTGCGGATGTCGACGTTGCCTGGGACGATCTGGAGATCGATCCCGACTCCGGATCCAGGTACCTGCTGGTGGGGGTGACTTCCAATGCGGGCAAGAACTTCAGCTACGTTCTGAAACTCGAGAGCATCGTCGGCGACGGCAGTGGCGGGCTGATCGTCGACGAGTGCGGGGTGGTTGGACAGATCACGGCTGAGCCCGGGGCCAAGGTCGCGCTCGATATTTCGACCCACCTGGAAGAATGTTCGAGACTTCTCTGCCAGCATGATACGGACTGCGTCGGCGAGAGCCGTTACTGTCTGTCTTTCGAGTGCCAGGATCGCGCGACCTGCGACCAGTGCCCGCCGGGGGCCAACTGCGATGACTTCAACTGGTGCGCCAGCGCCTGCGAACAGGCGACCGACTGCGAAGACGGCTTCGGTTGCTGTCACGGGATATGTTCGGCGAGTTGCCCGGACGGCTGAGTTCAGGCTCTTTTTCTTCTTTTGCAGATCACAAGCGCCGCGAAAAGAACGGCCAGCGTGACCCAGGGGGCAGGGGATGAGCCCGGCTCGCCGCAGCCGCAGCCGCCTGAGTTCTTGGGCGCGCAGATCCAGCCGCCGTCTTCAAGCTTTGGCTCGTAGCCGTCCTTGCACAACGGAACGCACACCCACTTCTCGCCGTCCCAGGCGGCGTCGAATCCTTCGCCGCAGTCGGGCGGCCCGCCGCCGTCGGCACCGATATCGCCGCCGCCGTCAGCACCGCCGTCAGCCGTGCCGCCGTCAGTACCGCC
>CAZENH010000030.1:0-2257 GCA_964513625.1 uncultured Myxococcales bacterium | reverse complement strand
TCAGTACCGCCGTCTGTCGCGGTCGTGACGACCTCGCCCGAGATGGTGTACTCGCCGGTTGCCTGGCCGCGGTCGACGGGCTGCAGGTAGTAGGTGTGCCCGGGCTCGAAGAGCGGATCGGCGCTCGGCAGATCGATGTCAATGTCATTTTCGAGCAAGAAGTCATAGTTAGATGTGATCTGTAATGGATAATAGCTGGTGAGTTGGTGCTGGATCTTCTGGTCTTTGCGCACCAGGAAGACGATGTCCGCGGTCGTGGGGCGCGAGCTGAAATCGATCTTGAGGTGGGTTGCATTATCCGGCAACTCGACGAAGTAGTGCAGTTCGGCCGGGACGAAGGCCAGGCTGTTTCCCATGCTTCCCAGAACTTCTTTGCCGAACAAATAGCCGGTGTGGCCGCCGGTGCTCAGACGGATGAAGCGCTCACAGTCGCCCAGGCCGCGCTCATCGGCCAGGGCCTGCACCTGGTTCAGAGTAGCCTGGTCGAGGGTCAAGGCGGCCGTATCCATGTAGACCTGTGTGGCGCTTGGGAAGTCGATGTCGGTCGGAAAAGCGGCTATGACGTCCATGTAGATCTTGTCCGCCTGGGCCTGGCCGATCAGCGCGCGCACCTTCCACAGGAAGCCGGTCCAGACCATGCTGTCGTCGTGGGCCTCGCCGTACAAGCCGTCGGGACAGGTCAACTCGTTATCCACGTTGCGCATCCAGCCGTTCGGAAAATAGGCCGCACCCATGGTCTGGGCGAAGTACTCTGCCAGTTCGGGATCGTCCAGCGCCGAGCAGGAGTAGTAGTCGGCCGTGCCCTCGTTGAAGGCCAGCCCCCAGAATACCGGCCCGTATTCGTCCATGTTGAACATGCCGGTCTGGCTGACCTGGCCGAAGACGTGGTGGCCGTACTCGTGGAAGATGATGTCGTTCTCGACCGCCGTATCGAGATAGGAAGACTGGCCCATGACGATCGAGTTGGACTGCTGGTCATAATAGGCGTTGGGCGAGCTCATCGGAAAGTTGACCTGTACCTCGATCGGGGTTGGGTTGAAGCCCACACCGACGAAGTAATCGTGGATGGTATTGATGCCGTAGTAGGCCTGGACCTCGACGAACTTGTCGGTCAGCAGGGCAGGATCGTCGTCGCCGGTCGGCTCGATCAGGTAGTCGCCGTTGAGATCGGGGGCGGCGAGTTGCTCTTTGGTCCCGCAATTTTGCGAACCCGAGCAGTTGTAGACGGTGACGTTATCGCCGGTCAGGTGTTCCGTCGAAGTCAGGTAGGGTAGATCGACCTGCTTGTAGGTATCGTTGACCGGGTTGCTCTCGTAGGCGTAGCCGGCGGCCATCGGCGAGCGGTTGAAAACGAAAATAACCTCGCCCATCGGTCCAACCAGGTAGGTGAACTCGCCCAGCGGCTCAAGGCCGCGCACGGTTACCAGGCGCATTAAAACAAGATCGTCTCCCGCCGCCATCCAGGCCGTCTCTACGCTCGGTGTAGCGCGGGTTGTGCCGCCGGCCGAGGTAAAAGCGGCAAGCGCCGCGCTTGTGGCGGTCTTTTCCGGGCAGAGCTCGGAGTGCCGGGCAAGATCGGCTGTCGAACGCAAGCCATTTACGACCAGGCGTGCCTTTTTCAGATTGTCCTCGGCAATGGAAAGCGATCTGCCGAAAACCTTGTGACCCAGCAGAAGCTGATCCATCTGGACCACGCGGCCGTAGCTGGTTTCGACCACCCGTTTGACCACAATATTACTGTCTGTGTCGCCTGGCATCAGCGTTTTGCGGTATCGCTCGACGAAAGACAGCGCCCTGATTTCCGGAGTCGCGCCGGTCAGGGAAATATCGAGATTTCCGATCACCCGCGGCGCGGCACTGGTTGCCGCGGGGAGTGCGAGTAAAAAGGAAAGAAGCACTGAAGCGGGAGCCAAACTCGAGCCTGTCATCTGCATTACCTCCTTGGCGGGAAGTCTACAGAGATTCTTGTCCCAAGGCAGGGGTCGGGTCAAGGGTCGATTCGATCCAAGTACCTGTAGAGTAGGGGGATTTCCTACATGTAGGGTGGCCTATGACATATTGACTGAGTCTCGCTGGTTGTCGTAATCTTCTTGCGGCTGGTTTCAGACTTTACTCGAGGAGGACTACCGATGCGGCGCGCGTTGATGATCGTTACGGCCCTACTGGCCGCCTTGGTGTTGTTCTTTGCAACCTCGTGCCGCAAGACGCTGCGCGATACACCGGAAGAACAAGAACCCAATCCCACCCCGGGCCCGCC
>CAZENH010000029.1:0-69462 GCA_964513625.1 uncultured Myxococcales bacterium | reverse complement strand
GCAACGTCCGCAGCCGTCGTTCAGCTCGTAGCACTCGGGGTGATGGGCGGCTCCACAGCGCGGGCAGGAATGACTGGAACCCTCGATCGTATCTCCGCAAACGGCGCAGCGTTCGGGTTCCGCGCCGGGGTCAGTCGCCCTTTCCGAAGCGACCGCCATGCCTGCCGCATCGAGGTAGGCTTCAAAGATGAGCTTGCCGGAATGAGCGAATTTCAGAAGCAGGTCGGGTGCGTCAAGCCATGAGAGCTTCTGGAGGCACAAAGTATTGCGCCTGGTCGCCAGATCGATGTTGTCGTTCATCTTCAATGAGCGCAGCTCGAACATGGCCTCGCGAACACCAGGCATAGTCAACATCGAATTCACTCTTTCGGGCGCAGAACCCTTGATCATGAACCTGGCATCGAAAATCGGATCGCCAATCTGGATGTCCTGCCCGCCGAACAGCTTTCCCAGTTGGGAGAACATGCGTTCCGGGTAGACGTGAAGCTCGAAGGGCGGACTGGACGAGAAATTGAATATCAGCCGTGTGTAGTAAGTGGGGTTCTTGCCGCCGGTGGAGTAGAACTCCAGGCTTGCCGGATGGCCCAGATGCTCGAACACCAACCTGGGCTGCTTGAAATAGCCTCCGGGTACGATGATTCCGCCCAACTGCTCAGAGACCACCTTCAGCACTTTTTCGCGTTGGCGACGTTTTTTCGCCTGGGCTCTGGATACCGCGATGACGATGAAAATGCTGACGATGACCATAACCATCGTGAACACGACTGAAATATTCACCGAGGATTGCACAGACATAGCTCCTTACACAGTCTCATTTCAACCTTACCGTCCGAAATTGTCAAAAATTTCGCCTTTGTGTTATTTTCCGGAGGCAATCGGAGGAATCTGAAATGAAATATGGCGGTTTGACCTTGTTGTCTGCGGTATTGCTGTTAGCGCCTCCGGTGGCCGGAGCCCCCGGGGCCGAGCGTCCGATCTCGGCCCGCCAGACCATGTACCGCCTGATAAAGCTTCTCACAAGTCAGGATCTCGCCAAGGCGAAAAAGCTCACCGTCAGCGCGGACGACTACGCGTCTTTCTCGACTCGCCCGGTTGATCGTAAAGACTACCAGATGCGGCTCGACGGTTTCTTGGCTCACATGGCGCGCGAACTAGCCGGCGGAGTCGAGTTCACGGGCGCCGAGGCGGCCGACGCTCTTATTCTTCCGGCCGGGCGCAAGACCAGGCGCGAGATGGTGATGACCATCATCCGGGCGACTTTCTCGCTGCATGGTAAGCAACTGCCGGGGCAACCGATGTCTTTTTTCTTTGTTAACCTCCACGGAAGTTGGAAGATGTTCCTGCGTAAGTGAGACGGGCAATCCCCGGCACTGGAGGTCGCGATGGGACTGCTGGACGGCAAGTTCGTTGTTCTCGGGGTCAGCGGCGGTATCGCCGCTTACCGTTCCTGTGAGCTTACCCGGCTGCTAATCAAGGACGGGGCCGAGGTACAGGTAGTGTTGACCGAGGCGGCAGCCGAGTTAGTCGGCCCTCAGACATTCCAGGCGCTCTCGGGCCGGCCGGCAGAGGTCGGCCGCGGCGGCCGTCTTTCGGATAGCGGCATGGCGCACATCGACCTGGGCGCCCGCGCGGATGCGATCATCGTTGCCCCGGCCACTGCCAACACGCTTGCCAAAACAGCAGCCGGCCTGGCCGACAACCTGTTGCTTACCACGCTGCTGGCCAGTCGCTGCCCGGTCATTCTGGCCCCGGCCATGAACACCCGCATGTGGGAAAACCGGCTTACCCAAGCCAACATATCGCTGCTTGCGCAGATCGAGCGGATGCGCATCGTCGGCCCGGCAACTGGAAGCCTGGCCTGCGGTGAAGATGGAGCCGGCCGGATGGAAGAACCCTTGGTCCTGCTGGAAGCGACCCGAACGGCGCTCGTCAAACAAGATCTGAAAGGCAAAAGGATTCTTGTCACGGCCGGCCCTACCCGCGAGCCGCTCGACCCGGTTCGTTTTCTCTCGAATCGTTCGAGCGGCAAGATGGGCTATGCTTTAGCAGCGGCCGCCGCGCGGCGCGGGGCACAGGTAATGTTGATTTCGGGTCCGAGCGCCCTGCCTCCTCCCTGGAACGTGCGCCTTTTGTCCGTGACGACCGCGGCCGAGATGTCCCGGGCCGTAAACCGCGAGATCGGACGTTGCCAGGCGCTGCTGATGGCCGCGGCGGTGGCCGATTTCACTCCGGCCAAAGTCGCCCGCCGCAAGCTGAAAAAGGCGGCCGGTGTCCCGCAGATTGAGCTCAAGCCGACCGTGGACATTCTGGCTAAGCTCGGAAAGAAGAAGGGACCCGTGCTGGTAGGCTTCGCTGCGGAGACACAGGATGCCGCCTTTGCCGCTTCCGGGAAGCTTTCGGCCAAGCATCTTGACCTGGTGGTGGCAAACGATGTCAGCCTGCCCGACGCCGGCTTCGAAGTGGACACAAACCGCGTCCAACTCATCGACAAGAACGGCGCACAGGAACTCCCCCTGCTCACCAAGGAAGAGACGGCCGCTCGCATCCTTGACCGGCTGGTCGACATACTCAGAAAGCCCAAGAAGAAATAGAACGAATTCTCAGCCGGGACGAGAGTTGCGGCCCAGTTTCTTGACCTCGCTGATGACTCGGTTTTTAACCCGGGCCATGATCTTCCTGCGCGATAGCGATTGGCGCTTCATTTTCTCGGCCGCCTTGTCGGCGCGCTTCTGCTGTTTCGCGCTGCGGGCCGCCTCGGCAATCCGAGCGCGTTTTCTCACCCGGCGGAATTTGCGAATCACCCGCGGTATATTCGACTTCTTGCGCCCACGCAGGATTCCCCTGCCCGTCCTTCGGGAACCCGGCTTGCGGTACGGCTTCTTGCGACCGAGCAGCCCAATTCTCGCGTCCGGATGATCAATCAGATCCTGTATCGAAGGCAACTTGAGCTTGGCGTCGATGGCACTTCTGAACAATGGTCTGAAGCGCTTGCCGATAGTCTCCGGATCGTCCAGGTTGCCGTCCAAGAAAAGCATCCTCAGCCGCTTGCGCATGTCGCGTGCAATCAGCAAGTTGCGGTGCCCGGTCGGATCGGATTGGGTGCAGACTGCCTGGTACCCATCGAGCAGCAACTCTCTCACACGTGCAATCGACAGGCTGCGCGCCTCTTCGACCTCTTCACGTGACAGCATCATTCTGGTGCTTTTTGCATAGGCCTCGACAGTTCGCTTCCAGTGCAGGATCTGGCTGAACAACACCATCGAGTTGAAGATTTGCTTATTGACCCCGAAAGAAAAGAGCGGCCCGGTCAGAATGGCGCGCAGGTGCTGATCGTGTCCCCTGAAGGATTTGCCGGACAACGAACGTGCCATCTCCCAACTCTCGGCGCCCATCCAGGTATCGAAGCGCATTTCCCAGTAGGCGTGCGACGCCCGGCGCCTGCGGTAGTGCTCGACCACCTTGTAAGGAACAAAGTAGTTGTGAGCCACCACGTCCGCCGCCAGGTGTGAAAGATAGCCCCAGGCGAAGGCGCGGGTTGCGTCGTTTTCGGCCATATCGAGAACCGACATGCCCACCTGCCAGTTGTGGCAGTGAAGCTTGTAGGGTGAAAGGTTCTTGCCGACAGTGATGTCGGCCGCGATGTTGCCATACAGGAAATCAACAGGGAAGCGGCGCAGAAGCGCGGCCACCGCCGGCGCCAGTAGCGCCAGATCTCGAAGCACCTCCAGCCCGAACTCGAGGTGCGCCGCCGGCCCCCATGCCCGGGCGGGCGAAGGTAGCAGTAGAAACAACGATGCCAGCAATAAACATAAGAGCCAACGCATGACGCTTGTTCACACCCGCCGAAGATGTTATATCACGGGACTCGTGGGGTCAAACGTCGCGGGCAGCGATAGATCTAGGAAGCGGGCGATGGCGAGTTCGGCAGATACTCTTTTTCAGGTTGTCCGTGAGCTCGATGCCGGGCTGCGCCTGCTCAGAGACTTTGGAGTGCGTCAGCTGACAGGTGAACGGACCGCTGAAAGCGAGTCGCCGCGATCCGGGTCGCCGAAGTCATTGATTGAAAATCACTCCCGGACGGAATATCGCTTCGGTGACGGCAGACGCGCCAAATGGGAACAAGCGGCAATGGCGCGCACCGCAGACGACGAGTCCGACACGACGGAGTCTTCGATGGGCAGACAATCGGTTCTTTTCGGATCGCGTCGGGATGAACAAGAACACGGCGCAGTAACCATCGAACCCGAATTGCCAGAGCCGCCGGACCCGGTCCGGGCACAGGCGGCCCTCGATGAGTTGCGGGCGGAGATCGGCGACTGTCAGAGGTGCCGGCTGGCCCAAAATCGTAACAAGATCGTTTTCGGTGAAGGCTCGCCGGCTGCCAGACTGGTATTCGCCGGGGAGGGGCCGGGGCGCGACGAAGATTCGAGCGGCCGACCTTTCGTGGGACGCGCAGGCAAGCTGCTCGATCGGATCATCGCCGCCATGGGCTTCTCACGCGAGGAAGTTTACATCTGCAACGTGGTCAAGTGCCGCCCGCCCGACAATCGCACCCCCCAGGAAGACGAAATGCGCACCTGCGGTCAGTTCTTGTCGCGCCAGCTTATGATCATCAGGCCGCGTTTCATTATCGCCCTGGGTGCCACGGCTTCCCGCTATCTGGTCGGCAGCAACCAATCCATGGGTAAACTGCGAGGTCGTTTTTTCGAGCATCCCTCGGGAGCGCAAATATTGCCAACCTATCATCCGGCCTACCTGCTTCGGAATCCGGCCGCCAAGAAATTCACCTGGGAAGACGTGCAGAAGGTCATGGACAGAATGGGAAAAACCGCGGGCAAAAAGCTCGAAGGGAGCTGAGTGATGATGACGTTACGCAAATCGGGCCGCAAATTCCTGGCAGTAATGCTTGCCGGCCTGGCCCTTTTGTTGTTGGCGGCCGCCGCCGGCGAAGAGAAAAGCAATGCCGCCACCGACGGCGGCGCTCTTCAGGCCGCGGCCGATGCGCCGGCCGGCGCGGGCACGGCCGTTGCCGCGAAGCCGAGCCGGGTGGCTCTGGTGAACATCAAAGGCGGCATCTTCCTGGGAACAGGCGAGTATATCGTCGAAGCCATCGACCGCGCCGCCCGCGAAGGCTACAATTGCCTGGTGATCGAGATGGACACACCGGGCGGGGCGCTCGACCAGACCCAGGACATCGTCAAGGCCATGCTGGGAGCGCGCATTCCGATCGTCGTCTATGTCACTCCCAAGGGCGCCCAGGCGGCCTCGGCCGGCACCTTCATCACCATGGCCGGGCACGTGGCCGCCATGGCCCCCGGCAGCCGCATCGGCGCGGCGCATCCGGTGATGATGAGCTACATGCCCAGCCTTCCGGGGGGCGACGACGAAAAGGACAAGGACAAGAAGAAGAAGCTCGAAAAGCAAAATGAGATCATGAACGAGAAGGTGACCAACGACACCGTCTCGTTCATCGTCGGCATCGCCAAGGAACGCGGGCGCAACGCCGACTGGGCCGAGAAAGCGGTGCGTGAGGCCGTCTCGATCACCGCCGCAGAGGCCGTCGAACTGAAAGTGATCGATCTCGAGGCGGATACTTTGGACGACCTGCTCGAAAAGATAGACGGGCGCCGGATCAAGATCGACAGCAAGACCACTGTCACCTTGCAAACCCGGGGGGCGATCGTCGATCGCTGGGGCAAGTCGCTCAAGCAGCGCTTGCTTGGCTCGCTGGCCAGTCCCAACCTGTTGTGGCTGCTTTTCCTGCTGGGGCTGGGCGGCATCGCCATGGAGTTCTACCACCCGGGCGCGATTGTACCCGGGGTGGTCGGCGGCCTGTGTTTGCTGCTTGCGCTAGTTTCAATCGACGTCCTGCCGGTCAGCATCGGCGGCCTGCTGCTGGTCTTGGCCGGTATCGGACTATTCATCGCGGAGGTTTTCGTGACCAGTTACGGATTGCTCGCCATCGGCGGCGGAGTACTTCTGGTATTGGGCGGGATCATGCTGGTGGACCCGTCCAGCCAGCCGCATTACATGGATCCCAGCCTGGGGGTGGACTGGAGCGTGCTGATTCCCACCGTGGTCGTCCTGGGGCTGGGCATGGTCTTTATCGGCTACAAGGTGATCAGCACCCAGCGCAGAAAGATCGAGACCGGCAAGGAGGGCATGCTGGGCCTTATCGGCAAGGCGCGCTCGGAGATTACCCCCGAGGGCGGCAAGGTGTTCGTGCACGGCGAGCACTGGCAGGCGAAAAGCCAAGAGACGATTCCAGAAGGATCTCAAATCGAGGTAGTAAAGATTGACGGATTGATGCTTCACGTGCGCAAGAAGAACTAAACCCGACTCACCAGAACAAGGAGGGTAAGAAATGTATTTTGTCACTGTTCCGGCTGTATTGGTTGGACTGTTCATCATTATGGGTTTCAAACAGATATACGAGTACCAGCGCGGGGTGATCTTCCGCCTGGGCAAGTACTCGGGCATGAAGGGTCCCGGCCTGAAGTGGATCATCCCCTTCGTCGACCAGTTGGTAAAGGTCGACCTGCGCGTTATCGCCCGGGACGTGCCGCCCCAGGACATCATCACCAGGGACAACGTCACCGTGCAGGTCAACGCGGTGATTTTCATGAGGGTGATGAATCCCGACAAGGCGATTCTCGAAGTCGACAACTACCTCTACAACACCAGCCAGCTGGCTCAGACCACGCTGCGTTCGGTGCTAGGCCAGGTAGACTTAGACGACCTGCTCACCAAGCGCGAGCAGCTCAACGAGAAGTTGCAGTCGATCCTCGACGCCGACACCGACCCCTGGGGGGTCAAGGTGACCAAGATGGAGATCAAGCACGTCGACCTGCCGACCGAGATGCAGCGGGTGATTGGTCGCCAGGCAGAGGCCGAGCGCGAGCGGCGCGCCAAGATCATCCACGCCGACGGCGAGTTCCAGGCCTCGCAGAAACTGTCAGAGGCCGCCGAGGTGCTGCAGAGAGAACCCGCCGCCCTGCAGTTACGCTACCTGCAGACTTTGACCGAGATCTCCACCGAGAACGCCTCGACGGTGATCTTCCCCTTCCCGATCGACATGGTCAAGGCCCTGATCAGCTCAAAGTAGCGTCACTCAACCCGCCGGGCGCCGGAACATAGTGCGAAGACAGTCTTGCTCGTGGCGCGCGCTTGTCCAGCAGGCGCTCTGCCAGACCCGTATGCTCGGAAGGACTTCCTGGGAGCACCATCTCGTCCGGCCCCAGTGGAAGACCGACCTGAAAGGTGCACAGCGGCTCGAGCATTCCGCTCGAAAGACGTTCGCGCGTTTTCTGTTCGTGCGCTTGAGTCGCCAGGATCTCCCGTAGCGCCTTACCGGCGATCTCTATCGGACCGCTTTTGATAATCGATACGAGCCCCCGCGACCTGGCCAGAAAAGTCATCCGGGCAAGCAGCTTGCCGGCCGCCAGGTTGCCCGCAGGGCCGGAATCGCTTCTTATCAGAATCACGCCCGTGAGCGGATGCGTGTTTTGGAAACTCAGAAAGAATTTTCCGAAGGCGCGCGCCATCATGCGCACCAGTTTCAAAAAGCGCACGGGGCTGAGCGGCTTGCCGCGGTGATCAATCAGAAGGTCGCCCTGGATACGAAAGTGCCCGGCCTCGGTCAGTTTGGCCCGGATGTGCTCGGGCACGAGATCGGCCCTGAGGATGTCGTCGTCCTGAAGCTCTCCTTGCTTTTCCATATACGAGCGCAGGCCGTCGGGGCCGATGCGGCTCAAGAGCCCACAGGATCCCTCGATGCCGTCATGCATGGCCTTACCCAGCAGGATCGGAAAATCGTCTTGCCTGGAAAAGACCGGAAACTCAATCGCATCTTCGGACAAACCAGGCAAATCGCGGCATGAGTCGAACAACTCGGCAAGCAGCCCGCTATCCAACTCACTAGACGGGCTGGCCACCCGCTGGGTCGAGCGGGCCTCGATCAGCCTGTCGAAATTCGAGGGCACCAGCCCGCCCGGCAAATTGCCGCCGGCGGCCAGTGCGCGTCCCTGGCGCGCCGTGAGCAGGCAATAGGGATAGTGATCCCCTGCCTCGCAAGAACGCAGTAACTCGTCTGCAGACTCCTTGGAAGTTTCCGGCAAAGCATCCCGGCGCTGGTCAAGCATTCTTGCCAGTCTGCGAATGACTTCCGTTCGCGCTTCGGGCTGAATGACATGCTCGATAAGATCCCAGCCGTGGGCCCGGGCCGTACAGAGAGAGGCGACCAGCCAGATCCCAAGGTCGATCGATTCGGCCCGCGAGGCCGTCTCGATGCCGCACAGCTCGGCCACGTCCGAAAGGATCGAGCGGTATCGGCTACGGGCCAGCACCAGAAGACCGCAGCCCGTGTCTTTCCCGGGAACTATTTCGGCTGCCTGTGCGGCTGTCAGCTCGACTACGCGAATCGGTTGCCAGTTGGTTCCCGAGGGCGACCACAGGCCGTTGTAGGCGCAGCGTGCAAGAAGCGGCCGGGCAATCTCAATAGACGGACAGGCCGGCAGATCGCCGCCGTCGCCGCTGTCTAGGATTGTCGCCTCGGCCCGGGGAAATTTTTCGAGCTGCCTGGTTACTGCGCCCTCCGGCGAGATCCGCAGCCAGTCGCCGCCGTTTACGCCCGATAGCCCGGAGAAGTCTAGCGAGATCTCGCGCTCGCGCGCCTGGTCGCGGGCTTCCTGCAACCCGGCTTGCATACAAGCGTGCTCCTCGCGGAAGAAGCGATCCACCAAGGCCTGGTCCGCCCCGCTCAACTCGCCCAGGACACCGTTTTCGTCGTAACTTGCAAGTATGTCGCGCGCATCCAAGATAAAGACAGCTTAGCGCTTCAACATCCGCAGCACAATGGCAAGAAGAAACAGCAGGCACTCGCTGGTTGAGAATAACAACATTTTTCGACCAAGTCACGGCATCGTGCTAGACAGTTGAGGTGGCAACATCTTCACAGTTGACAGCTTCGCGAGTATGCTCGGAGTCGTCTTCATTACCCGCGGCACGTCTTGTGCCGCGTATTTTGCGGTGCTAGGCTTCGAATGATGCGCGTCACCATTCTCGGTTCGGGAACATCATCGGGAGTCCCGATGATCGGCTGCGATTGCCCGGTTTGTCGTTCCGACAACCCTCGCAACAAACGCCTGCGCGCCTCGGCGGCCGTGGAGATTGGCGGCAAGGTTTTGCTGATCGACACCTCGACCGACCTGCGCGAGCAGGCCTTGCGCTACGATCTGCGGCGGGTCGACGCCGTGCTTTATAGCCATGCCCACGCAGACCACATCCACGGTATCGACGAGCTTCGGGTCTTCAACGTGCGTCACCTGCACGAGATCTCCTGCTACGGCAACGCCGACACCGTCAGGCGCATCCGGAGCTACTTCGAGTACATCTTCGATGCCGGCGAGAAAAAGGGATTCAGGCCTTTTCTGAGCCTGCAGGAAATCAGCGGGCCTTTCACGCTCTTCGGGGCCACCATTGTGCCCATCCCGCTCTGGCACGGCGAGATGCCCGTGCTGGGTTACCGCCTGGGGGGCCTGGCCTATCTGACGGATGTAAGCCGGATACCGGATTCATCATACGAACTGCTCCGTGACCTCGAACTGCTGGTGCTCGACGCGCTCAGGCCAAAACCTCACGCCACACATTTCAGCATCGATCAGGCTGTCGAGGTGGCCCTGAGGCTGAAGGCCAAGAAAACCGTCCTGACCCACCTTTCTCACCTGGTGGATCACGAGACGACCGGCCAAAATTTTCCCTCGGGAGTCGAACTGGCATACGATGGCATGCGCTTTGAAATTAGAAATGGGGAATAACGAAGGAAGCTTATGTGTTCCAACAAGGCAACATGCTGAGCTTCAATCGAGGGCACTGATTTGTTTTTTATGAAGAAAAGCAAGAACGAAGAGGTGTTCAAGGAGGCCATTTTAGCCCACCTGGACGCGCTTTACGGGCTTGCCTTGCGCATGACTTCACAGCCGGCCGAGGCCGAGGACCTGGTTCAAGACACCTATGTGCGTGCCTTGCGTTTTCACGACAAGTTCGAGGCGGGCACCAACCTCAAGGCCTGGCTGTTCAAGATGATGGTCAACCTGTTCATCAACCGCTACCGCCGCGAGAAGCGATCGCGCTCGTTCACGGAAGGTTCCGAGCGCCAAGACATGGTCGAACGCGGCTTCACCAGGGATAAGCTGGCCGCAACGACCGCTCCCGAAGAATATTTTTTCGAAAAGCTCTTCTCCGACGACGTCGTGAGTGCACTCGATGAACTGCCTCACGATTTCAAGATGGTGATCTTGCTGGTCGATATCAACGAATTCTCTTACGCCCAGGCCGCCGAGATACTGGGGATCCCGGTCGGCACGGTCATGTCGCGTCTGCACCGGGGACGCAGGTTGTTGAGAGCCTCCCTCTACTCCTTCGCCGTAGAAGAGGGATACGTCCGGACAAAAGAAACCGACGGGGAACAACCTGCCGACCTGGAGCGTTTCAGAGAAAGAAAGCGCCGGAAGGGCGAACCGGCCGGCGAGTGACCTGGAGGTAATGCGGTGGATTGCAGGGAAGTCGACAAGTTCTTGCAGGTCTACATAGACGGCGAACTGGACGAATCAGATCGCCGCCGGCTGCAGGAGCATCTTGATGACTGCGATAGTTGCCGGGAGGTGGCCGATTACGAGCGGCGTTTCAAGCAAGCCGTCAAAGTTCGCTGGCCCAGGAGTACGGCGCCGGATTCCCTGAAAGAACGTGTCGTCGAGGCCATGTCAAACGCCGAAAAGAAAGCCCCCGGACGACACCGCTTTCGCAGGCGCCTGGTCTTCAGCTCGGTCCCTGCCGCGGCCGCCTTGGCCCTGGTAATCACATTTACCTGGACGGTCACCTCGGGATTCTCCCCGCTGGTCAAGGAGGCCGTCTTGCAGCACTCCACCGAGCCACCGGTGGAGGTCAGCAGTTCCGATCGTTCGGCAGTGGAGGAGTGGTTCAGAAAAAAGGTCGACTTCCATGTGGCCTTGCCGCGTTTCACGCACTCCAGGATAAACCTCGTGGGCGCCCGGCTTAGTCACCTGGCCGAGCGACAAGCCGCCTTGGTGAGCTATCGTAACGGAGGCGATCGATTCAGCTTGTTCGTGTTGACCGACACCGGAGGCAACCTGGAAGGCAAGCGCTGTAAGAAAATCGAGTCGACCAAGTTCTGCATCTCTGAGCAAAGGGGATACACCGTCGTCCTTTGGCGATCCCGGGGACTGATGTACTCCTTGGTGGGAGATTCTGATCCGCGTGAAATGCTTAGAGTAATAGCTACAGGACTCTCGCGCTGAAATATTTATTATCCCCGAATCCGGCATCCGAACAAGATGTTGACAGGCAGGCAAGTGTTCGAATACACTGGCTCATTAGGTATTCTGGCGAGTCAATATCGAACAAAGGCCTATTGAGATGGCGAGTAAACGCATAATGGTAATAGAAAGCGATGGGGATTTTGTCTCATCGCTCAAATCCATGCTGTCAGATTACGACGTAGAAATGGAAGTAATCGAGGACGGCAAAACGGGTCTTCAGACCGCCAAGCAAGATCCTCCCGATCTGATACTGCTGTGCGTTGAATTACCCAAAATGAGCGGTTACTCGATCTGCAACAAACTCAAAAAAGACAAAAAACTCAAGTCGGTTCCTTTGATCATCATGTCATCGGAGGCAACCGATGAGACCTTCGAGCAGCACAAGAAGTTGAAGACGCGTGCCGAAGACTACATTATCAAGCCGTTTTCCGCAGAGCAGATTTCAGAAAAGATCGGCGCACTGGTCGAACTCGATCCCATCCAGAACGTCGATGACGAGCTGATCACAATAGACGACGACGAAGACGCCATAATCATCGACGACATGCCCGACATCCAGGACGAAAACATCGACATCGAAGAGGGCGAAGATGCCACAGTCATCATGGACAGCCCCTTGATAGAGGGCGATTCCGATCTTGAGAACTTTGACGATGTTTTCGATGACATCCATGCCGAGGAAGACAAGCAGGCCGAGGAAGTCCATGCCTCTGAAGCGTCGGAGCCAGCCTTGCCCGAAAGCGATGATCTGGAAGATTTCGACGACGTGCTCGACTCGATCAAGGAAGTGGATGATGAAGAGAATCCTGACGATCTGGTAGCGGACGACGAGTTGAATGATGCAGATCTCGATCTCGAGTTGCCGGGTGAAGAAGAACAGGATCTGGTTGCCGGGGCAGAAGAAAAACCCGGGCAAATTGAAGATTTGGACGAGGAGTTGAATATCGGGATCGAACAAGAGATGGTTCCCGATCTGCAGCCGGCTGCCGAACTGGAATCCGCCCCGGATCTGGAAATGGTCCCGGATCCCGAAGATATTCCAATCGTCGAAGCGGCCCCCGAACTCAAGGCAGAGATTGAACCCGAAGCGCCACAGGCAGCCGATCCGGTGTTGACCACTAAGCTGCAGAATACCGAGGCCGAGTGCGTCCACCTGAAAGAAAAGGTCGCGAAACTCGAGCAACGCCTGGAAGAAGCCCACCGTTCGTACGAGAAGCGCGAGAGCGACTCGGCCGCCTTGAAGAGAGACACATCCAAGGACAAGGAGTTTCTGGCTCTAAAGAGCACGATGAACGCCAAGGACAGGGAGATCCTCGACCTCAAGGAAGAAATCAACCAGAAAGAGCAGCAGGTTCTCGACATCAAGGAGAAAATCGGAGAACGCGACGAGGAAATCGAAAACCTGCAGGAGACAATAGCCAAGCGCGATCGCGAAATCAAGGAAGTCTCAGATCGCTTCGACGACATGCTCAAGCAGAAAAACGAACTGGAGGAACACCACGAAGCCAAGATGGCGGAATGGGAAGATCGCTACACGACGGAATCCGCCGATCTCGAACACAAGCTGCAGGTTCAAAAAGAAGAGCACGAACAAGCCTTGCAGTCGGCCGACGAAAAAGTTCAGACCATCGAAAGCGAGCTCAGGCAACTCAAGGGCACCATTGAAGACACCAAGCAGCGCCATAGCGACGAGGTATACGGTCTGCGCACACGTTACAAGAACGAGATCGACAAGCTCGAGCAAGACACCAACGAACTCCGGCAGCAACTGGACGAAACCAGCCAGGGGCTGGAAGAAGAACGCGCAGCCCACGAGTCCACCCGGGAGCAAGCCGAAAGGGTACCCCAACTCGAAGAAGAGCTCGATCAGACACGCGCCAAGAACAACGACCTCGAAGATGAAATCAGCGCGCTCAGGGATCAGATCTCGCAGGGCGAAGAGCGCGTGGTAAAGGCTTATCAGAAGATCAAGAGCGACGAGAAGATCAAGGAGAAGGCTCGCAAGGCGGTAGAAATTGCCTTTACCCTGCTTGCCGACCAGGTATCGACCCCGGAAGACGGAGAAGACTCCGAGTTGTCAGCCGAAGATCGCGACGAAGCCCACACCTGACCTGAAAAGATTTAACAGTTCCGTTCAGCGACCACCGGATCGTTTCTGGTGGAGCTTCTTGGCCGCGTTGGCCACCGTGGCGGAGATGTTCTTGCTTCTCGAGAGGTTTTTCAGATCTCCCTTGCGCAGCGCTTGCAGGAAGCGCATCGAAAAAGCGATTGGCGTCTTGGGATTTTCGACCAGCGCTTTTTTAACCGCATAAGATCTGGTCCACTCGCGGTTGTTGCAGATGATACGAATCACGTCGTCACATATCGAGCGGCTGGCGGCGATGCCGATCACCTCGGATTCCGAGACGCCCGGGTTCTTGATGGCCGCCGTGGCCACTATCTTGTTACGGTCACGGATCAGCGCCGAGCGAACCACCTTGTTTCCCTTGGTGGCCAAGACAACCTTCTGGGCAGGGGTAAAAGTGTGCAGTCGCTGCAACAGTGTTTTCTTGCGCTCCTCGACTTCGGCGGCATCTTCCGACGATAACGACCCGGAGTCATCTTCCTCCAGCAACATCTCCTCCGGCAGTGAATCTTCGACGACCTTCCGGATGCGCAGGGACTCCTCGCGATCGGGCGGGGCGGCCTTGATGCGGTCCTTGGCTGCCTCGAAAACTTCCATCCCGTGGAAATCCATGCCGGTTCTGACGGCAAAATCCATCAGCCTGTCGACCTGCGACTTGAGCACAGCCGGGTTGTCAAGGATGGCCTTGGCAATCGGCGGGTGTCTAAGGATGCGCACCTGGTTCTCGATGATGATTCCCAGCAGGTTCTCCCCTACCCTGTCGGCCAGGTATTCGAAAGTCTGGTCGGGGGTTTGCTGGTGGATCAGGATGGCTTCCAGTCGAGCCTCGTTCTCGGGCAAGACCCGGGCCAGTTGATCCAGCACCAGAGCGTGCAGGCCCTTCTCGGCCAGCGCTCCCTGGATGATGCGATCGGGCAATTCAGCAAGGCTCTTGGTGGCCGCGGACCCGATCTTATCGTCATCGTCGTAGGACAGGCAGCACAAGACGCTAACCATGTCCCGGGGACCCATGGGCACCATGCCGCGGGCCGCCATCAGACGCAAGGGAGGGGGCGAGGCCGGATCGACATGCCTGCGCAGTTTCTCGTCGACTGCGGATAACGGAATGGGACAGGAGCTCATGGCAGCGCCCCCTGCTTGGATATTAACTTCAGCCTAATCTTCTTCTTCTTCGCCGGGCTTGTTGGCAGCGACGATTTTATCAACCTGCTGCTGGGGTACTTCCTGGTAGTGCGAGAATTCCTGGGTGAAGCTGCCGCGCCCGCCCGTACGTGAATCGAGATCTGGCGAGTACTTCAGGATCTCGGCCAGCGGCACCTGGGCCTTGATGATGCTGTGTTTGCCCTTGGTGTCCATACCCTGCACGCGCCCGCGACGTCCGTTCAGGTCGCCGATTATGTCTCCCATGTTCTCCTCGGGAACCATGATCTCCATGTTGTAAACCGGTTCGAGCAAGATCGGGTGGGCCTTCTCCATGGCCGCCTTGAAGCCCTTGGAGGCGGCACGCTTGAAGGCCATCTCGGAGGAATCTACATCGTGATAAGAGCCGTCGAACAACGCCACCTTTACATCGACCACGGGGAAACCCGCCTGTACGCCCTTCATCAGGGTCTCGATCACGCCCTTTTCTACCGCCGGGATGAACTGCCCGGGTACCACGCCGCCCTTGATGCGATTCTCGAACTCGAAGCCGACTCCGCGCGGCTGCGGGCTGAGTTCCAGCCAGACATCTCCGTACTGCCCGCGTCCGCCTGTCTGGCGTTTGTGTTTACCCTGTGCCTCGGCTTTTCTGGTGATCGTCTCACGATATGGAACCTTGGGCGTCTCCAGGATGACGTCCACACCGAAGCGCCGCTTCATCTTTCCCACGGCATTCTCGACATGCGGAGCGCCCATGCCCGAGAGCAGAAAATCCTGGGTGTCCTCGTGGCGAGAGACCCGCAAGGTCGGATCTTCGGCCAACAGCCGATTCAGGCAGGTCCCCAGCTTATCCTCGTCGGCCTTGCTCTTAGGCTTGACGGCGTAGGAGATAGCCGGCGGCGGTGTCTCGATGGCAGGAAACAACAACGGACTCTTCTTGTCGCACAGGCTGTTACCGGTGGCGGTCTTCTTGAGCTTCAACACACCGACGATATCCCCGGTGGAAGCCGCGCTGGCTTGCTCTTGCTTCTTGCCGCAGACTGTCAGAAGAGAACCTATACGTTCCTCGGAATCGGTATCTACGTTTTGCACCACGGTATCGCCCGTAATGGAACCCGAAAGAATCTTGAACAGCGAAAGATATCCACCCTGGGCATCGATGGTCTTGAAGACAAAGGCCCAGAAAGGCTGATCTTCGCTCCTGGCCCGCTCGGTCTCGCCATTATTCGGTACTTTTCCGATCAGAGGAGGCAGTTCGCAGTGAGCCGGTAAAGACTGCGCCGAAAAATCCATAAGCGGCTGGACACCGATATTGCCGGTCGCGCTGCCGAAAAACGCCGGGAACAACAAGCCTTCGCGCACGGCCTTGGCAAAACCCGTCGCCGCGTCTTCCTCCGACAACTCGCCCGCTTCCAGGTACTTCTCCAGCAATCCGTCGTCGCTCTCGGCGATCTTTTCCAGCAGGGCCTCCTTGGCCGCCGCCAGGGCCGGCTTTAGATCTTCGGGCACATCGGTCGTCTTCATCCCGCCCGAAGAGTCCTTGTCGAACATGTAGGCCTTGGATGCCAGCACGTCCACCAGGCCTTCAAAAGCGGCCTCGCGTCCTATTGGAATCTGAACGGGAATGACGTCGTTTGAAAGCAACGAGCGTATCTCGGCCAAGACCTTATCGGGGTTGGCGCGTTCGCGATCCATCTTATT
This sequence comes from uncultured Myxococcales bacterium, assembly GCA_964513625.1. GTDB lineage: Bacteria > Myxococcota > B64-G9 > B64-G9 > B64-G9 > DATKYQ01. Next base: position 53,160 of record CAZENH010000029.1, on the reverse strand, counting down.
GATGAAAACGACTCGCGGGATACCGAGCTCGGAAGCCCTCTCCCAGACGCGCTCTGTCTGAACCTCGACGCCATCGGGCGCGCTGACGACTACCACGGCGGTATCGGCTGCCGCCATTGAAAAACGAGTGTCAAAAATGAAGTTCCCGTCGCCCGGGGTGTCAATAATGTTGATCTTGTGCTTCTTCCATTCAACAACCCCGACCGAAGTGGCGATGGTCATCCCGCGGTCCATCTCCTCCTGTTCGAAATCGAAAGTCGAGGTCTTGCCGTCCACGCTGCCCAGGCGCGTGGTCGTCTTGCCGTCGAACAGAAAAGCCTCGCCCAGGGAGGTCTTGCCGGAGCCCTTGTGGCCGACAAATGCCAGATTGCGAATATCGTTTGCCTCGTATTTCTTCATACCACTCTCCAGAAGGGTGTCGAAAGGTTGCCAAATGTATTTCGCACGGTTGCGCCTGTCAAGGGGTTCATGGCTTACGGTTTCTCTCGTGTACTATCCTCAATCCATGCAGGGTCAGCAGGTTGTCGACTAGTAGTGTGTGGCGCGATGCCGAGGCGATCAGCTTGCCCAGTCCGCCGGTGGCCAGCACGCGCACATCATCGCCGAGTTCCTTGGACATTCGTTCGATTATCCCGTCAACCATACCGACGTAGCCGTAAAACAGGCCCGATTGTATGCTGGATACCGTGTCCCGGCCGATCACCGACTCGGGCCTGGCGAACTGGACTCGGGGCAATTTGGAAGCCGACTGGAAAAGCGCCTCCATCGAGATGTTCAGGCCCGGGGCGATGGCACCGCCGAGGTACGAACCGTCATTCCCCAGGGCGTCGAACGTTGTGGCCGTTCCGAAATCCACCAAAATGAGCGGCCCGGGATATTTATCCAGGGCGGCTACCGCGTTGACAATCCGGTCGGCGCCAACTTCCTTGGGATTGTCGTAACGCACGCGGATACCCGTCTTGATCCCCGGCCCTACCACCAGAGGCTCGATCCGGCAGTAGTCCTCGATCATATGCACGATCTTCCACTCGACCTGGGGAACCACGCATGACAACACGGCCTCAGTGACATCCTCGAAGCGCAGCGAGGACATCGCCAGAAGCTGCTGCAGCAGCACGGCGTGCTCGTCCGAGCTTCGCCCCGAGTCCGTACCAAGCCTCCAGTTACGTACCAGGCGCCCGGAATCGAAAATACCGATGACAATATCGGTGTTGCCGACGTCAATTGCGAGCAACATCCTGAGCTCCCCTCATGCTTCCCGCTTGAGATAGACCGTCTGGGAAGGAAAGGCTATCTCAAGACCCATATCTTCGAGGCGGCGCATGATCTCCAGGTTGACTTGCTGGCGAACATCCAGGTACTCGGCCCAGACCTTGCTGCGGGTAAAATAGTAAACGAAGATATCCAGGCTCGAAGCGCCGAATTCAGTGAAGTTGACCAGCCAGTAACCCTGGTCGACATTCTGGTTGTTTTTCAAGATATCACGGATGGCCTCGACGGCTTGCTGCATCTGTTCGGCGGAGGTCTCGTAGGTAACGCCGATGGTCATCTTGACCCGCCTGATCGGGCGGGCATCCATGTTCTCGATTATCGAGCTGGCCAGCTTGGAGTTGGGAATGGTCACCAGCGTCTTATCGAAGGTCCGGATGCGGGTCGAGCGGAAACCGACGTCTTCCACCGTGCCCTCGGCCCCCGCGGCTTTTATCCAGTCGCCGATGTGGAAAGGTCTATCGGCGAAAATTGTTACCGAGCCGAACATGTTGGCCAGCGAGTCCTTGGCGGCCAGGGCGAAAGCAAGTCCGCCGAGCCCCAGCCCGGCCAGCAGCGAGCTTGCCGAGTAACCCAGGTTCTGGATGATCATCACGAAGGCGACCACGAAGATGATCACTCGCACGGCCTTGCGGACTATGGGCACCAGTTGATCATCGAGCTTGGTTTCGGTTCCGGCCGTGAAACGCGTCAGGTACAGCTCGAGAACGCTGGTCGACGACGACAGGAACCAGGCGCCGTCGATGATCAAGAGGCTGGTAAACAAGGCGCGGATGAAGCGTGGCAGATCGAAAGGATCTTCAGGCAGTGTCAAGATCTGAAACGCCACGTACACGCCTACGACGTACACCAGGAAAATCGCAGGCGAGCGAAACGCCTTGAGCAACTTGTCGTCAAGCTCCGATTGCGTTCGTTGGGTGAAATTTTTGATCCAGACATCGACAACGTGCTTGACGATAATCTTGACAACCATTGAGGCGACGATTACCAGCGCGAATCCGATGTATTGCCAGAGCGAGTTGCCGAGAAAGGTCTTGTCCAGTGTTTGCTGCAGCGTCTCAAGCATTTAAACCTCCTTGCCCAACGGCACCCAGAAAATAGCCAAGCCGGCCGCATAGATCAACTCAGTTTTTGGTCGGCCACAATATTGTGCCCCGGGCAATCCTGTGACATACTCAACAACCGTATGAAATTACTACCGGAGATCGATTGAAGACCAAAGCCAGTATTCTGGTGGTTGACGACGATCAGAGCGTCCTGGAATACTTCGACAAGCTCCTTGGAAAAGAGGGCTACCAGGTTTCCAGCGCCTCGGACGGCCGTCAGGCTCTGTCCATGGTTCGCAATCAGCATCCCGATCTTGTCTTGCTGGATGTCATAATGCCCGAAATGAGCGGTCTCGAGGTGTGCCGCATTCTGAAGGCGCGCAGGGACGGCAGATTTCTGCCGATAATCATTCTGACATCCAAGGGCGACACCGAGAGCCGGGTCGAGGGGCTCAGGCTGGGGGCCGACGACTACATGACCAAGCCGGCCGATCCCCGAGAATTACTGGCGCGCATGGAAGCCTTGCTGCGTATTAAGGAGTTGCAGGACAGGATCGCCGGCTCACTCAGCGAGGCCGAGGACAAATCCGTAATCGACCAACTGACCGGCCTGTACAACGAGCGCTACCTGGCAAAACGCCTCCAGGACGAGTTCAAGCGCGCAGAAAGGTACTCGGAGCCGCTTTCATGCATCGCGGTTCAACTGGACCAAAAAGAAGACCCGGGCGGCGTAGACGACGAGGCAATCAAACAGGTGGCGGAGATCCTGCGCGGCGGCATCCGCGAATTCGACATAGTTGTTCGCAGCGCTCCCGGGCGTTTCGTGATCCTGCTGCCTCGCACACACTTTACAGGCTCGCTCTCGGTAGCCACCCGCATCTGGCAGCGCCTCGAGTCGAAGGTTTTCATCAGCGCCGGACATCGGCTTGAAATCAACATAAGCATCGGCGTGTCATTCTTTCCCAACAAGGGGGTTTCCTCGGCGAAAACCCTTCTCGATCAAGCCGACCAGGCGGTCAGCAAGGCCCAGGCGGCGGGTTCGAACCAGATCTGCCTTTTCCAGCACACCACCTACTTCTACCGGCCGGACATGAAGAGATAGGCGCCGGAGGGCGGGGCCAAGATGCTAAGCGTAATGAGTCGTATGTTCGTCTGTCTGATCGTTCTGCTGGATGTCTCTCAAACGGCGGGTGCGGCGAGCGTGACGCTGGACGGCTCGGTCGAATACCAGACCGTTCAGGGCGGGAGCTTGTATTACAATGCGCATGACGGAAACCCCCACGTTTCCTTGCAATGAATCGGGTAAGCAACAAGCAGGCGGTATCGTGATGAATCACGGATTTACTTGCATCCATACAGGATGTAACATGAACATCGGCTGGAAGGCCGTGATCGAGCCAACACCCGTACCATTGATCGTATTGCCCGAACCGAAGGGAACCGAAGAAGTGAAAAACAGGAAAAAAATACTACAGAAGGTACTGGCCGGTTCGAAGAATATACGATTTTCTGATATGATGAGTTTGGCGCGTGGTTTCGGGTTCCGGCTTTCTCGAACCGAGGGCAGTCACAATATTTTCGTGCATCCAGACATTCCGGAACTCGTCAATCTCCAGGAAGTGAAAGGGCAAGCCAAGCCATATCAGATACGCCAGTTTCTAAAGCTGGTCGAGCGTTACAGCCTGAAGCTGGAGGAGGACTAATGCGAGACTACCATATCAACATCTTCTACTCTGAAGAGGACGAGGGCTATATCGCCGATATTCCTGATTTAGAGGCATGCTCTGCATTTGGTAATACTCCAGGAGAAGCTCTTCAAGAGGTGCAAAAGGCCAAGGACCTTTGGCTACAAGCAGCCCGCGCAGAGAGCAAGCCGATTCCTCCGCCCAAGTACAGGCCGGTCATCTACCAGGTGATATCCGCCTGAGAAAACACAAAGACTCTTTCAAGAGAAGCGGGGTTTGTTTTCGAGCACACGAACCCGGCTTACTTCATAGCGGATCGAGGTAGTAGACTCCCCGGGGCAGGCGCGCGAAAGGCAGCATCCTGATGGCGCTCGAGCGCGGGCCGCGCATCAGGCGGGAGAGAGCTTTCCAGAAGCCGACCAGCGGCCGGCGGGACATCGCACGAATGGCGTAGCTGGCGCAGGTCGGGCGGTGCATGCAGCGCGGGCCGTCGATGCGGGTGAGCAACTTCGACCACAGGCCGTAGGCCAGGCCGAAGGGCGAAGACGAGATCGCCCTCGGCGGCTCAACTCTTGCAGTTCGGCCGATGTCGAAGACCGGGTGGCGCGGGTCTGCCGACCAGGGGCCGAAGCCCGCGGCCGCGACGTCCTGGGCACACAGGGCCAGCAGGCAGGCGAGCGCCGCCATTCTCATTCGTCATCCTCATTCTTGGATTCTTCATCCAGCCTGGCCAGGCGCTCGGCAATCGTCTTCTCGTAGCCGCTATCCGATGGCGAGTAGTAGATCCTGCCCTTGAGTTCATCGGGCAGGTAGTTTTCGCGGACGTAGTGGCCCTCGAAATTGTGCGGGTAACGATAGTCGCGCCCGTATCCCAACGAGCGCATCAGTCCGGTCGGGGCGTTACGCAGGTGCAGCGGCACGGGCAGCGCTCCGCGCTCGCGGACGTCCTTGCGGGCGCGGGTATAGGCCACAATTGCGCTGTTGCTCTTGGGAGCGCAGGCCAAATAACAGGCCGCCTGGGAGAGGTTCAGCGCCGACTCGGGCAGGCCGACCATCTCGTGTGCACTGAGCGCCGCGCAGGCAACCTGCAGCGCCTGCGGGTCCGCGTTGCCGATGTCCTCGGAGGCGAAGATGATCATCCGGCGTAAAATGAAGCGCGGATCTTCCCCGGCCTCGAGCATGCGCGTCATCCAGTAGACCGCGGCGTGCGGATCCGAGCCGCGCAGGCTCTTGATGAAGGCCGAGACTACGTTGTAGTGCTCCTCCCCTGCCCGGTCGTAGAGCAGTGCGCGGTGCTGCACGGCCTCGGCCACGACCTTGGTGTCGATCTCCGCCTTGCTTTCTTCCGCCAGGTAGTCGGCGGCCGCCTCGATGATGTTCAACGCCCGGCGGGCGTCGCCCTGGGCCGCACGGCAGATCTCGGCCAGCGCGTCTTGCGCGAGTGTCAGCCCTCGCTCTCCCAGACCACGCTGCTGGTCAGCAAGAGCTCGGCGGACGATGACCGCCAAATGCTCTTCTGAGAGCGGCTTCAGCACGAATACCTTGCTGCGCGACAACAGCGCAGCGATGACCTCGAAAGACGGGTTTTCGGTGGTGGCACCGATCAGGGTGACCGTGCCCTTCTCGACGTGCGGCAAGAGGCTGTCCTGCTGGGCCTTGTTCATGCGGTGGATCTCGTCGATGAACAGGATGGTGCGTTTGCTGTAGGCGTCGCGCCGGGCCGCGGCCTGCTTGACTATCTCGCGTATCTCGCGCACTCCAGCCAGCACCGCCGAGAAGGGCACGAACTCGGCGCCGGTGGTGCGCGCGATCACCGAGGCCAGGGCGGTCTTTCCGCAGCCCGGCGGGCCCCAGAGGATCATCGACGACAGCTTGTCTTTTTGAATGGCCGTAAGCAGCAGGCGGCCCTCGCCCAGGATCTCGTCCTGGCCAACGAACTCCTCGATGCTGCGCGGACGCATTCTCTCGGCCAGCGGCGCGTGGCGCTGCTCCCGGTCCGCCTGCGCACTGAACAGGTCTCCGCTTCTCATCGGCCTCATACTATGCAAGCCGCCTGGCGCTGGCAAGCCTCCTGGCATCGCATGGCGCTTTATGATAAGGGAGTATCTTGACCTGAAGGGGAAGCCGATGTCTATCGTGGGAATATTCGGAAAACGCAAGCACCCCGACGTACTCAATGTGGCCGGCAGGCTATCCCGACTGGCCAACGAACGGGGCTGGAGTGTGCTTGCAGAGTCGGCCCTGGAAGACGGCATCGAGAATGTCAGGCTGTTGCCGGCAGCCGAAGTGGCGCAAAGAGCCGATCTGGTTGTGGTGTTAGGCGGGGACGGCACCATGATCAGGGTTGTTCGCCTGCTGGACGACCACCAGGCACCCATCTTCGGCGTAAACCTCGGTTTTCTCGGATACATGACCGAGTTCACCGCCGAAGAGGCCGCGCAACAATTCTCGCTCGTGCTTGCCGGCGACTTCGAGACCTACCAGCGCTCGCGCCTTTCGGCCGAGCTTTTCCGCAACGGCACGCTTGTCGCCAGCGCCAAGGTACTCAACGACGTGGTGGTAAGCATGACCGGGATGAGCCGCATACTCGACATTGAGGCGGAGATCGACGGCATCACCTTGACCACTTACCGGGCCGACGGGTTGATCGTCTCCAGCCCCACGGGTTCGACCGCCTATTCTCTCTCGGCCGGGGGGCCCATAGTCGCCCCGGGAGTCATGGCCATTTTGGTAACTCCGATCTGTCCACATACACTCAGCATGCGTCCTTTGGTGGTGCAGTCCGACTGCAAGATCAGTCTCAAGCTCGACCAACTCACCGAGCCGGCGCAGGTTACCTTCGACGGGCAGCAATCGGTGCCAGTCGAACCGGGCGACAAATTATCGATCGAACGGGCGCCGGGTCATATCGTCATGGTATCCCCCCCGCGCAACTACTTTGAGATTCTGAGAGCCAAGCTGAAGTGGGGTCAAATCTGAGTCCACCATGCTCACCCGCCTGGCCATTCACGACTTCGCAATAATCAACGAACTGAGTGTCGAGTTCGAACCGGGTTTCAGTGTCCTGACGGGTGAAACCGGCGCGGGTAAATCAATCATAGTCCAGTCGCTGAATCTGATCCTGGGCGGGCGGGCGAATACCGATATGATCAGAACCGGGCGCGACGCCGCGGAGGTCGAGGGTGTCTTCCATGTCGAAGCGGATACGCCCGTCGGCAGACGCCTGCGAGAGGCCGGCTTATCCAAAGACGGAACTCTAGAGATCCGCAGGCTGGTCTCCAGGTCCGGACGCAACCAGGTCTCGATAAACGGCAGCAAGCTTGGACTTGCGACGGTTGCCGAAATCACTCGCGGGCTTTGCGACATCTCTGGTCAACATCGGCATGTCAACCTGGTTGATGAGCAGACCCAGCGCCAGATCCTGGACGACTTCGGTAATCTTTCAGGACTGTGTGCACAGGTCGGCGGTGCCGTAGGGCGGTTGCGCACACTTGAAAGGCAGCTTCATGAAATCGAAAGGCAGGAAAGGCAAAGAAAAGAGCGCGAGGACTATCTTTCATTTTCTCTAGAGCGTATCCGGGCGCTCGATCCACAGCCCGGAGAAGACAAGCAATTACAGCGCGAACGGGAACGTCTGCGGCACGCGGAGAAGCTGGCCCTTGGGCTTGCCGAAGTAGTATCACTGCTTTACGAGGGCGAGGGCGCGGTAGTCGACCTTCTTGGCCAGGCTGACTCGACTTTAGCAGGACTTTCCGCCTACGACGACGAACTCGATCCCAAGCGCGAGGCTACGGCCGACCTGCTGCGCCAGGTGGAAGAGCTGTCACGCGAGATCGGCTCGATGGCCGACGAGATTCAAGCGGACCCCGGAAGGCTCGAGGAGATTGAAGAGCGCCTGGCCGCTATCAACAGCCTGATCCGCGCCCACGGCCCCGACCTGGAGGCCTTGCTTCAGGCGCGGGAAAAGATCGAGGCGGAACTGGCGTCGCTCGACAACTTGTCTGCGCGCCGCGAGGAGCTTTCAGAAGATCTCGCTCGAACAAGCGAGCTAGCGTTCGAGCTCGCTAAGAAACTATCCGGCAAACGCCGCGAGGTTGCCGGGCGACTCGACAAGCAACTCGTCTTAGAACTTCGCACACTTGCCATGCCGGACGCACGCGCAAGCTTCGAAGTGCTTTCAACCGACGACCTGCAGGATTGGGGCCTCGACCAGGTGCGCCTGATGCTGTCTGCTAATCCGGGCGAGGAACAGCGACCACTCGCGCGCGTGGCTTCCGGGGGTGAGCTGTCGCGGGTATTGTTGGCCTTGACCGCTGTGCTGAGCAAGGTTGACAGGGTGCCTTGCTACGTCTTCGACGAAGTCGACTCCGGAGTGGGAGGACAGGTGGCGAGCGTTATTGGAAGCAAGCTGGCAGCAGTCAGCACCGGGCGCCAGGTGATCTGCATTACTCACTTGCCGCAGATAGCCGCAAGGGCCAGTACGCACTACGCGGTCAGCAAGAGGGTCGTCTCCCGGCGAACCGTATCCGAGATCGTACGCCTGAGCGATGAGCAACGCGTGGAAGAGATCGCCCGCATGTTGGGAGGCAAGCGCACAAGCGATAAAGCCCGGGCGGCCGCGCGCGAGTTGCTGGGATCAAAGTTCTGATTTGCAAACAAGGCTTCCGCCTGGCCGCTCGATTGAAAATTGATCTGCAAGAAATGCTGTGATAGAGGTATACTATCATGCGCAGTCGGCCCACCAAGAAAACCCACAAGAAGGCGCGTAGAAAGGGCCCGCGCAGGCCAACACTCCAAAAGAAGATTTCGCACTGGGCCAAGACCGACGTTGGACTCAAGCGCGAGGCCAACGAGGACAGTTATCTGGCCGACTCCAATATGGGCCTGTATCTTGTCGCCGACGGCATGGGAGGGCACGCGGGCGGGGACACCGCTTCGCGCATGGCGGTTGAGATAATCAAACAACACGTTGCCGACTCCAGGAATTCTAAAAAGACCGAAACCGCTACGGCGAACGAACGCGAAGACCCTGCCATTCTGGAAATGCTGGACTTGGCAATCAAGGATGCCTCAGCCAGAATCTTTGCCGAGTCGGCCTCGAACCCCGCGCTGGAGGGAATGGGAACCACGGTTACTCTGCTGCTCACGCATGGGGGACTGGCCTACGTTGCGCATGTGGGGGACAGCCGCCTGTACATGATGCGTGACAAGGAGTTGATCCAGGTCACCGAGGATCATTCACTGGTCAACGAACAAATCAAGGCCGGGTTCATTACCGAAGAAGAAGCCGCGCATAGTCGCTTTCGCAACATAATCACGCGCTCGGTCGGTTTCGAAAGCCAGGTCAGCGCCGACACGTTCTCCTTGAAAATGCAGCCCAACGACTTGTTCTTGCTGTGTTCCGACGGGCTCAACGGGATGGTCGATGACGAAAGGATAGGCAAAACCATCCGGCGCGGTAAACTCTCGAGCATACCGGTACGCCTGGTATCCGCCGCCAATGAGATGGGCGGCGAAGATAATATTACAGTTATTTTAGTAAGTTACGGCAGGAGTAATCGAGACCAGAACAGCGGCAGGTCCCGTAAGCGCCGGAAAAAAGGACAGCGAAAACACAACTGACGGAAATCTACCAGAAAAATGTTGACAGCCCATTGGACCCTTTGAGACAATCGTTTGGCTTTGGTACTTACATATATGGATAATTCCAAGGGGTAGTTCGCAAAAAAGAGGTTTCTCGTATAGACATGAGCGCGCGCTATACCATCATGATGGTGCGGGATAGATCTTCGCGGGTCAGGCGCATCAGGTTATCGAAGTCAACCCTCATCACGGTTGTCGGGATTTCTTTCCTCGTGCTATGCAGCGTGGTAGCCGCCGGAATCCACTACTATTCCGTCGTCGAAAAGGTCAGTGAGAACCGGCAGCTGCGATCACAGAACCTCGAGTTGCGCAACCGCTTGGTCAGCCTGCATGAAAAAGTCGCGAGCATCCAGACCGTCATCGACCGGGTACAGCGTTTCGACACCAAGCTGCGCATCATCACTCAACTCCACGATCCTGAGCGGCACTTGGCGCTCGGGCCCGTAGGGTCGCTCACCAAGGACTCCGGCGCCGATGGAGCGTTCGGCACACCCGCCATGGTTCAGGCTATCGGTAAGAACCCGCACTTGGCCGTCAATCTTCTTGGCAAGCAACTCGACGAACTGGCTTCCGAGGCGGAAAAGCGTGAGGGCAATATCCGTGAACTGGAAACCTACCTGCGCGGGCAGCGGGCTCGCCTGAGTTCGACTCCTTCGATCTGGCCGACGCACGGATGGGTAACTTCTGATTTCGGCACGCGCATCGATCCCTATACCAACAAGCGCGCCATGCACCTGGGAATAGACATTGCCAACCAGCCCGGCATCCCGGTTATGGCTCCTGCCAAGGGCGTGGTCACTTTTGCATCGTCGAATGGCGGCTTTGGCAATATGCTGGTGCTCGATCACGGTTACGGCATCAGAACGCGTTACGGGCATTTGAGTCAGTTCAAGGTGCATGTCGGCAATCATGTGGAGCGGGGCGAGATCATCGGCAATATCGGCAACACCGGCCGCAGCACCGGTCCTCACCTGCACTACGAAGTCGAAGTCAACGGCGTCTGCGAGAATCCCAAGAATTACATGCTCGATGACTGATCCAGAGACTTCGGTAACACAGGCATAGTTCAGTGGGCCTCAGCACATATGTATCTTCCAAGGTTTTCGGAAACAAGAACCAGCGGGAATTGAAGAAGCTAAGATCGCTGGTCAATCAGGTCAACGCTTTCGAGTCGCGAATCCGGGTGCTTTCCGACGCGCAGCTCAAGGCCAAGACGGGTGAATTCAGGCAATTCTTCGAGAACGCCGTCACAGACAAGCTCGGCCGGCACCATGACGGTGACGACAAGGCCCGCTACCTGGCGGAATACGATGTCTTGGGCGATATGCTGCCCGAGGTTTTCGCAACGGTCAGAGAGGCCGCCGTCCGTGTCCTCGGGCAACGCCACTACGACGTCCAGCTAATCGGCGGAATCGTCCTGCACCAGGGTAAGATTGCCGAGATGAAGACCGGCGAGGGCAAGACGCTGGTTGCCACTCTGCCGGTCTATCTGAACGCCTTAGCAGGCCGGGGCGTGCACGTGGTCACCGTCAACGATTATCTGGCCAGACGCGACGCCGAATGGATGGGGCGTGTCTACCGCTGGCTGGGCATGTCGGTCGGAATAATTGTCCATGGACTGACAGACACACAAAGACAAGATGCTTACAACTCCGACATAACCTACGGTTACAACTCCGAGTTCGGCTTCGACTACCTGCGCGACAACATGAAGTTCAGCCTGGAGGAGTACGTTCAGCGCGAACACTACTTCGCCATTGTGGACGAAGTCGACAGCATTTTGATAGACGAGGCGCGCACGCCCTTGATCATCAGCGGGCCGGCCGAGGAGGCCACCGACAAGTATTATCGGGTGAACTCCATTATCCCCAAGCTGAAACGCGACCGGGACTACACCGTAGACGAGAAGAGCAAGTCGTCCGTACTGACCGAGGATGGTGTCGCGCGCGTGGAAGACCTGCTGAACGTGGACAACCTCTACCAGCCGCAGAACATCGAGATCTTGCATCACGTCAACCAGGCGCTCAGGGCCCACACTCTTTTCAAGCGTGAGGTCGACTACATTGTCACCGAGGACAACAAGGTCAATATCGTCGACGAGTTCACCGGTCGCATCCTGGAGGGGCGTCGCTGGAGCGACGGGCTGCACCAGGCGGTCGAGGCCAAGGAAGGCGTTCAAATAGAAAACGAGAACCAGACTTTAGCGACCGTCACCTATCAAAACTACTTCCGCATGTACAAGAAACTGGCGGGCATGACGGGAACCGCGGAAACCGAGAAGGAAGAGTTCTCGAAGATTTACGGGTTGGATGTGATGGTCATCCCGACCAACTTGCCCAACATCCGCAAGGACGCCCAGGATGTCATATACCGGACCGAAGAGGAAAAGTTCGCCGCAGTTATCGAGGAGATCAATGAACTGCACGAGCGCGGCCAACCGGTGCTGGTTGGTTCGATCTCCATCGAAAAATCCGAGGAGATCTCGCACCGACTTAAAAGGGCGGGCATCAAGCACCACGTACTGAACGCCAAGCATCACGCCAAGGAAGCCGAGATAGTCGCCCAGGCCGGGCGCTTCGGCATGGTCACCATCTCGACCAACATGGCCGGTCGAGGCACCGACATCGTCTTGGGCGGCAACCCCGAGTTTTTGGCCAAGCTGCACGCCGACCCCGATGTCGACCAAGATCGCTACCTGGACGTTCTGAAGCAGTTTCAGATTACCTGTGCCGAAGAGCGCGAACAGGTCATCGAGCAGGGCGGCCTGCATATACTGGGAACCGAGCGGCACGAAGCCCGGCGAATCGACAACCAGTTGCGGGGACGTGCCGCCCGCCAGGGAGACCCGGGCTCTTCGAGATTCTACCTTTCTCTGGAAGACGACCTGCTCCGAATTTTCGGAGCGGACAGGCTGAAGAACCTGATGGAGCGCCTGGGCATGGAGGAAGGCGTTCCTATCGAACATCGCTGGGTGACGCGCTCTATCGAGAACGCCCAGAAACGCGTCGAGGGGCAGAACTTCGAGATTCGCAAGAGCCTGCTCGAATACGACGACGTAATGAACATGCAGCGCAAGAGCATCTACGACCTGCGCCGCCGGGTATTGTCGGGCGAGGATATGCGCGAGCAGATCCTCGAATTACTCGAAGACATCCTGATCACCGAGTTGGACTCGACCTGTTCGACCGAGATCCCGGTCGAGGACTGGGATATCAAGGGCCTCGAAGACAGGGTTTACGGTATCTTCGGCCAAAAGGTCGAGTTGGAATCGATGCAGCGCAACCGCCAGGCGCTGGGCGAGCAGTTATGGGACGCGATAGAGAAAGAGTACCAGGAGAAAGAACAACAGATCGGACCCGAGAACATGCGCCGGGTGGAGCACTACTTCTACCTGCAGGAAATAGACCAGCAATGGAAGGATCACCTGCTGGCCATGGATCACTTGCGCTCGGGGGTGGGACTTCGCGGTTACGCCCAGAAGGATCCAAAGCAGGAGTACAAGAAAGAGGGTTACGATCTGTTCATCGGCATGACCCAGCGTATCAAGACCGAAGTGGCCAAAAAGCTGACCCAGGTACAAATTGAGCACGAAGACGAAGGTGAGCGCCTGATGCGCCAGCGCATGGCCAGGCGCCGAACGGTGTTCGAGGGTCAGGGGCCCTCTCCACAGTCAAGCGGCGACGGCGGCAAGGTACAGACATTCAAGCGCGACGGTAAAAAGATAGGCCGCAACGATCCCTGTCCCTGCGGTTCGGGCAGGAAGTACAAGAAGTGCTGTATGAACAAGGAAATGCGCGCCTGACGACTAGCTGACGGGCGACCGCCGCTCTTGGTATGCTCTTCGCCCTCATTCCTGATTCCTAATCTGCTCATTCCTCCATGAAATTGCTTGCAAAGCCAAAATGCCTGTGCTAGCCATAGCCCTCCGGTGTGGCTCGGATCGTCGGGCTTCTGGCCCACGCTCCGTTTGACCACTGTTATTTTCACACGCCGCGGGTGCGGTCCCAGGGTGTCTTCGGACGGTGGTTCGAAGATTGGGTTACCGAGCAATGGCCCCGGCGGAGGCTGGTCGGCGGGAAACCGTCGACCGAAACCCGAAAAGGAGAAGCAGATGGGTGTTATCTCAATGAAGGCCCTGCTGGAGGCCGGCGTCCACTTCGGACATCAAACCAGCCGCTGGAACCCGAAGATGCGACCTTTTATCTTCGGCGCACGCAACGGTATCCACGTCATCGACCTGCAAAAGACCTCGAAACTCTTCGATCGCGCCTACTACTTCACTCGCGATCTGGTCGCCCGCGGAGAAAAAGTCCTCTTCGTGGGTACCAAGAAGCAGGCCCAGAACGTGGTTCTCGAGGAGGCCAACCGCTGCAACATGTTCTTTGTCAACAATCGCTGGCTTGGAGGCACCCTGACCAACTTCAGGACCATCCGCCAGAGTGTCGAGCGCCTGAAGACTTTAAACAAGATGGCTGCAGACGGCTCATTCAGCCGTCTAACCAAGAAAGAAGTGCTGCACTTTGAACGCGAGAGCCAAAAACTCGAGCGTAACATTCCCGGTATCCGTGAAATGACACGTCTGCCGGGCTTGCTCTTCATGGTCGATCCCAAAAAGGAACGCATCGCTTTAAAAGAAGCACTCAAACTGAATATTCCCGTAGTGGCCGTCACCGACACCAACTGTGACCCGGATCCAATCGACTTCGTTATACCGGCCAACGATGACGCCATACGGGCCATCAAGCTGTTCACCGAAAAGATGGCCGACGCCTGCATTGAAGGTTCCCGTATCTACCAGGAGCGTCTGGCCGCCAAGCAACCCGAGAAGACCGAGCAGAAGAGTCCGCGGCCTTCAGACGGACGCTCGGGCGGTCCCAAGGTAGAGGTAGTCGGTCGTAAGCGTATGGAAGCCGCCAAGCAGGTCGAGAAACCCGATGGCGGAGAGTCCCAGTAGGCTCCGCCCAGGCGGAAGAAAGTTGGAGGCTAAGAGATGGAGATCGGAGCAAAAACTGTTGTCGAACTGCGCCAGCGAACCGGTGCGGGAATCATGGATTGCAAACGCGCGCTGCAGGAGACCGAAGGAGACATCGACAAGGCAGTAAAACACCTCAGGGAAAAGGGCATCGCCCAGGCCACCAAGAAAGAGGGACGCATTGCCGCAGAGGGCCAGGTAGACGCCTACATCCACATGGGCGGCAAGATCGGCGTTCTGCTCGAAGTCAATTGCGAGTCGGACTTCGTGGCCCGGGGCGACGATTTCAAGAATTTCTGTCGTGAGATCGCGATGCAGATAGCGGCCACGAATCCACGTTACCTGCTTAGCCAGGACGTGCCTGAAGAGGTGATCGAGGAGGAAAAACAGATCTACCGCAAGCAGGCCGAAGAATCCGGCAAACCCGAGAAAATGTGGGACAAGATTGCCGAGGGCCGGCTTAAGAAGTTTTATTCGGAAAACTGCCTGATGGATCAGGCCTACATCCGCGAACAAAAGATGTCCGTCGAGAAACTGCTAAAGGAACTGGTTGCCAAGATCGGCGAAAACGTCGTCATCCGGCGATTCGCCCGGTTCGAACTCGGCGAGGGAATCGAGAAGAAGAAGACGGATCTGGCGGCTGAAGTGGCCGAACAAATGGCGCAGGCCAAGAAATAGCGAAAGCTGCGCCCGAAGGGGAGGCCATGGAACCCAAGTTCAAGCGCGTCCTTGTCAAGCTCTCGGGCGAGGCGCTTCGCGGAGACGATCAGGGCGAGTCGGCGACCATTTCCGCCTCCGTGCTTTCCGAGATAGTTTCCGAATTAGTAGAGATCCGCTCGCTGGGCGTTCAACTGGCGCTGGTAGTCGGCGGCGGCAACATCATTCGGGGTTTGCAAGCCGCAGAGGCGGGCATCGACAGGGCCACCGGCGACTACATGGGCATGCTGGCCACCGTGATCAACTGCATGGCGCTGCAGGAGGCGCTGGAGAAAGCGGGCGCGGAGACCCGGGTGATGAGCGCACTGTCGGTCAACGAGGTGGCCGAGCCTTATATCCGGCGTCGTGGCATCCGGCACATGGAGAAAGGCCGGGTGGTCCTTCTGGCGGGCGGCACCGGCAACCCTTATTTTACGACCGACACCGCGGCGGCTCTTCGGGCCATGGAGTTGAAAGCCGAGGCGCTTCTGAAGGCCACCCGGGTCGACGGTGTCTACGATTCGGATCCGCTCAAAGATCCCAATGCTCGCCGCTTCAAGCGCCTGACATACATGGATGTGCTCAAACGCGATCTGAGGGTCATGGACGCAACCGCCGTTTCTCTGTGCATGGACAACCGCCTTCCTATCGTGGTTTTCAAGCTGACCGACAGGGGAAATATGGTCAAGGCAATCCAGGGCCAGGATATTGGAACACTGGTTGGCGATTTGCCGAGCGACTGATGTCGCCGGTGCCCTTCCCAGAGGAGAGATCAAGACATGATTGACGACGTGATCAAAGACCTTACCGAGAACCAGAACAAGACGATCGAGGCCTTCAGGCGCGAACTGGGTCGGGTGCGGACCGGGAGAGCAAATCTGGCAGTGCTCGAACCGGTGCGGGTGGATTACTATGGATCGAAAGTGCCGTTGAATCAGGTGGCTTCGCTCTCCGTTCCCGATGCGCGCCTGATCGTAATAAAGCCATGGGAAAAAGCGGTCATTCCGGATATTGAAAAGGCCATCCACGTCGCTGAAATAGGGTTGAACCCGCAAAGTGACGGAGAAGTCATTCGCCTGCCGATCCCCAGCCTGACCGAGGAACGCCGCAAGGATCTGGTCAAGCAGTGCCGCAAGCTGTCCGAGAACGCCAAGGTAAGCATCAGGAATCACCGCCGGGACGGCAATGAATTTCTCAAGGAACTCGAAAAGAGCAAGGAAATTTCCGAGGATGACAAGAAGCGCGGTTTCGATCGAATCCAGAAAGAAACCGACAAGGCCATCGAGAGAATCGGCGAGGTTTTCGCGGAAAAAGAAAAGGAGATCATGGAAGTCTGAGATCGAGGAGCAGCCATGAGCGCAACCCGCATCGACCGCATTCTCGGATTCGAGCACGGGTTGCCGCCCGTCTACGCGGCAATCGTGGCGTTTATCGGCCTGGTTTTTCTGATCTTCGGTTGGCGTCTGCACCGCCTGACGTTGGGAGCCTGTGGTTTTTTCATCGGCGCCTTTGCCGGCGCCGTGCTGGCCAAGTGGATTGGAGTTGCGCAGGGTTGGGGTATGACCATCGGGGGCCTGGCCATTTTATTGCTGGCCTACCCGCTGTTGAAAGCCGTGGTTTTCGTGGTCGCCGGAATGAGCCTTGGTATTTGCGCCGGAGAGGCGGCAAGGCTGACAATATCTCCGGCGGCCTTTCTTTGGGGTTTCTTTCCCGGTTTTTTTGCCGGTGGGCTTCTGAGCATGTGGCAAATGCGCGCACTGGTCATGATTTCGACATCCTTCATCGGCGCCATGGCCTTCACCTGGGGAACTCTTTCGCTAATGACCTCCCTGGGCATCAGTAGTTTCAGGGGTTTCGAGGCCCAACACCCGGCATACTTCACGATTATCCTGGGGTTGATCTTCCTGGTTGGTCTTGTTTTCCAGAAAAAACTATCTCCCGCCGGCAGGCACTACAAGGAAGGTGCATAAATGCCCGGCAAGAAACTATTGCAGATCGATCCCGAACGCCTCCCGCGCCATATCGGCGTCGTCATGGACGGTAATGGCCGCTGGGCCAACCAGCGCGGGATGGAACGCTCCCGGGGCCACAGAGAGGGCAGCAAGGCCGTGCGCCGGA
Source organism: uncultured Myxococcales bacterium (assembly GCA_964513625.1). Lineage (GTDB taxonomy): Bacteria > Myxococcota > B64-G9 > B64-G9 > B64-G9 > DATKYQ01. The sequence goes on along the minus strand of CAZENH010000029.1, from coordinate 35,731 downwards.
TCGTCAGAACCTGCCGCCGGCTGGGTATCGCCAACCTGACTCTGTTCGCCTTCTCGGCGCAAAATTGGGGTCGCCCAGCGGTCGAAGTGCGCGCCTTGATGAACCTGCTGGCCGAATTCATTGTCAAGGAATGGCAGGAGATCATGCAGCGGGACATCCGCGTCGTGCGCCTGGGCGAGTTGCGCAGGGTGCCGCCCGAGGTGCGAAAGCAACTCGAAAGTCTCATCTTGGCCACTCGCAAGAACCGCTCGATGACGCTGGCACTGGCACTGAGTTACGGCTCTCGCGAGGAAATCGCCAGGGCCGCTCGCAACCTGGCCCGCAGGGCGCGAAATGGCAAGATCAAACCGGAACAGGTAGACTCCCGGCTCTTCTCCTCGTTTCTCTACACGGCCAGAATGCCGGATCCCGATCTGATTATTCGCACCGGAGGGGAACAGCGCATCTCGAACTTCTTGCTGTGGCAAAGCGCTTACGCCGAGTTTTATTTTTCGAACAAGTTGTGGCCCGACTTCGGTGAGCAGGACCTGCTTAAGGCCCTTGCCGACTACCAGAAGCGCCGGCGTCGTTTCGGCTTGACTGACGAGCAAATAGACGGAGGGAGTTGAGATGGTTCGCCAGGACATCGCCGTCCTGGGAGCGACCGGTTCTGTCGGCCGCCAGGCACTGGAAGTGATATCAGCCTTTCCCGAGCGCTTCAGGGTTGTCGCGTTGGCTGCCAATCGCAATGCAAGCGCAATGGCCGAACTCGTCACTCGTCACCACCCAAGGGTAGTCGCGCTTGCCGATCCGCTGGCGGCCGAGGATTTGCGATTGAGACTTGCAGACGACCCGGTCGAAGTAGTCAGCGGAGCCGATAATATCACCTCAATTGGAAGCGATCCGGATGTCGATATGATCGTCGCCGCAATGGTCGGCGGTGCCGGCCTGGATCCCGTCCTTGAGGCTGTTCGAGCCGGTAAGACCGTGGCCTTGGCCAATAAGGAAACACTGGTGATGGCCGGCCGACTGGTCATGTCCGAGGCCAGGGCCCACGGCGCGGTAATCCTTCCCGTAGATTCAGAGCATGCCGCCGCGCACCAGTTACTGACGGGTGTCAAGCGTGAGCAGGTCGGCAAACTGATCTTGACGGCCTCGGGTGGGCCGTTCTTTGGGCGCTCGCGTGAAGAACTCGAACGGGTCAAGCCGCAAGAGGCCCTGGCGCATCCCAACTGGAACATGGGCGCCAAGGTGAGTATCGACAGCGCCAGCATGATGAACAAGGGTTTCGAGATCATCGAGGCCCACTGGCTGTTCGACCTGCCCGCCGAGCGAATCGGGGTTCTGGTTCACCCCCAGAGCCGGGTGCATGCCATGCTCGAGATGGTTGACGGCTCGCTGCTGATGCAGTTGGCCCGGCCGGACATGCGCCTGTCGATTGCCCATGCGCTAGGTTTTCCCGAGCTTCTCGATCTCCCGGGAAAACTGCCGGGCGCTCGCGCTCCCGAATTGACCGGGATGCCGGGCCTGGCTTTTTATCCAGCCGGCGAGAAAGATTTTCCAGCGCTTGGCCTTTGCCGGCAGGCGCTGGAGGGCGGCGGGAGTCTGCCCGCAGTCCTGTCGGTAGCCGACGAGATCACGGTGGCGGCATTCCTTGAAGGACGTATTGGCTTTACCAGTATCATCGAGATCCTGGCTCGGGTACTCGATCAGGCGCACGACTCACCCGCCGAGACGCTCGATGATATCAAGAGAGCCGGCCGCCAGGGAGCCGAACTGGCGAAAAAGATCTGCGCGGAATACGGCAAATAGAGTTAACGCTTACGCTTATGATCCAGGACTTTTTCCTTCAACAGCAAGCCCGCGCCGGCGGCCATGGCCATGGCCCCCAAAACGCTGAAAACGAGACCTATCTGCGTGTGCGTGCCGATAGTCATGTCTATGGGCGAGTCGGTGTCTGCCGGGGCCATCGATCCCAGGTGGCCCATCTGATACAGTAGGTAAATGAGTGTGATGCAGGCCACGCCGATCTGAGCGTAAATAATGATTTTTTGCTTATCGCGCCAGTGCCTCTTTTGACGTATGTAAACCAGCGCGATCATGGCGGCCCCCATGAGCATCGACAACAAACCGCCTACCTCGATGCCGATCTTGGTAACCGATGAAGCGCCTGAAATCGTCACCCAGGGAAAAAAGGCAAACAGGAAATCGGCGGCGCCCCCGGCCGTGCACAGCTTGTCTGCCAAACCCAGCGCCTTGTAAAAGCCCCAGGCGTTCGAAAACGTTCCTTGCACGTCCTTGATCAGCTTGCCGGCTTCCTGGCTTACGTCCTTGCTTTCCTCGATACCCGCGGCCGCGCGCGGCGGGTTCTTTTCTACACGCCGGCGGCTCCTGAGCTCCTCCATTTCGCGCTCTACTTCGTCCTTGTTCGAACTTCGACCTTCGACGTCTTCCTCGACTTCTTCCTCGCCGTCTTCATCGAGATCGTCGCCGTCATCTTGATCGAGCTCGTCGCCGCCGTCTTCCCCTGCCTCGTCGGTGAAGCCCTCTCCCAGGAAGGATTTGTCCAGGATGTGGTCGCAATGCTCGCAAATCGCGGTGCCGTCCGGCACCTCTTTCCCGCAGTTCGGACAACGCATGTCGTGAGTCTAGCGCCGCAAAAGACGCGGCACAAGAACGTTTTTTTGCACCATGTCGTTTTTTATTACACTGCACGGTTGTTCTTGAACCGGAAGGGTAAACTCCCTATGATCGGAAGATATCGGCAATAAACGCCAAGGGTGAAGATGATGATTTCGGACATGTATGACAAGTCGTTACGCGCCTTCCTCAAACCGGTTCAGAAGTATCTCGATGACAAAAGCGTCAGCGAGATCATGATCAACGGCCCCGAGGACGTCTGGATCGAGCGCTCCGGCCGGCTTTACAAGACCCCGGCCAGATTCACTCCAGAGGGAGTCGAGGCGGCCGGGCGCAATATGGCCCAATTCGTTGGGCGTATTATCGACAGCGATCACCCACGCCTGGACGCCCGCCTGCCCGATGGTTCGCGTATTCACGTAGTCTTGCCGCCTATCGCCCGCAAGGGCTGTACCATCTCTATCCGCAAGTTCTTTCCCGGCAAGCTGACCATCGCGCAGTTGATCGAGTTCAAGTCGCTGACACCCGAATGGGCCCGTTTCATAGACGCCTGTGTCATTACCAAGCAGAACGTCGTCGTATCCGGCGGCACGGGCTCGGGCAAGACCACGCTGCTGAACGTCGTCTCCAGCTTGATCCCCAACGACGAGCGCATTCTGACCATCGAGGATTCAGCCGAACTCCAGCTTGCCCAGGATCACCTGGTGCCCTTCGAGTCGCGCCCGCCCGACAAGTTCGGCCGCGGCGGGGTCGACATGGGAGACTTGCTGAACTCGGCCCTGCGCCTTCGGCCCGACCGGATAGTCATCGGCGAGGTACGCGGCGGCGAGGCATTCGACCTGATGCAGTCGATGAATACCGGCCATTCGGGCTCGATGTGCACGGTGCACGCCAACTCACCCACCGAGACCTGCCGGCGCATCGAATCGCTATGCCTGATGAGCGAAGTCGAACTGCCGATGGTGGCCATTCGCGCCCAGGTGGCGGCGGCGCTGAATGTAATCATCTGCTGCGCCCGGTTTCACGACGGCTCGCGGCGTCTCACCCATATCGCCGAAGTGCTGCCGCTCAACGAAAAAGGCGATTACCGAACCCAGGACCTTTTTGTCTACACCGTGACTGGTAAGGACGAGGAAGGCCGCATCCAGGGCTACCACGCCCCGACCGGCATCCTGCCGACCTTCATGTCGAAGCTAAAGGCGTACGGGTTTCCCGAAATGGACGAGTCCTTCTTCGACCCGGCCAGCTATGGCCTTCCAAAGCCGCCCGTTGTGGCCGTACAGGAGTTCAGCGTTCACTGGGTACCGCGTCTGGAAGGCGGACAGGAACAGTGGGAGCCCAAAGAACTCGATCCCGAAAAGAAGGCGCAACTCGACAGTGCATTAAAAGATGTTTTGCGTGAACGCGATCTCGAACCTCCGCCAATGGCAAAAGATCCCCCTGAAAGCGGCGCCGTGAGCAGCACTGCGGCCGAAAGCCCCGTCGACGAAGATCATCAAGCGACCGACCGAAAGGAAGACCCCGTAGATGACGATGACTTGTCGTCGGCAAGTCAGGCAGGTAAAGGCAAACCCGACCAACCAGGCACGAAGACAACCGGTAGCTACGCGCGCCAACTGCTGAAGAAGGCCTCCACCGCCCAGAGTCCGCGGTCGACCCGTTTGCCGCTGGGCGTCAGAACAGTTCGCCGTGAGAAGAAGGACCAGTAGTGGGTCAGTTTTTCACAATGATCTGGAGTTGGTTGCTTGGTCTGTTCGAGGCTGTGGGAGAGTTTTTTCGCGGAACGATTGAGGACTTCAAAGAATCTAACCGCTATTTCAAGATCAAGGTATGGCTGGTAGCCGGTTACGCAGCCATCGGCCTGATCACAGCCGTGGTGTTCATTCCCCCGGGCGAACTGAACGAAATCGGAGCCGAGGTTCGCATGAGCAGGATGGAAGTCATCGGCGGGCGTTATTTTCTGGTTGCCAACCACAGCTCAAATACATGGAAAAAAATACAGCTGACACTCAACGGACTCTACACGACGAGTTGGCCGCGCCTGCGCCCCGGCAAGAAAAAGGCTTATTTTATCAATCGTTTCAAAGACAAGCAGGGCCACCCGCCGGACGCCGGCGTCCAGGCTCAGAAGCTCAGGATTGACTGCTCCCAAGGCTCGTTCGAGCGTGACTATGCACGGCATCGTTGAAGAAAAGCTTGCGAGCAAATAAAATATTTCGTACAGATCCGTCGTCGATCCAAATGACAACGGGGAACAGGGGATCAGCGATGATGAGAAGCAAGATATTTTTAGCAACCTTTGTGGCAGTTGGCCTGTGCATCAGCCTTCCCCAGGCGCTTGCCAAGAAAAAAACGCACAAGAAGAAAAAAGAGAGAAATATCACCAAAATCATTTCCAAAAAGGACTTTACCAAAGCCGTGCTCAAGCTGGCCAAAGACGAGCGGGTACCGGTGGCCGTCTCAACCTTGGTGGAAAAGGGCCGCGGATCGGATTACTACAGCGTGGACAAGATGCTCGACGACGATCCGGAAACTTTCTGGGCCGAGGGAGAGAAAGGCTGGGGCAAGAACGCCTGGGTGCTTTTTCAGGTACCCGACGGAACAACCCACGTTGAGATAACACCCGGCGCCGGGAAAGAGCAATTCAAGAACTTCAATCGCCCTAAGAAAATTTTCTTAGACTACTATCTGGTCAGGCTCAAGCGCGAAAAGGAAAGCGATGAGTACAAGCCAAAGTTCAAATGGCTGGGCCGCACCATGTTCAAATTCAAGGACAAGCCTCAGCCGGTGCGGAAAAAAGTTGGCGTCAAGTTGCCCGAGCTGGTACTGGCCGAAAGAACGATGTACGTCGGTGTAATCATCATCCGCAGTGTTTACAAGGGCCAGTTCGACGACACATCCATCTCGGCTCTCAGAACTTCGGCCGTATGGGGGGAAAACTAAGCCTCACAGATGTATCAGGACCTGCGCCCGCGGTTGCCGCCGCGGTGTCCGCCGCCGCGCCCGCCGTTTTCGAGGCCTCGTACGTACTCCATGAAGCTGGCCTTGTCTTCCATGATGTTGAAGTAACCCTTACCGCCCTGCCTTGGTCGACGACCACGGCGACCAGACTTTTCCTGTCTGCCGCCCTGTTGAGTCGGCCGACTACCCGATGATCGACGAGATGCAATAGCTGCAGCCAGGCATTCGTTGCATAGCTGGTTAAGCTCGACCTTTTCCCGCATGGCCTCGAAAATCAGTTCACGATGCAATGACGGGCTGATCTGAACGGCGATCTCACCGCTGAATTCGGTCATGTCCACCGGCTTGGGCATCTCCGAGCCCTTCTCGGCGGCCTTCTGAAATTCTTTCTCCAGTTCTTCCTCGGCCCCGGCCAGGGCCTCCGCGCGTGTCGATCCCGACGCTTGCACGTCTCCCAGCTCAGGAACCTTGGCGACAAACTTCTCAGACTCCGCGTTGTAGGTGACAATCACGCGGTATCCATCCGGAATCATGAATAGCTCTCCTCTCTCGGTTAAAAAACCATAAGTAGCTATGAAAGTGGCACCACAAAGCCCCGGACACCACCAGCGGGGCGCGCAACCAAGCGTCTGTTTTCCACGTATGCAGGCGCGCGAGCCTTGGAGGGGAAGCCATTCGCGCAGCCTCGAAAATACTCATCTCAACTAACACAGGGAGTCTTGCTTGTCAAAAGAAATCAGCAGGTTCCATGGAAAATGGCCCGTTGGAACTTATTTTACCGGGACCAGGCATAAACTGGCCCCGGGTTAGTTCGGTATGCTACAATCCGCCTCGGATTGCGCAGAATGTAAGCGGGGACCCGGCATGGAAGACTCCCAGGGCAGGCGACCTGGCTCGATCGAGACTGTGACAGAAGTGATCACGGCAGGAATTTCGCTGGGGTTCTCACTGGAGTTCTGGGAAAATACCGCACTTCTGACGCTAGCCGACCGCAAGATCGAGGGAGGCCTGGTCGTCAACCGGATCGTTCTGGAAGTTCCCGGTGTTCGCTTTCCTTTCGACGTCAGGGGCGGCGCCGAGCAGTTCGTGCACCATCGCTGTCGCCTGCGACTGCTCGATATCTCCATTCGCGACGATGATATGCAGGTTTTCCTGTCTCGTAAACTGGATCCTGTACGCTACGGCTTTGAAGACATCAGAGTATCTCTTCGTGAAGATGTCGGATGGTTGAGCGGTCGTTTCAGAGTGGGAAGCCAGCAGGCCCCTTTCACGGCCCGATTTCTTGTTGAGGCGACCGGCGAGCAGGCCGTTAGAATCGGTTTTTATGACATTCGTTTCTTCGGCCCCATGCCTCTGCCGGCGTGTTCAATTGTTGCGCAACTTGCTCGGGCGCTCGCACCCCTGGGCTTCGAGCAGCAGGGCTACGCATTCCTGGTCTTTAACCCCTTGCGCGACTTTACCAGGTGGTTCTTGCCGATTCACGGCTGGAAAATCCCCGAGTTGGCCGGCCTGCGGATTGATCGGATCGCCATTCGCGACGGGCAATTAAGACTGGCTTCGGCACGCTTCCCGGATGAGCTTCCAGCCGGCCCTGCGGCAAGCGACCAGTGCAGCTCTCTCGTAGAGCAGCGATATCTCGTCTTTCGCGAGGGCACAAAGGCCTACAATCAAGCCGAACAGGCCCTCAGGGAAGGGCTTCTGGACAAGGCCCGACGCCTCTATCTGGGCAAGGGTGGCGTCGAACCTTCCCATCCGCACGCAGCCTGCAGACTGCTGGAGATCGGATTGTCCCGCCCGGATCGTTACGACGAGATCGAAGATCTAGCCCGCGATCTTTTAGCCCAAGATTCCGAATTCATCCCGGCCCTGTTCGCACGGGCGGCCATGCAGCGCGGGCGTAAGCAGCCTGCTGCTGGCAGGAGCTACGAGCGTATAGGTCATATTTGCGCCGACCGCGGTGAGAGGCAAGACGCCATCATGGCTCATATCGAGGCGGGCAAGCTTCTGATGACCCACGATCCCGCTCAGGCAATTCTGAACTTCGAGAGAATTCTCGAGTTGGATCCCGATCAGATCCAGGCGATGCATACTTTAACCAGTCTGTACGAGAGCGAGCAGCACTGGTATCGCGCCTTGCGCATGAACTTGCGATTGACTCACCAATTGAACGACCCGAAAGAAATCGCGACCTGCCATTTCCGCATGGGAAGAATCTTTCTCGAACGTTTCGATGATCTCGACAAGGCGCGCAAGCACCTGGATGCCGCGCTGATGCATGATCCGGGACATATCGATGCGCTCTTTGCCCAGGCGTCCACCTTCGAGCGCAGCAATCAACCAACGCGCGCGGCCCGGTCGCTGGCCACGCTTCTGGATCTGGCGGACGGCGCGGCCGGCAACGAGCAATTGATTACTGAGGCTCGTCTCAGGCTTGCCGTCCTGTGGAAAGACGAACTCGACGATCCGGAAAGCGCGCTGCTCCAGTACGAGAACATCCTTAGCGATCACCCCGATCACTTGCACTCGCTTTTCATGGCCGGTACTTTGTCGGCCAACCTCGAACGATGGAATCAAGCCGCCGAGGTATTCAGCCGACTACTCGACCTGGAGGCTTCCGGCCAGACCCTCCCACAAGACGTTGCAAAATCGGCGGCCATGCATCTGGGTCGTATCTACTCGCAGCGTTCCGGAGGTGAGAGCGAAGCCCGCAGGTTCTTTCAGCGGGCCGCAATGATACAGCCGGACGATGTCAGAGTCTGGATGGAGATCGAAAAGCTCGATCGCCGTAGCGGCAATTGGCATGGTCTCGCAGAATCCTTGCAACGCAAGGCGACCCTCGCAAGCGACACCGACGAGAAACTAGCCGCCCTCCTCGAAGCCGCGCGCATCAACGATCGGCAGATCGGTGATCATCAGCACGCCATGCAACTCTACGAGCTTGCGCTGCAGGAAGATCCTTCGGCTTCCGAATCCATCGAGGGAATGAAGCTCTTATTGGGCAGAGAAAATCGGTGGCCCGAGTTGGCAGCCTTGTTGTCAAGGGCTGCTGCCGCCGAGAGTGACCCCGAGATCGCCGCGGGCTATTGGGCGGAAGCCGGCAAGATATTCTCGGAAAACCTGGGCGACCAGGCCGGTGCTATCGGGGCGTATGAGGCCGCCGTGGAGGCAGGCCAATCAAAGCAGGATATAAGGTTCTTGCTCGACCTTTATCGTAATGCCGAAATGTTCGAGAAGATCAGCGCCATGCTCGATAAGGTGGATTCCAGCGCCTTTGACCGCGACGAGTTGATCGATCTGTTCATCGAGCGAGCCGAGATACTGGCGGAAGAACTCGACAGGATCCCGGAAGCCATCGAAAACTACAAGCGCGCATTGCAACTCGAACCAAATCTACCGAAAGTACATCGCGCACTTTCTGATATTTACTTTTCGAGACGGATGTGGGCCGAATCGCGCGATGCTACCTGTAAGGTTATCGAATCGGCTGGCGTTGGGGGCTTGTCGGCCCCGGGGAAGACCGATCTTCACCGGAGACTTGCAAAAATCGAGCAAGAGATGGGAAATGCATCGGCTGCCATTGATCAATTGCGAATAATCCTCAGTCGCTATGAAAGTGACAAAGAGGCCGCAGATCAACTGGGGCACCTGCTGCGCGAGGAGGAGCGCTGGGAAGAATTGGCCGCCTTCTACGCCCAGCAGGCAGAACACGCCGATGGCGAAGAAGCTGCTGCGTTACACACCGCAGCAGCGACCATCTGGTGGGAGCGGCTGAAGAAGTTGGACCCGGCGGCCGCCCAGTACCAGCTCGGTGTAGAAGCGGCACCCAAGAGCAAGGCAGCCGCTGCGCGCCTGGCTTCCCTGCAACGCGTATACGCGGGACTTGGCAGCTGGGATGAGGTCACCTGGGTAATCCGCGAACGGATCTCCCTGGCCGAAGACGAGGATAAGCTCGGTTTATACATGGCCCTGGCATCCATCCTGGGCTCCAGATTGGACGACCCGGATGCCGCCTGCGACAGCTGGCAGAGCGCGCTGGAGGTTTCTCCCGGTTACCTCCCGGCGCTGATCATGCTGGCCCGAAGACGTTTCCTGGAAGGCAACTACCCGGAGGCATTCGAGCTTGGCCGTAAGGCGCTCGATCCGGATCCGGGGGGCGGGCGCCTACCGCTGGAAAGCCGGGCCGCCGTCGCCCTCGATTCGGCCCGCGCCGCCTGGGCATGCGAGCGATTGGAAGATGCGGCCTCGATGTACCAGCAGCACATGGAGGCCTTTGCCAATCGCGGATACGCCGGCGCTGACATGGAGTCATTCGAGAAGCTCGAACTCATTTTCAGGACGCTCAAACGCTACGACGAATTGGCACTGCTTTACCAGCGCTGGCTACATGTTCCCGCGGGGCATGAGCGCGAAGGTGGTTTGCGCCGCTCATTGGCGCTGTTGCTTTTTGAGCATCTCGATCAACCGGACGAAGCCATCGCGGTGCTCTGGCAGTACGTTCACACTCAGCCGGACGATCAACATGCAGTCAACGACTTGATCGCCATGCTACGCAAGGCCTCCCGCTGGGAACGCCTGGCCGCGCTTCTGGAAAACCAGTGGATGCGTGCACAAAGGGAAGACAACCAGATCCGGCGTCTCGAGGAACTGGCCGAGATATACCAGTTCAGGCTCCACGAACCTGAACAAGCCATCGTTCATTTCAAGAAACTCCTTGAAATGGGCTACGCCATAGCCGCCGAACGCCTGGCGGTGATCTACCGGCAAGAAGAAATGCTGGTGCAACTAGCAGAGTTGCTGGATTCGATGGCCGAACAGAGTAAAGAACCCGCGCTGGCGCAGGAATACCACCTCGATCTCGGTCGTCTGGCGAGAGACGAACTGGCGGACAATGATCTGGCTTTGCGGTCCTTTGAGAAGCTGTACTCAATCGCCCCTTCACTGGAAAATCAAATCCGCCTGCTCGATCTGTTGCGCACGCTGGACCGTCCCGAGCGCCTGCGGAGTTTCTTATACGAATGCGCCGAAGACGAGGAGCTACCCGAAAGGCGCAGGAAGCTGCTGTGCGAGCATGCCGAGCTGTGTCTCGCAAAACCAGACCAATTGGAAGCCGGACTGTCTTCATTGCGACAGGCCATAGAGATCGAACCCGAGGAGTCCTTGGTCAGGAAGGCTTTGTCGTTTTATGAGCAGTTGGGTAACTTTGAGGGTGCGGCGGATATGCAGGAGACGCTCGTGGACCTGGCCCGCGACGATCCATCCGCAGCGCGAAGAACTCGCGACTTGGCCCATATTTACCGAGAACATCTCGATGCCCCTGAGCGAGCCATGGCTGCTCTGGAACATGCCATCAGGCTCGATCCGAATTGGATCGAGCCTATTGAAGACCTTGCCGAAATACTGGAGTCCCAGGAGGACTGGCAGCGTCTTACCGGGCTCTTGCAGGATCTCTCCGTTGCCATGGATGATAGCGACCAAGCCGTTGCTTTAATGCGCAGGGCGGCGGACTTGGCATTCGAAAAGCTTGACGATAACGATCTGGGAAAAAGCATCTTGTCGGCCGCCGCCGAGCGTGCATCCGATCCTGTGCCTCTCCTTGTCGAGCTCGCCGATCGCCTCGAGCAATCGCAGGATTTCACCGGGGCGGCCGACTCTATCGAGGAAATAATCGTAAAAGGCGCTCTATCATCCGATAAAGGACGCAGCCCTGCGGCCCTATACAAAAAAATAGCATCTCTGAGACTTTTAGCGGACGATCGTGAAGCGGCCATCAGCGCTTTCGAACAGGCACTGGGTCAAGATCCATCCGACGAGGAAACGCTGGGAAAACTCGATTCGCTCTACCGGGAAGACTCTCGCCATATCGACCTGGCGCTGATGAGGGAGAATCTTGCCAGTCGCAAGACCGGCCACGAGGGAGCCGATGCCTGGTTTTCTGCGGCGATGAGTTGGCTCGCCGCCCATGATACAAGCGCCGCCGAAAACGCTTTGCACAAGGCTTTGGTAGCCGAACCCGATCACCGGGAGGCTTGCGCGCTCTCGGCACGCCTGATGAAAGACACACAGGACTGGTCGCGTCTTCTGGGTTTTGTAAGTAGTCTGCCCGATTCAATCTTGTCGCATGAGGATTTAGCCGGTTCGATTCGCACTTGCTTCGAGCAGGTCATTGATTTGCCGGAGGACGACGCCTTGTTGCTCGCCGCCTGCCGCGCTTTGTTGCGCGTTGAGCCTGATAATGCAGAGGCGTTATGGCGCGCGGCCGGTAGCCTGTCGGACGGCGACGAGCCTGAAGAAGCCGAGAACTTATTGCGCAAACTGGATCTTTTGGCATCGAGCCTGGATGCAGATCGACGCTACCTGCTCGACCAGAAACTCGCCGCCATCGATTTTGCCCGCGGCAATAGCGATCAGGCCGAGGAGCGTCTCAAGCGCTGTATCGAGGCCCGTCCGGACGATCCTGCTCCGCGTTCCTTCCTGCATAAACTGTACGCGCGTGGCGAGCGCTTCAAGGATCGCGTTTCATTACTGCTGGACGAAGCCGAGCACGCAGCGGATGATCGTGGGCGAGTCGATCATCTTACTTCAGCCGCGGACATTATGGTTGAAGAACTCGGAGACCCCGGCGGAGCCCTGAAGGTATATGAACGTGCCCTGAGTGTCGACGCCGACAACAGCGAGATCTGGAAAAAGCTGGTCGAGCTTCATCGCTTGTTGAACGATCCCGGCCGACAACGCGAGGCATTGCTGCAGGTGGCGCGACTCTCGGCGGAAGACGAACGCTCTTTTTCTTTACGCAAGGCAGCCAGCCTGGCTCACGACACCCTCAAAGACTACCAGGCCGCCCGCGAGACCTGGTCTGAGTTGCTGGGCATTGAACCCGAAAACATTGACACCCTCGATCACCTTCTGGATCTCGATCGCCGGCAGGAAAATTTTGAACAACTCGATCAGCACTTAGTTTCAAGGATCGACCTTACCGATGAGAAGGCACTGCTGATTTCACTTCTCAAAGAACGAGCAGGAGTTTTATCGACCAGGCTGAATCGCCCGGATGAGATCCTGGTCATTTATGAACGACTCGAGAGTTTGCAGCCCTCGGACGTGGGAGTGCTGCGCAGGCTCTCCGATTTGTACGCAGATGCCGGAGATTATACAAGTCTGGCCCGCACGCTGGAAACGCGTATGGAGTTGGCCGCATCCAGTCACGAAAGAGCATCGCTCATGCTTCAACTGGCAACCGTCCAGGCCGAACAAATCGACGACCGCGGGGCAGCTGTTAAAACACTCAAATCTGCGGCTGCGCTGCAGCCTGAGAGTAACGAGGCTCTTGAAATCCTGCGAAATCTTGCGAGCAGGTCCGGCGAATGGGATTTAGTTGCCGACGCACTCGAGGGGCTCGCCACCAGGGCTTCCGACCGCGATCGGGAACACGAACTGCGTCGCTCTTTAGGACTTCTGAGGTGGTCGGGCGGTCGATTAGAGGAGGCTCGCAGCGCATTTACACGGGCCGTGGAATTGGCTCCTGAAGACGTTATTTCCAGAAGGTTACTCGGGAAGATCGACTCAGGCAATGTGTCACACATCAAATGGCTTCTCGATCACAAAAACTTGCTGCACCCTGCCGATGTCGAAACGCTGAAAACTGAGTTGGTCGCCGGCCTGCAGGACGCCGAGGCGAGCGAGCGTATCGCCGCTTTGCAAGACCTGCATGAAAGCTCTCCCGACAACCTCGAAGTGGCCAGACAGCTTGCGAATCTGTACCGGGAATGCGGCCAGCACAAAGCGCTGGCCGATCTTCTCGGCCAGATGGCCAGGATGGAAAGCGAAGAAAAAAGAGCTGATCTCTGGATGCGACGCGCCGAGATACTGATCGAGTCTGGCGACACAGCCGGGGCCGCGGCGTCTTTGTCCGAAGCGCTCGAATTCGAAGGACCTCATCGTTACCAGGTCGCCAAGGAGCTTGCCAGGATTCAACTGGACGACCTTGGCGACGTTCAGGCGGCATCCCGGACACTCGAGGAGAGTGTACGTTTGGTTCCGGATGATCTACGGGCGTGGCAACGGCTCTCCGATCTCTATTGGACGGCACGGGATTGGGGTCGCGCCGAGACGGCCACGAGAAAACTTACCGAACTGGCCGATAAAAAGTCACTGCCCGGCCTGTTTGCCAGGCTGGGCGACATTCTCAGCGAGGACGGGCGTGCACAGGAAGCGTGCATGGCTTTCCGTGAGGCCATCGCCCATGACCCGGACTACCGGGCGGCCTACCAGCGCCTGGAGGAGTTGCTCAAGAAGAACAAGGATGATGCCGAGTTGTCGTCATTCTATCTCGAGTGGGCCGAAAGTGATGCGGCCGGCTCGTTGCGAGTGACCCTCTACCTGACCGCCGCCAGACACCTGGATCGTCAGGAGAGGATTTCCGAGGCAATTTCCGCTCTCAAGCAGGCACTGAAGATCGATCCGTCGAACCCGGAGGTTCATGAGTACCTGGCGGCACTATTATCGCGTGAGGGTAACTGGGAAGAACTGATCGCAGTCCTGAGCCAGCGTCTCGAACTTCCCGATGACGACGAGAAGCGAGTCGCCATGTCGTTCGAGCTTGGAGAGGCATGCAAGGAGCATCTCGACGATCCTGTCCAGGCGGCCGTGTATTTCGAGCGTTGCCTGCAGATCGATCCCGATCACCAGGGCGCCCTGGAAGAACTTGCGGACATTCGCTACAACCGCAACCTGTGGGATGAGGCCGATCGACTCTATCAGCGCCTGGGTCAAGGAGGGCTTACCAGCAGCCGCTTCGTGATCGCCTTCAGGCGCGGAGAAATTTCGGACAAGTTGGGCCGGCCGGAGGAGGCTCTCGATCATTATCGCCGCTCAATCGACTTGAATCCCACCTTCATGCCCTCCAGGCAGAATCTTGTCAAACTCATGCGGCAGATCGGCCTGACTGAGAAGATTCCCGAGGAAATCGAGGGATTACTCGAACTGCTGCAGGATCAGAGCTTCGATGATTTACGCTACGAGTATCTTGAAAAGCTGGCCGACGCCCGGCGACAATTGTTCGAGTTCGACGAGGCGGCGAAGCTTTACCAGGAAGTGCTTGCCAAACAGCCCGACAACCTGCACTGCCTGCGCATGTTGCGCGAGTATCATTCCAGCTCGATGCGCTGGGAAGAAACCGTCGATCTCCTGCGGCGTGAGCTGAAGATCGAGACAGAGCCTGATGTCGTCGCCAGGCTATTCGAGTTTCTGGGTGACATTCTCTCGACACATTTCCAGGATGCGCCGGGTGCAGCGGATGCCTACCGTGAAGCGCTGAGCCTGAACTCATCGGATCTCGAGTTGAAATGGAAGCTTTGGAAACTGTTGCTCTCCATGGAAGCTCAGGACGAGTTACGCGACCTGAGTCACGAGCTGGTCGACACCGACCTGGATGAAGATCGCCTGCGTGAAGTTCACCTGGTTCTGGCTAGAATCGAAGAAAAAACAGAGCTCAGGTTGGTGCACTTCGAAAAAGTTCTGGCAATGGGCAAAGCTGAACTCGGATTGGTCGAAGAGGTAGCCTCGCTGTGTATGGAGTCGGAGCGCTGGGAACAATACTGTTCACTTTCGGGCCAGGTACTCGAGGCTCGGATAAAAAATGGAATGGATTCGGAAGACGCTCTCGAGAGTTATCTAAAGCTGGCCGGGGTCTACCAGGAGCGTGTAGGAGATGTCAGCCGGGCCGCGGCCTGCATTCGTCGTGCGTTGGAATTGTATCCCAGGGATCCTGAATTGCTCAGGCGACTGGGAAACCTTTACTCCAGCGACTTTGAAACATACCGGGAAGCGATCGAGGTGTTCAGGGAACTCTCGGGGATGGATCCTTGCGATTCCGAGCTATACAGATACCTGGCACGCCTTGAAGCGGCCCGAGGAGATGTCGATCGCACGACCTTGTATTACACAGGCCTGCGCTTCTTGTCGCCGATGGACCAGGAGGCGCGTAAGTTCCTGGAGCATTCGGGAGCCACAGTTAAACCCACCCGAGCGCTGGATCGCTCCGAGTGGGATGAAATCATCCTGCACCCGGATGCAGATTGTTTACTGCAGCGTATTTTCTCAGTGTTGGCCCCATATCTGGAAATGCTTTTCCCGGCCGACTCCAGTGAACTTTCGACACTGACCCGCATTACAGACGATAGTCACCCGCAACTTATGGAAGCCGCGCAGCAGACTGCCTGGTTTATCTCGGGGCGTCCTTTCTCCATATTCACGCAAGCAGACGAGAGTTATCGGGCCCATAGCGATTGCGGCCAGCAACCGGCCGTAATCATCTCGAGCACAGTGCTCGATCGCAGTTCAGCCGAAGAACTATCGTTCTTCATCAGCCGGGAAATTGTCCAGGTTGCCATGGGATTCGTCCTGCCCAGAAAGCTGAGGCCCGGCGACCTGCAGATATTGCTTGCGATTTTAGCAAAACTTGCGCGCCCGGAAGCGGATCCGCCCATCTCTTTGCCGGCCACTGCCGACCAGTACATCGAGGGCCTGACCAAAATGACCCCTCCGGCCGTAATGGAAATGGCCGTGCCGCTGATCCGCAGATATGCTCTGGAGCCCAGGGCCCATGACATTGAGCGCTGGGCCAGCGGTGTACGCAGAACCGCCGACCGGGTAGCCCTGTTGGCGACCGGAGGATTTATTCCCGCCATGTCGGTACTGTCCAGATTCTCGGAAGCCACCGGAGGACGCGACCTGGCATTCATTCCCGATCGCGCCTCGGTGCTCTCGCGCGATGCGGACATGATGCAGCTTTTCAGGTTTGCTTTCTCGGAGCAGTTTATGAAACTTCGCCGCAAACTGGGTAGTGCGGGCGCTACTCCCGTTCGAGAATGATCATCTCAACCCGGCGATTCATGCCGCGGCCGCGTTCGGTCTTGTTGGTGGCAATCGGTTTATCTTCGCCGAACCCCTTGGCCACCAGCCGTTCTTTCTCGACTCCATTGCGCACCAGGTAGTTTACGACCGCCTGGGCCCTGAGTTGGCTGAGGTGCCGGTTGTAGGCGGCGGATCCCTTGGAGTCGGTATGACCCTCCACCCGGAGCTTCTTGATGTCCGGGTATTGTTTCAGCGTGGCCGCCACCTGGTTGAGGATCGGATAGGATTTTTTCTTGATGCTCGCCTTGCCGAACTCGAAGTGGATCTTCTCGCGCAACTCGATCGACTTCTCCCTGACCCTGACCTTGACCTGCGCCTTGCTGGGACAGCCGTCGGCCTCGACCTTGCCCGGCTTGTCGGGGCATTTGTCGATATTGTCGGGTATGCCATCGTCATCCCGGTCGGGGCAGCCTTCCTTGTCTACCGGCCCGGCGACCTTGGGGCAGCGATCGAGCTTGTCCTTGACGCCGTCGCCGTCGGTATCGGGCTCGAGAGGACAGCCGGCGTTGGAGGCCGGTCCGGCATCTTCAGGGCAACGATCTTCGCGGTCGATCACTCCGTCCTTGTCGGTATCTTTTTCCGGACAGCCGGCGTTGGTGTCCGGGCCCCAAATGTCGGGACACTTGTCGTCCTTGTCCGGAACGCCGTCATGATCCCGATCCTTGGCGGGCTTTATCACCTTCACCCGGCCGACACCGAATGTATAGCGCAAGACAGGAAAGACGGACAGGGCCACATCCCCGCGCAGCGGAAGAATGCTTACGTTGGCTTCTATGGCAACCGAAAAATGTCGCAGCGGTAAGTAGTACTCCATTCCGCCGCCTGCCAGAATGGCCACGTCATTCGAGCCCGCAACTTCGAAATTGCCGACTCGCTTGGGTGTAGCCGCAAAGTACCCGACACCGGCCTGTACGTAGGTGTAGAAACGCTGGGTGGCAATCAACGATATCGAAGCGCCCGCCCAGACCAGACTGCTCTCCCAATCCATCGCCAAGCGGGTTCCCTTGCTGCTTGTCGCGGATGCACTGTAATGCTGGGAGAGATAACCGCCCTTGATCCGAAACACCCAGTTCAGATCATAGCCGGCCTCCAGGCCGACCAGGAACCCGGGTCCCGGATCCTGCACCGGCGGCAGGAAGTCCCAGCTGAATCCGCCTTGCAGGCCCAGTTCGAGCCCCTTCTCGACCTCATCGTAGACTTGAACCCTGGGTGCGGCAACACTCGCGCTCGAGATAAGCTGGGCACAACAGAAAGCCGTCAATATCAACGAAACCCGTACCAGTTGCATGTGACCTGTGTTCATAGAGATCCCGCCTGTAAACCCACCTTAGCCTACATTGAAAACGGAATCAACTTTAGCATGATTCTTGATAACCCATCGAAGATATGGCACCTTTGAACCCATGGTCGGCAGAAAATCCACCTTGCAGAAACGTCCGGGCAAGACCTCGAAAAAAACGGCGATTGAGCATGAGCGGATCGAGGAAATGCTCGTTCTGCTGCTCAAGGCGTCTTTGCGGGGACGCCTGCTTTTGTCCGACCGGAAGGCGATCAAGAAGTTCCTCGGGCAAGTCGACACACTGAAAAAAAAGGCGCCTTCCAAGACAGAAGACAAACCTCGCTGCCCGGCCTGCCGTTCGGTGCTCGAAAATCCGAGGGCCAAACGTTGCCCTTACTGTTCGGTACTGCTCGGAGCGGGGCTCAAGAGGCAAAAATCCAAGAGGAAGAAATAGATTTCACAAGCGGGTGATAAGTACGAAATGCACATCGAGTTATTACAAAAAATCGGCGACGGGCAGGTTGCCGAGATCCATCTGGGACGGGTACAAACCGACGCCGGCCCCTCGCTGGTGACGGTTTATCGCCTGTTGAGGCAAATCACCGAGACCGACGGACTGATCGCCAGGCTCGAACAAGCGTCCGCCGATATGGCCTCCATCGAACATGAAAACCTCCTGAGACATCTGTGCTTCGGAGAGTACCAGGGTGATTATTTCTGGGTGGACGAGCGCGGCGAGGGTTTCGACCTGGCCGCCGTTCTGAACAGGCTCTCGTCGCGCGAGGTTCATATCAACCCCTTGCGTTCGCTGCAGATCGGCATGGACTTTACCCGGGGTCTGGGCGCCCTGCACGAACACGAGATCGCCTTCGGAGGAGTGAGTCCCGAGTACGTGATCACCGGTTACGACGGAATTTCCCGCCTGGGCGGCGCGGGGCTCGAATCGACGCTGTTCTCTACCAAGGAACTCAAGCAGAGGACTCGCCGCGGGCGTTCCGGCCTATTAGCTCCCGAGGTAATGCAGGGCCGGGATGCGACTCCCGTCTCCGATGTCTTTGCGGCCGCGGCCATCGTATACACGCTGCTGACCGGCCAGGAACCGCTCGGCAAGGAAGAACGTTCCGGTGTTGGCGTCTCTGTGCGCCATGCCGGCGTACAGCCGCCCTCTAAACTGGATCGCACACTGCCGTTCTCCTGCGACGCGGTATTCGTAAAGGCTCTCAACACCTCGTCAAAGGGAAGACACGACTCGGGCACCTCGCTGGCCAACGCTTTGAAGCGCTTGCGGGCTGCAATGTTGAAAGGGCCCGACCGGGGTCATCAGGAGGTCAGCCAGTTCATCGAAACCCTCTTTCCCAATGAAGCAGTCATTGCCGGCATGCGCGGGACCACCGAGAGTTCGAGTGTGGCGGGCGAGATCGAGATCGGAAGCAGGGGCGCAATCAAACCGAGCTTGCACACGGCGCCGCCCTCGGAGCCTGCGCCTGTTGCCGCGCCTGAGCCTGCCGAAGTGCAACAGCCGGAAGCCGATAGCGGGCCCGTTGATCTCGACGCGGCGGCTCGGGTGGCGGCCTGGGAAGCGGCCATGGGCGGTTCACCAAGCCCTGAAACCTCGGCCGACAATGCTCCTTCCGCGCCCGGTCCTCCCCCGCTTCCAGGGCAAGTCAAGAGCGGTCCGTCTCCATTGGTCGAGGTTAACTGGGACGGTCTGGAAGAAGAACCCACCGAGGATCGTCCGGCTCCAGATCTGGTGTTCGAGGATAGTGAACAGACTCCCAGCCTTGACGGCCAACCCGACCAGGCCCGACATGACACCGACCAGATGCCCATGGTCGATGCCGACCAGCTTGCCGAACGAGATTTGCAACCCGAATTACGCCGACCGAGCGACGATGAAATCAGGCAGGAATCCGACACGCTGGTCACGGCGGTCCCGCCTGTCGGGAAGGCAATTCAAAAAGAACCCGCCAAGCGTCGCTCGAGGCTGATCTGGATAGTTTCCGGAATCGTCTTGGCGGCGATCGCGGTCATACTGGCGATCTCTTTGTTTTCCGGTCACGAGAAAGAACTGCAGAAACCAGCCACGGTAACCACTCTCGGTTTTCTCTCGGTCGTGACCCCGCAGCCCGCCAGTATAATCCTGGACGGCGAGTTGCTGCCTCAAAAGACTCCGCTCGCAGACCGAGTCGTAAGGGCGGGCGAGCACCGCTTGTTGCTGCAAACACCCGAAGGCAAGACCATCACCGACGAGATCTTTTCCATTGAGCCCGGAGAGCGCAAATCCATACGGCTGATTGACTCGGCGGCGACCAAGCCTGCGGTCCCATCCGAAAAACCCGGTATCAAGAAGCCCGCGCATAACAAGATCCGGCATATCAAGCGGCAAAAGCGCAGGCACTCGAAACGCCGCAGGCGAAAAGTCAAGACCAGGAAATGAATGAGCCCATAGAAGTAGTGCTGGTCGAAGACGATCCGCGAACCCTCAAAAGCCTGGTGCGACTCTTGGGCTCCTATCCCGAGTTCGAAGTGGTCGGCAGCGCCATCTCGGGCGAAGCCGGGCTGGCATCAGTCGTGGCGCTGCTTCCCCACCTGGTCCTTCTGGATCTGGAGTTGCCCGATACGAACGGCATACAGGTAACCCAAAGAATCAAGGCCGTCCATCCCGAGATCGAGGTTCTGATTCTGACGTCATTCGAGGATGAGGTCAAAGTCTACCAAGCCATACAGGCCGGAGCCAGCGGCTACCTGGTCAAGCGCATCGCCCCGGAAAGGATCCGCGAGGCAATTTTAGAAGTCATGCGGGGCGGGGTCATTATAGAGCCCAGGATCGCCAAACGTTTCTGGAATTACTTCAAGAGCGTCCAGGGGGGAGCGGCAACCCGGGAGAAAGAGCCCGTTCTTTCTGAAATCGAATGCGACATTCTCCAGATGATTGCCCGCGGCTTGACGAACCAGGAAGCCGGCCGGGTGCTCTCACTCAAGCGCCGCACGGTGCGCACCCACCTGTCACACATTTATCGCAAGCTCGACACGTCATCCAGGGCCGAGGCCGTCGTGGAGGCCCTGAAAAGAGGCCTGATCAACGTTTGAAGCTGCCGCCGAGTCGAGCCCGAAATGGATCAGAGTCGCTGGCAGTTGTTGCCGTTTCCGTAGCTTCGCCAGCAGCGAAACATGTCCGGACTGCCTGCTTGATTCGGGTTACGACTGACCAACGCGAATATCATACTGCCCTCTCCGCAGAAAGAAGCGTCCAGAAAGTCTCCGGCAGTCAATGAAAATCTATTGACACTGCCTATGGTGTTGGGAGTACCGCAGGTAGTGGGATACTCCATTCCCAGGTTGAAAAATACACCCGATTCGGTGATTCTTATCCGCAGGTTGGAGGGGCTGGTCGACTCCAATACGTAGCCGTTTCCGACGTAATGAGTCTTCGTCCCCGAACCCCAGGAATTGAAGCTCGCGTCCGGGAGGGAGAACGTAGTGCCGCTGAGTTGAAGACCGTTGCCTGCCGTGTAGGTCGTGTCGTCATCACCATCATCGAGGCCGGCCGGCCTTCCGCTGATTGAACCCCAGGGGAGGCTCGAGGTGTGAGGCCCGGTGGAGATGGTCTGGGCATTCAGCGTCGTGCCTGCTGACAGGTCGATCGGGCCGTTGGTCACGTAGTTTTCGACCTGGGCCTCACTGAGCTGGGTGTCGTTGTCGATGCCGTCTGCAAAGCCAGCCGGCACGTTCTGCAAGCTGTTCCAGTCGGGCAAATAGCTGCTGGGCAGATAGTTGTCGTCCAGCAAGGCGGTCAACTCGGCCTCGCTGGTGTAACCGGTGTCATCGCCGTCGGCGATGTCGGCCGGTATGTTCTGCAGATTGACCCAGTCAGGCAAATAACCGGCGGGCAAGTAGTTATCGTCCAGCAAGGCGGTCAACTCGGCCTCGCTGGTGTAGCCGGTGTCGACATCGTCGGCGCACTCCCAGGACATGGAGGAGTCGTTCCACTTGGCAACCTGCCCAAGAGTACAGCTTGTCAGGGCGCCCAGCGTGTCGTTGTCGGTGTCGACATCGTCGGCGCACTCCCAGGACGTGTTCGCCTCGTTCCACTTGGCAAGCTGGCCGTCGGTACAGCTTGTAAGAGCGCCCAATGTGTCGTTGTCTC
Source organism: uncultured Myxococcales bacterium (assembly GCA_964513625.1). Taxonomy (GTDB): domain Bacteria; phylum Myxococcota; class B64-G9; order B64-G9; family B64-G9; genus DATKYQ01. Next base: position 13,814 of record CAZENH010000029.1, on the reverse strand, counting down.
CGTCCAGGAGATCCGCGGGCACGTTGAGCAGGTCGACGAAGTCGCCCGAGACGGCCACGGCGGCCAGATCGGCTTCCAGCGCGTATCCGTTGTCGGCCACCATCATGTCTACGTCGCTCTCGGTCAGGATGGTATCGATGTCATCGGCACATCCCCAGGCCGTGCCGTCCCATTTGGCCAGCTGGCCGCCGGCGCAGGAGACCAGGGCGCCCAGGCTGTCGGAGTCGCCGTCGGAGATCTCCGCCGGCACGTCGGCCAGGTCGTCCCAGCTGACGTCGTCCGCAGCCGCCCGGAAGTCGCTGGGCGCCATGCCCCCCAGGGTCGCAGCGTCGCCGGCATACTGGGCGAAGCCCGCATAGGGAATGCTGCCGATGTCCAGCCTGGGGATCATCTCGTCCTCCTCGCCAACCGTGATGCCCAGAACGACCGAGCCGTTTTCCTTAAACAGCAGAAGATCCAGTGTCTCCACCTGGCCGACGAACAAGGTGAAAAACCCGTCGTCGACCATTACCGTCTGGATCTCGGAAAACAGCGGCGTCTGGGCGGAGGCGCCGGCGTACAAAGACAGTTTCAGAACCGTCTCCCCGTTAACGGGAGTCCCATCTGCATCGGTCAAGAATCCCTGGACCGGTATGAAGCTCGGAGCATCGGCTGGAGCAGCAAGGGGCAGTGCCAGTATGGCGATCACCACGGAAATTCCAATACCCTTGTGCATTGTCAACTCCTTTCATTATTTGTTCAATCGATTCTCGTATTTTAAGGTTTCGGATTCGGGCCCGCCTGCAGCTTGTGGCCGGTCCCCTCGGACTTTCCATAGGGCTGCGGGGCGCCGATGTGGATCCGGGCCTTGTGGTCGGCCGAATGGATTGTGCCGCCTCCCGCGCTGATCGAGACGCTGGTCGGCCGGCCCGGGTTGGGGCCGCTGTCGCCGTCGACTCCTCCATCAGTGCCCCCGTCAGTGCCCCCGTCGATGCCCGCGTCCTTTTGCGAAGTGGTTCCACTGCTACATGCGAAGCCCGCAATCCCCAGGCCCAAGACCACCATTCCCAACAAGATCCAGCGCATTGACGACCTCCTTGGAGCTCCAATAGTGCTTGGACTATTGGCATTTCCTCCGACCATTACATTAAAACAGAAAGGTATCAGTAACATCTCCCAGGCGATTGTACAAGCCTTGGTTTTCAGGGACAGTCGACAAGAGGCCTGATCAACGTTTGAAGCCGCCGTAGCGTTCCAGGTAATGCAGAAGCCGGTGGGCAAAGTCATCCAGCAGGGACAAGCCGCCGTCCGCCGCGAGCAGGTCATCCACGAGAACATGGGATAGCTCGATCGACAGTCCTTCGGGCCCGCGCCGCTTGTGGGCTTCGAATAGTTCCGCGTAACTTTCAGCAGGATGGGAAAGCGGGTTGTTGAGCAGGCGCCGGACTGATTGCTCGACGTGCGCTTGAATTCCGGCCGCCAGCGCGTTGCGCTCGGAAGCACTCAGCCAGGCGATACGCCTTAATACGCCCGCGAGATCTTCAAGCTCGACGTCATTTAGGTGAAGTTTCTCGGCCATACCCTCGAACTCTACAGGGCACAAACCGCTACGAGCTGCGTTCATAAGCAGGCAGGCCAGAACTCCCGTGTTCAGCTCGAGATCTTCCCGGTGCTCGCCCAGGCTCAGACCGGTAAGTTTTTCGAGAATGCTTTCCGCCTCGCGCATCAAGCTCAGATCTTCCGCGAACAGGTCTAGGCACTCTAGCGAGCCCGAATCCTTTCTCGGGTTTGTTCCGAAAATCTTACGCTGCAGCCGCGCGCGCCGCTCAATGAGATTCCATGCATGATCCACCAGGCTTCCCGGTGCCTGTCCGGGATCGAGCTCATGGCCGACCGTCGCTCCGTGCTTGCGAGCCAGGCTGCGATAAATATTCAGCAGATGAACGAGCTGGGAAAAACCACGCTCGTCGCATCCGGGGAAACCCGCCACCTTCTTCAGCGTACTTGCTTCGTAAAAGGCATCGGGCATGTTTGCAAGCCAGCCCACGCCGCTCTTGTCGTCGACCGGAGCATGGCGGCGCAAGTTTTCCAATATCCGGCGCAGACTGTCGATCAGCCCGCTCTCCAGATCGGCGGCCAACGAGGCCGTGCTCTCAGGCTCGACAAACGACCGCAGGCAAGAAGCGTCGCCATTCATCCAGAAACGCAGCACGCTCTCCACTGCTTCGAACTCTTCCCGGCCGGGCCGAGACAAGACACGCTCTTTCATGTCGTGCAGGTAAAAACCGGAACGATTGCCGGGATCGAGCGCCAGCAGGTGTGCCCTGACCGTCGGGCCTCCAAGGTGAAATGGTGAAAGAGGGGTGACACGTAACACGGCCCTCACGGAGTGCAGGAATTCCACAGGCCATTCGTGCTGCAGCAATTCGCATAGCGCCTGCCCGACAGTTTTCACCCGGTCCGTGTCGTCGGCAGGTTGTCGGTCGTCCTGCCCGGGAGCCTGATCTCGAAGCATGCACTCCTCGAGCGAAAACCCGGCCAGCAGAGAGAAGAGAAGAGATTTAGCCAAGTGCGGATATCGAACCAGTAGCAACATCCTGAAAATTGCATCCTGTCGACTGAACGGAGCTCCGGTCAGTGGCCCGGTTCGCAGCCGTGCGGCCTCGTCCGTCGCTCGGGCCAAAACGGAACCATCACCCGATTCGGCCAGAGTCTCTATTATTCTTGCAACTACCGTTTGCAGATCCTCGGCCGCCCGGTCGATTTCACCTCGCCCTGCTTCCGACTCGAGTCTCTCGACTATCGCAAAGCCGAACGTATCCAGTGCCGTGATTAGGCCTGCTTCTCCATTGGCCGCGGCCACCGCCGGCGCATCTCGTCGCAATCTTTCAGCCAGGCTAGTTAAAAAACCGCGATCATGAGCCTGGCGTATCCAGTCGGCAAAACCCAGGCAGAGCAATCTCAGAGTGCGCGGCTCGATACCGCTCGAAGCCACCTTTGAAGAAAGCCTTTCAAACCACTCACGCCAGGCCGCTGATCTTTCATCTCGGTGCTCATATGCGTCCAACTCCAGAAAGATGTCCACGGCCGGTCTGCGGCCGGCATTCAGATCCATCTCGAGTTCTGCCAGCCAGGCAAGATCAGCCTCGATACGTTCTAGCCGAACGCGATCAAGCAGATGCACCTCGAGACTCTCAGCCAGGCCGGCATCGTCCCAGCGACCGTCATAGTAAGGTTCGCCCTTGATTCTTGTTCGCACTATTTGCAACAGCAGCCCGCTGACTCGGCCGAGCAGCAAGAACCAGGCCTCAGGTGGATTGCCCTCGTCTCCGACCAGCACTACCTGCTTGCCCAATTCGAGAAGAGGCACAAACAAATGAGCATGAGATGAGCAAAGTTCTTCGCTTTCGGACATTCCAGCCACCAGCTGTTTCAACGTGCGCGGTATAGCTTCAGGCAGAGTCGCCGATCCCTCTCTAGTGCTCTCAGTAACGACAGTGTTCAGCAGATCCACCAGGGTTGCCGAGCAGCGCATTCTGTCCCTTAAAGCTTCCGCCCGGCGAGATCCATTCAGACAGGCTTCTCCCAGCGCCTCTATCGCCGACGGTGAACGCAACATGATGGCGGGATAATGCTCCCGGAAGGAGGCAATTTGAGCAATCAATGCATCCCATGAACACTGCGGAGACTGCAACTCGAGGTCTAGAGATCGGGCTTCGAAAAGCACGGCCGGGCTGGGATTGTGGGCACTGACCGCACTTTCGACAACACCCACTGTCTTGCGATCTTTTTTCATTTCGGGGCTAAACCATGCTTTCGAGATCGATCTCGAAAGCGGCCACCGGGACGGAGATCTCCCATTTTCGCAAGACTTCAGGGTGGACTTCTCCGAGCAGACCCAAGTACCTGCCGGAGGATAAAAACACCTTGGCAGCGCGACCGGGTATGAAAGACGGGTGCTCGATTTCCTCGAGCCGCACTTCCTCTCCGAGCTGGAAGAGCAGGAAATCCAGATCGGCGTGTATTTCAGACAGGTTCGCCTCGCGATGTGCAATCAGCGCAGCCAGGTGCATTTCGGTTCGCGATCCAAGGGGAAGCTCTGCATCGAATATCGCGGCCTCGCCGGCTTCGAATATACGGTGCGGATAGGCCGCGGCCGCACTTCGAGATTCGCATGCCAGAAGAGAAGGCAGCACGGCGTCCCTGAGCACGGCGTGGTTTTCGTTCATCATGTTGCCAATCTCGACGACCGCTTTATCCTGATTGTTCATTCTTGCGCCAACCTGGGCATGTGACACCAGCAGGTTGGATACGACTTCCTCGTATCCCAGTCCAATCATGTGGTCGCGAGCCTTGTCCTCGAAAATGCAAACGGGATCCGACCTTCCAACGCTGAAGTCGCGGGGCATGCTCGGCACGAATGTCTCGTAGCCGCGGGCTATCGCGAAATCCTCGATCACGTCTACCGAATGCAGGTAGTCGAGCCGGGTAGGCGGCGGTTGTACATCTACTGTTTCTCCCTTGATCGCCACATCACATCCGTAGCGTTCCAGGACATTATCCACTTCGGTCGCCCGGACCGGCAATCCCAACAGCCTGCTGAACTCGGATATGGGGATGGAAATTGACCGCGAAAGACGCATGGGAACATCGACCTCTCGGCCCAGCGGAGTGTCGTACGGGTAGCTGGTCCTGACCCTGCTTATACGTCCACCGCGGTCGGCCATGTCGCAAGCCATGATATTCAAGGCTAAAATCAAGCTGTCGAGATTCTCCCCGGTGGCCTCGACGAACAGGTCGGAGTCACCCGGTGTAACCTCGCCCACCTCGCGTGAGTTGATAATCGGCGGCATCGAGAGCGTCATGCCCGCCTCGTCGATCAGCAAGGGAACCTGCTCCATTCCAGACAAGATCCATCCATATTCGACGCCCTTGGGATGCCGAGCGAGAATCTCGGAAAGAGTCATGGGCGCCTGTTCTCCCAGCGGCGTATAACCGTGCCGAGCCGGATCAACACAGCGGTAGTGTATTGGGAATGTTATCTTTCTCAAATTGTATACGCCGATGGCGACATCTTTCCGCCGGCGGCCGAAATTTTCGGCCAGCTTCTCCTGGGTCTGAATGATCTGCAACAACGAAGACTGGTTGACTTCCACTCCTTCGACGATGAAAGCGGCGACGTAGGGTCTGATTGACCGCATGGCGGGCTCGACCATGATCTGCCCGCCGGGCTCGCCCGAGAAAAAGGGATAGTCGCGCCTCTTTCCAGAGGCACAGCGCAACTGCCGGGCAATGCCTTCGGCCGACCACAAATCCGGGCGGTTCGTGTCGTTCAACTCGATACGCAGGCGACCTTCCTCGTCTTCGCCCTTGTACTCACCCTTGACAAGGTCGAGAATTTCCTCGAGCTTGTCGATCTCGACCTGCTCCCCCATCAGTCTTGAGAAATCGTCCTTGTCGACGAAAATGGTAGGCATCCTATTAATCCCTCATGCGAACTTGCATGGATCTTATTTTTCCGAGATCAGGCGAGAAAAGATCCCGGATGTCATCGATACCGAGAGCCATCATGGCCATGCGATCCAGACCCAGGCCCCAGGCAATAACCGGCACGTCTACGCCCTGGGGCCATGTGACCTCGGGCCTGAATATGCCAGCACCGCCAAGTTCCATCCAGCCCAATTCGGGGTGCTTGATGTGCACCTCGACCGAAGGCTCGGTGAACGGAAAATAGGCCGGAGCGAACTTGACTTCAGTGGCCTTGGCCACCTCTACGGCAAAGAGTTTCAACAATCCCAGGAGCGTCACGAAATCGATCTGGCTGCCCAGCACGATGCCCTCACACTGGAAAAAATCAGCGGCGTGGGTCGCATCGACTTCGTCCGGCCTGAAACAGCGAGCAATCGCAAAATACTTTCCGGGAATTTTTGCCTTCTTCAACCAGCGCGCGGACAAGACGGTTCCCTGGCTGCGCAACAGCAGGCGCCGGCTCGACAGGTGATCAAAGGCATAACCCCATCCACGGCTGCCGGTCTGGCCGCCTCCGGTGTGCGCCTCCGCCACCCGCTCGGCGTAGGGTTGTTCGATCTCGGGCCCCTGCTCCGGGTTCTTCACCAAGTAGACATCGTGAATGTCCCTGGCCGCATGGAACTGCGGCATGAAAAGCGCATCCATCAGCCAGAACTCGTTCTCTACCAGTTCACCGCGCATCTCCTCGAAACCCAGTCCGACGAGTTTTCGCCGCACGTGGTCCAGAAATTCGCGATAGGGATGGCGCCGGCCGGCAACGCGCCGCGGCGGTCTGATTGCCAGGTTGTAGCGTCTGAATTTTTTCCCGGCGAAACTGTCGTCGGCCAGCATCCGGGGAGTCAGCAGGTTGATCTCATCGCCGTCCCTGCCCATGCTGCGCGCCGCCCGCCTTACCTCTTTTCCGAGCGAGGTCAACTCGAGTTCCCGGGTGACATCCGCCACGATCCTGAAAACGCCCTTCGACTTTCCCCGCTTGCGACTGCCGCCCTGTACCATCTCGGCTTCGGAATCCGTGAGAGACTCGAAAGCAACCCGTCCGCTCTCTGCAACCCGCCTGATCAGTTTTCCGAAGGCGTACACCGTTTCCAGGTCGGCGTCCTCTGCCAGCGATACCGCTCCAGGGCGCTGCGATACGAGGATACCCTTCTTTTTCAACGCGCCCAGCGCCTGGCCGGCCTCGCTCTGAGTCAGACCCTCGATGGCTGTCAACTCCTTGACATCCATCTCGCCCCTCCTCTGAACCGCCGCCACCAGTAGTTCCTCGGGAGCACCGCCGCGCCACTTCCGGCCCAACTCGGTCAGTTCCACCCAGTTTTCCTCAGTACTCGATGCTATCCGCATGCAATCCTTGGCCCGCTGCCACTCTATGACCGTTCTTACCTGGGCCTGGCTGATCTTCGCCAACTCACTGATTTCGCGGTCTAAGAAGCGATCTTGCTCTGGAAAAGCTTCGTAAACCTTGATTTCCAGCGGATGCAGGCTGGCCGCAATCTCTTCCGGTTTCATTCCGCTTGGACCTCTCAATAGTCCCCCGCCGTTTTGCCCCTGCGGTGCTAGCATATCGTATCTGCCCAGTCAAATCACGCAATCGGCGACAACCGGGAAATTGACTTGCAGATCAATTGACCCTAGACTGGCAAATTGAGGGGGGAGACTGGCCGTGTTCAAGTATGCCGAATAGAAGAGTCTGAGCACAGGAGGCGTCGTCGATGCGAGAGTTGGACGTCTCTTCCAGGATGATCAAGTACTTCGACACCCGCGGTCAATCCGGACAAATTAAATACGACGAGCTGATGATCCAGATGGGCGAGGCACACCGCTTGAGCCTGTCGGACTGCATTGCCGAAGAAATCGCGCACATTGAGGAGTTCCAGTTCAACGCGGCAAAGCTCTCGCGGCTCATTCGCGCCTTGAATCCGATCTACGACGAGATCGAGAAGAACCGGGCGGAGTTCATCCGCCAGTCCGGCGAAAAAGCCCGCAATATAAACCGCTTGTCTTACAACAAGCGCATCCGGCTTCTGGACACTTATTACACTCTCAACGGCAAGCATGACCGTATCCTGCGCAAGCTAACCGACCATCTTCTCGACGGCTCGGAAGCGGACCAAAGCGCACATTCCATTTCGCTGATTCGGCGTTCCGTCGACTACACCTGCCGGGTAATGCGCCGCCAGGTTCGCAAGAACAAGCGCCCGTCGGCCCTGCACGCCATCGAATCGGCCCGCGGGGCAGCCAGGAACGGCCTCAGAACTATTTCCATCATCGCCACTCTGCTTCACGACGTGCTCGAGGAGCGGCTCGACGAATGGACGGAGCAATTGATCGATAAGGAGTTGGCCGATCCCTTGTACGGAGATTACTCGGGTAAGCAGATGAAGGGAATCCCGCTTGCTTTAAGACACAAGATAATCCAGAAACATATCGACGCCTACAACGATCGGGCCACCGGCATTTTTTTCGGCATGGGCCTGACGCTATATGATCACATTCGCCGTTTTCCGGTTCCCGGCCGTCACTTCGAATCTCTGCACTCGATCGCCGAGATGGTTGCAGCCCTGTCCCGCAGAAGGGACCAAAGCTACTACAGCTACCTGCAGGAATTGCTGTACCCGAAGCCCAAGGCCGTTCTGGACACTATCGAATACGAAAGGCTTCGTGAGGAATTGGAGCTGGAACACCCCCGGGCCGACGACTTGCTGGATCCATACCTGAATCACGTTCACACCTTCTACCAGACACGCCTGGGCCAATTCTCCGCCAAGGAAGAAGTCCGCCGCAACGCATTCAGGGAAATTCTTGCCAAGATTCTCGATCGCCTGAACAACACCCGCGACATGGAGCGCGGCCATGGATTCTCGATCGCCTCCCGCCTGTATGGAACCGCCTTCAAGAATATCTTCTTCCTGCAGGCAATCGAGGACAAGTTCCGCAAGCCGAGTTTCAACACCGAGGAACGCCGATTGATCGAGGTCAAGTTCCTGAACAAACCCAAGGTTGCGGCTCTTTGTCAGATCCTGGACGATATCCGGTACATGCAGGAAAAATACGATCTCGGCAAGTTGTTCGCCTTTTTGGAAAAGGAAATCGAGCGCTATATGCCGACACGGGCCTTCCGGCACCTGACCCCGCCGGGAAAGGCTGGATACTTCAACGGCTTGATCTACCTTTTCAACGACATCACCATGGGCCGTAAGTCGAACTTGATCGAACTCGAGAAACACCGCGAGAAAATCGCCGAGGTGCTGGTTGCGTTCAAGGCGGTGCTGGAGTCGTTTCTGGTCTATCCGGTCATGATACGCGAAGAAGAAAAAGCCGACCAGTCATCCGGGAAGCATCAGTCCCGCTTCCGCCCCTACCGCATCAGCGGCATGGGTCCCGGCCTCGAGCGCCGTTCGAGCGCTCGCGAGGAAAACAAAACCGACGTATTGACCATGAAGACCTTCATCAGAGAGGTCATCTGAAGCCCGATCGCACGCCAGCGGCAATTCGATACGCTGGACAATTCAATAGTTTTGCTGCGCCGAGAGCAACAGCGGAAAAGTCAGGTCGTAAGTCTCGCCGCAGAATGACGGGAAACGCCAGTGCTTGATCTCCTTGAGCAGGCATTCCTCCACGAAGGTCCCGTGGAACTTTGGAGTGTTTATTTCAACCTTTTGCACCTTACCGTCCGGTTTCACCCGGGCCACAATGTACATCTTGCCCGAAATGCTGGCGTCTCTTTTGAGTTGCCGTTCGAGGCAATTCTTGACCTTCAGGTAGTGCCTGCGAATAACCAGCTTTACCTGGAGATCGGTGAGTTTTCCAGGTCCGGCCGCAACCTGGGGCCCTTTCGGCTTAACCTCGATTTTGGTCATGCGCGGGTCGAGACCGGGCGAGATGGAGCCCACCGACGGGAGTTCGATCTCCGCCGGCGCGGCAACTTGAGTGCCTCTCCTGGGCCCTCGTGGAGAAACCTCGTCGCGTTCGGATGTCTGACTCTGGTAGAAGGCCATCAACTCCTTTTCGCGTTCGGTCTGGCTGACGGCCGCCCGGACGCCACCCGTGTTCTGATGCGAAGGCGTTTCGGAGTCGGTGTTTTCTCCGTCCCGCTTTACTTCCCAGAGGGCGCTGCGGAGCCTCTTGGAGTCCTCGGTCGAGAGATGCCCGCCGCCGCCGGCAGACCTGGCGGGATTAAAATTCTCGCCCTGGTTTTTACCAGCGGAGGCCACCAGGCGATCTGATCCGATTCCTGAAAACCACCCGCGTGATACCGCCAGGTACAAAATGCCGGCCACCAGCCCGACAACGCCGATGATGCAAACCGCCGTCACGCCCAGGCGCCGCCCCTTGGTCGTTACACCCGCCTGTTGGATGAGTACCTTCGAAACTTTAGAAATCTCCCCCGTGCCGGGCTGATCACGTTGTTCCAGGACGGCGATCGGATCCGCCTGCATTCTCTGGTACTCCTCCTCGATCGACTCGGCCTGCAACCTGTCGGCCAGGTCATCCTCGCTCGCCACCGGCGGTGGCGGCAGCAATTCACTGTCGGGGGCTCCATTTTCGCCGTCTTTGAAAAAATGCTGGGCGATACGATCCGTCTTCCTGACCGCACGTACCTCGTCTCTCTTTTTCAGGACACCGGACAGTACCTCGCCCCGTCTCTTTTCTTCTTCATCGGCGCGTCGCTTCCGATCTTCCTCCTCGTGTTTCCTGGCCAGCTCCGCTGCGATCTTCTCTTGCTCTTCTTCTTCGCGCTTGCGCGCGGCTTGCTCTTCCTGTTGTTTCCGCTTTTCGTCCTCGCTCCGTTTACGCTCCTGCTCCCGGCGCAAGCTCTCCTTTTTGCGTTGAAGCTTGAGATCTTCCTCTTCCTTGCGGCGCCTGAATTCCTCCAGTGCCTCTTTCTTTTTTCTTTTCTCCGCTTCGATTACTTTCTCGGCCTCGCGCCGGTGCGCTTGCTCTTCTCGCTGTCTCGCCTGGGCGGCTTTTCTCAGTCGAATTGCCTCTTCGCGCTCGCGCTCGACCAGCTTCGCTTGTTGGGTCTGGTTCTTCTTCTTGCCCGGGGCCGGTACAGGAGGACGAGGCTTCGCACGGGAACGCAGCACGATCGACAGCTCCGCTACATCCTCCAGGGGGACCCAGTCTGTCATTCCTTCACGCCAGACGAAGTGATCCTCGCTTATCGATCCGCTCCTTATTTTGTCCTGGATTTGTTCGAGGCTGAGCGGACCATCTTCTGAACCGTCAAGGCCGTAGAACCACTCGACCTGCGAGGTCTGCGCGGGCTTTTCCACGGGCGCGGGCGCTGGCCCGGCGCCCCCCGACTCGTAAATATTCTTGAAGGCATGCTCGAACTCCAACTCCAGGCTCGAATCATGCAGCACGCCGGGGGCCTCCGCAGCGGAATTATGCGAGTTAACTTGGGAAGGATGTGAGCGGATAACGATCAGGTGGTTGCAGCGCTTGCAGCGAACCTTTATTACCTTGCCCCGGATCTTTTCATCCGAGATGGTGTATGGAGTTTGGCATTTCTTGCACGTAAAACGCATGTGGCGAATCCGCTCAAAATGATGTAACAAAATGTCCCGGACCTGGCACCGCTTAGAGCAGCTTGAGAAGTTGCTCCCTGACTTCTTTGCGGGTCTTGTCATCTGGGCTGCACCGCAGAGATCGCTCCCACATTTCGACCGCCTTGTTGCGGAAACCCTTCTTCTGGTAAAGGATGGCCAAGTTGCGCAGCGGTGCGAACAGATCGGGTTTCAATTCGACCGTGTGCTCGTATTCCCTGAGCGCATCGTACAACTGATTCTTGGCCAGCATCACATTTGCCAAGGCGTAGTGCACGTTGGCGCTGAACGGGTCCAGGGCACATGCCTCTCGCAAGAATTTCTCGGCCTGGTCGAATTTCTTCTCCTTGTACAGGCCGACACCGCGCCTGTAGGCCTCGCCGGCGGCCTGGGGATCTACATCCTGGGAGGTCTCCGGCGGACCGGCATTCAGTAGTTCCCGCACCTTGCGCAAGAGCGGTACGATACGAAATGGTTTCTCGAAGTAGTCATCGGCTCCGTAGGTGGTCTTGACGTCCTCGGCATATCGCCAGCCGCGATATACGGCCGATATCATTATCACCGGAATGTGGCCGAATCGCTTGCTGCTCTTGATCTTCTTGCATATCTCGAAACCGTGAATCTCCGGCAACATTGCATCGAGCAGCACCAGCGCCGGCTTGTGCTGTTTGACGGCCTGCAGGGCCTCCAGGCCCCGGCTGGCGCTTATCACCCGGAACCCTTCGGAAGTGAGCGCTTTTTCAAGCAGGTGCACGATATCCTCTTCGTCGTCCACGACCAGCACCGTCACCTTGTCTTGGTCTGAAGCCTCCTTGCCTACCTCGACGGGAATTTCATCGTCGGTGCTGATCTCGATGGTGATCAACTCCTCACCCTCTTCCATCGACATGCCTGGCTCAGGCAGGTCTTGTGATACGACGGCCAAATAACCGTCAGGATCTACCTGCGCTTCGGCTGAATCAGAGCGTTCGCCTCGATAGAACTCGATCTCGGAATCACGGGCATGCAGGGAGTACATCTCGCGAATCACATTTTTCAGCCTGGCCTCCAGCGCCACGTAGGCATCGACCTTCTTGCCGGTTACGAAACTCACCTCATCGACCACCGACTGTTTCCCAGGATCAGACATAGCCAGAAGCACCCTGTCGGGTTCGACCTTGAGCGGCAGGATCATCGAACCCTCGGCGATTTCCCTGGGGATCAGGTCCAGAAAGCGCAAGGGAATGATGCTCTTGGACAAATCGATGGCCGGCAGTCCTAGCTGCTCACCCAGGGCGACCAGCAGGTCTTCCTCGGCGGCCAGTCCAAGGTCCATCAGGTTGGACGCTAGACGCCCTCCGTTGGTTTTCTGACTGTCAATCGCCCGGCCGAGTTCGTCCTGGTTGATCTTCTTCTTCTCGAGCAGGATCTTGCCAATGGGAGTCTTCTGAGCCATGCCGGGAGATTAGCACCTAGCAGCACCGATGTTCAAGAGATCGATGCCGGGTCCGGAACATCGGGAATATCGAGCAGATAGCCCGGGCGCAGGTGTTTCATGGCGGCCAACAGGCTCCGTTTGGCGCGAGGATGCGCCGCCGTAATTTCCGCGATCATGTTTTCTATGGTCTCGCGGCGCGGGTTGGCAGTGCGCCCGAAGGCGCAATCGGCCTCAGCTGGTTCGAACCCGAGCCGGCCGGCAAGCTCGATCGCGAGTTCGCGCTCGACGTTGACCTGCGGCCGGATCTCCTCGGGTCGCCCGGCGGATGTCGGAAGATGTACGCCAATCGCGCCAAGCCGGCCGTGGAAGAACATGTTGTAAAACAGGTGCTCGACGAAATCATCGAGCGTTTCACCCGAGGCGATCTTGTTGCAGCCAAGCGTCTCCGCCTCGCCAGCCAGCACGCTCTTTCTCAGGCGGCAACAGGTCGTGCAAGGATCTTCCGAGGAAAGTCGGCCTGCCCCTCCCTGCTCGATGCGCTCGATGATGTCGCAAGAGATAATCCGCACATCGAACCCGTGCGCGGCATACCGGCTCTCGACGGTCCGGGCTCTTTGGGGATCGCCGAAAACGTCGACGAAGACCGGTATCAACTCGAAAGAATGAGGAAACCGCCTGCGGTGCAGATCGAGTATGTGCAGCAGGACAAAAGATTTCTCGCCGCCCGAGACCGCGACCAGAATCCGGTCGCCGGCCTCGATCAGCCGGTAGTCGCCGATGGCGTGGCCCACCCGGCGCATGACCAGGTGTTCGAGATCGCTCCCCGGCTTGGCCCTCGTCCCGGCGCTCATCCGCCGGCGCCTCGACCACCGTCCTTGCGCCGCCGCACCAGGTACCTGACCAGGCAGTAGCCGGCCAGGGCCACGCAAAGCCAGCCGCCGCTTATTGGAAACCCCAAGAGCCTCTCGGTGAAGCGTATGCCGATGTAAGGCACCTTGAAATGATTCCACAAGAAGATGCCGACAGCCGCCAAACTCCAGATGACAACCGATATCATGCGAGCCTCCCGCCGCAATCTACCCCAAAACGGCATGCCACTCCAGAACGAAACCGCACCCGGCGGGAGCCGATTGCCGATTTTCCCGAGACAGGCTAGTGTGTTGGTAAGTCAAGTTGCAGTACTTGCCGGCATCATCTTCATCGAGAGGCGATGAAGCGGGCCAATCTTTCCATGCTGGCCTTGAAATCGATCTGGCAGATTGTGTCGACGAAGCCGTTATTGCCGAGTCCGAACATTTGGGCCATTCGTAAGTAACGGGTGCCGGGCTTGGCGGAACAGAAAT
>CAZENH010000028.1:38185-71500 GCA_964513625.1 uncultured Myxococcales bacterium | reverse complement strand
GAGAACATTGGGAAAAGTGATCTAAGGGCATGCTTTGTCATGGGTTATTGATTTTATTATTTTAGGGTTCGATTCCCGCCGCCTCCATCCTTCAGAAGTGTCTCTTGGCAAAAGCATGTCCCGATCCAGATTTCAAGTAGCGCTCGAATCTATATGCGGTTTCGATATCTCTCAAAGCGAAGTAAGCACTGATTCTCCATGGTCGAAACTTGCATGTATATTTACATCCGCCTGCATTATGGGTGGCCAGTCGTTGCCTGAGATCGGTCGTGTGCCCGATGTATCTGGTTTTGGGGTTTCCGATGCTCTCTATGATGTAGGTATAATACACTTTCCACTTCCCGGTCGAAATAGTGTCAAGATAATTGCGGCAGGTAAGGCTTCCCCGGTTCCTGGTGCCAATCCCTTCGATATCGGCCTGGTTATTGTTTGCCTTTGCGGAGAATACCTGGAACAATCAAGAAAAACCCAGGATATCTGGCTGGTCAGCCTGACGATTCGGCTCTCGGGTTTCGCTGCGGCCGGAGTGCGGCCGGCGGGAACCTTTAATACACAGGAAGGAGACGAGCATTGCCCGGATGGCAGGTAAAGACGAGCGCTGGACTGATGCTCGCTTTAGCGCTGGCTGTGTTCCTGGTCGGCGGGTGCGGCCGGGAGCGCTGGGAGGTCAAGGGCGCCAAGCTGATCGGCGACAAGGACAAACCGGTGCTGTTGCTTTACCTGGGGCGCACCCGGTCCGGCGGCCGCGGAGGCGGTTCCAGCCACGAGCTGTTGACCTGCCTGGATCTGCGGCAGGGAACCGCCCTGGGCAAGTATGATACCGGCGATTGGATGAGGCCCTATGGACTCACTTCCGGGCGGCTGTGGGTCCGCCAGGGCGGGTTCCGCAGCAAGACCTGGGTGGCCTACTCGCTTCCGGAGCTGAAGCGAGTCAAGGAGTTCGATCAGCCGCCGAAACACCGCGAGCCGGGATTGAATCCGATGGGCAGCGGCGCACTGATTATAAAATCCTGCGAGGACCGGCCTGCGGTTCCCCGGCGGATCGGCGGCGAACTCTTGCTCGACGGCAAGTTCGTTTGCGACAACCATAGCCGGCAGCTTCTCGACCTCGGGGACGGTGATCGCCTGGTGGCCTACCAGGATCTCGAGAAGGATCGGGGCAAGTTGCTGCTGGGTCGGCTGGCAAAGGACAACCACTGGGTCTGGAAGACCGGAGAAAAAGAACTGTTCAGAGCGCGGCCCCGCCAGGCGCACGGCTACCGGGTGGATTACGCCACCAGGCTGCCCGACGGAGTGGTATTGGTTCTGAAGCAGGCGGACGCAGCCGGTGATGCCAGGCTGGTGGTCTTGAAATCCGATTCCGGCAAGCCGGCCTGGTCGGTGCGTTACCATTGAGCGGCCCGAGGTGGAGAGGCGCCATCAAAAATTGCGGACCCTGAAGATCACGCTTTTTATGAGCCCGCTTTTTGTTTTCCTGGCCATCAAACTCCTGGCTCCTTTCATTCCGCTGCTGAACATAGCGGACATGCACCTGAGCCTCACCGACTGGTCGCTGGCCGTCAGTGGCTTCGTGGCGCGGGAGCGGCAATCAGTACTGCTGCTGAAGATGAACAACGATCCGCCGGGCTGGGGCATCGCCTGGGAGCGGGTGCTCACCATCGATCCCGATGACGGCGCCGTGCTGGGGCAGGCGGTGGAGTCGACGGCCAGTAGGATCATCGGGGTGACTCCCGGTGCACTGTGGCTCTACACCGGTTCCGTGAAACTCAAGCGGCTGGTCCAGTTCTCGTTGCCCGCTCTGGATCGTCTCTACGACCTCGACGATCTCGAACACATCGCTCCCGAGGTCGCCGACATCATTGACGATGTCTGGGCCGACGGCCTCGAGGGCAACTTGCTCATCAGGGCGCTGAATGGATACTACTACCGCTGGCTGCCCCGGCAGCAAAAGCTTCAGAAACTGTCGCCGGACAAGCCACCCCGAACCCCGACGCTGATGGCCTCCTGGAAGAGCTGCCGCCTCGACTACCGGGGCCGGTTGCTCGATTTCCGCGGTTGCCGTCCGCTGGAACTCGACGGGGACAGGTTCACGTTGCGCTCGGTGGCCTCGGGCGGCACACACTACTTCGTCATCGGCCGCCGGCGGGGCGAGCAAATCGTGTGGAGCGTCTCCGACCGGCAGCTGTTCGGCGCTTTGGACGAGGACGATCCGCTGCGTTACCTGAGGTTCGTCACCCTGTACAAAGACAAGCTGCTACTAGTGGCCGAGGACGGCAGTGGTGTGGATGACATCTACGCGGCGGCCATCGCCGTCAAGGATGGCAGCACCGTCTGGTCTCGCACCTTCTGGTAGCCCCGGCTGTACCCCTTCCCGAAATCCTTGACAGTTAGGAGTAGAAATAGGTGGACAAAATACCTCCTTCTTGAGTCCAGCCAAAGGCTGGGCGAACGGTGCCGGACCCTGCGGATACGGGAGCAGCGGCGATCAATCAGTGGCTGAGACTATCTCAGGTAAAAGAAAAAATTCGTCGCCAAAAGCGCCAGTGTCCATCTCGCTGACCTGGGTCTCAACCACCAGCCGGACTGCAGAGGCTCCTTTCGGGATGCGAGTGCGTTGTTCGACCAGGGTCCACTCGGCTGCCCGGACAGGTTCGGCTTCGAGGGTTCCCCATAGACTGCCATCCGAGTCGTAGATCTCGAGCGCCAGCTTTATGCTGCTGCGAGCCGCCCAGGTGCGCACCCGGCCGCCCCAATGCAAAGCCACTTGCTTGCCCGCTCCTTCATGCAAAATCAGCTGATTGACAGACACCCGTTGAGCCAAACTGCATGTGCCTTCCGGGCCGCCACTGATTCCCGGTGGGCCGCCGGCCTGGAAGAAGAAGCCGCCCGAAAAGCTCCAGGGGGCGTAGATATTGATCCCGAAGGGGACCAAATCGGCCAGGACTTGCCAGCCTTCTGTCTTCCAACCGCCGCTCTCGCCGGTTTCGGCACCCGGGTTGGAAAGTAAATTACCCGACAGCCACGGGTGCGGCTCAGCAAGCACTCCCTGTCCCAGGTAGAGGTCGTCGAATACAGCATCGTTCGATTCACCGCCGAAAGCTTTGTGATGGGATATCCAGGTCAGACGGGCCTGACGCGCATTGGGTGGTATGGGCAATGCAACTGCGAATGGGTGCCAGCCAAGGGTGTCGCGGCGTTTGGATGTTTTAGAAGCAAGCACACTTCCATCGGCTGACAGGGCTTCTACGATCACCTCGCCGTCATCGTAGGGCATGGGTCTATCGCTGGTAATATCCCCGTCACTCTCGGTTATATAACCTGTGGCCATCCGGCCTGATGCATACAGTACCGTCATCCGCTCGTCGATTGTAGTAGTCGACTCGATCAGGTCGACAGTCTGGCTGCCTTTTGACATCCGGTCTTTACTTTCGGGCTGCTCTTTGAAACCGGTGAACATTTTGACACCCGAGAAGGGGTTCTGGTTTTCTCGTGTTTCAACCGCCTGGGCATCACCGGAAACTGTCCAGCCATTTAGACCTTCTTCGGCGCCCGGGTTGACCAGCAGGTTGGCGGGTCGCTGGGACTGAGGCGGCCAGCCAGCGAAGGAGTCACGTATTGGTGCGAATGGGTCGCTGGTCCAGGCTTGCTGCGGGTCGCGAGGATAAAGTAGTTGGGCCATTACAGGTTTGTGATCCGATAGTACCGGTGACAGGTTGAACACTTCGGCATCGATTACGATGGCCGGATAGCTGCTCCTGAAAAAAATTAGATCTATCAATTGGGAGCCCTCGGAGTCATCAAATTGAGTGCTTGGCCACGAGATTCGCTCGCCCGGGTACCAGTTCATTGTGGTGAAGACGTCGCTTAGCATCTCTTCCAGGATAGTAATTTGCGAAGAGAAGTGCTCGTCATTGAAATCTCCCATTATTAACAGGTGCGGGATTGGATCATTGGTTAGGTGCTGGTCGATGAACTCACGGCATTGCCGGTCTCCGTCCAGATTCCAGCCCAAGTGGGCGGCGTAGACCGAAAATTGCACTCCGTCGATCTGGGTCTGGGCATGGACGAAGCTTCGGCCGGACTGCAGGTTAACCCGGGTGACGTTTTCCAGTGCTGTGCGGGACAATAGACCCACGCCGTCACCGGCAAAGTGTTCAAAGCCCGCGGCCTGGGCGATGGATTCGATCAGGTCGGCCGGGCACTCCTGGAGGCCGATCAGGTCCAGATTCAGGCCGGCGAAAAAATCACCGATTTGTTCTGCCGTGGCGTTCTGGCCGCCGTACACGTTTAAGCTGGCCGCCCGCAGCCGCAATCCGTCGGGTAGTTCTGGCTGCGGCTCGGGGTCGAGCGTCAAGACGAGATCAGCAGGTGTTAGCCTGGGATCGATGCGCTCGGACCCATCATCAACGTTGCTGCAGCCAAAGATCGTGGTCAATACAACGGCCAGAAAAACCAAGACATGCCTGGTAACATTACCAATTATCTTAAAATTCATTTCTATTCTCTTTTCCGCAGTCCAGGGACTTCGTATAGGGAGAATGGAATCTCGACGCCGCCATGGACACTGAACTTGAACGCCTTGCCGTCCCCGTATCTCGGTCAGTCGCAGATGTCCGTGCAGCAAACCCGGCCCGCCTCACAAGACAGGTCCTGAACTGAAGCCCAACAGCCTTCGCACTTGGTGCCCGCGATGCAGTTTGCGTATGAGGAATCCGAGCAAGTGGAGGGGGGCGCGTCGACACAGCACCATCCGCCGGACCCCAGGTTGCTACCGCAGTCCTGGTGTGGATCCGGATCGATGGGTTCGGTCCCGACCGGACACAAGATCCAGCGTTCCTCGGTGCAGGTGCCGCCGACGGCGGTGCACAACGGATGCGCCATGTCCGCGCCGCTTTCGTCGCCGCCCTTATCGCCGCTTTCGTCGCCGTTCTGATCGCCGTTCTGGTTGCCGTCCACATCACCGTCCAGGTTGGCATCCACGTTGCCGCTACTGTAGTTGTTGCATGCCGACGTGAAGCACAGGCCCAACGCGAGAGCGAAAGTGAACAGAAAAGATATTATGTATTTGGTATTCATTTTTTTCTCCAGCTTCGACAGAAAATTCCGAAACAACATGTTAGCACGGGCCTTGCGACAGATCCATTAGTGTCCCCGCGGATGCTGGGGAATCCTCGTGTATAACACTCCGCGATGGCTATCTTGTTCGGTAAGAGATATAAAGGACCAGTTGTCTAAAACAGGTAAGAAATGAGACCAAGAGATGACCGTTACAGGCGGCTATATCCCGGAAAACCCGGTTCGCTAGTCGCTTTGGTGTTCGTCTGTTTCGGCTGGTCTTTTTTTGCCTCCGGCGATGTGACCATCACTGAAGACACCGATGAAGGCATTGCAGTCTTCAAGGTCGTCACCGACAGCGCGACCTACTACTTCGACAAGGTCGGGGCCGGGTTCACCAGTATCGTCGACGGCGACGGAATCGACTGGATCAACTTTCACCCCGAGGGCAGCGCGGGCGTTCCCAACGGTCAATCCGGTTGGTACCGCGGCATCCCAAACATGGGCCTGGACGCATTCGGTCACCCGGGATACACGGGTGCGACCAGCACCACCGGCGATCCGTTGGGCACGCCGCTCGACAAGGCGACCATTCAATCCAGCAAGGGAGGCTGGAGCGTGACCTGGGAGTTTTTCGCGACCCACGCCAGAATGACGGTTCACTCGGTGGCCGAGAATTACTGGTTTCTTTACGAGGGCACGCCGGGCGGCACCGTCGGCGCCGATGACAGCTGTTTCAGGTCTTCTTCCGAGAACACTTCGCTGGCCGACGGCTGGGAGGGCGACCTTGCCAACACGTCGGGCCGGGCGGTCGGACTGGAGTGGGTTTTTTTCGCCGACGGGACTCTCGATCGTTCGCTCTACCTTGCCCATGACGACGATGACCTGGTCGACCGCTACTACCTGATGGATCCGATGACCGTGTTCGGCTTCGGCAGGCACGCACAGGATCTCGATCGCCTGATGAGCGCGACGCCCGCGACATTGTTGATAGGCCTGGTCGGCTCGCGCGACTTCGATACGGTCGCCGAAGCCATCGAGGCCGCCGGTTCGAGCCCCGATGCGGGCATACAGGACGCAGGCCCCGGAGATTGGGACGCAGACGCCGATGCGGGAGCCGACGTCGATGCAGGTGTAGACGCCGATCCGGGCGCAGACCCGGGCATGGACGCCGGCGACCAGGGCTCGCCTGACGCAGACCACGAGGACGCTGGCGATCCGGGCGTGGCCGCGGACCAGGGAGCGGACCCCGGCGCCGGAGACCTGGCCGGCTCTTGCGGTTGCGACACCGATCCAAATGCCGGTTGCCTGGCGTGGCTCTTGTTGATACTCGTGTTGTGGTGTAGAGGATTGAAGCGATGATCACGCCCGTACACCCGCTTATTCAACATAGCCGAGGGATTTCAGCTGTTCGCGAAGTTCGTCGCCGATTGTCGTCTCGGGACCGGTCAAATCCCTTTTGCGGCCCATACTCGAGAGCCTGTTCTTCTTGGCGCGGACCTCCAGACCCTCGCCCAGGTAGACTTCGCAGGCCCGCCGGGCGAGCGGTCTGCTTCTCGCCAGGTTTTTCTTCTCGCCCGGATCGGTTGCCAAGTCGAAGAGCCGGGTCCGGCCATTGAGTGATTCGATCAGTTTGAGTCGGCCTACCCGCACGGCGCGTTGCTGATCGCGTCGCTCTAAAATTGCATAACCGGGTGGGGGGACCGGTTTTCCATAAGCGGCATCCAGCAGTGAGGCGCCCTCCAGGTTTGGCATGGCCTCGACGTCCAACACTTGCAGTACGGTGGGCACGAAGTCTACCAGGCCCACGACTGCATCCGACTTCTTGCTTGCCGGGAACAGGCGGGGGTAGCGGATGGCAAGGGGAGTCCGCATCAACTCTTCCCACAGATCATGTCCGTGGTCGAGCTTGCCGTGTTCGAACAGCTCCTCGCCGTGGTCGCTGCTGACAACCACCAGGGTGTTTTCCAGCAGGCCGCGCTTTTGCAGACTGGACAGGAAGCGCCCGAAGTACTCATCGTGGTAACTCACTTCGGCATCATACAGGCAGACGATTCGTTTTTTCTCCTTCTCTGTCAGCTTCAGCTCGCCCTTGAGGAATTTTTCGGTGGCGTAGCCGTCAAAAAATCGCTTGAAGCGACCCCGGTATTTTGGATCGCAGTAGGGCTTCATGAATTTGGAAGGCGCCTGGTAGGGAACGTGCGGGTCTATTGACTGAATGAAAAGAAAGAATCGCTGGTCCTTCAGCGTAGCCAGCCACTTCAGTGCGTCTTGGTACACGTATTGGGCATCCGAGCGCATTCCCTGGCGGATGTAGTTGCGGTAGGTGTCCCAGCCTCGCCTGAATCCGAACTTTTTAGACAAATATCCGTTAGCGATGAACCCCGCGGTCAGGAATCCTTGCTTCTGCAAATGCTCCTGGATCAATGGCACCTTGCGGGACAGGACGGTTTTCTTGCGCTGGGCACCGTGGGTCGCCGGATAGAGACCGCTGAGGTAGGTCGCCGCCGATGGCTTGGTCCAGGGTGCGTTCGTGTAGGCATTCGGAAAAATCATCGAGTCGGCGACGAAGGCATCGAAGAACGGAGTCTGAACACGGGTTTCGGATTTGAAAGCCCGATAGGCGTCCTGGCGGGCGGTGTCGATGACGATGTAGATCAGGTTCTTTGCACGGTTTGCCGGAGTGACTTTCGGTACCCGGGGAGCCGGGCCGGGCACGCGGATCGATGGCTGCCCCCAGGCCGCCGATCCTGCCGGCCCGCCGCTGACCAGGTCGAGTCTGACCACTCGGCCCGAGAATTCCGACAGATCCACCCGGGCCACGCTCCACTCGTTCTTTTTGGCCGGGGAGGAAAACAGTCTCCGGGATTTTTGGCCGTCAAGGGTGACGTCAACGCTGAAGGTCGAAGTCGACACTGCAGCATAAGAGAAAGACAGCCATGCCTCAGGGGGGATTTCCAGGTAGTATGAATAGGATCGGGGAGGATCAGCCTTTAAAGAAGGGCGCGCCTCGACGAATACGGGTGAAATCTCCTTGGCAGGGCTGGGCGGCGGGCCGTCTTCGGCCTTGAACCAGATCCAGTCCACCTGGGCGGCTGGCTTTCCCTTTGTTTCCTTGGCGAAATGCAATGAGATGTCATTACGGCCCGGCGAGAGTGAACGACTGAAGGGGAATTCGACAACACTCCAGTCTCCGGGAATTTTCTGCCCACCCGCAGCAAGTCCGTTGATCTTGACGCTCAGTCGCTGGCCCCTGTGCGGTGAGCGGATTCGCATCACCATGGAGCGGGCACCGCCCTTCCAGTCCCAAAAATGCAACCATGCGGTCTTGGACACGATCGCGGCCAGGTTTTTTTCAGACCGGGTAACTCCCCAGCCGGTTCGCCAGCCGCCCCGGATGTACTTGTGTTGGTCGGGAGAGCCCATGTTGATAAATAATCCGCGCTCCCGTACCTCGGCGCGGGATGCCTCGTCAACCAAAGACCTGGTCTGGTGTCCGTTGCCTGCGGCAATATCGCTTCCGGCACCGAGGAGCAACAGCCAGGTGACGGTCCAGCAAGTGATGTGGCCTGCTCGACTGTTTGAATGGCTCATGTTCATTACCTCTTGGATCGCTTCACCAGACGCGAATTGCATGGGCTTGGGCTAGTAGTCCTTCGGCTTGGCGGGACGTCCCAGCCAGACAGGGGAAGACCAGGCCATCTCGTTGTCTCGCTGAGTAACCCGAACGTAGTAAAATGCTGAACCCTGAGGAGGGTGGTCGACGAAACTAAATTCCAGACGATTACCGTGGCAACGGGCAACAAAGACAATCTGGTTGTTTCGCAGGATCTCGATTTTCCTGATCGGGGCAGTGCCGTCGACCTTGACCTGCACCTTGACCGGCTCGTCTCCCGGCGGCTTGCCTACTTCTCCCATGAACAATCCGTTCACCCTGACGTCCAGAAGAATCTTTGCTCCCGTGGTGCCGTAGGTTCGCCTGGCTCGCAATGCCTCGAAAATTGACTGCCTGGAGAATTCCTTGGCGTATACGGCGGCCTTGCCGGAGCCGCCGTCGTGATCAGGAGCGGCCACCACGCCGATCACGATTCCCCGGGCCCAGGCGTCTTGCAGGAAGTTCCCGCGGGTTGGCATGGTTCGGTAGGCCTCCCGCGGGCATCCTTTGCACTCGTAGGATCCGCGCATTTGGAAGATCTCTGCCACCGGTTCGGCGGTCTCATCGTTGAAGTCCCAGTCGACCGGAACGTTTCCGGTGTCGGCCAACTGGTGGGGGATGGTGACGAAGTCGATCTGACCCTTGCGGAGCCGGCTCCAGAGTTGCGCAGGCGTTTCCGGTTGAGCGGCGTTGTGCCAGGTCTGATGGAAAGGATTGGAAAAGAACATGTTCCGATGGCCATAGTAGCCGTACGGGTACTTCTTCGAGGGTTTCTCGAACGACGAGCTCCACTCCTCGCCCAGCAGCGTGAGGAAGCGTCCCGGATCCGAGTTGGCGCGGGTCAGCTTGCCCAGGTGACTCCACAGGTAGGAGTTGAAACATTTCCCGTGATCGGTCAGGCCGCCGAAATCGTAGCGGGCCACGTCACGCATCATCTGGTAAGTCTGGTCCGGAGACTCGTCATGGGTTCGGTCGCAGACAGACAAGTCCGAGTGCTCGTGAAGGTCTCCGAACAGCAGGCGTAAGTCTTTACCGCGCTGGGAGACTGTCCAGCCTTGGCGGTCTTCTCCGCGGGAGACTCTCAGGCGGCCGGCTTCGAATAAATCCCGCGGTGGATCGAATGCTACCAGGCGCAGGCGCCCGCCGGGCGGGGTTGGGGAGTTGTCTACCAGCGACAGGTAAACACCGCTGGATCCCTTGCCGCTTTCTTCGATACTCTGCCAGCGTCCGGGGAGATCGTCTCCCTGGTAGCAGATTGCAGTCAGTTTTTCGAGTACGGCCAGTTGCGGGCGCCGGTTCATCCCTTTGCGGGTGGAAAGTACCCTGGGCGTTGCCCATTTTCCCTGAAGATACCTCCACAAGACGACGTCCCAGCCCGAGTTGCGATCGCGGGGAACCCTTGCTGCGATCCATAAACCTCCGTGCTGGTCCAACTTCAGGTCCGGAGACTCCGCCAGAGAATACAGGCTGGTCTTCTTTAGGCCCTTGGGCATGCGCAGTCGACCGTCCAGTAAGCGGGCCACCAGCACGCGCTTGATACTGGCCTTGCCGATCTTATACCCGGAATAGGAAGCGTGTTCCCAGGCCAAGAACACCTGATCGTTCCAGGATTCCAGTCGTGCTCCCCGGTCGATTGCGGGTGCCGTTGTCAAGCGACGTTCAGGACCCGGGCTGCCGCCCGATATGGCCCGGGTGAAAAGGTCGTAGTTGTTGTTTCGAAAGCTGTGCCAGGCCACCTGAAGGGGTCCGCTGGACCGTTTCACGATACTCGGCTGGTAGTTATTGGTGCCCGGTGCTGAAAGACAGAGTGGCTGTCCCGGGGTTCCGGCGCGAAGGGCGGCGAGGTAGATCTGCCTGTATCCCCGGTCGCGGTTGGATTCCCAGGCGATCCACAAGGTTTCCCCATCCGCCACCGCCGAGGGATGCACGTCCACGCCGCTATGGCGGGTGATGCGAATGGGCTCTTGCGGACCCTTGGCATCGTCGAGGAATACTGCGAACAGATCCCAGTTCTGGTTGAGCTCGGCCGCGTATACCAACCATGCGCCGGTCGGGCCGGCGACCAGGGTTGGATCGAGAATTCGACTATTCCGTATTCCGGCGACCTCCCGGATCCGCTGACGTTCAAGTTTGTTGTTCGCGGACGTCAGGCGGGTCACCTGCAGGGTATCGTGGCCGTCTCTGAAAGAAAGCCAGGATACCCAGACTGAGTCGTCTCCGGTCTTGACCATGGAAGGAAAATCATTGAATCCATTCTGATCGGATACCTTGAGCCGTTCCCATTTAGGCAACTCTAGTAGTGACAGATCGTCCAGCCACATTCGCCCGACCGGTGCCCAGTACGACGAGGGGGCGACGATCAGGAGGGTGACCGGGCCGTCGGAGTCGACCGTAAAATTGACCCGGTACCTGCTCCATTTTCTGGGCACGCTCGGCCAATTGGCGATGACCAGTCGTTGATTTCCAGTTATCTTCCAGATGGTCAGGCGACTGTGGTTGTCTGCCTTGGCCCATACAGCAAGCCGGTACATGTGGTCGCTGCGAAGTCTTAGGGTGCGCCGGATCGCGGTCCCGGTGTTGCGACGCCGGACTTCTCCCAAAACACAGTTGGTGCCGCTATGGGCTACCGTGGGATCCTCGATCAGCCGGATACGCTTCGGCTTCCAGCCGGCAAGGCCCTTTTCGAATCCACTGTTGACAAACAGCTGTCTCGGTTTCTGGATATTTTGGTTCTTTTTCCCTCGCCCGTTTGCATCGGGAAGTCCCAGGAGCATAGTTATTCCAGCAACCATCAACAGCAACTTGCCGGCGTGTGGGATTGTCTTATCGGACATAGAAGTTACCTACTGGACATATCCCAGGGAGCGAAGCTCTTCTACTAACTGGGGATCCAGGTTCTTGATTTTCTTTGGCGGTTTTTTTTCGTCGATTTCGTCCTTCAAGAGTTCGAGAAGCCGGTTCTTTAGTTTCTGGTCGGCAACCGTCCAGATATTCTTGCGTTCGTAAGGATCTTTGAGGACGTTAAAGAGGGAGAAGACCTCTCGGTCGAACGATACGGACGGCAATAATTCGGGCTTCTTGACCGTCTTCATGAACTGTTCCCGGTCGGCGGGTTGCTGGTAGATCAGCTTGTAACCCCGGGTCCTGATGGAGGTGCGCTTAATCCCGTAGCACTTGTACTCCGACAGGACGTAGCGAGGAACCGGTACCGACGATCGGTCTTTCAGGGCGTCGATGATCGAAATGCCCTGCAGGTCATCGGGTACCCGGGCTCCGGCCAGCTGGCAGAAGGTGGGAAACAGGTCCAGCTGCTGGACAAAGGCCGAGGAGTACTTACCCTTGACCTTCAGCCAGGGGGCCCGGATGAGCAGGGGCACGCGCAGGTGGGTTTCATACAGCTGATACCCGTGTTTGTAGACGCCATGTTCACCGAAGGCTTCCCCGTGGTCGGCGGTGATGAAGATGCTGGAGCGATTGTAGAAGCCTAGCCGATCAAGCTTGTCAAAAAAGACTTTTGTCTGATCGTCGGTGAAGCGGATCAAACCGTCGTAGAGTGCGACGATTTTCTCCCGCACCTCTTTGGGATAGGCGTTGTTGGGTTCCCAGCGGGGGGAGTGCACTATCTTTCCATGGTAGCCGGGCAGGAACATTTCGTCGTACGGTGGAGCGGGCCGGTAGGGATCGTGTGTATCAAGGACGAACAGAAACAAAAACACCTTTTTCTTGCCCCGGTATCTGCGCAAAAGTTCCAAGCCCTTGTCGTACACCTGCTTGGCCCTGGGCAGTCCCTTCCAGTTCCTGGTGGTGTCTTCGAAGACGTCGAATCCCTTGTTGAGCCCGAAGGCCGAACTGGCGTTTCCGTTGCCCACCACCGCCAGTGTTGCGTAGCCGGCCTTTTTCAGCTGCTCCGTCACGGTGGGTATCGAGGCCTGTAGCTTGTGCTTGTCGCATTGCACCGCATGGCGGGTGGGGATGCGGCCTGTCAGCATCGAGGTCGTGGCGGTGCGAGTCCAGGAGGAATTGGCGAAATAACGGGTGAAAATGATTCCCTGGTCGGCGAACTTGTCCAGCATGGGAGAGGTGTCACGACCATAGCCATAGCACCCGAGATGATCCGGTCTTAAAGCATCGATCACGATCAAGATGATCGGCTGACCGGTTTCTGGATCGGAAACCGCTCCTTCGGGAAGCGGGTTCCTGGTAAAATTCTGAAAATAGCGTACAGGCTGCTCTTCACCCGGAAAATCCGCGGCCGGAAGCCGGCCCGACCATAGGGCCAGAAAGATAGTTGCAAGAGCCAGGTTTTTCAACACGGCTTCCTCCAGTTGCGGGACCGGCGCCCGGACTTCTTGTTTCGAGTGTAAATCAGGATGCATCACATCCTGGTTCTTGCGAGCCGGTTGGTTCTCTGCCTTCGGATTCCTGATTGTCCTTTGCCCCGGGCAGTACCGTGATGTTCGAGGGGGCCTGATCCAAAAACTCCTTTACCTCGCTGGCAGCCACAGCCGGGGATCCAGTCGACAAGACCGGAGCCGCATCAACCTCCTCGGCACCCATCATGCGGACGATCTGCTGCAGAACCGTATGAATGACAGTCTGGTTCTCGGGCGGTAGTTTTCTGAGATTCAGAGTCAGGGATTCCTGAAGCGGGAAGGGGGCCCTGTTGACCATGTCCTGGCCGGAAGAAGAGATGCTGATCGTGACCGAACGGCGGTCTTTTGTACTGCGTTCGCGGGTCACTAGCCCGCCTGCGGCCAGACGATCGACGATGCCGGTGATCGTGCCTTGGCTCAGGGATATCTCTTTTGCCAGCAAACTCGGAGTAAGGGGACCCTGGTTTTCCAGAATACGCAGGCATACCAACTGCGGGCCGGTCAGGCCGTACTGACTGGCAAGTTTCCGGCTGTGCAGGTCAATGGCCCGGCTAATTCTTCTCAGGGACCGAAGAATGTCATCCTCGTATTTGCATTTCTCAGGCATGACGACTCCAGATTTTACAAACGACACAAAGATTTTGACGACGTATTGGTGCCCAAATCAGGGCCAAAACCCTTTTATCTTACTACACATATAATTTCGATTCAAACATATTATAACTACCTGTATATGATAGATATTATGAGAGATACGCAATGTAATTCGTCAGAACTCCAGATTCCATTTTTGTTGTAGTCCTTATCTGATTGTTATTATGAGACAAAAATTATATTGACAGGACCATTTAATAGACAATCTTTGTATAAGAAGTATATTTATGATATTCTGCCTTCTTCGGAAGCTCGTTTGGTTTCGAAGGGAATTGACATTGAAAGGAAGTCGGCGATTCGGATGATCGGCCTCAGCCTGACGGGGAGAGTTGGATTGGTCGCGGTGTTCTTGCTGCTCGGTGCTCCGACTATACCGGCCGAGGGGAGCGACAACGATCATGATGATGGCTCATGGGTGATCCGGGCCAAACCGGCACAGGAGTGTCCCGAACTGTTTGGCGACCGGCGCGAGCACGACGAGAATCGTGTTTCTCGTGAAAACTCTCTCGAGGAGGTGGAGTGCCTCGACAACTTCATCAATCTGGTTCACTCCACGGATTGGACCCGTCCCCGAAGAGTTAGTTTTGAAGGTCTGGAACTGGTTGACACCAGCACAAAAGAAACCGACGAACCCGTCGCGGTTTTCAGGCTGGATGAATCAGTGGATGAGATTGAGTGCGAACCGGGCCTCTACCTCGTCCGAGTAGATGATTCCATAGGCGAAGACGCCCGGGTCTTAGCCATTCTCGAAAACGTTGTGCTTATTGAATGGGAAAACGACCTTGGATTTCTGCAGATCGAAGGAACGCAGGCTCCCAGGTGGAGGACCATCTGGCGGTCGAGCTGGAAGTTGCCCCGGATGCCGGATTCCTCCAGATACAGAAAGGGACGCTCGAGTCACCGCAATTACTCCCGGCGAAAAGGACGCCGTCGTCGGTAGGAATACACCCGAATCCGAACGTTCGACTACGACCATGGTCTCTTCTGTACTATAGCCATGTCTGTGGTAAGATGACGCGGAGAATCGTAAACTTGGGAGGTTGGCAGATGAACGCATTCAGGGAACTTGCGTTTCGCGCCCTTGGTGGCCTTCTGGTTCTCTTGGCGCCGGGAATGATCTTAGTCTGCTGCAATAATGGATCGGACAATGCTTCCCCGACAACCGTCACCATCGGACCCGACGGTGGCTCGATCACCCACGCTGATGCCCGGTTGGTGATACCCGCGGGCGCAATGAGCGAGGACGTGGAATTCACCGTCGCTACCACCGAAGCCCCGGTAGCCCTGCCCGATGGTGCCACGCAGGTCGGTTCCGTTTACAGCTTCACACCTCACGGCCAGGCGTTCGATAGCCCGGTCACCATCGAACTGCCTTACTCGGGCAGCCTGGTCGGACTTTCGGTGCTGGTGCTGGACGATGACGCGGACAGCGCCTGGGATCCCGTCAGTGGCGTGAGCTTTGCCGACAACAAGGCCTCCTTTCAGGTCGAGCACCTGAGCTACTACGTGGTCAGCCGGTCCGATGGTCCGCAAAACGCTTTGATTGCCACGCTTTCCATTCCCGACGGCAAGCCCGGCGCGCTATGCGTCGACGACTCGCAGAATCTCATGGTATTCGACGCCAATACGGACAACACCTTCAACAGGCCGCACCTGCGGTTTTTCCAGGTCGACTATGACGATCAACTCGACGGCTTTTCTTTCGAGCTTGGCACCGAAGAGGTGTCCGTCCCCTGGACCAGCGGAATACCGCAGGGCTGGTTCGCCCACGACCGCAATCACGGGCTGATCTACGTTGTGAGCTTGAACGGACAGACCACTAGCGCCGGGATCGGGTGGGATCAGATCTGGGTGCAGGCCGTCGCGGGTCGCGCCGAAGCGGGGTCGTTCACTTACAATATCGACGGCGGAGATCCGTCGACCGCCCCGGCGGACTTCAACATCGCGATCGCCGGCTTCGCCATCAAGGAAGCCCAGAGCGAGGGCGACAATCCCACGCGCCTGTTCATCCACGACATCGTCGGCGGCAACATCGACATTCTCGATCTCGACGCCAGCGGCACTGCGCTGGTCTCCTGGGAGCGCCAATCCTACCGCGATCGGCTCGAGAGCGGCTGCACCTGGCCGCCCGATCCGCCCCCGTGGGACTGCCACTGGTTGGGAACGCAGGGCAATACGCTGGGGCTCGAATGGGCGAACGAATCGCAGAATCCGGATGCATTGTCGGACCACGATCTTCTGTACCTTACCGACCACAACTACAGCGGGGCCGAGATCAGGGTGATCAGCATCCCGCAGTCGGCGCCCTTCGATCTGCAGTTTTTGCCCGACGTGGACATGAGCGCGGCGCACGACATACTCGCAAACGGCATCGAAGGTCTTTCCATGGCGGGTTCGAGCGACACCCTGTACGTGGCGACGGGAATCCAGTCGTTCGGAGAGGGCTATATCGGAACCGTCGACACCGTCAGCCAGGCGCCCGGCGTGATCAGCGTGCCTTTCTCCGACAATCATGACGTCGTCGTGGATCCTTCCGACCCCAGCCGCATCTTCGTGGCCGTCTCCGATTCGTTCGAAGACAACCCGGCCTTGCTGGTGCATGAGATCGTCGATCAGGTCGTGGTCAAGACGGTTCAGGTGCTGGAAAGCTACGACGGCAGCAGGGTGGAGGGTATGGCGTACGATTCAGCCCACGGCCTGCTCTTCCTCGTCGTCGCTGACGAGATTCTCGTAGCCAGAATGGACTGAACCGGAATTCCCATGCGCTCGACGATCGCAACCGTGACGATGGTTGTGGCGCTCATGCTCGCCGGGCCGTCGTTCGGCGGTGAGCGGATCACCATCCGCGGCGTCATCAAGGACGTCTACGGACATCCGCTGCCGGGCGCCGGGCTGTACGTCGAGGCCTGGGTGGGCAACGGCCACACCTACGACTTCGCCTTCGCGACGGCCGGCGCGAACGGGGAGGTGCCGGCGGCGGGCGCTTCGCCTATGACGATTGCCTGGGTGCCGGGCATGAAGCTGGCCTACACCGCCCTGGAGAAGGACAAAGAACCCCGGACCGTGTTCGACCGGATGGGAGTGATGGATCCGGGCAGCGTAGAATTCGTTCTGGCCGACGCCGATCCATCTTACCCCTGGTCGCTGAAGGGCTTGAGCTACCCCTTCGCCGACAATCCCGCGCTGGCCAAGAAGGCGGCCGCGCCCGAGTACGCAAGAATGCGGGAATTGCTTTGCGCCTTCGCGCTCGAAAAGAGAGATTCGTCGCAGGCCTCGGCGCCGAAGATCCGCTTGCTTCATACGGCGTTTGCCTGGGGCGAGCCGATCCTGCTGGAGATCCTGTTTGTCAACGACAGCGACCGCACGGTCTACCGGGAAAATCCAGACCTGACTCCCAAGACCGTGTTGAGGATCGAGTCGTCGAATGCCGCCGCCTTCTCGTTCAGCCGTTCGCTGAGCAAGAGGCAGCTAGCGGTGATCTGGAACGGCCGCGGGCCGTATCCCATTCCCGAGCTGGCGATTGGCCCGGGCAAGACCGTCCACCGGCGGGCCGAGCTGGTTGCAAAGATCCTGGAAGGCCGCGCGAAGGGCATTTTCCGCCCGGGTGATTACGTATGCTGGGTGGATGATCGCAACGGCAAATCGAACCGGCTGAAGTTCAGCGTAGATTACAAGCGCGAGTCGATCCCGGCACTTTTGAAAACCGTGAAAAACACGAAGGCCGATTCAAAGCGCCGCGCCTGGGCCGCCATGTGGCTGGCCGACGCGCTGCCGCCGCACTTGAAGGGATATTTCAACAGCACGGGGCCGAAACCGTGGGAGTCGGTGGGTGAAGCTTCAGTCAAGGCCGAGGAAGCGAAGCTCCAAAAGGCGATTGTAAAGACCGAGAAGTGGTACGATGAGAACAAGAATTCGGCCCGGCTTGCAAAGCTGCTCGAACAGATCGCGATGGAGTATGAACGATAGATATTGGCAAGATACACAAGGGAGAAAAAATGCGAACGAGATACGTCATACTGTTTTCGATCATGATCTCGACGGCAGCCGTCCCGGCGACCGCGGCCGGGCCGAAATTCGCCTGCGACACGCCGTTGATAGATGCCGCAAAGATCGCCAAGACCGACCTCGCCAAGCGGCTGATGGCCGAAGGATTCAAAGAGGATCCCGCGGGCAGCGGAATCTACGTGCGTGAAATAATCGACCTGCATTACATGCATAAAAAGTTCAAACTAGAAGATGAAAAGCCGGTGCCCAGCGTAAACAGCTGGATGCGGCAGGCCACCATCGAGGGCAATCACACCGTGCTCGAGAACGCCAACACCACTATCAGCCCGAAGCTCGGCCACCGACTTGTGAAGGTGTCGGTGAACCTGGGTTACGCAAGGCCGAAACAGATCTGCGAGGGAATGACCGTACAAAGAGCCGAGGCCGCCCTGCGCTTCATCAAGGCCAAGCGGGCGAAGGACGTCGGCAAGCTGCGCCAGCATCGCGGATATGTACTCCACGCCTGGATCTTGTCCTCCAAAACCGCTCTGGTCATCGAGTACAAGAAGCGCAAACTGAAACCTGGAGAAAAACCCACCCTGCCCCTGGTCGCCAACCTGATCATGGGCGGTAAGGGTAGTGGTCTTGAAAACTGGAAGGATCAAAAGAAACGGCAACTGAAGAAATTAGCTATAGAGCAGCCCGTGGATGCCAAAGGCAGCGCAGTAGATTGAAATGGACCTCAGCCCGAGGTGGCCCGAGGCGCCCAGCCCGCTGCCGGCCACTTTGGTAAATCCACTTCAGCCCTCTTTTTATACAAACGCCTCCTTTTTCTATTGTCCTGCTCTTTTTCGCATCCAAACAATAAGCTCAAAAACCAGAACGGCAAGCACAGAACCTATTCCACCATCAAGGCCAAGCGCAAGTTGCTCAAACTCGCCATCCCCGGCGAGTTTCTGTTCCTGCTTCGCATCCGCTTCGGACTTCTCTCGGTGCTGGCGCGCCTGGGCGCTAGGGCCAACTGGTACGAGATGGAACAGGGATACTTGAGACAATAGACCGGCTATGCCAGCCACGGCAGACAATAATCCTTGAGGCGACCATTGATCATGGAATAGTGTGTCGTCCGACCGGTTGATTGACAGAAATAGAATCGCTTTAGATTTGTGTTGGGTGTCGGTCTGTTTCGACCGAGGAGCAGTTTAATTGAGCTGGACAGGTTTTTGGAAAGAAAAGGCGCAAGCCGCCGCCCAAAAACGGCGACGAAAGTACGCCCTGGATACACCGGAGAGAATCGCCGGCCTGCTCGCCGGGCGGGTAGGATTCTTGGGATCGCTTCGGCTGTTTCTGTACGTCGTCTTTGGTTCCCCGAGGCAATGGTTCCGCCTGTGGTGGGCTTACCTGACCGACCGCGATACTCCCAGACGGCGGCGCCGAATCGAGGGCATGGCCGAGGCACTTCGCGCTCGCCTCTCGGAAGATTGCCGCGTGCTACAGGGTTACTTCGAGCGGCGCATGTACAGCCGCGACCTGGCCCGGGTGCCGCGTGCACTGGAGAGGGCGCTCCACCGCACCACCCCTTTGCTGGTGGCCCAACCGAGAACCGAACAGGATGTCGTCGATCTTCTGGCCTTTTCCAGAGAGCAACGGCTTCCGGTCTACCCTCGCGGGGTGTCGTCGTCCGCCTTCGGCGGCGCCGTTCCCACCAAGAACGGTCTGGTCATCGATCTTTCGGTTATGCGCCGGATTCTGGTCGTCGATGCAGAACAGCGCAGAGTACGTCTCCAGCCGGGAGTACGCTGGGTCGATCTGGCGACGGCGCTGGCACCTTACGGATTGGTTCCGGTGACCACTCCCTCCAGCCGGTTCTCCACGGTCGGGGGATGGGCTTCCACCGGCGGATTGGGGATCGACGGTTTTGGCTACGGACCCTTCAGCCAGGCTCTGCTTTCGGCGCGGGTGGTCTTTCCCGACGGGTCCAGAGAAGTAGTCGAAGGTTCTGCATTGAAACAGCTATGCGGAACCGAAGGACAACTGGGAATCATTACCGAGCTTCAGTTGCGGGTAAGACCGAAGCCGGCCTTTTCCTCATCGTGGTTGTTGATTTTCAATAGCGCGGAAGATGCATTTCATTTTATCGACAAGTTGGTGGATGCCGGGTTGTCACCTTCGCACGTGGCCTTTTTCGACGAGGAGCGACTGCGCGAAGAAAACCAGGTGATGGCCGATCGCTTCGGTCAGGCCGGTTCTTTCTTGAGTGAGCAAGATAGTTTGCTTTTGCATTTTGAAACCCGGGAGAACGAACGCGCCTTTCTCGATTTCCAGAAAGACATCGGTTTGGGCGCTATCGCCCCGGTCAGAGATGCCGCTTATCTTTGGTCAGAGAGGTACTTTCCGCTCCACGCCCAGCGCTTGGGCCCGAGTATGTTGGCCTCCGAGGTGGTTCTCCCGCGCCGCACGGTGCCGGCCTTCATAAAACGAGCCAAGCGGATGGCCCGCCGGTTCGGGCGACCGTTGTCCGTCGAGGTCTTTGTCGCAAGGACCAACACGCCGCAGGATTGCGTGGTGATTGCCTCGTTCCTTTGCGACGCCCGGCGGCGCTTTAGATACCTGCTCCAGCTGTTGCTGGTTCAGCAGCTCACTTACCTGGGCATTCGGAACAGGGGTTGCCCCTACGGATTCGGGATCTGGAACTCGCCTTTCCTGAGCCACCGCTACAACCGAGCCGAGCGCAAAGCGTTGGTGCGGCGCAAGATCGAGGTCGACCCGCAGCTGCTGCTCAATCCGATGAAATTCTTTCGGGTGCGCACCCGTCTGTTCAACATTCCCGGATTTGTTTTCATCGGACCGGTATTTGCCGCAGGACTAGGTCTGGCGCGCTTGTTTTCCCCGCTGCTTGGCTTATTGGTCAGGGGTGCTTCTCCCGTAGCAGCCCAAGGCTGGTCGGTGCCCAAGCGGGAGGTAGAAGCCGGCAAGGCCCTTCTCAGGCAATCGGCATTGCGTTGTACATTCTGCGGCGCATGTGTCTCGAGCTGTCCCGCATACTTGTTGACCGGAGATGAACTGGTAACCGGCCGGGCGAAGCTTCGTCTGGCCGAGACGCTCCTGATAGGCAAAGACGTGCAACCACACGAGATGGCCAAACCTTTTTTATGCCTCCGTTGCGGCTTGTGCGAGGAGGTTTGCCAAACTCGACTCCCGCTCCGGGAATGCTACTTGGCCCTGGAGGAAATGCTGGAAAAAAGCCACAGGAGGCCGACCGAACAGATTGACTCGTTTATCGAGGAACTGGAAAAAAACCGTGAATGGATTCAGGACACTTTCGGTCTTGATCTGCCGGACTGGAGGGTGCACCCATGAGTTCATGGAAGCTCTCGCCCCGGCCCGCGCCTCCCCGGTTTCCTTTGCTTCGCCCGCGCCGGGTAGAGAGAAGCGATCGTTGCATCAACTGCGGCACGTGCCTGGAAGCCTGTTTATTCGGTTGCCACGAACGCCGGACTGACGACCCCAGAAAGATGGCCGATCCCAAAACTGCCTGTTGCAAGAACTGCTATGCTTGCGTGCTGCGCTGCCCGCGGGGTGCGCTTTCGCTTTGTCCAGACACGGATTATCTCGCCCAGGGTGACACCACCTACACACCCGATGTCTTTCGCAGCCTCCTGGAACAGGCTGCCGAGGGAAAGATACCGGTTTCCGGCGCCGGCTACGGCGGGCCTTTCGACGGACCCGGTTATGACAACCTTTGGACCGACATGTCCGAAATAGTTCGGCCCACTCGCGACGGTATCCACGGCCGTGAAAATATCTCCACCACCATCACGTTGGGGCGCCTGGTCCAAGACCTGTGCGGCCTGCACTTCGATGCTCAGGGAAACCTCAAGTCTCCCATACCGCCGACCCGAGGGATTGCCCTGCCAATCCTGTTCGGCGTGTTGCCCTTTTCTCCCGGTGGTGCGATGGAGGCCTCGCTGGCACTGGCTGCCAGCAAGCTTACCACCTACGCAACGGTTCGGGCCGGATCGGACATCACGCCCCTGGCCGAGTATTTCAACCACCTGATCGTTTTACTGAAGTCCGAAGACATCGAGCGCCACCGGGAACTTCTGGAATGGGCCTCGATTGTCGAGTTCGAAACCACCGAAGATCCGATCAGCGACATTCGCCGGGTGCGGGAGATTAATCCGCAACTACTGACCATCTTGCGTCTCCCGGTGCGACACGCTGTGGAACGGACGGTTCTCGACCTGGCTCAGGCCGGAGCAGAAACGCTGCACCTTTGCGCAGACACCCATGGGAAAGGCACCGATGGCACCAAGCTTTTAGGTGCCTTGAGAGACAGCCACCGGCTGCTGGTGAAGCAGGGAGTTCGCGATCGGGTCACCCTTCTGGCTTCGGGCGGGATTGCGGCGGCCGAGCATGTACCCAAGACGATAGTGCTTGGAGCCGATGCGGTGGTGATTGATGTACCGTTGCTGATTGCCCTGGAGTGCGACATCTGCGCGGAATGTCGCGAGCAAAAACCGTGTCCACGCCAGATTGACGGCATTGACCGTCGCTGGGGTGCGACGCGGGTGATCAATCTGATGCTTGCCTGGCGGGATCAACTGCTTGAAGTCCTGGGAGCCATGGGGCTTAGGGACGTACGCCGTCTGCGCGGAGAAACCGGGCGCGTTATTTTCGCCGATCGGGCCCGGGAGGACTTCCGCAGGCGAATCGAAGAGGAAGCCGAGCATGCCGGGGGAAATGAGCGTTCGGTATCCTTGGCGGCTGGTGATTCTCAGTTGGCATCTTGCCGGCTGGTCCCTGATCGTTTCGCGAATCCGACAGGTGCTTACAAGATCCGCGTTGATCGTGAGCGTTGCACTAACTGCACTCTTTGTGTGGAGTGCTGCCGGTTTTCAGTGCACCGCCGGCCGGAGGGCAAGTTAGCCCTGGATGAGCCCAGGCACGACCGCTGTATCGGTCCGGAGTGTCTGAAAAATGACTGGTGCTGCGTGAACGTCTGCCCCTTAGATGCGTTGGCCATTGAAACCGATCCGGCAGCCCAATCGCTTGGCGATCGCCGCTGGACGCCTTCCATCTTACGGGAGACTTATCGCGTGGCTCGCACTGGCAGTCTGCCCAAGCAAACAGATCTGGTGCAACGGGGCGATTCCGCGGGCGGTTTCGACTTGCTTCGGCTGAGCGACAGAGCCGCACAGTCGGAAATCTCATCCGACACGGTTGATCTGGGCATTTCGCTCAATCGGCGCCAGGATGGACCTCAACTTTCCATCCCGATCCCGATCTACGGCGGCGGCATGTCCTACGGCTCGATTTCCTTGGCGGTCATGTGCGGCCGGGCCCAGGCCGCAAAAGTTCTGGGCACTTTCACTTCTACCGGCGAAGGCGGCTACCCGCCGGAACTCATTCCCTATGCCGACAACGTTATTACCCAGGTTGCCACCGGACTGTTCGGAGTTCGCGAGGAGACCATTCAGCGCGCCCGCCTGGTGGAGTTCAAGTATGCGCAAGGCGCCAAACCAGGCCTGGGCGGCCACCTGCTCGGCGAGAAAAACACGCCCGACGTAGCCGTCATGCGTCAAGCCGTCAGGGGCACCAGCTTGTTCTCTCCTTTCCCGTTTCACAGCGTTTATTCGGTGGAGGACCACAAGAAACACCTCGACTGGATTCGCGCCATTCATCCGGATGTTTTGCTCTCGGTCAAGGTGTCCACGCCTGCCGACGTGGACATGGTGGCGGTGGGCAGTTATTACGCCGGTGCCAACATTGTGCACCTGGACGGCTCCTATGGCGGTACCGGGGCGGCCCCGGACATTGCCAAGAAGAACATCGCCCAGCCGATTGAATACGGTGTCATCCAGGCGCATGACTTTCTGGTCAAGGAGGGTATCCGCGACAAAGTAGTTTTATTGGCCAGCGGCGGGATCCGCACCCCGGACGACGTTCTGAAAACGATCGCCCTGGGAGCGGATGGGGTCGTCATCGGCACCGCCGAGTTGGTGGCTATCGACTGTGTGCGTTGTGGAAACTGCGAGCGCAACCGCGGTTGTCCCATAGGTATCGCAACGACCGATCCGATTCTCTCGGCGCAGTTGACCCCGGAATTCGTCAGGGACCGGATTGTCAACCTGTACACCGCCTGGGCAAGTTATCTGCGCAAGCGACTTGCCCGGCTTGGAATTTCCAGCATCCGCGAGTTCCGCGGTCGACGCGACTTGCTGCGCTGGGTCGAGCCCGGAGGAACACAATGAGCAAAGCCCTGAACGCCTGGCGTGATGCGGACGCTATAATACGTTCCCGGCGGAGCTTGCCCTGTTTTTCCCATGTAGCGGCCAAACCCGACTGCGAGGGTGGATGCGGAGTGATCGGCATTATTTCGGATGCATCTCTGCCCGGCAGCCTGATCATCCGGCCGTGCGAGCAAATGCAAAATCGCGGCAACGCCAAGGGAGGCGGAGTGGCGGCGGCGGGGCTGTTCGGCGATCTTCGAGAGCACTACGCCCTGCAGGTGGCGTATCTGGAAAGCGGTGTCAGGGGCGATGTAGAGAAGGAGTTTATCGAACCTTGCTTCACCGTCGCGCACCAGGAGCGCCAGCCGAGCCTGGATGACCACCGAGCCCTCGGCCTGGAGGTAAAGCCTCCTGAGGTTTTCAGGTATTTTGTCCGGGTAAAAACCGAAGTGCTGGAAGACTTCGCCGCAAGCCAACAAATCCAGGAGCGCGACGCAGCCGAGGATGAATTTGTTTTCCAGAACAGTTTCCGGCTCAACCGGCGGCATTACGCAGGCTTGGAACATCCAAGTGCTTTTGTCCTCTCTCACGGTCGCGACTTGATGGTCTTGAAGGGAGTGGGCTTTGCCGAGCAAATCGCCCGCTACTACAGGCTCGATGAGCAGACCGCTCACGTGTGGATTGGCCACCAGCGCTATCCTACCCGCGGCCGTGTCTGGCATCCGGGCGGCGCGCATCCTTTTGTCGGCTTGCACGAGGCCCTGGTTCACAACGGAGACTTCGCCAACTACCACGCGGTGACCGAGTATCTTTTCCAGCGGGGAATATCCACGCTGTTCGTCACGGACACAGAGGTATCGGTTCTGTTGTTCGACTTTTACTCCCGCGTTTTGCGTTATCCTCTGGAGTTCGTCATCGAAGCGCTGGGACCCACGCCGGAGGGCGACTTCGAACGGCTTTCCAAGCGACGCCAGCGCATTTACCGGGCACTACAGACCGCCCATTTGCACGGCTCCCCTGACGGTCCCTGGTTTTTCATCGTGGCCAGAGCCGAGCCCGGCACGCTGGCACCCCAGCTGATCGGAATAACCGATGTCTCAATGTTGCGTCCCCAGGTGTTTGCCCTGCAGACAGGAGAGAAGAGTTTCGGCGCCATAGCCTCCGAGAAGCAGGCCATAGACGCCTTCTTCGAAGATGTCTCCAAGTTATGGCCCGAAGTTCCGGCGGTGGCCGACCGCACCTGGGTGGCGCGGGGAGGAAGCTGCACCGACGGCGGAGCATTCACATATTCGCTGCGCACCGAAAACGGCCGCGTAATGCTGGACGTGCGCGACAAGTTCGGTAACTCCATCATGGCAAATGATTCGGGACTGCCTGCCTCCAGGCGCCTGGTTCCGGAAGTGCTACAACGCACTCTGGTGCCGTCGCCGGAGAGACTGGAAAGCGGTAGTTGTCGCGACACGACTCTCAGCCCGGAGATCACCGAAGAGGTTCAATCGATTGTCAGTATTCCACCGGCCGAGGTGGAGGCATTGAGGAAACTGTTGCTGCAGGCCGATCACCAAAGCTTGTCTGAAGCTGTTGACAAGATTTTGCTGGAACCCGGAGGGTTTGAGAAGGCTCTGGAGGCGCTCGCTTTTCTGAGGGATCGCCCTTTTCGAACGGGTATGCGACGTTCCACACTGTTGTCCACTCTCGACCGGGAGATCGAAAGACTCCTGGATGCGGTTCCCGCCGCGGATGCCAAGGCAAATCAGTCTGCGGTGCGTGTGGATCACTGCCTCGGCAGAGAACAAGAACTCGCACCAGCGCCAAGCGCCGATGCCGTCTTGATAGTCGATGCCCGTAAGTTCCCGCCGGAGGGTCGGAATTGTGTGTCACGCTTGCTGGTGGCGGCCTACCGCAAGGGTTTTAGGAGATTTATCATCTACCGCTGTCACGGAGATCGGTTTCTTGGCTGCGGCCTGGGTTCCAAAACGGATGATGTGCGCATCGATGTTTTTGGTTCTTCGGGCGACTATCTGGGATCGGGCATGGACGGTGCAGAAATCTATGTCCACGGCGACGCCCAGGATCAGGTGGGTCAGATCCTGAATTCCGGTCGAATAGTGGTTTTTGGCAGCGTAGGTCAGACACTTTTATACGGGGCCAAAGGGGGAGAGGCCTTTATCATGGGTTCAGCCGCCGGCCGCCCGCTGATCAATGCCGTCGGCAAGATTCGTGCGGTGATCAACGGCACCTGCCTGGACTATTGCGCCGAAAGCTTCATGGCCGGCGAGCAGCTGGACGGGGGTTTCGTGATCATCAATGGTCTGCGCTATGATGAACGGGGAGAAGTAATTGGTCTAGATCTGAAATACCCGGGCAATAATCTCTTCTCGCTGGCCTCGGGCGGAGCCTGCTACCTGAACGACCCCTACCGGACAGTAGGGGAGAACCAGCTCAATGGTGCGAGTTTCGTGGACTTCCGTCAGGCCGACTGGAACGTGATTCTGCCCTTCCTGCGGAAGAACGACGAGTTGTTCGGCATTTCGATCCGCAACGACCTGCTCACCGTTGACGGCGTGCTCAAGTGGCCCAAGGAGGTCTTTCGCAAAGTGGTGGCCAGCAAGGAAACCGAAAAACTCGACTGGTCTTCACTGCCCGCCTGAAATTCAGCAAAAAGCAGCCAAATTCTCAATCACTTCGAATTCGATGCCGACAAGCAGAAGGCCAAAAAGTTTCTGCGCTGAAAAATCTCAGAGAGATTTTCTCTTTTCAAGCGGCGGACACCCAAGCACTTGCCGCCGGGTCGCTCATTTCGGCTTCTGGCAGGCCGGGCACAGATGAGTCGAGCGTTGGGCTACCCTGATAAGCTCAATCGGGCGGCCGCAAACCGGGCAAGGCCGGCCCTTGCGGCCGTACACCCTGAGGTGGTTCTGCATCCGGCCACCGGGGTAGACCCAGTCGAACGTCGTTCCCGAACGCCTGATTGCTTCGCGAAGCACCTGGCGGATGGCGCGATGCAGTCGCTTGATTTCATCCCAGCTAAGACTGTCGGCTGAGCGCAAAGGATGCAGCCGGGCGCGGAAAAGGGATTCGTCGGCGTAGATGTTGCCCATCCCGGCGATCACTGTCTGGTCCATCAGCAGGGGTTTCAATCTGCGCTTGCGCCCTGTGAGCAAATTGGCAAGGGCCTTGGCGCTGAATTCGGCGGCCAGAGGTTCCGGGCCCAGATGCGAAAGTGTCGTTTGGGGATCCTTGACGTGTCTGATTCTGCCGAACTTGCGTGTGTCGCAAAAGAGCAGGGTCTGATCGCCGGAAAGCAGGAAGCGAGCCCTGACGTGGTCGGGTGGATTCACACAGGCGGCCGACCACTCGAATCGGCCGCTCATCTTCAAGTGGATCAAGACGGCGCTTTGGTCGTCGAGTTCAATGACGATCTGCTTCGCGCGTCGCCTAAGACCCGTGATGGTGCGGCCGGTTATTGCCCGGCGTAGCTTGGCCACCGAGGGGCTTATCTGCCTCGGCCAGTAAGAGACGAACCCCTCTATTGTTTTCCCAACCAGGATCGGCGCGAATTTGCGGACGACGGTTTCGACTTCGGGTAGTTCGGGCATGAATCAGGTCCGTTCGGATTTTTCGCCGACACCGTAGTCTTCGCCAGGTTCAACCTTGCCGGCCAAGGCCCGATAGATCCAGATGGTGTATCCAATCACAAAGGGCATCCCAATCGACGCCAGTATCAACATGCTTTTCAGGGTCAACTCGGACGATGAAGAGTTGAACAGCGTCAAGCTGCGCTCAGGGTTGCCAATCGCCGGCACCAACCTGGGAAACAGCGCCGCGCCCACCAGCGCCATCAGCGAGGCAATGGAAAGACTGGATGAAACAAAGGCCCACCCAGCCCGGCCTTTGAGCATAAAAACCCCGATCGATATCACCAGTCCAAGCGCCAGCACAGGTGCAACCCACAAGACCGGGACGGCCTTGAAGTTGTCCAGCAGATCTGCATGGGTGATGATGGTCATTACGCTAGCGACGATAAACAGGATCAGGTAGGCAACCCATGCTTTCTTGGCCCAGGAAAGCGCGCGTGCGGACAGTTCGTCCGCGGTTTTCAATTGCAGGTAGAGCGCTCCATGGGTAGCCAACATCGCCAGGCCGACCAATCCGATCAGCAGGGCGTATGGGTTGAGCAGGCTGAAAAAGCTTCCGCTGAAGTTACCATACTTATCGAGAGGCAAGCCTCTAAGCAGGTTTCCGAGTGCCACACCCAGCAAGAGCGCCACCAGTGAACTTCCGATACCGAAAGCCAGATCCCAAATGCTACGCCAGCGGGCCGACTCCAGTTTGCTTCGAAACTCCAAAGAGACTGCCCTGAATATTAGCGCCAGCAACACCAGCA
This sequence comes from uncultured Myxococcales bacterium, assembly GCA_964513625.1. Taxonomy (GTDB): domain Bacteria; phylum Myxococcota; class B64-G9; order B64-G9; family B64-G9; genus DATKYQ01. Next base: position 43,159 of record CAZENH010000028.1, on the reverse strand, counting down.
TCAAAGCCAGGTAGAAGGCCGAAAAAACCGTGGCGTATACAGGAGGAAAGGCCGCGAATATCGCGCCGCCCCCGGTCAACAACCAGACCTCGTTGCCGTCCCAGACCGGACCGATCGAATTGATCAGTGCGCGTCGATCCTGGTCTTTTTTAGTGAACAGGTGCCAGAAACCCACGCCCAGGTCGAAGCCGTCCAGCACCGCGTAGATCGTCAGCAACAAGCCGACCAGCAGAAACCAGGTAACCTGCAGGGCGCTCATGACTCACCTTCCGTCTTTTCGGCAAGCCCCGGGCCCTTTTTGACCTCACGCCTTAGCAGGAAGATCCACAATGCAAACAGCAGACTGTAGATGACCGTGAACATGATGATCGAAGCCAGTACCTGCCCGGCGGGCACGCTTTTGGAAATGGCATTCGAGGTTCTGAACAATCTGTAGACGATCCAGGGTTGACGACCGACCTCGGCTGCGATCCAGCCCAGTTCGTTGGCAATAATCGGCAGAGGCAGCGAGACAACAGCCAGCATTAAAAAGAACTTGTTGTCGAACAGCTTTTTCCTCCACAGCAGGTACATTCCCAGGGCAGTCAGACCGACGAAGTACATACCAAGGAGAAACATCAGGTGGAAAGAAAAGAAAGTCAGCCCAATAGGCGGCCACTCGTCTTCAGGGAAGTCATTCAGCCCGCGCACTTCGGTGTCCGTGGTTCCCGAGGTAAGCAACGACAACATGCCCGGAATCCTCACGGCCGCGTGAACCTTGCGTGATTCCGCGTCGGGTATCCCGAAAATCAGCAGCGGGGCTGCCTTCTGGGTTTCGAACAAACCCTCGAAGGCCGCAAGTTTCTCAGGCTGGGTTCTGGTTACCTGCACCGCATGGTAGTGACCCAAAAAAACCTGCAAAAAAGCCGCGACAAAACCGACGACCAAAGAGACTTTCAGTGATTTTCCTGCGAATTCGACATGCCGGCCCTTGAGTAAATACCAGGCGCTTATTCCCAGCATGAAGAACGCCCCGGTGATCAGGCATGCGTCGAGCGTGTGCAGAAATCGCGGCACGGTAGAAGGGTTGAAAACCGCCGCAAAGAAGTCGGTAAGCTCGGCCCGCCCGGCAACAACCTTATAACCTGCCGGTGTCTGCATCCAGGAGTTGGCAACGATTATCCAGAAGGCGGACAACGTTGAGCCGATCGCCACTAACAACGAGGACAGCCACAAGGTTTTCTTGGAGAACCTGTTCCAACCGAAAAGAAGCACGCCCAGGAAGGTGGATTCCAGAAAGAATGCCAGAATTCCCTCGGCCGCTAAAGGCGCTCCGAAGATATCGCCCACGAAACGGGAGTAGTCGGCCCAGTTCGTGCCGAACTGAAACTCCATGGTGATACCGGTCGCCACTCCTACGGTGAAGGTGAGCGCGAACAGCCTTGTCCAGAAGCGGACCTGGGCGGCATGGGCCTTGTCGCCGGTGCGCCTATAGCGGGTCATGAACCAGAAGATCAGCCAGGCCAATCCAATGGTCAGAGGTGGAAAAATGAAATGGAATCCTATCGTCAGAGCAAATTGGATTCTGGCGAGAAGAACTGCGTCCATGCCTGATTATTCCCGAAATACCGATTAGGCTTTCCACAGACCGTGCAAATTACAGTACTCGCGAACGCTGACCTGCTTGGCCTGAACCTCGAAGGTCGCTTCGGGAACCTCGCCCGGATTCAGGAACTGGCGGTATGCTTTTCCATCGGCGATCAGCTCGATCCACTCGATGTAGTGCTTGTCTTCCATGGGGTGCTGGACGCTGCCCACCTTGACATTGTAGCCGGATGCCGTTTTTTCGACTACCGGGACGTGCTTTTCCTTGGCGGCGTCAACGGTGTTTTCTTCAAAGAGCTTCATCGGCTGGCCGCAGCACACCAACTCACCTTTGCCGGTATGCAATACCTCGACGATGTTTCCGCACACTTCGCATTTGTAAATCTGTAATTTCTCGGTCATAACTCTGCCCCTTTCAGTTTTTTCTTTCAGTTGTCGATATATTGTTCTTGAAAATGCTTACCAGTTCTCGCCAAGGAGTTCAAAGTGAGCCTGAGGATGAGCGCAAGCCGGGCAAGTTGCCGGAGCCTCGTTGCCTTCGTGCAGGTACCCGCAGTTCATGCATCTCCAGACCACCTTCTTGTCACGCTTGAACACCCTGCCGGCTTCGATGTTGGCCGCCAGGTCGTTGTAGCGTTTTTCGTGCTGCTTTTCGGCAACGGCAATGGATTCAAACACCACGGCTATCTCGCCGAAACCTTCATCGCGAGCCACTTTGGCAAAGCCGGGATACATCTCGGTGTGTTCATATCTTTCACCTGCCGCGGCGGCCTTCAAGTTCTCGAGCGTGCTACCGATCACGCCCGCCGGGAAGGCGGCGCCGATTTCGACTTCTCCTCCTTCGAGGAATTTGAAAAGGCGCTTGGCATGCTCTTTTTCCTGGTTGGCAGTCTCCTCGAATATTTTGGAGATTTGTATATAGCCTTCCTTCTTGGCCTTGCTGGTAAAATAGGTGTAGCGGTTTCGCGCCTGTGACTCTCCGGCGAATGCGGTCAGTAAATTTCTTTCTGTCTTGGTTCCTTTGATAGTTGCCATACTGTTTCTCCTTATTGTTATTGAGCTGTTCCGGTACATCAACCCCATTTATCGGCTTTTTTATGTTTTTCACATTCCTGCTCGGCGAGTTTCCTGAGACGATAGCCCGTATCCCTGAGAATCCCATATATAATTCCGCAAGAGTCGTCGTTGCGGTCCCGGTCCCCTTCGTCAGCCAGAGCCAGCATCTCTCGTGTTATTTGTATCAGCTTTCTCAGGTTTTCATTGAATGATTGCAAATGAAATCTACCCTTTCTATCTCTCATTCTTTGATTGTTGAAAAGCAAGGAGCATGCCATCTCTTGTCGAATAATAATACTCTGAAAAATGAATAACTTATGGTGACCAATGGTCTTGCTGCGCTCTGGTGAGATACATGGGCGAGACACTATGAGACAGGATGTTTTTCAAGGAAACGATACAGAGTGGCTCTGCCGACGCCTAGTAACTTCGCGGCTTTCACCTTGTTGCCGCCTGCCTCGTCGATAGCCTGCGCGACGGCCTCGGAAGTCAGTCTGCGGCGCCTCTTTTGAGAATCAGCGGCTTTTGCAAACTCTAAGGCAACGCTCGAGCCAACAGGCTTGGGGGTAATATGAGATTCGTGCGTCGAACGCTGCATTGATCCTCTGGACAGGCGACCGATTTCCGGCGGCAGGTGACTCGGAAGAATTTCTTCCTGGTTGCAACGCACAGAAGCGAATTGCAGCACGTTGATCAACTCCCGGACGTTTCCCGGCCATTCGTAGGCCATCAGCAGTTCCATGGCTTCGTCGGAGATGGTGCGGATTTGCTTACCGGTTTCCTGGCGAATGTTGACCAGGGTCTGGTCCACCAGCAACGGAAGATCTTCGCGGCGATCACGTAGCGGGGGAAGCCGGAAGGGCACCACGCACAAGCGGTAGAAGAGGTCGATTCTGAATGTTCCTTCTTCAACCATTTTGTTGATGTCACGGTTGGTGGCGCTTATCACCCGCACATCCACTTCGACTGTTCGCTCTCCACCGACCAACTCGAAATTTTTTTCTTCCAGCACCCGCAGGAGCCTTACTTGAAAACCGGGGCTCAACTCGCCGACTTCATCCAGAAAGATAGTGCCGTTGTTGGCCAGTTCGAAACGTCCCTTCTTGTCGCGAATTGCGCCCGTGAAAGCCCCGCGCACGTGTCCGAACAGCTCACTTTCGAGAATGTTCTCCGGGAGCGCCCCGCAGTTGATCGGTACGAAAGGACCCGCGCTCCTGCGGCTTTCGTTGTGAATGGCCCTGGCAACCAGTTCTTTTCCGGTTCCGCTTTCTCCGGTGATCAGCACCGGGTAATCTGAAAATGTAACCTGGCGGATAGTATTGAAAACTTCCCGCATGGCTGCCGACGCGCCCACCATGCCATGGAAGCTGTATTTATTTTTCATTTTCCAGCGCAGTTCGCTGACTTCGGTGACATCACGGATGGTGGCTACAATACCTTTGAGCCTTGCCTGGGGCATATCCATAAGGGCGGACCTGATCATCAGGCGACGATCTTCTCCATTCTTGTTGGTGAAACCAATCTCGTAATGTTGTTCGCTGAACGCATCGACTTTCTCGTCTTTCAACTGGCACATGGATCCGCACAGTCCATTCGGGTGGAAGACATCATGGCAGTCGTTTCCAAGTACTTCTTCTCTCTTGTAGCCCGTGATTTTTTCGGCCGCCCGGTTGAAAACGTAGATATGCCTGTGCTGGTCATGGACGATAATGCCGTCTTCCATGGTGTCCAGGATCAACTCCATCTGCTTGCGCTGGCTGACCAGAGCCGATAACTGCCCGAGATTCAGCATCGCCGAAATGTTTTCCCTGATCTGGTCCCGGACAGAGCGGAATACGGCGAGTTTGTGCTCTTCGCTTCCCTCGGCCTTGGCTGGATCGGTAATAGCCCAGTGCAATCTAGTCGGCATGCCGATGAACAGAGAGCTTTTGCAAATCCGTTTGTGCTCCGGGCTTTCTCGATCCTCTTCGAGGATCGAGTCGGCACAGAATTCTTTGGCGACATCGCACAGGGTGATGACCAGATCAAAACTTAACGGGCCCAAATCGAAGACGGTCTTGGATTTCTGGTCTGATATGTCTACTCCGGCCTCACGCATGACTTTACCGGCCATGGGGTGAACGCCCCCGGCTGAGACACCGGCGCTGAACGCGATTGCCTGATCTTTCCCCAAAAAACGCAAGAATCCTTCGGCCATCTGGCTCCTGCAGGAGTTACTTCCGCAAACAAACAAGATTTTAACTTTTTGATCCAAGAACGTTCACCTTTGCCTGGGTTGGACCGAGACTCACATAACATATTGCCTCGGCCTGGGCAACTCAGCGGCAGCCTATT
>CAZENH010000028.1:0-38085 GCA_964513625.1 uncultured Myxococcales bacterium | reverse complement strand
ACCGAGACTCACATAACATATTGCCTCGGCCTGGGCAACTCAGCGGCAGCCTATTGTGATAGCGGCAGCCTATTAGAATCTTTCGAAGCGATCTTTGTCGGCTTTGCAGATGGGGCACTTCAAGGGAGGCTCGGGCCTGGCGCATAGATATCCACAAACCCGGCAGCGCCAGACGGGTATGCCGTGTCCGGTGAGTCTTGTCGTCTCTTGGTCGTTGGTTTTGGCCGTCTTTGAAGATTCGGCATTTCTTCTTTCCGGCACTTGTGTCAGTTCCCGTTTGCCCGCTGCTACTTCCTCTGAAACATACAAGGCGCAGTAGCAGGCGCCGTACTCGTCCAGGTCGGCATCCCGGTAGTCACAGGGACAGATCAGATCCAGATCTTTCTCTCGAATCCCGTCCGCCAGTCTGCAGGGGCAAGACAGGTAACCGTAGCGTTGCTTGTTGGTGACCAGGCCTTCCATAAGGTCCGTTACCAGATCCTTATCGGGATTCAAGATGTAGCCGCTTGCCTCGGCTTCTTTTTTCAACTTTTCATAGAGTCTTCCAGCTTCGGGCGAACTCATAGTCCGAGAACCTCCCGCAGCTTCTCCTGGTTGAATCCGACAATCACGGTGTCATCAACTAAACAGGTCGGAAAACTGCGCTTGGGATTGTGGCGAGACACTTCCTGCATGACTTTCTCCCGCTCGGCTCCCTCGAGCAGATCGACGTCGACACAATCGTATTCGATGTTGTTATCCTCGAGAAAACGCTTGGTTTTCTTGCACCATCCACAGGTACTCAGCGCGTACAATTTTACTTTTTCAGGCATGTCTTCCTCCGCATCGCTAAGCTCCGTCCAGCCCGGCCCGCTCGTGCTGCATCATCCAGCCGTCCGGGTCCTTTAGGTAGGCCAGCGAATCTGCCAGCGAGAGTTGATGCTCGCGCTCGATTCTGGAAAGGAACTCGAAGAAATTCTTCTCCATGGGATTCTGGCAGGCCCGGGACAGTTCGGAGTAAAACAGGGCTCCCTTTGCCTCGAACTCGACGGCCTTTTCCAGGGCTTTTACGTCATCGTCGTCATGGTTTCCGGAAGATCCGATCTTTGAGACCATTTCGTCGAGCACTTGCCTGACGTTTGTGTCGCTTACCTGAATCGGTATGTCCTTGGGCCACTTTCCCTCGGAGAGCAGTTTGTCGTTGAGCTCGGTGATTCGGATCATGTGCTCCTTTTCTTCATCCGCCAGCTTGGAAAACATCTTGCCGGCCAGCTGATTGTTGGAGCGCTTGGCCTCGTTCTGATAGAACTCCATCTCAGTCTTTTCGTTTTTCATCGCCAGTTCTATAGACGCCATGTAGTCCATGATTTATCTCCTTAGTTGGGACCTTGGGCTTGCAGATCTCGTTTCCAGAAAGCTACTACTCCCACTTCAGCGAATGCCAGTTGAACCAGTTCCCAGCCAGCCTGTCCCATATCGTTGAGCAACCGGGCAAGCACATCCATCTGATCTGTCGGTATCTTTTGCCGCTCGCATTCACCCGAATTGGAGCAAACGAAGACTAACTCACGAAAATCATCGGCAGGATACTGTGTTATCCGGTATTCAAAATTTTTCATGTTACCGCCCTCCGTGAAAACGCTGGCTGGTGTCGACAGCGGCTAGAATGGCGCAAAGCCTCCTTCAGCCCAGTACTCCTCCTTCAAGGATTCCTGTTGGCGCAGCAGCGCATGGTAGTGGCCGGACTCCCAATCGGCGAGCCGGCTGTAAAATGATCGAACCTCCGGATTGTCCGCCAGGTCGGATTGCCGTTTGTAATACTGTTGGGAATTGAGTTCCAACTGGATGCCGATGGACAAGGCGCTCATTTCAAAGTGAGCGTCCGAGATGCGTTTCTTAATGCCTTCCGTAAAGATCGGGTTATCACCCTTCAACTCGGCGGGCTTCCCCAGGCTGACCGTCTTGTCCAAACGACCAGTCTCGATCAAAGACCTGTACTGGCTGTTCAGAAAACTCATGTGCATCTGTTCTTCACTCGCAAGAGTTTCGAACGTTCGCTTTCCTTTCTCGTCTTTGATGTTGCCCGCGGCCATGGTGTAGAAATGATATCCGTCAGATTCATTCCTGATGGCCTGGCGCAATCCTTCGATGATATTCTTCCGTGAATCACTCATTTTTTGCTCCCGCATTGTATTATCCGGCTTCCAGATCGAACTCTTTGTAGTCGAACCAGTAGCCCAGGCCCATCAGATTGTCCAACTCCGCCTGAACGATAGTCAGGTGCCCATCTTCGATTTCGACGAAGGGTTCGAAAAGAGCCTGACCCTGTTCATCCAACTCGCTCACCATTTGCTTGTAAAAGTTGCTGGTTTCCAACTCGGCTTTCAATGCCTGTTTCAGAAGCTCTGCGTCGTTAGTGCAATCGGCACCGGAAACCCTCGATTCGAGCTTTTTCAGGCTTTCGGTAATATCTTGCCTGGAAGGGAAGATCGTTTTCACGGCTGCCGGCGTCACCCGCCCGGTCTGCTTCCATTCAGTTAACTTTTCAGAAAGATAGTCCAGGTGTTGTTGTTCTTCATCGGCCAGAACACCGAGAATTCCGCTTCCAGTCTCGTCGTTGCAACCTTTGCTTCCCAGACGGTAAATATCCCTTACCCTTGTCTCGTACTGAATTGCCGTTTCTATGGCTTGTTCGATGTTCATGATGGCTTTCCTCGATACACCCTGTTATTTGACCGGCTCGAATTTTTCCCTGGGCGCGTTGCAGACCGGGCAATTTTCGGGCGGCTGGCCATCGACCACGTAGCCGCATACCTGACATACGAAGTAGTCGCTCTCGCGTTCTTCGATCATGTGGTCGATGGCGTTCTTATACAGTTTTGCATGGTACTCCTCTGCGTCGCGGGATTGGCTGAAGCTTACCCGCGCGGCCTGGTTGCCTTCCTCTTCGGCTACTCGAATAAGCTCGGGATAGATGTTCTCGGAAACCGTCGTCTCCGATTCAAAACTGGCTTTCAGGTTTTCTTCGGTGGATTTTATGATCCCGAGCAGTCTCAGCTGCTTGAGCGCATGAACTTTCTCGCCGGAACTGATTGCACGAAAAAGCTTGGCCATCTGGGGATAACCTTCCTGATCTGCCTTTTCCGCATACCCCAAAAGACGCAGGCATGCCTTGGCCTCGCCGACGAACGCCGTTTTCAAATTTTCCATGGTTCTGGCCGAACTCATTCTCAATCCTCCGATCTTGAATTGCCGGGCATTTTCCCCTTCTCTTTAAGCTCGTTGAAGAGTGCCCGCAGTTTCAGGGCCGCATCGAACCAGCCCGCCATTTCGAGCCCCGTGCCGCGCATCAGGTTCGCATAGGCGTCGATATCAGATTTTACCTGTTTTTGATAGCTGTCATTTCCGGTCAAGACCGCAGCGACCAGCAGAACCTGCAGCATGGCGGAGTTTCCAGACGGGATGACCCCGTCCTTTATCACGACCCGTCGCCCGAGCGGCAGATCTTTTGCTTTGTCTGTCAGGTAGAACGCAGCCTCAGGGTGTCGGAAGTTCCTTTCTGCGTATTCAATCAACAGAAGGGCGCGCTCGAGCTGTTTCCGTTCGCCTGTGGCCTGGTAGAGATCCAGCAAACCGAGCGCCAGAAGGGCGTAGTCGTCGAGAATGCCCTCGTGCTCGGCCGCTCCATCATAAGATGATCGTAACAAGAGACCGTCCCGCGTCCGGTGCGCCGTCATCAGGAAGTCCGCGGTCTTCTCGGCAGCCAGGCGGTATGACTCTTCTTTGAACAGACTGTAGCCTCGAGCCATCGAAGAGATCGCCAGTCCGTTCCAGGAGGTGATTACCTTATTGTCGAGGACGGGCGGGGCTCTCTTGGCACGGGCCCGCAGCAGTGCCGGCAGGTATTTATCGAGCAGGCCCTCGACCTCGGCCTTATCGCGTCCGAACTTTTCGGATAGCTGCGAAGGGTCGGCTCTGCGGGTAAGAATGCTCTTGCCTTCGAAGTTGCCGCCGGTCGTGACGCCGAGCAGGGCCGAGACAACGGGGCCGTCCCGGCTGCCGACCAGCTCAACTATTTCCTCCGGCGTCCAAAGGTAAAAAGAGCCCTCGCTGCCGCCGCTGTCGGCGTCGAAGCTTGCGTAAAAGCCACCCTCCGGGGCGCTCAGTTCGCGGATCATGAAATCGAGGGTTCGGCGGGCGACCTCGGAATATCGTCCTTTATTAAATACAGCCGCGGCTTCGATATACAGAGCGGCTATCAGGGCGTTGTCATAGAGCATCTTCTCGAAGTGCGGTATCAGCCAGGTTCGTTCGGTGGTATAGCGATGAAACCCGCCGCCGATGTGATCCTGGATTCCTCCCGAGCCCATCTGATCGAGTGTTCTGCGTATGGCTTGCCCAAGCTGGTCGTCTCCGCTTGTTCGATAGTAGTGCAGCAAGAACGCCCAGGTTGCCGGCATGGGAAACTTCATACTGTTTGTGAAGCCGCCCCATTCCTGATCGAAATCGCGTTTTGCCGCCGATATCAATTGGTCGAATACCAGATCATCGATTGTGCCGGCGATGGTATCGAGTTCACCGGAAATGTGCGCGTATACTTCTTTTGCCTGGGCATCGATCCGCGATCGATCATTTTTATATATTCCATCAATCCGGGTTATCAGCGACAAGAATTGTTCACGTGGAAAGTAAGTGCCGCCGAAAAACGGTATCTGCTCGGGAGTCAAAAACACTGACATGGGCCAACCGCCCCTACCGGTCATGGCCAGCAGCGCATCCATGAAGATCTTGTCCAGATCTGGTCTTTCCTCGCGATCGACCTTGATGCAGATGAAATGATCGTTGAGAAACCCGGCCAGCGAGTCGTCCTCAAAGACTTCTTTTTCCATCACGTGACACCAGTGACAGGATGAGTAGCCTATGGATACGAAGATCGGCTTGTCTTCGTGCCTGGACCGTCCGAGCGCCTCTTCTCCCCAGGGGTACCAGTCAACCGGATTATGAGCGTGTTGCCTCAGATAGAGCGATTTCTGGTTCTTTAGACGGTTGCCTTCCCGCCTGATCGTCTCTGTCGGAGTAGGGATATGGCCGTCAACATCGCTCTTGTTGATCGAATCAGACTGGTTATCTGAGCAGCATCCTTGAGTTGACATGACGGATCCTCCTTCTGACTGATACTTGTAGCAAGCTTGGTGCCAAGCGCCGGCAATAATTACTTCAATATAATGTCTGCAATAACAAATTGTTGCCAAAGCGTCGGTGTGCTTGTTCGATAATGCTGTGTCTCGGATTGATCGACTGATACAGATCCCCTGGTTGAGACACCAGCTTGGGAAACAAATGATCAACTCTTACGGCCAGCTAACAGCATGGCATATGAATTGCTTGCATGACATACTGCCGGATTGCTAAGAAAACGATGAAAGGAGAACATTCATGCTCAAGGAAAAAATGGAAAAGACCCTTTGCGAACAAATCAACGCCGAGATCTACTCTTCCTATCTTTATCTGTCGATGTCCGCATATTTCCAGTCGTTGAACCTGGAAGGGTTCGCCTCCTGGATGAAGGTTCAGGCGCTCGAGGAAATGTATCATGCTATGAAGATCTTCGGATACATCGAAGAGCGCGGCGGCAGGGTTACGCTGGAGACTATCGAAAAGCCGCCCCCTAAATGGGAATCTCCGCTGAAAGCCTTCGAAGCCGCCTATCAGCACGAACGGAAGGTCAGCGGCATGATCGACAACCTGGTAAACCTGGCGATAGAAGAGCATGACCACGCTTCGAACAATTTCCTGCAGTGGTTCGTGTCCGAACAGGTAGAGGAAGAAGTCACGGCCGACGGCGTGGTTCAGAAGCTCAAACTAGCGGGAGATCAAGGCAGCGGGCTTTTCATGCTCGACCGTGAGATGGCCCTGAGGGTGTTCAACTTGCCGCCGGATCTCAAGATCAGCGTTGTGACCACGCAGGCCTGATATATAATCGCTTCCATGGGAAGAGCGTTTTACTGGTTGACCAGGCGTTTGTTCTCAGAGCGCACTTCGCGGCCGGTTCCTGCGGAACGGGCCGACAGAATACTTGTTGTGCGAGTCGACGAGCGGGTTGGAAACCTGGTTAGCCTGCAATCGCTGCTGGATGCTCTCAGACATGCTTTGCCCGGCGCCAAGCTGGGCTTGCTTTCCAGTTCCAGAGCCGCCCAGGTGGCCGACCGGTTGCAGGGGATTGATTGGCTGCACAAGCTGGACAAGAGATGGTTCTTCAAAAGACACGGACTTTGGCGAAAGAAGATTTCGGAAGTTCGCTCGATCGGCTACCAGGTCGCGCTGGACGCCAGCGCCTGGCACGAGTTCTCATTCACCCATGCCGCGCTGACCTATTACTCGGGCGCCCCGGTGCGGATCGGTTTCGATCGAGGCATAAAAGGCGGCTTTCATACGATCTTGGTTACCCCAGGGCCGCCAGGAGAGCACGAACTCGCCCAGCGAATGCGTCTTGTCCGCCCGCTTGGAATAGAGATGGAGCCGCCAGAGCTTCGTTCCTCCATGGGCGAAGAGCAACGGGAAGGCTGGGAGAAGTGGCTTACCGAAAAAGGTGCAGGCAGGCCGAGAGTCGCTATTTGGGCCGGGTCGCGCAAGCAGGAACGCCGCTGGCCGTTGGATTACTATATTGCCCTGGGCAGGCGACTTCTATCCTCGGGGGCGGGAAGCCTGGTTGTCCTTTGGGGTCCGGGTGAAGAGGTTCTGCGCGATCGACTGGTCTCGGCTATTCCCAAGGGGCTAATCGCCGCTCCCAAGACTTCACTGGAAGAACTGGCCGCGTTGATGCGCGGAGTTGATCTGGTTGTTACCAACGACACCGGACCGATGCACCTGGCGGTGGCCGTGGAAACAGCGACGGTATGCTTTTTTGCTTCGGGAGATCCAGGTCGCTGGGGGCATCCGTATTCCCGTGTGATAAACCTTGTCGCTCCCGGTTCGAACAACGGCGAGGTGGAAGAGGCCCTGGATGCTTGCCGTCGCTTGCTTGCCGGCGTGGAGCATACTGGTTGAAATCGTCGCCGATATTGCAATCCTACACCGGTATTTCCGAGGCGAGTATCTTCAGACCGCGGGAATTTTGCGCAAGGCCCTTTGGCGCAGCAGTGCCACCGCCAGATAGGCGGCTATTGCCAGGAGCGCCAACGCCCTCAGTCCCAGCGCCATTGAGAAAAACTCTAATAGTCCTCCGGCCACCGCACCCAGCAAGTTCCATCCAAAGGCAAGGTCGGCGCGCGCACGCATACGGAAGCGCAGGGCAAAACAGGCCGAGGCGAAGAAAACCGGCCCGCCGACGAACAGGAATGACAGAGCGAGTTTGACGAACGGGTGGTGATCCAGCAGCGCGGCGACAGGCACGCAGTAGGTGGCCAGCAATGTCAGTAGCAATCCCGCCAACGCAACCCACCAAGGCATGGGCTTGAGTTTCATGACCACGGTGGCCAGCAGAATCACGGTCAGGATGGAGCCGAACACGACGGCGCTTGTGAGCCAGGTTGCGCCCCATACCAGGTTCATGCCGGTTACGAATTTGGTCTCCAGCAACAAGAAAGCCAGTCCGAAAAGAAACATCTCGAGATCTACCCGCCCGTTCCGCATCAAACTTGCGCGCATGCTGCGCGATACGAGAAATACACCGGCAACCGCCAGGGCCGCGAAGATTGCCATGAGAGAGATGTAGAACCAGCTCAGACCCCGGTCGCGCAAGTACAGGTAGGGCCAGTCATCCGTAGGGATCTGGATATTCGGCAATACTTTGTCGAAAAAAACTTTCGCATCGACTTCATTGTTTTTCTTGAGGTGAGCGAAGGCCGGACCTATGAGGAAAATACGGGTGAACAGGATGAAGCGCCCCTTGTACATCACCGGCAATTCATTGAAAGCGTCGGCCAGCATGCCGATGATATGCTCCTCGATGTACCGCTTGGCCACGCTGAAGTACAGAACCATGCCTCCTTCCGGTTTCAGGCAGCGCCGCGCCGCGCGCATGCCCTCCAAGGTGTAGACGAAATTGTCCAGGCGTACGCTGGACAGCGCTGAGAGCCGCGTCATGGAATCGAGTGTTCCAAAGACGATCAGGTCGTACTCGTTCTCGCAGCTGTTCAAAAAAGAGCGGGCGTCGGTGTTGAACAACCGCACACGCGGCGAATCGTAGGGATGGTCGGGGTGGTAGCGTCGGCCAAGTTCCAGAATGAGCGGATCAATCTCTACCGCGTCTATCGAACCAGCCCCTTCATCCAGCGCCACCGCCACGTCATTGCCCGTTCCCGCGCCGAGTACCAGGACGCGTTTTGGTTTCTCGGTCAATTTCTGATAGGGCAGGTGATAGCTCCACTTCAGGGTCTGATGCCAGGGCTGGGCGACCTGGTCAACTTGCCGCAGACCCACTGCTCGCTGATGGTAGGATCCGTTGGTTGTCACGAAAAACCCGGCGGCGCCGGCAGAGGCCGGGTCGCGGTCTGTGTCGAGAGCATAATAAGGGCTGTAGTAGCTGGCCCGTTCGGCCAACCCGACCAGGCCTAGTCCGATCAGCAAGGCGGGCACGTAGATTAACAAGAGCCTGCGGTGCGGCAGGAAGAATACCAGCCCCGAGGCGGCGATGATGGAAAACCATCCCAGCGGAAATACACCTAGAAAGCTCACCGCCGCGAAGGCGATGACCCCGAGCAGCGAACCGGTGATATCCCAGGCGTACCCCCAGAGCGCGTTGGAGCGTTCTGCGAAGAAATGGATGCGCTCGGCCACCAGCTGCCCCAGGGAAACGAAACTCAGGGTGCTGAGCGAGAAAGCCAGCACAAGAGGCAGGCGAACGCCATGAATGACGGGGGAGTTCTTGGGCATGTCGAGATACAGGAGCCAGAGGTACTCGGAGATCGGATTCTGGGTAAAAATCACGTGACTCAATGCGTAAAAGGCGCCGAAGAGAATCGTCAGGCTGACAGGCCAAAGCCATAGCAACGAGCGCTGGCCAGCCCGCAGGCAGCCCATGCCTAGCCCTAAGAAGGCACTGATCAAAATCAGATTGGGGAAGTACGCAATCACCCGTACCTGGCCAGGAAGCCAGCGGATCAGCGCAAGCTCCTGGAATAGTACCATGAAGGAAGCCGCAACTAGTTCAAGGGATGCGCGCCTCATGACGAATTGAGTCAGCTTCCGAATGAACGGGTGAAGAGCTCCTCGATGGCCCGGCGGCCGTGCTCTTCGAGACGGCGTGTGCCGGTGCCGCAGAAGCGATAGTGGGTTATCGCCGGCGGATCGCAGGCTCGCCAGTCGTGCCCGAACCACTCGTACCAGGTGTGAAGCTGCTGATCATAAACCCAAATCTGCTTGTGTTGCTTCTTGGCCAATTCGACGGCCCAGCCGGTGCCGCCCTTGACGGTTCCGCCCTTCTGAACCACGCCTACGCAAAAGACCTCGCCGGCGGGATTGACCTGGTGCCATATGGATTGAAGCACCTTCCTGAATTTCTGGCTGGGCTCGAAGTCACGATTCATTCGCGCGCGCAGATAAGTAAAACTTACATCACCCAATGCAAGCTCGGCGGGCTCAAGTACCACCAGACCGCGCTGGCGGACCGTTTGTCGTCCGGCGAACGAGAAGTTTCGCTCGGCAAGTCCGTGCCGTTCGGCGCATTCTCCAAAGGCCGTCTCCGCGCCGTCCGCCGCGCCTGACAGCAGGGTGAATTCGGCTGCGCGGCGAACCGTCTTGCCGTTTCCGGAAACCGGAGCCAGAGTGCCCGGGTCGAGGTCAAGCTGCTCACCTTTTTCTTCAACGCCGGCCGTGAGCAGCCGCGCCCGGATAAGTTCTCCGTGAGGCAGCAACAAGATCAAAGGCTGAAGTCCGGCGGCAATTTCTTTCGGTATTTGGCCGAGGTCCGCCCCGGCCCCGGACCGGTCACGGTGTATGCTGAAACTGAACCACAGGCGGGCGCCGTAGCCTCCGGCTGCTTCGGCCATAACCGCAAACTGGTTGGTAAGCTGGGACAGGTCGGCGCCGTCTACAAGCACCAGGCCGGGATTCAAGCCCAGGTGCTTCTGATAGCTTTTAAGGATGGAGGACAGGCGCTCGGCAGACAGGTTACCGTCTAGCAATGCCTGAATGGCCCGCCGGCGGCTAGTCTCCACCTGGATCTGCTCGCGTTTCTCTGAATCAATCTCCGGCAGGCGTTCGGCCAGAAGTTCGTCGTAGCGCGCCTCGACACGAGACAGGTTGGAGCCCAGGGCGACATGCAGCACCTCGCCACCCGCAAGCAGCTCGTCAAGGGCGAGCTGGATTAGAAATGCGGTCTTGCCGACACCCGGACGTGCCAGTACGGCCGCGGGCACGCCTTGTGCCTGGTGCTCGCCGGATTGCCGCTCGATCCACTTCGACAGGGTTTCGTTTTGCGTGCAACTGGTTTCGGCCACGATTCCTCCCCGTCTCATCCCGGCTTGCCCGCGCGGGCTTTTTCAATCAGCTCACGAGCGATGCTTTCCGGGACTGTCTGGTAGCGTGCGAACTCCATGCTGAACTCCGCCTTGCCCTCGGTTGCCGAGCGCAACACCGTGGCGTAGCCGAACATCTCGGCCAGCGGTACTTCAGACTCGATGCGGCACTGCTTGGCCGCCTCCTGTTGGCCGGCTATCAAGCCGCGGCGCTGGTTGAGTGTGGCCAGTACCGGGCCTGCGAAATCCGCGGGGCCTTCGACCACGACGCGCATTACGGGTTCGAGAATTCGCGGCGCGGCGCGTCCGATTTCCTCGCGCCAGGCGCCTTTGGCTGCTTCCAGGAAAGCGACTTCCTTGGAGTCAACCGGGTGCGAGCGGCCATCTTCGAGCGTCACTCGAACCTGCACCATGGGGGCCCCAATCAGCGGGCCCTTGTGACGCATCAGCTGAAATCCTTTTTCGACGGCCGGGATGAACTGTTTGGGGATGGCGCCGCCTTTGATGTTGTCGACGAAGGCGAATTCGCCCTCGCTCATCGGCTCGATCGTACCCATCACCCGTCCGTACTGGCCGGCCCCGCCCGTTTGCTTCTTGTGCGTGTAATCGAAGCGAACCGATTTGCCGATGGATTCGCGGTAGGCAACCCGGGGAGCCGAGACGGTGATCCGCGCCTGGTATTCACGACGCATGCGTTCCAGATAGACATCGAGGTGAAGTTCACCCATGCCCGAGATGATTGTTTCGCTTGATTCTTCGTCCGTGCGCACGCGGAAAGTTGGATCTTCCCTCGAGAACCTCCTGAGCGCCTTGGATAGCTTATCCTCATCGCTCGAGTCGACCGGCGCGACCGATAGCGAAATTACCGGTTCGGGTACGTGCATAGAGGTCATCGATAGTTCGAGAGTCCCGTCGGTGAAAGTGTCTCCCGATCGGCAATCCACTCCGAACATGGCCACAATATCGCCGGCCGAGCCGGAGCTGATCTCCTCCATCCGGTCGGCGTGCATGCGCACCAGGCGGCCGATACGCTGCTTCTTGTGGCTGCGCGAGTTGACCAGAGTTGCATCCCGCAGGAGTCGGCCCTGGTAGATGCGCAGGTAGGTGAGCTGTCCGTAACGAGTGTCCTCGAGCTTGAAGGCCAGCGCCACCGGCGGGTCGTCGGCGCCGCCGGCAAGCTCGACGACCCGATCATCATGATCGAGATCGATGGCCGAGTTGATCACGTCCTCTGGGGCGGGCAAGTAGCCTATAACCGCGTCCAGCAGGGGTTGAACGCCTTTGTTCTTGTAGGCCGATCCGAGCAGTAACGGCAGAAGCTGGTGTTTCAGCGTTGCCTGCCGGATGGCAAGCCTGATTTGCTCCGGTTCGACCCGATCATCGAGCACGGCCTCTGTCAGTTCATCCGAGAACATCGAGACGCTATCGAGCATTTCTTCGCGGGCGGAGGCGGCCTGTTGCTCGAGAGAGGCAGGAACGGGCTCGTATCGTACCAGCTCCCCTGATTCGCCCCCGAAGAAAACGGCTCGCATCTCGACCAGGTCGACCAGACCCTCGAAGCGATCCTCCAGCCCGATGGGCAGCTGCAGCAGTACGGGATTGAGTCCCAGCTTGTCGCGGATCTGGTCGCGCACCCGGACGGGATCGGCCCCGACCCTGTCGCACTTGTTGACGAAGGCCAGGCGAGGTATGCGGTATCGGCGCATCTGGCGGTCTACCGTTAGTGATTGGCTCTGCACTCCCGCCACGGCACACAACACCAGCACGGCCCCGTCCAGCACGCGCAGGGCACGCTCGACCTCGATGGTGAAGTCGACGTGTCCCGGGGTGTCGATGATGTTGATCTGATGATCGGCCCAGCGACAGTATGTGGCTGCAGAGGCGATGGTGATGCCGCGCTCACGTTCGAGTTCCATCGAATCCATGGTGGCACCGACCTTGTCGGAGCCGCGCACCTCGTGCATCTTGCGGATGCGCTTGGCGTAGAAAAGGATACGCTCGGTCAGCGTGGTCTTGCCGCTGTCGATATGAGCGGAGATGCCGATATTCCGAAGCTTGCTTGCGCCCGGCTCCACCTGCTGCCTCCTTTCCGGGCCACTATGGTCGCCGGGTATTACGCCATTGCCGGGCAAGGATCAAGCACTATTGCAGTGTTATTGTGGAATACACAGCAGGCGCAGGTTGCCACCCGCGAAACCACGCGGCCAGCATTTCAGATCTGTCCGCGGACACTGATAGGTTCCGGCGCAGTCGTAAAGGCAGGTCTGGGTCTCTGGCGGGTTGGTGCAACTGTCGCAGTCGTCGCACAGCAGGCCCTGGCTGTTGTCGCATTCCAGGTCCACCGTGCAGGGGGCGCCCTCCTGGCCGGCGCCGGCCGGGTGGCATTGACCGCTAGTCAGGTCGCATTCCCAGTCTTGCTGACAGTCCTGGTCGCTCTGGCACTTGGTCTTGCAGGTACACGAGCTTGTGTCGCAGTACTCGCCCACCTGGCAGCCGCCGCAGCAGTCGTCTACACAGACGTGGCTTTCATAGTTGCATTGCTTGCCGGCTGCGCAGTCTGAGTTCTGGTCGCAGCCGTCCTGGCATTCTCCGACGCCCGCCGCTCCGGCGGTAGGGTTGCACCATTGTCCCTGAGGGCAGGTCTCGATCGTGCAGCCGGGGCTGACGCACTGGTTGTCACGGCACTCCTGACCTCCGCCGCAGTCGGCGTCGTTGACGCATTCGGGTGTGCATTCGCCATCGCGGCAGCGCGGAAAATCCGGTTCCTTGCAGTCGTCGTCCGACAGGCAGCCCTCGCTGTCTGGTATGCAGGTACCGAAGTTGCAGTGGAACCCGGCGCAGCAGTCATCGTCGCCCTGGCACATTCCGGGCGGCTTTGTGCACTCGCCGTTCTTGCACACCAGGCAGATCGCATGCGCGCAGTCCTCGCGCGTTACGCAGTTCTTCGGCACGCAGCGATTGTCGATGCACTTCTCGTCCTGGGCGCACTGCTCCGGCCCGGTACATGTTTTATCGTCGCCACCGGCCGGGACGCACTCGCCGCCAGTGCAAGTCTCGTTGGCGTAGCAGTCGCAGAAATCGTCACAGGCAGTCGAGGCGCTGCCCGCCTCGCAGCGCGAGAGGCTGGTGTTGCAGACCAGGTTCTGGCTGCGTTCACCGCAGTCGTAGTTGCAACTACAGGTTTTGATCTCCTGGCAGACGCCGCCGATGCAGTCCTGGTTCGCCGGGCAGTCGTTTTTCGACTGGCAGAAAGTGATGTCGCCGCCGCCGTCGGACCCGTCGGCGTCAGTGTCACCAGCGTCGGATGATTCGCCACCGCTCGAACAGCCCGCGGCCGCCAGTAAGATCGCAAGCGTAAAAGATGATAAAATCTTTCCTATTGTTGCGTTCATTTTTTCCTCCGCAGCAGATTACCAATCAATACTAACAGAATGTCAGAAAAGCGCTAGGTGTGAAATTGCATGACCGGTGGATTTTGGGGTATGGTCGTTGTCAGGAGGGAGGTGGCACGATGAGTGAAGAATCCTTTGACGATTTTACGGCGGGCAACCTGCTGTTTGGAACGCTCGACGAGGCCGCAAGACAACGAGTTCTGGAGTTGGCTCGCCTGGAGAAGTATTCCAAGGGAGACACGATCATTGAGCAGGATGAGACCGGCGATGACATCTACTTGTTGAAAAGCGGCAAGGTGGACGTCCAGACGATGCAGGAAGGTTTCATAATCGAACTTACCACCCTCGAGCCGGGCAGCATTTTCGGGGAAGTGGCCGAGGTATCCAACGTCCCCCGCACGGCGACCATTGTTGCCAAGGAGGACGTAGAAGTGTTGCGCTTTTTAGGACCAGAACTGGTAGAGGAACTCAGGAAACACCCCACCGCCAGCAAACTGCTCGACCATATAGTCCTGCACCGCGCCAAGGATACGATCGAGAAGACATTCGGGTACTAAAAGGCTTCGGTTTCGAACGACGAGTCTTACGTCCAGTCGACCACCTGCCAGCCCAATCGTTTAGCGTAGCGCCGAAGAGCTCGGGAGGGAGTGGTGGCCATGCGCTTGCCGCACAGTTCGAGTATGGGCCTGTCCGAGAGGTGATCGCTGTAGGCCCACGAGTTTACCCAGTCGATCTGCTGGTAGAGATCAAGTTCGCGCAACCGCTTGACCTTTTCCTGGCCGTAGCAGTTGGCTCCCATTACGGTAGGGACGGGTTCGATCGCCGTGCGAGTGGCGACTAAAACGTCGAAGCCCAGATGCCGGGCAATATTTTTCATGTAGAAGTCCACCGAGGCCGTGGCCATAATGAGCTTGTGCCCTTGTTGGCGATGCCAGCGCACTCGTTCGAGACCGTCGGCGAAGTAGCGCGGCCGGACGACCCGCTCGTGGAAATCTCTTACCAGCGCTTCTCGCTCGGACGGGGGAACGTGTCTCAGGATCTTCAGCATGGCGTTCTTGATGCGCTTCTTGGTGACCAGCCCCAGGCCGTATCCCGGAGCCAGGGCGGCTAAGAGCGGAAACTCGGCAAGTGCGCGCGGGTAATGCCGCAGCACGAAAAGGATAAACGGCAGGGCCGAATCGCCGCGGGCCAGCGTGCCGTCGAAGTCGAAAAGGCCGACTGTGATCTTTGAGCTCATCCGTTCGCATCGATGGCATGATAAGGGTGGCCTGTCAAGCCGGGATCTGCTATCAATGCGGCTTAGGATGATGGAGAAATCCAAAAGACCCGGCTGCTTTGCCATCGTTCCGGCCGCGGGACGGGGACTTCGTTTCGGCGGCCGTGTTCCCAAGCAGTTTGCGCCAATCTGCGGTTCTAGTGTACTTGCACGCACGCTCCGGGCGCTTTGGTCGACCGGACTCCTGGACGGGATGGTCGTAGTCGTGCCACGTGAACTGGCCGGCTCGGACGAGATGCTGCCGGGCGATATGCAAGGCCGTGACGATATCCTGGTGACGGCCGGCGGCGAGCGCCGCTGCGATTCCGTCAAGGCCGGCCTGGATCGCCTGCCTGCCGGATGTGAGCTGGTTTTGGTGCATGACGGGGCGCGGCCGCGAGTGTCGGTCAAATTGGTCGAGCGAGTGATAGCCGGCGCTCTGCAATTCGGGGCCTGCGTGCCCGTGCTGCCGGCCGCAGAAACACTAAAGCAAGTTGATGACGACGGACGCGTCAGCGCTACCCTGGACAGAAGCCGGGTGCGTTTGGCTCAGACGCCCCAGGGATTTGCAAGAGAGATCCTGACAGAGGCTTATCGCCGGGTCGCTGCCAACGACCAGGACGTCGACTTCACGGACGATGCGGCCCTGGTCGAAAGTGCCGGCTATCAGGTGGCCACCGTGGCCGGAGAGCCCGGGAACATCAAGCTGACCAGGTCTTCCGATTTGGCCGGTCTGGGCCTGATGATTCCACGCGTTGGCTGCGGCTACGACACACACCGCCTCGAACCCGATCGTAAGCTGGTGTTGGGTGGTGTAGAGATCTCCCATCCGCGGGGGCTGGCCGGGCACTCTGACGGCGACGTCGCGTTGCACGCTTTAATCGACGCGCTCCTGGGTGCCGCGGCGCTTCCAGATATCGGGCGCCAGTTTCCCGACGACGATCCTGCCTACCTGCAAGCCGACAGTATCGGGCTGTTGCAAAAGACTCGTTCACTGATCGGTCATGCCGGTTTCGCGGTCGCCTCGGTGGACATCACCATAATCGCCGAAGCACCACGCCTGAGAGACTACCTGCCGCGCATGGTCGAGCGAGTGTCAGCGGCTCTCGGGCTCGACCCCGGCCAGGTTGGAGTCAAGGCCACCACCGAGGAAGGCCTGGGATTCACCGGGCGGCAAGAGGGCATTGCCGCCCAGGCGCTGGCCGTGCTGGTTGCCAAGAGAGTCGAAGATGAGTGACCAAAAGAATAATACACCTGCGCCCGAGGAAGATACCTTCTTCAAGCCGGAGCCGGACGATAGCGATCTGGAACAGGAAGAACGCAAACTGAGATCCCGCAGGCTGAGAGCGCGCATCTTCGTCTGCCTGGTGCTCGTTCTGGCACTGGCGTTGATCTACATGCTGCGCGATGATCTCGCCTATTACTTCGAATCGAGTAAACCTGTCGATCTCGGCCTTGCGGAGGAGTTGCAGAGCCGGCCGCTTACGCACAATAGCTACGTGCACTTGCACGGTATCGCCAGGGACATGTGCATAAAGGCCGACCTGCTGACAGGCAGCGTGCGTTTCTTGTACCTGCTGGGATCCGACCTGGGCAGTCGCATCCTGATAGAGACACCCACCGGAAAAGACACAGGCTGCCTGGGCGCGATCGACAGCGATTTCGATGGCAGGCTGCTGAGCCTCGGCGAGACCCAACGCTACGATCGCGTGCTGAGCTACTACCGCGAGCATTTTCCGAGCGCGCCGCGGGATGGGCCGATCTATCTGCTTCAGGACGGCACGCTGCCGCGCAGCGCCTGGTGGTACCCGCTGGCGGTCCTGATTATTTTACTGCTGTGGGTGCTGAACGTCCGTACCCTCATTCGCATCAGGCGACGTTCGCGCCTGAGCGATCGAGCTCCAGGAGAAACCTTATGAGCCTGACAATCTACAACTCTTTGGTAAACAACAAACAGCCATTCGAGCCGCTGGTACCCGGCAAGGTGGGTATGTACGTTTGCGGTGTGACGGTTTACGACATGTGCCATATCGGCCACGCCCGGGCTTATGTGACCGCCGACGTGATCTACCGCTACCTGCAGTCCTGCGATTTCGAGGTGACATATGTACGCAATTTCACCGACGTAGACGACAAGATCATCAAGCGAGCGGCCGAACTGAACATCTCGACCAATGAGTTGACCGAGAAGAATATACTCGAGTTCTACACCGATATGGATGCACTGATGATCAAGCGTCCCGACGTCGAGCCGCGTGTCACCGAACACATACCCGACATCATAGAGACGGTGCGCGCCCTTGTCGATCGCGGGCACGCCTATGAGGTGGAGGGCGACGTCTATTTCGATGTGCCGTCGTATCCAGACTACGGCAAGCTTTCGAAACGCAACCTCGACGACCTCAAAGCGGGTGCGCGAGTCGAAGTCGATCAGCGCAAGCACAGCCCGCTGGATTTCGTTCTCTGGAAGGCGTCCAAACCGGGAGAGCCGGAATGGGACAGCCCCTGGGGCAAGGGCCGACCCGGCTGGCACATAGAGTGCTCCACCATGAGCACCAAATACCTGGGCAAGACTTTCGACCTGCATGGTGGCGGCAAGGATCTCATCTTTCCCCATCACGAGAACGAGATCGCCCAGGCCGAGGCGGCCCACGGCGTACCTTTCGTACGCTGTTTCTTCCATAACGGCTTCGTCAACATCGACAAGGAGAAAATGTCCAAATCGCTGGGAAATTTTTTCACCGTTCGCGAAATCTGTGAGCGTTACGATCCGGAAGCACTGCGATACTTCTTGCTGACTACCCACTATCGAAGCCCGATTAACTTCGAAGTTGAGTTCAACTGCCCCGGCTGCGGCGCCGCGCTGAGCCGCTCGGATCTGGAAGCGCACAAGTGCCCCGCCTGCAATGAAAACCTCTCCGACGAATCGGCGAGACAGGCAATTCGACTGCCGGCGCTCGAGGAAAACCAGAGGCGACTGAGCTACCTGTACACGACTCTTGGGCGAATGGACAAGTTCTTGGGCAGCGGCGCGACGGGCATCGGAGAGATCATCAGGCCTGAAGAAGTAGAAGCGTTGCGACCACGCTTCATTGCCGCCATGGACGACGACTTCAACGCCGCGGCGGCGCTGGCGGTTGTCTCCGACGCCATGCGCCTGGCGAACGATGTGCTGGACAACAAGGAAAAGAAGGCCGAGGCCTTGATCACATCGACCATCCAGGTGATCCGCGATACGTTCGATCGAATGTCCGCGGTACTGGGTGTCCTCGAGCGGGATCCTGAAGAGGCGCTGGCGACCCTGAGGGCGCGAGCCATGAGCCTGGTCGAAAGCGACTCCGAGGAGATCGATCGGCTGGTGGCCGAGCGCAACCAAGCCAGGGCCGAACGGGATTTCGCACGCGCCGACGAGATCCGAAGTCGGCTGAGCGACATGGGCATAGAGTTGATGGACGGTCCCGAGGGAACCTCCTGGAAGGTCTGCTGACAAGGCTTGATTCGAGATGCCTGAATTTGAACTGCTGAGCACGTTCGATCCCGCGGGAGACCAACCGCGGGCCATCGATCAGCTTTCGGAAGGGCTCGAGCGCGGTGATCGGCACCAGGTGCTGCTGGGCGTCACCGGTTCCGGCAAGACTTTTACGATTGCTAGTCTGGTCGAAAGATTGCAGCGGCCGGCCTTGGTGATCGCACACAACAAGACCCTGGCCGGACAACTCTACTCGGAGTTCCGGGAGTTCTTTCCCAAAAACGCAGTATGTTTTTTCGTCTCCTACTACGACTACTATCAGCCCGAAGCCTATGTTCCGCAGTCGGACACCTACATTGAGAAAGACGCCAGTATAAACGACGAGATCGATCGCCTGCGGCATATGGCTACACACTCTCTGCTTACTCGGCCCGATGTGATTATCGTAGCCTCGGTGTCCTGTATATTCGGGCTTGGCCCGGTAGAGTCATATGCCGAGATGCGAGTGGATCTGGCTCGGGGTGAGGCGCCTGGTCGAGATGCCTTGCTGAGGCGCCTGGTGGATATCCACTACACACGCAACGATTTGGATTTTCACCGCGGCACTTTCCGGGTGCGCGGCGACCTGGTCGATATTTTTCCGGTTTACGAGGAAGATCGTGCCCTGCGTGTATATTTCTGGGGAGACGAGATTGAGAAGATCGACGTGATCGATCCCTTGCGCGGAGAGAGATTGGAGCAGATCGAGACGATCTCGGTTTACCCGGGCAGTCACTATGTCACCGGCGCCAAGTCGCTTGATCGCGCCATAAACGGCATTCGCCAGGAACTGACCGCGCAGCTAGGATATTTCAGAGGAAAAGGGCGTGAGCTCGAGGCCCAGAGACTCGAACAACGAACAATGTACGATCTCGAGATGCTCGAACAAATGGGCTATTGCAACGGGATAGAGAACTACAGCCGCCATCTTTCCGGCCGCCTGCAGGGCGAGCCGCCACCCACTTTGATAGATTACTTGCCGGGTGATGCGATGATCGTCATCGACGAGAGCCACCAGACCCTGCCGCAGATCAGGGGTATGGTTAAAGGTGACCGATCACGCAAGCAGACTCTGGTGGAGCACGGCTTCCGGCTGCCCTCGGCGCTGGATAACCGGCCGCTGACATACGAAGAATTCGACGCCCGCGCCGGACAGCGCATCTACGTTTCGGCCACACCGGCTCCTTTCGAAGTGCAACTGGCCAAGGGTGTGTTAGTGGAACAGATTATCCGCCCCACGGGTTTGATCGATCCGCTGGTGGAGGTCCGTCCGGCAAGCAGGCAGGTGGACGATGTGCTCGATCAGATCAGGCAGACTGTTGCACGGGGACATCGGGTGCTGGTGACTACCTTGACCAAGCGTATGGCAGAAGAGCTTTGCGACTATCTGGCGGAGCACGAGGTCCGCGTGCGTTACCTGCATGCCGATATTGAAACACTCGAGCGAATGAAGATCGTGCGTGAACTCAGGGCAGGGGAGTTCGACGTACTAGTCGGTATAAATTTGTTGCGTGAAGGGCTGGATATCCCCGAGGTGGCACTAGTCGCCATCCTCGACGCCGATCGTCAGGGATTTCTGCGCAGTGAGACCGCCCTGGTTCAAACCACCGGTCGTGCTGCGCGCAACATCGACGGACGGGTGATTTTTTACGCTGACCGCGAAACCGATGCCGTGCGCGGTGCTCTTTCCGAAACTAATCGCAGGCGTGAGATTCAGAGGAACTACAACAGCGAGCATGACATTCAGCCTCGTTCGGTCTCCAAGGAGATCCGCGACTTGCCGCGGATGGATTCGGGGCGGGCCGGCAAAGCCGGCAAAGGGCAGCTTGTCACGAGCGGAGCCGAGATTATCGAGATCATAGACGAACTCACCCAACAGATGCGTGCGGCTGCGGAGGATCTGGATTTTGAGCGGGCCGCAGAACTGCGCGACCGAATTCGTGAGTTAGCCGGGTTCCATTTGAGAAGCGGGTAGATCAGCTTGGCCCGGAATGCACAGCCGCTGAGAGGCAATCGACTGGAAGCCCTGCTCGAAAGGCTGCCGGCAAAGCCCGGTGTATACCTGATGAAGGGGCTGCGCGGAGGCGTAATCTACATAGGCAAGGCAAAGAATCTGCGTTCGCGGGTTCGTAGCTACTTCAGAGCTTCCGGTGATGAGCGGGCCTTCATAGCGCGTCTCGATAAAGAACTATACGACATCGAAGTAATAGTTACTTCCACCGAGAAAGACGCATTGATTCTCGAACGCGAACTGATCGGGAAAAAACGGCCACGCTACAATGTTGATCTGACGGACGATAAGAACTTCTTGTCGATACGTATTACAGGCGCACAGCCCTACCCGCGCCTGGTCCTCGATCGCCGGCGTCCGCGGGGCGACCCGCGTTCGGCCTCATCGGGGCGCTGGTTCGGCCCTTACACCTCGGCCGCGGCTGCGCGGGAGACATTTCGTCTATTACAGACAACATTTGGTCTCAGGACCTGTAACGACACTTCTTTCCGCGGGCGCGCCAGGCCGTGTTTGTTGCAGCAGATGGGTCGCTGCCTGGGACCCTGCGTGCTCGAAGTGTCGCCGGATGATTACGCCCGGCGCGTCAAGCAAAGCGTGGCTCTGCTCTCCGGTCGCAGTGACTACGTCATAGAGGCGCTTCGAAACAGAATGCGAGAGGCCGCAGCAGAACTGCGTTTCGAGGACGCTGCCCGCCTGCGCGACAGAATAGCGGCCGTAAGCGGCACACTCGATCGGAAAACGCTGATCGATCCGTCCAGGAAAGACCGGGATGCAGTCGGTGTTCACCGCGAAGGCGCGGCTGGAGTGATTGTGATCTTGCATGTCAGAAGGGGCGGGCTTCTGGGTATCAGCCGTTTCCCGTTTTCGAACAGCCATGCGCCGACCGCTGATTTGGTGCGCCAGATCGTCACCAGGCACTACGGCAGCGGTGCCGAGGTGCCGGCGGAGATCTTGCTGCCTCCCGAGGCGGCTATGGGGGAAGAAGACGACGGTGATCTCGCCTTGCTCGGCGAGTTTCTCAGTGAGAGGCGTCCGGGAAAAGTCAAGCTGCTTGGTCCCCGGCGTGGCACGGCCGAACTGATTGGACTGGCCCGCGAGAACGCCCGCGAGGCTTTTCGGTCGAAACTTGCCACTAGCGGAATCCTCATGAATCGGCTCGAGCGCCTGGAGAAAAGGCTAAAGCTGTCGCGCTTGCCGCGGCGCATCGACTGTTTCGACCTTTCCACGCTGGGTGGAAGCTTCAGCGTGGGCTCTATGGCCGTGCTGCTCGATGGTGAACCGGCCCCCTCGGAGTATAGGCGCTACCGGATCCGCGATGCGATTGCTGATTCTGACGTGGACATGATGCGCGAGGTGGTTGCCAGGCGATTTCGACCCGTCCTTCTGGGCAAGGACGACGGTCCCGATCTCGTGCTGCTCGATGGTGGATTGGGCCAACTAGGGGCGGTTAAAGTTGTCTTCGAAGATCTCGGTATCACGGATATCGACCTGGCTGCGCTGTCCAAGGGGCGTGCCGAGAAGAAAAAGGGTCGGCGGTCGAGGGAGAAAGTCTATCTGCCGGGCCGCAAGAATCCGATTCTGCTCAAGCCCGAAAGCGACGAGTTGTTTCTTCTTGCTCGGGTACGGGACGAAGCACACCGTTTTGCGGTGGCCTATCACCGGCGCCTGCGCGGAAAGAGCTATTTGCGCTCTGTTCTGGATGAAATACCCGGGGTAGGACCTGTCCTGCGACGGCGACTGCTCGTTCATTTCGGCAGCCTGCGAGGTGTGCGGGAAGCGACGCCCGGGCTGCTTGCCGAGGTCAAGGGTGTGACGCCCCGCCTGGCGCAGCGCATTCATGATTTTCTTTGCGGTTTGACCGAGCTTGGCGGTACTGATAGGGGAAGTTGAATATGATCAAGTGGAGTAGACCATGAAGATATACACAAAAGTGATTCCGACTATCGCCAAGGAGATAGTCAACACCCTGGTAAGCAACGGCGATATCGAGGTCGAAGAGGGACTAGAGACCGAGGCTGCCGGGGATTTCGAGGCAATATTGACGGAGTATGCGCGCAAAGAGCGGGAGGTGAGCGATTACACCAGTGACGTGTTGTCCTCCAGGGGCTGGGGAAACGCCAAGTACGGCGAGGCTCGGCGCATGGCCGCGGCCGGCAAGAAGGTTCCCCTAGACGATGAAGCTCTCGACTACATCATCAACCAGATGCTCGAGTTCATGCTGATGTCTGCAAACATAGCCGAGGTCTACGCCGAGGACAGGATCATGCGCAAGCGCATCGCGGACATTATCAGGCGCTACTTGAAGGTTCACGACGATCTCGATGCCGAGGTTCGCAAGCGTCTCAGGAACCTGCAGGAAGGCACCCGTGACTGGGAGATCGCCTATCGCAAGACCATGGAAGAGATGCGGCGCGTAAAGGGGCTTGTCTGAGCTGCTCGGAATCCTACCTTCTGAGTTTAATGTCGAACTTCTTCACTTCGAATTTCGAGGTCAGTTTGAAACGGGTGGAGAAGGGTCGGTAGTTGTGTTTCTCGATCTTCAGTTCGTGTTCTGATCCAACCTCCAGGTTTTGCACGATGCAGGGGGTTTTGCATCTTTCCTTTCCGTCGAGCAACATCTTGGCACCTGCAGGCGAGGAGCTGACAGACAGCATGCACTTGTCGCTCGGCGGGTTTGAAGATCTCTTCGGTACCGGTCGCAGGTGAAAGTATGAGACGACAATCAGCGCGGCAATAAGTGCCAGGATAAACAGGCCGAGCAAAAGACGGGATCGCTTGCCGGTCGAACCCGGTCGAAAAACCGGTTTGTCCGGTTCATGTCCGGTAGCTTCTAAGGGCGTCTCGATCTCCGGGGTGGCTTGTGTATCTCGCTTGGGGTCCTGAGCGTCGAGTTCGCCGAACATGAGAGATTCGATCTCTCCCTGGGCCAGGGCCTGGTCGATCTTTGCGGCTTCCTCGATCTTTTCGCCAAACAGCTCGTGCATGAGGGTTGCCAGATCTTCGGGTGTCGACTCCAGCCCTGTCGCACGGGCGGCCTGATCCAAAGCGGAGGCGAATTGTTCGGCCGTCTGGAAGCGGGCGTCCGGGTTTTTAACCAGGGACTTGAGTATGACTGCCTCGAACTGCCCAGGGATTTCCGGGTTCCAGCGGTTCGGCGGCGGTGCGCTGCCCTCTATTATGTCCTTGAAGATTTCCCTGTTTTCCGCACGCCGATAGCGGCGTCTCCCGGTTACCAATTCCCACAGCACGGTTCCGGTGGCATAGACGTCGGTTCGGGCGTCGAGGGGTGTGCCAAGAACCTGCTCGGGAGACATGTATGGCAGTTTTCCCTTGACCGTCTTCTTGGACTCTTTCCTCTCAAAGCTGCTTGTGGCCCTGGCCACCCCGAAATCGAGCACCTTGACTTCGCCGTCGAAAGAAACGATGACGTTCTGCGGGCTGATGTCGCAGTGGACGATGTTCAAGGGTCTCCCGACGACGTCCGCTTTGGTGTGTGCGTATTGCAGACCCATGCATGTCAGACGCGCAATTCTCAGCGAAAGAGGCAAGGGAATGCGTTTCTTCATCCTGTGACATTTTCTGGCTATCGAATAGACGTTTTCTCCATGGATGTACTCCATCGCGATGAAATAGTTACCGTCGGCATATCCCAGGTCGTACATCTGAACTATGTTGGGGTGCATCAGGCGCGAGGCAATGCGTGCCTCGTTGAGAAACATCTGCACATACTCGCGATTGTCCCTAAGATCAGATCGCAGCATCTTGATAACCACTAGTTTGTCGTCGCCGTCTGGCAGATGCTGTAGGGCAATATAGATCTCGGCCATACCGCCTTTAGCGATTTCTGCGAGCAGACTGAATTTGCCAACTTGCCGGATCATGGAGAATCGGTTCGCATCCACTCAGCCAAACGATTATTGCTGCTCAGATGATATTCCAGGCACCAAGGGTTTTGAAAGGTCTTTTTGAAAATAGCCGCTCAGAAGCGGATCCGCAGGCTGCCTTGCGGCTTCTGGTTCGAGTCCATCTCAAAACCGATCGAACACCATTAAAAACCCAATGATTTCGTAGTGCCCGTCAGAGAAAAGTGGGGTTTTGGGACGGGCACTAGTTCAGGAAATTGGCATTGATGACCGTTTTCTCGCCTGGCTTGATGGTTGCCTTTCGCTCGAGAGTCAGGTTCAAGGTGGGGTTCTTGAGAATCACCTTGTAGGTGCCTTCATAGAGTTCCTTGGGTTCGAAAGGAGTGGTGCCGAGCTTTTTTCCGTGGATGTAGACGTCGGCCCATGGCTTGGCTCGAACCGACAGCAAGCCTTTTGCGAACTCAACGTTCTTCCTGATCGACTCGCCGTTTCGGGCGACGATCTTTATTTTCTTTGCGGCCTGGAGTTGTCCGTTCACCAGTCGGATGGTGTGAGAGCCGGCCTTCAATTCGTGATTGGCGATGGGGGTCGTTCCGATTTCCACGTTGTCTAAAAACACCTTAGCCCAGGGCTTGCAGTCCAGTGACAGGCTAGCCTTGCCTTGCGGCCTGATGACACTACCACGAACGAGTTTGGCGACTAATTTCATGTGTTCGCCGCGCCTGGGAGATATTCGCTGCGACCATTCCTTGTAACCCCTGAGCCTGGCGCTGACCAAATAGCTGCCCCCGGGTTCCAGGGCAAAACTAGAGGACACCGGGCTACCGTTGAGAAAGAACGAGGCGCCGCCTGGACGGGAGCGCAGGCTGACATAGGCGCGTTTCTTCTGGCCGGTAGAATCTCCCGCCTGGTCGCGAGGCAGATCGCCTGTCAACTTGATAGTGCGGCCCGCTCTTACACTGAAAGACTTGGTCCAACTCTTGCGCCCCTCCAGAGAGGCCACGAGTTGGTGGCTTTCTCCGACAGTCACGCGTTCAAGGGTTAGCGGTGTTTTTCCGGCTACCGGAGAGCCATCAAGAGTTACCGAGGCGCCGGGCGGAGCGGTTATTACCTCTGCGCTGCCCCAGCCGGAAGACGTTGTGCCGACCTTTTCGAGTTGCGCATGAAACGGGCGCGGCTCTGCATCCTCGACCTTGAACTGGGTTTTCCATGGTCTGAATCCGGTCTTTGAGATTCGCAGGGCAAAAAGCTTGCCTGGCGGCAGATCACCGATGTCACAGGGGGTGGTCCCCTTGCGGTTGCCGTCGAGGAAAACGGACGCGCCGGCTGGACTGGAAGTAACGTGAATGCGGCCCTTGCTCGGCGCGATCGGCACTCCGGCATCACCAGCGCTGACTTTCTTTCCGGGTGTTTTCGTCTGCTGGTAGACAAAATACGCCAGTGTACCCAGGATTCCTAGCAGGACGATGATAATCGAGCCGGCAAATAAGTTGCGCCTCGGTTTTACGGGCGCTGTGGGCGAAGGAACCGGGGCGATCCTGGAAATACCGGTAGTTGGTTTTGGAAAAAGCGGTTTCGACGGCGTGCTGACCGGAGACACTTGAGACGGCGTGGCGCCGGTGCCCGGCACGTACATGTCCGGCTCGTTCAAGTCGTCGAACAGAAAAGACTCGAGATTATCGCCGTCGGCCTGGGCCTGTTCGATCTTGCGCAGATTCTCGAGTTTATCCTTGAACAGCTCTCGCATGAAGGCGCTCAGGTGAACCGTGCTGGAGATTAGCCCCTGGTTCTTCATGAACTCCTCGAGAGCCATGTGCATCTCGAGCGCGCTTGAGAAACGGTCTTTGGGACGTTTCTCCAGGGCCTTTAGAATTATCGCTTCGAGTTCGGCGGGGATCTGCTGGTTAACGTCGCGCGGCGGGCGGACTTTGCCCTCGGTGATCTCCTTGAGAATCATCAGTTCCGAGTCGAGTTTATAAAGGCGCAGACCGGTGGCCAGTTCCCACAGCACGATACCCATTGAAAAAATATCGCTGCGCGCATCGACCGGCCGACTCATGCACTGCTCGGGCGACATGTAGGAATACTTGCCCTTTAGTATCCCGGCCCGTGTCTCCTGGTATTGAGTGGCGGCCTTGGCAATACCAAAGTCCACGAGTTTGGTGATGCCTTCGAACGAGACCAGGATGTTCTGCGGGCTGATGTCCCGGTGAACAATATTGAGAGGTGCACCGCTGGTATCCTGTTTCGAATGGGCATAATGCAGGCCCTCGCTTGCCTGGCTGATGACTTTGACAGTGTGTTGCAAGGGCAATGGTGCCTTTTTTTTTCGGCAAGCCTTTGCCACGGTACGCAGGTTTTCGCCCTGAACGTACTCCATGGCGATGAAGTAGGTGCTTCCAACACGCCCCAGGTCGTAGATTTGCACGATATTCGGATGTGTCAAACGGGCGGCGATGCGCGCCTCGTCGAGAAACATCTGCACGAATTCTTCATTGCTGGCAAGGTTGGGCAGGATGGTCTTGATGACCACTATCTTCTCGAATCCCTCCATGCCCCGTTGTTTGGCAATGTGGATCTCGGCCATTCCGCCGGAGGCGATTTTTTTCAACAGCTTGAATTTTCCGAACTGCTGAGCCATGTGCCCCAGTCGCTGAAAGCTAAAATTTGAATACTTGCCGCACTTCATGTTATTATCCGACAAAATTCGAAGTCAATAAAATTACATTGAAACCCTTGACTTTATGAATGCAAGATCGTTACAAGAAAATCATTGATTCGCTGTTGGCGCCCGGGAGGCGTTTGTGACAGGAAAGATCACCCATAGCATGGCACGCGCCGCATTATGTCTGTGCGTGCTGTGCGCCTCGCAGCCGGCCTGGCC
The DNA here is from genome assembly GCA_964513625.1 of uncultured Myxococcales bacterium. Classification (GTDB taxonomy): domain Bacteria; phylum Myxococcota; class B64-G9; order B64-G9; family B64-G9; genus DATKYQ01. The sequence continues at coordinate 10,736 of CAZENH010000028.1, read as the reverse complement.
TCAGGGAGATGATTTCACTAGAGGCAACCTGAAGCTCAAAGAAGCCAAAATCCTCTATGACAACCTGCAGTACCGTGAGGCATTGAAAAAACTCAAGGAGGCCATCCGGGTCAAGGGCACAACTCGCAAGGACATCGTCGAGATATACAAATACATGGGCTCAATATACATCGTCCAAGGGCAGAAGAAGTACGCCGTTCGTGCCTTCGAGCTTCTTTTGAAGGTCAGTCCGAACTACGAGATGAATCCCCTGCTGACGTCTCCGAAGATTCTCAACTTCTTCAACAAGGTAAAGGATAGCGTTCAGAAACGGGACAAGGTCATTATGCGCCATACTCCCATAGGGGAGATCTCGGCCGCAGAGCGAATCGAGGTCAAGGCTTATGTGGTCGATCTGCACAATAAGCTTCGCAGGATGCAGGTGTACTTCCGGCGCCGAGGAGATCCCGAGTATTCGAAGGTGCAGATGCGACCAGCGAAGGCCACAGGCAGAGAGGCGGGCGCCCGTACATATGTCGGCTACATCCCCTTCATCTGGCACCTGACGGACGAAGTGGAGATGTTCATCGATTACTACATTGCGGGCAGCGATGCCAAGGGTCGCTGGGTTACGAACATGGGCAATCCCAAGCAGCCTTTGAATTTCAGGATAAACCTCATGGCCGGCAAGATACCCGAGGGCGCACGCTCAACGCCCGTACTGAAGAGCTGGTGGTTCTGGACGCTCGTCGGAGTCGGGTTGGCCGGGGCCGGCATTGGGACTTATTTTGGCGTGACGGCCGGGGGCGGGAGATCCCAGCCAACCACCGGACAGGCAGTGCTGGTTATTCGCTGAGGACAAAAGTGAAGAGCCCGACAACAATTCTGTTTATCCTTCTGTCGCTGGCACTCGCGGGTGGAGCATCCTGCGGCGGCGATGATCTCCGCGGCATATCATTGAGCCTGGAGTTTCAGCCGCGGGATCTGCCGCAGGACACGACCAAGATCCGTTACTATGTGTTGCCATTTGAGCTTTCCGACGGATCCCAGGCGGCCTGTGAGGATTTTATGGGATCGCAGGCACCCAAGAGTGTTCTTGACTACACATTTCTCAAATACGGCGAGCAGACGGTCAGCGGCACGGAGAGCGTCACCCTGACAGTGGCCGAACTTTCCGAGGGCATGCTGATGTTCTACATCGAGGCCGCCAGTTCGACCCAGGTGCTGGCCTGTGGATGCGGGCAGGGACTGGTGAAAAAAGGTGAAAAAGTCGTCATTCCCATCCGGTTGGCAACAGACTGTCGCAAGTAGTTTTCTCCGTAAAAATAGACCGTTGCCCCTGAAACGGCAGCTTGCTTTTTGGGAGTAAGTCGGTTAGAATCAAAGCAGATAATCGGTTTGGTCGGCAGCCATCCGACAAAGGCAATCCAGGTTCTTCTGGAGCGCAAAGCCCTGATTCTCTCGGAGAGAAAAGAAGGGCCGCCGAAGATGGCGCTGTGGAAGATCGAAAGCGGAGCTGCATTGGCGGATTGCCTGGAGTGGCGTGGCGGTTCGCTTTTTTTCTGTCCGCCGAGTGGACAGAACGGGAGATGATGAGATGGCCACGAAGACGGGCACAATCTGGGCGAGGTTTTTTTCAGCGGGCGCAGTATTGGGACTGTCGGTATTCGGTCTGCTTGCCGGCGGTTGCGACAGCGGGTCGGTACATGCCCAGTTGGTCGGCGATATGTCGGTAGATCCCGACCATATCCCTACCAGCGGAGAGGCCGAGGCGGAAGTGGCCGTTTGGGTCTACCTCGAGGGGGCCGCCCGTACCCCGATAGAAGGCGCGCAGGTTGAACTCCTTTCGTCCCGTAACCAGGGCGGTAACCTGGTAGACATGATAGAGCAGCCCGGAGTGCCGACAGACACGGATGGCAGAGGCGTGGCTTTCATCGGATCGACTACTGTCGGCGAGGCGGGACTGGTCGTCGAGGTAAATGGGGCGCCGCTGTGCGATCATTTCGAGGCAGGAAAGTGCGTTCGTTTGCAGAAGATGGTCACGTTTTTTCTCGTTTGCTCAGGTGGCCTGACGAACTGCAGCGGCGACTGCGTCGATACCGGCGCGGATCCAGAAAACTGCGGTGAATGCGGGATCATCTGCACTTTCGATAATGCCACTCCGTTGTGCGATGCCGGTAATTGCGCGATGGGTGACTGCGACCTGGGCTGGGGCGATTGCAACTTAGACCCCGCGGATGGTTGCGAGACCAATGTCATGGGCGACCGGGAGAATTGCGGCAGCTGCGGCAACGCTTGCCCGCAGGATCTGGGTTGCCTGAACGGCAATTGCTCGATCACCTGTCACGACGACGATCTGGACGGCTTCGACGACGATTCTTGCGGGGGAGCCGACTGCGACGACAGCGATCCCGATTCATACCCCGGTGCCACGGAGACTTGCGATGGCGCCGATAACGATTGCGACGGTGTCGTCGATCAATTGCCAGACGCCTCAATCTCATGCGACGACGGAAACGAGTGCACGGCGGATGTGTGTCAGCGCGGCCGGGGCTGCGTCAACATAGACTTACAAGAAGGTTCCTGTGACGATGGTGATGACTGCACCATGAATGACACCTGCCGGGCCGGGGCCTGCTTCGGGACGCCATTCGACGGCGACGGCGACGGCCATCAATCACTAGCTTGCGGCGGAGACGATTGTGACGACGGTAACGCGGCGGTTTACCCCGGAGCCTTCGAAGGGGCCGGCTTGCCGCAAAGTTGCACAGACGGGCTGGACAACGACTGTGACGGGTTGACCGACATGGAGGATGGATTATGCAACCCTTGCACTTCGGACGCCTACTGTGATGACAACGATTTGTGTAACGGCACCGAGACCTGCATCGCCGGAGCCTGCCGGGTAGGCACGCCTGTTGACTGCGATGACACCAACGAATGTACAAACGATAGCTGCGATCCGGCGACCGGCGTTTGCGGACACGTAGACAACACTGCCTCCTGCGAGGACGGCGATCTGTGCACGGTAGGCGACGCCTGCTCCGGGGGAGCCTGCCAGCCGGGCGGATCATCTCTGGACTGCAACGACGCCAACGATTGCACCGATGATACCTGCCAGCCTGCCTCTGGTTGTGTCCATACCAACAACACCATAGCCTGCGATGATCTCAATCAATGCACGGTGGGCGATGCCTGTGCCGGCGGGTTCTGCCAGCCGGGCTCGCAGACACTTGCCTGCGACGACTCCAACGGCTGTACCGATGACAGCTGCGATCCGGCCCAGGGTGGTTGCGTCTTCACCCCCAATGCGGCGCCGTGCAACGACGGTGATCCCTGCACACAGGGTGATAGTTGCGGTTCGGGCACTTGCCAGCCCGGTGGGCCTAAATTCTGCGGTGACGCCAACGTCTGCACCGACGATAGCTGTGACGGTGCAACGGGTAACTGCTTGCATAGCGACAACACGGCGGCCTGCGACGACGGCAGCGACTGCACACAGGGCGACGTTTGCGCCAACGGCTTCTGTAGTGGCGTCCCGAGGGATCAGGACGGTGATGGCTTCGGCGATGATTCTTGCGGGGGATCGGACTGCGATGACAACGATGAGAATGTTCGACCGGACATGTTCGAGGGGCCGGCCGGCAGTCCGCTGTGTTCGGACGGGATAGACAACAACTGCAACCTGCTGACCGACGCCGCGGATCCGACTTGCAGCCCGTGCACGGTTGACGACGACTGCAACGATAACATTGTCTGCAACGGAATCGAGCAGTGCATCGGCGGCAACTGCCAAGCGGGCACGCTGCTCGACTGTGATGACAACAACCCATGCACCGACGACAGTTGTGACGCAGTGACCGGTTGTGTCAACTGGCCGAACATCAACAGCTGTTCGGACGGTGATATGTGCACACAGGACGATGTATGCCAGGGTGGAGTGTGCGTGGGCACCAATCCCGTGGTGTGTACGGCCCTCGATCAGTGTCACACTATCGGTGTCTGCAACCCGGCCACCGGAGCTTGCTCGAATCCAAACTCTCCGGATGGAGTACCTTGCAACGACAACAGCCTGTGCACGGCCAGCGATACCTGCCAGGCAGGAGTGTGTACCGGGCAGAATCCGGTTGTATGCACACCACTCGATTCCTGTCACAACGCCGGTGTCTGCAATCCCTCCAGCGGAACCTGCAGCAATCCGGTCAAGCCGGACGGCTCTGGTTGTAACGACGGCAACCTGTGCACCCAGGTGGATACTTGCTCATCCGGCAATTGCAACGGCGCGAGCCCGGTGCAATGTGTTGCGCTCGATTCCTGCCACAACGCGGGTATCTGCAATCCCGCCACGGGCTCGTGTACGGATCCGACCAAGCCGGACGGCACGCCCTGTGACGATGGCGACGCGTGCACCCTTACCGACGGGTGCCTGGCCGGCGCCTGCACCGGGAGCAATCCGGTAGTGTGCACGGCTTCCGACCAGTGTCACGCCGCAGGCGTGTGTAATCCGGCCAGCGGCGTTTGCTCGGATCCGCCCGTGTCCGACGGTAGCCCGTGCGACGACGCTAACATGTGCACCCAGACCGATACCTGCCAGACTGGGATTTGCGCCGGTTCGAACCCGGTGGTCTGCATGCCTCAGGATTCGTGTCACGACGCCGGCAACTGCAATCCGGCCACCGGCAACTGCTCGAATCCGGCCAAGCCCGACGGCTCGACTTGCGATGACGGCAACCCGTGCACCCAGACCGACACGTGTCTGGCGGGCGCCTGCGGCGGGGCGAACCCGATCGTGTGCACGCCGCTCGACCAATGCCACGTTGCCGGGATCTGCAACCCGGCGACAGGAAATTGCTCAAATCCCAACAGTCCAGACGGTTCGGGCTGTGACGATAGCGACCTGTGCACCCAGACCGACACCTGCCAGGCGGGCGTCTGCGCCGGCGCCGATCCGGTTGCTTGCTCGCCTCTCGATCAGTGTCACGACGCGGGAATCTGTAACCCGGCCACCGGCTCGTGTACGGATCCGGCCAGCCCCAACGGGAAGCCCTGCAATGACGCCGACCTGTGCACCCAGACCGACACATGCCAGTCGGGCGTTTGCACCGGTTCGAATCCTGTTAGCTGTGTGCCGCTCGACCAATGTCACGATGCCGGAGCCTGCCAGCCGGCCACGGGTAGTTGCACGAATCCGAACAAGCCGGATGGATCGGGTTGCGATGACGGCAATCTGTGCACGCAAACGGATGCCTGCCAGTCTGGAAGCTGCGCCGGCTCGAACCCGGTCGTGTGTACGCCGCTTGATCAATGCCACAGCGCCGGCACCTGTCAGCCGGCCACAGGCAGTTGCACGAACCCGAACAGACCGGACGGGACATCCTGCGACGACGGAGACCTGTGCACCCAGACCGACACATGCCAGGCGGGAGCTTGCAGTGGGGCGAGCCCGGTCGTCTGCACAGCGCTCGATCAGTGTCACGTCGCGGGTGTCTGCAACCCGGGCACTGGAAGTTGTTCGAACCCGCCGAGTCCGGACGGGACGTCGTGTAACGACTCGAACCTGTGTACCCAGACCGACACTTGCCAATCGGGAAGCTGCGCCGGCTCGAACCCGGTCGTGTGCCTGCCGCTGGATCAATGTCACCTGTCCGGAACCTGCCAGCCGGCGACGGGCAGTTGCACCAACCCCAACCAGCCGGACGGCTCGGTTTGCGACGATCTGAACGACTGCTCCTCGACTGACACTTGCCAAGGCGGCGGATGCATCGCCGGCGCCACCGACAAGGATACCGACGGAGACACCTACCTCGACTGGTCGTGCCCGGGTGGCACCGACTGTTACGACGACGATCCGTTGATCAATCCCGGGGCCAGCGAGGGCCCGAACGGTGATCCCACCTGCTCGGACGGCTGGGACAACGACTGCGACACGCTGGCCGACATGCTCGATTCGGGATGCATGCAATGTATCGTCAATATCGATTGCGAAGATTTCAATGCCTGCACGACCGACACTTGTGTCGGAGGGATCTGCCATAACGATGCCGTCGCAAACGGTACCGGCTGCGACGACGGCGACCTGTGCACCCAGAGCGACACCTGCCAGGCGGGAAGCTGCACGGGCTCAAATCCGGTAGCCTGCACGGCGCTCGACCAGTGTCACAATGCGGGCATCTGCAACCCTGCTACAGGCAGTTGTTCGAATCCAGCCAAGCCCAACGGATCGAGCTGCGATGACGGTGACTTGTGCACCCAGACCGATAGCTGTCAGGCGGGAAGTTGCACCGGCTCGAATCCTGTGGCCTGCTCTCCTCTCGACCAGTGCCACAATGCAGGCATCTGCAATCCTGGAACGGGCAGTTGCAGTAACCCGCAGAAACCGGACGGAACCTCTTGCGATGACGGCAACCTGTGCACCCAGAGCGACAGTTGTCAGGCTGGAAGCTGCACGGGTTCTAACCCGGTGACCTGCACGGCCCTCGACCAGTGTCACAATGTTGGCAGCTGCAACCCGGCTACGGGCAGTTGCAGTAATCCGCAGAAGCCCGACGGCTCTGGCTGCGATGACGGTGATCTGTGCACACAGAGCGACACCTGTCAGGCGGGAAGCTGCACGGGCTCGAATCCGGTAGTCTGCACTGCGACCGACCAATGTCACAACGCCGGCACATGCAACCCGGCCACGGGTAGTTGTTCGAATCCCAACAAGCCCAACGGTTCGGCCTGCGATGACGGTGATCTGTGCACGCAAACGGATACCTGCCAGGTCGGTAGCTGCCAGGGGTCGGATCCTTTAGCCTGCACGCCGCTCGACCAGTGTCATAACGCGGGTGTCTGCAACCCGGCTACGGGCAGTTGCTCGAATCCGCAGAAGCCCGACGGCTCTGGCTGCGATGACGGTGATCTGTGCACACAAACTGATACTTGCCAGGCGGGAAACTGCACCGGTTCGAATCCGGTAAGCTGTACGGCGCTCGACCAGTGCCACGACGTCGGCAGCTGTAACCCATCGACGGGAAGCTGCAGTAACCCGCAGAAGCCCGACGGCTCTGGCTGCGATGACGGTGATCTGTGCACACAAACTGATACTTGCCAGGCGGGAAGTTGCACGGGCTCGAACCCTGTAAATTGTACGGCGCTCGACCAGTGCCACAATGCGGGCACCTGCAATCCCGCCACGGGCAGTTGCGGTAATCCGCAAAAACCCAACGGGACGTCGTGTGACGACGGGGATTTGTGCACGCAAACCGATACCTGCCAGTCGGGAAGCTGTATCGGCGCCGACCCCGTGACATGCACGCCGCTGGATCAGTGCCACAATGCCGGCACTTGCAACCCGGGAACGGGCAGCTGCAGTAACCCGCAGAAACCGGACGGCTCGGGCTGCAACGACGGCAACCTGTGCACGCAGGCAGACACATGTCAGTCTGGAAGCTGCACGGGTTCCAATCCGGTGATATGCACCCCGCTGGATCAGTGCCACGATGCCGGTGTTTGCAACCCGGCCACCGGTGGTTGCTCGAATCCGGCAAAACCCGACGGGCAAGCCTGCGACGACGGCGACCTGTGCTCACAGACGGACACTTGCCAGTCTGGAAGTTGCAGCGGCGCAAACCCGACTATTTGCACACCGCTCGACCAGTGCCATGTCGCCGGAATCTGCAACCCGGCTACGGGCAGCTGCTCGAACCCGAACAAGTCGGATGGTTCGGCTTGCGACGACGGCGACTTTTGTTCCCAGGCGGACACATGTCAGGGAGGAAGTTGCGTCACTGGAGCCACCGACAAGGATACCGACGGCGACACCTACCTGGACGGCAGCTGCCCGGGAGGTAATGACTGCGACGATAACCGCGGTTTCATCAATCCGGGCGAGACGGAAGGTCCCTATCTCGATCCGACCTGTGGAGATAGTTGGGACAATGATTGCGATACATTCGTGGACATGAACGACTCCGGGTGCATGCAGTGTATCGCGCACTCCGAATGCGAAGACGGCAACCCTTGCACTACCGATCTTTGCATATCGGGTGAATGCCAGAACAACCCGGTTATTGACGGGACCGCTTGTGACGACAGCAATCTGTGTACCCAAACGGACACTTGCCAGGCAGGCAGTTGCATGGGCTCCGACCCCGTGGTTTGCACGGCCCTCGACCAGTGCCACAATACCGGGACTTGTAATCCCGGAACGGGCAGTTGCAGTAATCCGCAAAAACCCAACGGGACATCGTGCGACGACGGGGATTTGTGCACACAAACCGACACCTGCCAGTCGGGAAGCTGCACGGGCACGGATCCGGTCGTCTGCAGCGCGCAGGATCAATGCCACACCGCCGGGACGTGCAACCCGGCCACCGGCAATTGCAGTAATCCGCAAAAACCCAACGGGACGTCGTGCGACGACGGGGATTTGTGCACGCAAACCGATACCTGCCAGTCGGGAACTTGCAGCGGTTCGAACCCCGTAAGCTGTACGCCGCTCGACCAGTGCCACAACACCGGGACATGCAATCCGGCCACCGGCAGTTGCTCAAATCCGCAAAAACCCGACGGGACGTCGTGTGACGACGGGGATTTGTGCACGCAAACCGATACCTGCCAGTCGGGAACCTGCAGCGGTTCGAACCCCGTAAGCTGTACGCCGCTCGACCAGTGTCATAATGCCGGAACATGCAACCCGGCCACCGGCAGTTGCTCGAACCCGAACAAACCAAATGGCACTGCCTGCGACGACGGAGATCTGTGCACCCAGACCGACACTTGCCAGTCGGGAACTTGCACCGGGGCGAACCCGATCATCTGCAGCGCGCAGGATCAGTGCCATGACTCGGGGACGTGCAACCCGGCCACGGGCAGTTGCTCTAATCCATCAAAACCCGACGGGTCGGCCTGCGACGACGGAAACCTGTGTACCCAGACCGACACTTGCCAGTCGGGAAGCTGCACGGGCTCGAATCCGGTAAGCTGCACGGCGCTCGATCAGTGCCACAATGCCGGCACCTGCCAGCCCGCCACCGGCAACTGCACAAACCCGAACAAGCCGGATGGAACCGGCTGCGACGACGCCGATTTTTGCACTCAGACAGACACGTGCCAGTCCGGCACCTGCACCGGCTCGAACCCGGTTATTTGCACGGCCCTCGACCAGTGCCACAATGCCGGCACTTGCAACCCCGCCTCGGGAGACTGCTCCAATCCGAACAAGCCTAACGGCACGGCCTGCGACGATGGAGACCTGTGCACCCAGACCGACACCTGCCAATCTGGAAGTTGCACGGGCGCGAACCCGATTGTCTGTACGGCGCTCGACCAATGCCACGACGTGGGCACTTGCCAGCCGGCGACCGGCAATTGCACAAATCCGAACAAGCCGAACGGTACGGCCTGCGACGACTCGAACTTTTGCACTCAGACCGACACCTGCCAGTCGGGCAGTTGCTCGGGCTCAAACCCGGTAGTCTGCACGCCGCTCGACCAGTGCCACAATGCAGGCACCTGCCAGCCGGCGACCGGCAATTGCACCAATCCGCAGAAGCCGAACGGGACGGGCTGCGATGACGGAGACCTGTGCACCCAGACCGACACCTGCCAGTCTGGAAGTTGCACCGGTTCGAACCCGGTCATTTGCACGCCGCTCGACCAGTGCCACATTGCCGGAACGTGTAACCCGGGAAGCGGCAGTTGTTCGAATCCGAACAGGCCCAACGGTACTGCCTGCGACGACTTGAACTTGTGCACCCAGACCGATACCTGCCAGTCCGGCACCTGCAGCGGATCGAACCCGGTGGTCTGCACACCGCTGGATCAATGCCATATCGCCGGCGTCTGTAATCCCGGGACGGGCAACTGCTCGAATCCGAACAGCCCAAACGGAACGGCTTGCAACGACGGCAACATCTGCTCGACGCTTGATACTTGCCAAGACGGGAGTTGTACGGCCGGCGCCACGACCAAGGACACCGACGGCGACACCTATCTCGACGGGTCTTGTCCGGGCGGAGACGATTGCGACGACAACCAGATCTCGGTCAATCCGGGCGCCAGCGAGGGGCCCTTCGGCGACTCGACCTGTGCCGACGGCTGGGACAACGACTGCGACACGTTCTTCGACATCAACGACACCGACTGCATGCAATGCATCGTCAACATCGATTGCGAAGATTTCAATGCCTGCACGACCGACACATGCGTCGGCGGAGTCTGCAACAACACCCCGGTCGCCAACGGCACTGGCTGCAACGATTCCGACCTGTGCACCCAGACCGACACTTGCCAGGGCGGAGTCTGCACCGGCTCCAACCCGGTTGTCTGCACGGCTTCCGATCAGTGCCATGCCGCGGGGACATGCAACCCCGTCACCGGCGCCTGCTCGAATCCCCCCAAGCCGAACGGAACGCCGTGCGATGACTCCGACCTGTGCACCCAGACGGATACCTGTCAGGCCGGGACGTGCACGGGCGCCGATCCGGTGGTCTGCACTGCGCTGGATCAGTGCCACAATGTCGGCGTCTGTCAACCGGCGACCGGTAGTTGCACGAACCCGAACAAGCCCAACGGCACGGGCTGCAACGACGGCGACCTGTGCACCCAGACCGATACCTGCCAATCCGGGACGTGCACCGGCTCCAACCCTGTCGTTTGCACGGCGCTGGATCAATGCCATAACGTCGGCGTCTGTCAACCGGCGACCGGTAGTTGCACAAACCCGAACAAGCCCAACGGCACGGGCTGCAACGACGGTGATCTGTGCACCCAGA
>CAZENH010000027.1:13290-73405 GCA_964513625.1 uncultured Myxococcales bacterium | reverse complement strand
GATCCCTCGGCCGACATTGACATGCACGTGGTCGAGCCCGGCGGCGAGGAGGTCTGGTACCAGCACCTTGAAAGCAAACAGGGCGGGCATCTTTACTACGACGTGACCGACGGCTTCGGCCCCGAGATCTACGTGCTTGGCTCCGGCAAGAGAGGCACCTACCGCCTCTCGGTTGTCTACTACTCCGGCTCGGCCAAGATTGTGCGCGGAAAATTCATTGTCATGCGCCATGCCGGCGGCCCGGAGGAAACCCGCAAGGTTTATCCCTTCAAGCTCGAAGGCGCGAACAGCAGCAAGAAAATCCCGGTCGGCGTTTTCAAGATCTCAGGCTGATTTTCTGCGGGCCAGCAGCGCGGCGCCCAGGGCCCCAAGCAGCTGCGGGTCGAAGTCGAGGCGGGCCACCTTGAGCTTGAGGCGTTGCTCGATCAGCTTCATCAATCCGCGATTCTTGGCGCAGCCGCCCGAGATGGTGAAGGCCGGCCTGATGCCCACCCGGCGGGCCATCGAGATCACCCGCCGCACCACCGCCAGCTGGGCGCCGGCGGCGATGTCGGCCGGCGCCTGCTTCTTGGCCACCAGGCTGACCACCTCTGATTCGGCGAAGACCGAGCACTGGGCGGTGATCGAGACCGGCCTGGTCGAGGTCAACGACAGATCTGAAAACTGCTCCAGCGAGAGCTGGAAAGTTCTGGCCATCGACTCGAAGAAGCGCCCGGTGCCCGCGGCGCACTTGTCGTTCATGGCGAACTCCATCACCGTGCCGTCGTCGTTCAGGGCTATGGCCTTGAGGTCCTGGCCGCCGATGTCGACCAGCGTGCGGATCTCCGGATCGAGGTGATGGGCGCCAAGCGCGTGGCAGGTAATCTCCGAAATGTTCTCGTCGGCGAAAGGAATCTGCAGGCGGCCGTAACCGGTGCCGACCAGGCGCTCGAACTCTTCGTCGCCGGCCGGGCCTTCGATGGCGGCCCTGGCATCTCCCAGCGCCTTCTTGGCGGTTATCTCCGGATCGAGCGTACTCTCCACAATGACGCCTGCCAGCACCCCGGATTCGTCCAGGATGACCGCCTTGCCCGTCGTCGATCCAACGTCGCAACCTGCCCACAACGGCATTGTCGACCTCCCAGCCCGTCAGCGCATGACGGTGTCCATGAACATGCGTACCTGTTCCTTGATCCCCTCAGCCGTAACGACCCGCGAGTCTCCCAGGTCGTAGTCGATGGTCAGCAGCGGAATTTGTCTCTGCCTGCACTTCTCGCGCATCATACCCAGAAGTGCCTGGGTGTTCTTGCAGCCGACGTGCCCGGCCATCCAGATCATGTCGGTCGAGTAGTGCTCGTGGATGAAGAACAGATCGTCGAAGAAGTATTCGACCGGGCCGCGCGTGTGCTGCGACATCGGACCCTGCATCATGATCCGGGCCAGGTCGCGCAGCATGTTCCGGCGGGAACTCGTGTCGATCAACGGATGCCGGTTGAAGGTCAACATCTCCATGATCATGGTCGCCCCGAACTCGCTCTCCGCCCATGAGAAAATCTCCGGGAAAATCAGCGTGGCCGGATTCCACAGAAGCACCCTGTACTTCTCATCGGGAATGCCTCCGCCTTCTCGTAGTGATTGCTTGGCGTAATCAATCAGGCCGGTATACAGGCGCGTGGCCTGCGGCTTTCCCGGGAACAAGCCGAAGAAGAGCATGTGAGCCAAAAAGACGACATCCGAGCCGAGCGGCGCGGGCCTGTGCCTGAGCATGTCCCACAGCGTAAGCTCCAGTTCCATGGCCCTGTTGCGCTCGTTGCATATCTCACGCAGGTGTTCTTCGTCCAGCCTGCCGGGAGTGCGTTCTTCCAAAAACGCAATCATCTTCTCGAGCTCGTTTGTATAGTAGTCGACGGCCTGGTCGTCCTTGAAACGATATGGCAGGTCGAGCCGGAAGGTGGGAGCGCCCGAGAGCTTCTGCATGAAGGCGTAGGATGACATGCCCCCGTCGCAAGGAGAATTCGAACTGACTATCGCAAGCGGAGGCGGAAAGTGATCTCTGAGCGCCAGGCCGAGCGACATGCGCGGCAAGGTGCAGGTGTCCGCCGGCAGGCCGGCGTTCTCGGCCTCGTCCAGGTATGACTCGCCGAGCGCACAATCCACCATCGGCAGGACTATCCCGAGCATCTCCACCATGAAGGGCATCAGACCCATGGCGTGCAGGATCTCGGGCGGAACCAGATCCTCGTGCCAGATCAGCCTGTCCCGGCGCCGGTGAATGTCCCTGACTATGATGGCCAGCGCGTCGATCAGCCGGTTGATTACGAAGCCGGTTGCCTGGCGATAAGCCCCGCGCCTTTCTCCCATCAGGCGCGCCATCAACTTGTTTACCTTCAGAAATCCAGACACCCACGGGTAGCGCTTGCGAATCTTGAGCAAGCGCGCCGGCCCGGGGTTGACCCCCAGGCGCAAAATACGCAGCCAGTTCCTGGCCGCCCAGTGAAGATATACCGAGTCCTTGCTGATCGCGGCGCCGCTCATTTTCCAATGCTCTCCAGAAAAGCCTGCACCCTGGTGGCTACCTGGCCTTCCCCTGAAAAGAAATATTCCCTTTCCAGGCGCAGGACGGGTATGCCTGCCTGCCTGAGTTCTCGCAGCAGCAAGGTGCTTTCCCAGGCCCAGGTGTCGCAGAATTTCAAAGCCGCGATGATCACCCCGTCCGCGCGCCGCTGATCGCGCATGGCCGTGATCCGATCGAGCAGCCGTGAATGTTCTTCCATCATCCGCGGGCAGGGCAGCTTCGCAAGGTAGCGCGCGGCCAGCGCCCGGAAAGGCTCGGCCCGCTCGTCCACCTCGCCTTCGAACGAACTGGCCGCGCTGCAGCCGATCTCGCCGACCAACAGACCGCCTCCGGACTCGATTGCCTCTATATAGCGAACGTCATCCAGCTGGCTGGCGACCAGTAGCAGCCGGGCCCGGGCCCGGGAGTTGCCCGACTCTGCGCGCGCCGCGGAAAGCAGCCCGGACAGGTCGCGCAAGTTGGCCTCGATCGGCCGCGCGCCGAAGCCGGCCGAAAGCGCGATCATCTCTGCGCCCGAGAGCGGCGGCGCATCCGCCAGCCTGAGCCGGTCGATCTCGACCATCAGCCGGCGCGCCCGGTTCCACTTTACGATCGCCTCGCGCAAGGCGGCTTCGTTGAAATCGAGACCGAAAGCCTCGGCCAGATCATCCGCCAGCCGCCTGAGTTCCCCGGCATACCAGTCGACGGCCTCCTCGGAGATCTTGTGCGGTACGTCCAGTAGTCTCAGAAAACCGGGCTTGTGCAGGTACGCCAGGTTGTCATGCAGCCTGCGCATGTGATCGCAGCCGGTGGTCATGACGAACCCGTCTAAAGCATCGTAACGCTGCTCCTCGAAGGCTTCGAGGATGCAGCGCGTATACGAGCAGGTCACCCGGCCCATGTAGGTGTCGGCCAGGTCCGTGCCAATGCAGTGCGGGGCACGCATGCAGTATGGAGTAACGCCCTGCACACCCAGAAGTTCACCCGGCACGTAGCTGCACAGATAGCCGATGCGCTTACAGTCGCCGTCATCTGCCGCTCGCGGATAGCCGGCCAGCGCCTCCGAGAAGCTATCGATGATTTGCTTCACCGGCCGCCCCCGGAAAAAAGTTTTTCGACGATCCCGCGCACCGCGCCGAGAGCCCGGCTGTCCGGCGCAATCTCCAGCAAGGAATCGCCGCGTCCGTCGGCCCGCCCGATGAGCTCGTCATCGGGTACCGAGCCGACGAGCTCCAGCCCGGCCGGAACCGCGCCCGGCAGGTTGCCGGCCCGGTTGACAACCAGAAAACCTCGCCTGGCCGCTTTATGATGTATGAACAGGTCGGCCACAATAGCGGCCGCCTTCAAACCGCGCAGCGAGCCATCGGTCACAACCAGCGGAATGTCGATTCCGCGTATGACCTGGCGGCTGATCTGCTCTATCCCGGCCTCGGCATCTATCAATACCACCGCAAAGCCCGAGGCCAGTTTTTCTATCGCGGCCCGAAGCAGCGTGTTCAACGGACAGAAGCAGCCCTTGCTGTCGGTCCTGCCCATCGACAACAACGAATAGCCGCAGCACTCCTGCAACGCCTGCAGCATCGACCAGTCGACTTGCTGCGCCATCCGTTCGGCGTCCATATCAGGCGAAGCGGCTTGCTCGATCATCCGCTCGCGCACCCGGCCTATGGTTCGCTGCATTCCGGCGCCCACCGCCCAGGCCAGCCCGCCGGTCGGGTCGGCGTCCACCAGCAGCAACGGGCCGATTTGCATATCGATGAGAGACCGGGCGGCCAGCGCGGCAAACACGGTCTTTCCCGCACCGCCCTTGCCGAGCACGGCCATGACAATCGTTTTATTCGGCGCCGTCGCCATCAACGACTCGCTTTTTTGCGCGCGGGCTGCCATCTTCAAGCCCGCGAGACAGGCCGCCAAGCACGTCAAAAAGATCTACCGGCAGCCCGAATTTGTAGTTGATCAAAGAAAAGATCCTGCCGCCTGTAAACATCGCCGCCCTGATAATGGCCAGCCAACAACGACGCGGCCATGATGCGCGCGGCGCGGCAAGCGGATTGTCGTCTTCCGCTCCGGGCGCGGCTTGCCTTGGCGCTGTTGCCAGCGTTGAATACCGGGCAGCGCCTCGAGACATCGCAGCCAGCGCCTGGTTCAGCTCCCGGGTGGGCCGCCTGCGCAACACTCGCCCCAGCATGAAGGCGAACAAGCGCAAGAACAGGCCGAAAAACGCACCCAGGCTGCTGCGCAGCTTGCCCGGCTTTCTTTCAGGCGCTCTCTCATTGAGCAACAAGTTTTCCGCGTACGGCACCGGGGCCAGGTCGAACAGCGGGAAAAAGGCCACCAGGTGGCACATGCCGCCCTTGAGCAGCAGGCGGCGCTGGCTGATGCCGTCGATCACCGGCAGCTTGCCCAGCAGAACGGCGTGCAGATCCTGGCTGCTGCCGGCCATGGACACCGTCCCCTCCAGACCGCTGCCCCCCAGTTCCACCCGGCCGTTTTCGGGATCCAGCAGCAGGCGCTTGCCGCTCTCGCGAAACTCCAGCACTGCCGGAAGGTAGCCCCCGGTCACCGACGTCAGCAAGCCCGGAAGCTTTCCGATGCGCCTGAAGAAATCGATGATGCCGCGCTGGATGTTGTCGCTGTCCGGGTTCAATTCGCGTTCCTTTTTCGATAACGAATGCTGACATCCTTCAGGGCGTCGCACACCTCACGCTCGTCACAGTTGTCGCAGTCGAGATCGTCGCACTCGTAGACTCCGCTTTCCCGGAGCCGAAGTTTGCGTTGCCGGCCCGAGAGCACCTTGACCTCGGCGGCGATCGAATCGAGCACCGGCGTCAGTGCCTCTTCGCCGCAAACCAGGATCACCTCGGCGGCCTCGATCTCCTCGAAATCCATACGGTAGGCTGCAAGCAGGCAGCAGCCCAGTTCGAATAGCCCGAAGCCGCGGGCTATCAGCTTCTTGCTGAAGCGCACCCACAGCCTGCCCGGCAGCGTGCGGGCCATGTAGCCTGCGACCCGGTTGGCCAGGTACTGGTTCGATTCCAACTCGAACAGATCGAGATCGGCCGCACGCGGATGCGAAAGAAGCACGATCTGCGCAAACGCCAGGCTCTGGCCCGGCCGGGCATCGGCGACATCGAAGCCGAGACAGTGAACCCAGCCGTCGTCTATCAGTTCTCTTTTTACGGTCGGCAACACCAGCGCATGTGAATTGGCTTGTGAGCCGGCTCCCGGCCGGCCCAGTTCGGCTCCAACATCGTCACCGACGACGACCGAGGGTTGACCCGCACCGCGCGCCGCCAGATCGATCCGTTGCGCAAAAGCCCGGTAGTCATCCAGCCTGCGCGAGCGCACCCGCCCGCCGGAACTTTCGATCATCCCGCGCAGCCTGCCGATCTGGGTGGCGTAATCCACCCCTTGTAATTCGTCGCTCACCGAGCCCCGTTCCTTTGCTCGACCAGATGCCGGGCCAGGCGCTTGCTCATGGACACCACGGTCGCCACAACCGGGGTGCCGAGCGCCTCGGGAAAAACCGAGGCATCGGAAACGTACAAGCCGTCAATCTCTGTCTTGAGGTTAGTATCGACCACGCTGCCGATCGGGCAGGAGCCTCCCGGGTGAGCGCCGCGGATCGGTCCGCGCACAATGCTTCGCGGATTGCAGCCGGCCTCGATCAGGATCTCTCTCGATATCTCGGCGCCCCGGTCGAGCTTGCGCCGGTCGGCGTCCGTCAGCGGTTTGGAAAAAGCCTCGTTCAGAAAGATCTCGCCGGCGCGATCATCCTTGACCTTGGTCATGATCGACATCCAGTTCGGGTAATGCAATACGCCGAAGGCACCGCTCGCGGACACCTGGCCCTGCTGCATGATGAACATCATCCAGGGATCTATGAGAGGCGCCAGCATGAAACCCTCGGACTCGTAAAACTCCCACGAGCCGACCGTCATCGGCGGGTTGTATTTCGTGCCGGCCAGTGAAGCCGAACCCCGGTAGACGCCGCCGACCAGCACCAGCGGATCGAGAAAGATCCCTCGGCCCGCGCTCCAGATTCCGCTGCGATTGAGGATCGGGGCCGAGGCCATCCCGCCGGCGGCCAGAATCACCAGCGGGGCGTGAAAAGTCACGAGTTCCCTGCCCCGCCATGCCTGCACCCCGCTGGCTCGGCCGTTTTCGTGGAGCACGCTGTCGACGGTCAAGGGCTGCATCAAAGTAGCGCCGTTGTCCAGCGCCTGTTGCACGAAGTTCCGGGCAGTCCACTTGGCGCCGTAGCGGCAGCCGAGCATGCAGTTCGAGCATTCCTCCCGGCACAAGTCGGGATTGATGAACTTTTCGAACACTTCCCAGCTGTAGCCGCGCCGGGCGGCGGCCTCCATCAGCATCACGCTCGAGCCGGCGATGAACCGCTCGGGCATCTTGCCCACGCCCAGATCGCGCCGGGTCTCCTCGACGTACTCGTCCAGATCGATCCCCATTTGCCCGATGAAGGCAGCCGGCGCGCGATAGGTGCCGCAGGTGAACATGGTCGAGCCGCCGGTGGTAATGCCCCGCACGCACCCGACTCCTTCGAGGGAGGTGCGCATGCCCATCTGGTCGGACATCAGGGCCGCCCCGGCGTGGGTCCCGAGCAGGCGCCGGTGATTCCGGCCCTTTTCGATCATCAAGACATCGAACCCTTTTCGCGAAAGCTCGCGGGCGATGGTCGCCCCGCCGGCTCCGCTGCCGACAACGATCACGTCGGCTTCTCTTTTCGGCTTTCTCTTGCTCATGATCACTCTCCCGCCCGGGAGCATAGCTCGGCGGCGCTGACTGCCGCTCCCAGCGCTCCGATGATCTGCGGATCGATGCCCGCCGGCGGCGCCAGCGTCTTGATGCCGATCTTGGACGCCAATGCACTGAGCACCCCGCGGCTCTTGGCCACCCCGCCGGTCAGCATGATCTCTTTTTCGAGACCTACCCGGCGCGCCAGCGCGGCCACGCGCCCGGCCATGGCGTCGTAGAGCCCTCTTACGATCTGCCCAATCTCCACGCCGTCGTTGATCAGGTTTATCACCTCAGACTCGGCGAACACGCTGCACATACTGGTTATCTGCGCGGCCCGGGAGGCCTGCTCGGAATGCCGGTCCATCTGCTGGTGATCCAGATCCAGCGTGCGCGCCATGGCATCCAGAAAGCGCCCGGTGCCGGCCGCGCACTTGTCGTTCATGGCATAGTCGACCAGAAAGCCGGCATCGTCTATGCGAATCGCCTTGGTGTCCTGGCCGCCTATGTCCAGCACCGTCCTGACGGCGCCGTTTACAAACGAAGCCCCGCGCCCGTGACAGGTCAGCTCCGATATGTTCTCGTCGGCGAACTCCACCCGGGCCCGGCCGTAGCCGGTGCCGACGACGCAGTCGGCCCGCCCGCCTTCGAGTCCGGCTTGCGCAAGCGCTCGAGCGAATATTTCTTCGGCCGTCTTGCCCGGGTTGGTGGAAGACGGGCCGACGGCCGACCCGGCAATCTTGCCGTCGACTAGAACGACCGCCTTGCAGGCCGTCGAACCGATATCTATCCCGGCCGCAATCATCGCATCTCTTTTCGCAGCTTGCGCTGCTTTGCCGGCCAGACGACTTCCTCGACGAAGCGTCTCAACTCGGTCTGGACGGCCTCGCGCGAGGTCACCCGGGCGTCGAACATGTCGAACTCGAAAACCAGCAACGGGATGTCCGCCCGCCGGCAGGCCTCGCGAAACAGGCCGATTCCGCCCCAGGCGTGCTTGCAGGCCACGTGCCCGGCGAAGATGCCGCAGTCGGCCTTGAAAGCCTGGTGCATGTGCATGAAGTCGGCGATGTAGGTCTCGATGTTTCCCCTGAACTGGCGCGACATGGGCTGGCACTTGCAAAGCTTGCGCGCAAGCCCTGAAAGCATCGACTCTGGAGTCGAGGTGTCGATCAGTCCCTCGTGAGCGTAGAAGCCGAAGACGTCGATCGGCACGCTCAGGCCCAGTTCGCGCTCCATCCAGTCGTAGATCTGCATGTCGGTCCAGACCGGGTCCTGGTACCAGACCGCGCGCAGGCGCTCTTCATAGAAACGCTCGCCGCGCTGGTGCCGCTCGCGCGCCTCGCGGGCCAGGGCCTCGGCGATGCGCACCCCGCGCGGGCTGCCGCAAAAGAGAATCTGGTGCGCCAGGGTGAAGGCCACCAGCTTGCTCGATTGAGCCAGAGGCACCATGCGCCGCCAGTCGAGCCATTCCCAGATCAGTTCGATAGCCTGGTTCGAAAGGGCGCACACTTCGCGCAGCCTGTCCCAGTCGAGCCGCCGATGGGTGTGTCGCTCGAGAAAAGGCAGCAGTTCACCAAGTTGACGGGCGACGTGGCTGACCGTGCGCTCGTCGTCGTAGTAGGGAACGTCGACGATGAAGAACGGCTTGCCGCTCAGTTCGGCCATGGCCTGGGTGGATAGTACCTGCGAGTCGCAGGGCGTGTTGATGCCCACCACACAGGCCGGCTCGGGGTAAAGACCGCGCATGATCGCCCCGATCGCGGCCTTGTCGGCCGAACAGCAATCCGCCGGGACGCCTGCGGACTCGGCCGCGTCGATGAACTCGTGGCACAGGGCCGGATCTCCGAGGGTGTTCTGCATCACCGCCTGCGACTCGATGCAGATGTTTCCTACGCCGTCCAGGGCCAGGACCAACTCGGGGTTGAAGCCCAGGTTGTACCAGACGAACGGATCTCCGCGCGCGTACCTGTCGTGGACTTCGCCCAGGTAGTCCCAGGTTTCGGACACCAGCTGCAAGATCCCGTGGCCGCGCTGGTCGGCTCTGAGCAGGCGTATCAGATCGGGCAGAGTGTCTGAAAAGACGCGCCACTCGCGCGCGTTGAACAGGTCAGCCGGCATGGCTGCGCACCTCGTCGGCACCGCCCGCCGAACGGCCGGCCCGGGATTCGATCATCTCCAGAAAAGCCTGGACGCGGGTCTTGAGCTGGCCGGTGTTGAGCATGCCGTACTCGCGCTCGAGCACCAGAATCGGGATGCCCTCTTGCCTGGCGCGCAGGCGCAGGTTGTGGCCGTCGCCGCCCCAGGGATCGCAGAACTTCAGCCGCTGAAAGATTATCCCGTCGGCCCGGCGCTCGCGCAGCGCTCGCATCAAGGACTCGTACCTGTCGGAAAAGTTGCCGATCATCCGCGCGCACGAGACCTGAAAGAAGTAGCGCCGGCACAGGGCCTCGAGCGGGTCCGAGCCGTCCTCATCCACCAGGCTCTGGTGCGCGCGCATGCCGGTGCAAAGGCTGTCGCCCACCACCCGGGCGCCAAGGCTCTCGACGGCCGCGACCCAGCCGGGCTCGTCCAGCTCTCCGCCTGCCAGGATCAACCTGGCCCGCGGCGCCGGCAACCCGTCTTCGGGCCGGATCTTCAGTAGCCAGTCTTCCGAGAGGCTCAGAAAATCCTCGGGCGCCATGACCAACGCGGCAACGGTTGCCGCCAGCAGATCCGCGCCGCCCATCGGCCCATCGTCCGCCGCGCGCAGCGAATCGAGTTGGGCGAGCCTCTTGCGAACCCGGTTGTGCAGGACTATGGCCCTCGACAACGCCTGCCGGTCGATCTCGACTCCAAAATGCTTCTCCAAGGCCCCCCGCAGGTTTTCGATCTCCTGCCTGTAGTAGGCATACAACGACTCGCGGGCGTTGCGCGGCACCGAGACGAACCCCAGGAATTTCAGCCCGGACTTGTGCCTGAACAGATCGAAGGCGCGCCTGACATGATCGCAGGTGTTCAGGCACACCGCGCCGGACAGAAAATCGTATTTTCCCTGCAGCACCAGGCTGAGCGCATGGCGCACGTATGTGCAGGTGCGGCTGGACATGAACACGTCGGCCGGGCCCGAATCGAGGCTGCCCGCCCCGCGCAACCGGACAGGCACCAGCCCGGCCGCCGTGATCAGCTCGACCGGCAGGTAAGAGCAGAAGTAGCCGATAATGCCTCGGCCGGAACTCTGGGCACGCTCGATCGATTCGTTACACGGGCAGGCTAACAGGCCGGCCGCCGCGTCGAAAATAGCGGCCGTCAAGACGCCGTCCTTTCCGCCGCCGTCTGGCGCATGCCGGCGTACATTATCCAGACCGCCTTGGCCACCAGCTCTTCGCGGTTGTGGCGGGTGAAGACGGTCTGGCTGCCGCCCAGCGAAAGCAGGATGATGCCGGTCACCACGCCCCAGAAAGAAGCCGCCACCTCCCAGGGATCGATCCCGCGGATCATGCCCGAAGACAGCGCCTTCTCGGCCACGCTGACTACCACCCCCAGGCAGGCCCGCTCGTGTCGCTCGAGCCTCTGCCTGAGATCGGAAGAGATATTGGCGATCATTCCCGCGCTGGCTTCCTGGAATATTATTCTGAAATAGTCCGGGTGTTCCCTGGCGAAGGCCAGGTACTCGTCGAGGATCATGCCGATGCTCTCTTCGACGCTGGCGGCAGCGGTGTCGATCTTTCCCAGTCTTTCCTCGAGCAGCACAAGCCCTTCCTCGCAGACGCTCAGGAAAAGCTCGTCCTTGTTCAAAAAATAGATATAGACCGTGCGCTTCGAAAATCCCGCCCGGCGGGCCACCTGTTCCATGGTGGCTCCCTGGTAGCCCTTGCCGAAGAAAGCCTGCCTGGCAGCAGAAAGAAGTGCCGGCCGCCGGTTGCCCCTGTATGACTTCTGATTCGCAGGTTTCATGGTCCGTCCATAAGTAACCATTGGTTACTTTGCAGGTCAAAACACCTTTTGTCAAGCCCGACTACGATCTGATTGAAAGTGTCCATCTTGGGTGATATATTCGGCCCCATCTTCGAAGAAAGGGACTTGCATGCGCTTTGATCGAATTTTTCTTTTCGCGGTCTTGGCCGTTTTCGGCCTGGCCGCCTGCGGCGGCGAGACGTCGCCGGACGCCAAGAACGAACTGGCCGCCCCGGGCGGCAAGGCGGACGACGTCTACGGCGAGTGCCCGGTCAGGGAGATGCTGGCCTGGGTCAACGATCCGGAGACCTCGTACCAGGTTCTGCGTGATGCCGGCGTGCACTCGCGCGCCGCGCGCAACATCATCAAGCACCGCGACGGCCCCGACGGGCTTGCGGGCACCGAAGACGACGACTATTTCGACGACGCCGAGGAAGTCGACGACGTCTACTACGTCGGTCCCAGGGCCTTCGAGCAGCTGACCGATGCGGTCAGCCAGCGTTGCGAGTACGACACCGTGGTCGACGTGATCTTCTCGCCCCAGCTGTACAACTCGAGCCACCTGGCGCGCATGGCCGGCTTGATTGACGGCGCCCAGAAATCGATCGACATAGCCATGTACTCGTTCAGTGACTACAGCATGCTCGATTCGCTGGAGCGCGCGGTAAACCGGGGGGTCTCGGTGCGTTTCATCTTCAATACGGCCAACGCGGACCACAAAGATCCCCAGGGCACGATGTCGGCAAGCCTCGAAGACCTGGGCATCGACGTGCGCTACGTGAACAAGATCATGCACCACAAATTCGCCATCGTCGACGGGCCGCGCAGTTCCACCATGGACGCGCTGACCGGCGTCTTGGCCACCGGCTCGGGCAACTGGTCTTATTCGGCCGGCACCAAGTACGACGAGAATACCGTCTTCATTAAGGGCAACGACGAGATGCTGCTGCGCTACCAGAAAGAGTTCAACTACCTGTGGGCCAATTCGCGCGATCTGGTCTGGAACTCGAGCCTGGCCTGGCTGGGCTCGAAGGAAATCACCGACTACATGATCCCGGACACCTCCGTCGCGGACGCCGTCTTTACCTCCTCGAACTTCAAGACCTCGGTAACATCCTACGGGCCGACCTTTTCGGTTGTAAGCGGCCGCAACAGCGTGTCCGACAGGCTGGTCGAGCTGATCCATGGCGCGCGTAAATCCATCCACATCGCCTCGGGTCACTTGCGCTCGCGGCCGGTGGCCGAGGCGCTGATGGCCCGCTGGGCCGAGGATCCCTCGCTGGACATCCGCGTCTATCTCGACGACCAGGAGTACATCTCGGAATGGTACCAGGGCGAGCAGCAGAATGACTTCGAAAACTGCCTGGCCGCGGCCGGCGACAGCGTAAGCAAAATACAAAAGTGCACCGACAGCGGCTATTACTTCAGCTATGTGGTCCAGGATATGGGAATCCCGCTGCGATTCAAGTTCTATTGCTACCGCTGGGACTACCACTACGCCGAGCAGATGCATCACAAGTACTTCATCATCGACGGGCGGGTACTGGCCTCCGGCAGCTACAACCTCTCGGACAACGCCGAGCACAACACCGTCGAGAACATCGCCATCTATGACCGGGCGGCCTTCCCCGACCTTGTGGACGCCTTCGAAGACAACTTCGAACACATCTGGCAGACGGGCCTGTCCGAGGGATATTACGAGAATCTGGTCGATCTGATCGAGAACAGCGGCGATCCCATACCGATCGTATTCGACTCCATGGCTCTCGACTGGAGCCAGGTAACCAACCTCAAGCAACTAATACGCGACAACTGTACGGAGATCAACTCACAGGATTTCCGCGACAACCCTCAAAATCACCTGGTTTGCGAGCGCTGACGCGCGAGCGGAGAAGAGCTTGTCAAACAAGGCCGAAGAAGGTACACAGCACCCAAAACCGCGAGTGCTGGTCATCGACGACGACCCCAACCTGCAGCGTTTTCTGCAGACGGCTTTGACCCGCATGGGATTCGAGGTGCTTGCGGCCGAAAGCGGCGCCGGGGCCATCACTATTGCCGCAAAGAACGGGCTCGACGCCTGTATCTGCGACCTCAAGCTGCCGGGCATGTCAGGCGAGGAGATCATCGCCGCGCTCTTGAAGATCGATCCGGACCTCGACATCATCGTCATGACCGGTTACGCGACCATCGACTCGGCCATCGCCTGCATGAAGGCCGGCGCCTATGACTACCTGCAAAAGCCTGTGGATATGAACAGGCTCGAGGTCATTCTCAGGCGGGCGGCAGAGAAGAGAATACTGGAACGAAGGCTCGCAGAACTGGTGAATACCCGCGAGCGCCTGGTACGCAGCGAGAAGCTCTCGCTGGCCGGAAAGTTCGCGGGCGCCATCTTGCACGAGATGAACAACCCTCTTTCAATAATCATCTCCAACATGAAGATGGTCAAAGAGAGCATCGGGCAACTATCCGGTCAGGCCAAGATTTTGACCGAGATCAACGGCGCAATAGGCGACAGCATCGAGGGCGCAGAGCGTATCTCCGAATTGCTTTCAGGCCTTTCGCTGGTTTCGATGCAGCCGCAAGGTGAAGAAAGAACACTCGTCGACCTGCGCAGCTTCGTGGTCAAGTGGCATCAGGGTATCGTGGCCAGGGGTTTTCCCGGAGCAGGAGATGTTCGTCTGGTTACCGGCCATGAACTGCGGCGGGTGCTCGTCTCACCTTCGAACATGATGACCGCGCTGGATAATATCCTGACTTTTTTGCAAAGAGCCCATGCCCGGAAGGCCGGCGATGTCGAACCGCGTTTCGATGTCTTGGTGGCCCTTGGCGAAGGACCGGTCTCGATCGAGATCAGAGACGATTCTCTGATCCTTTCCGAGGGGCAAAGGCTGGCTATCTTCGACCCGCGAATCGACCTGGACACCGAGAGCGGAAAGACCCTGCGCATGGACATCGGCTTGGCGATAGCCAGTCAGATCGCTGCCAGCCAGCAGGTCGAGTTGATCTTCGAATCCGGCGAGAAAGGAACCTCTTTTATCCTGGTTTTCCAGCCGCCCTCAGCCTGAAGAGCGGCTGAAAAGTCTTTTCAAAAAAGAAACGAAGCCGTGAAACTTGCCGGTCTTGGGAGGCAGCGAGACTTGATCCGCCGCCGGGGCCTGGCATTCATCGGCCTGTCTTTTCGGCCTGGCCGACATGGGAGGCGGCGTCGGGAAAATTGATTCCAGACCGGGGCTTGAATCGGTAGACCAGACGTCCTCCCCACCCGACGGGCATGCGTCAGGCACGGATGCGCTGGCCGCTGGCGGCACCGCAACTTCGGGCTGCGTAATATCCGTATCTTGCCCGGAGTCGGAAGGCGGCGCGCCGTCGAACTGCATGTCGGGCTCATCGAGATCGTGCACGCCCGAATCTCCCAGGCCGAGCTTCTTTCTGAGTGAATCCGGCGTATCCTGGGTGGTCATGATCACCTCGGCCAGTTCGCCCGCCTGGCGGTCGGAAGCCGTAACTGTCAGCAGGCACTCCGAACTGAGCCTGAAGGTGACGTCGATCGTCCGGCTGCCCGGAGGTCCCGGGGGAATGCCGCGCACATGAACCGTGCCGAGGTATTCATTTTCGTCAACCTTGAGACTTTCGCCCTGGTAAACCGGCAGGTGAATCTCGGTCTGGTTTTCGGCGAATGTGCGCATCTCGAAGGTGCGCGCGATGGGAACACGGGTGCCGGCCTCGATCAGATTGGTGAAGCTTCCTCCGGGCACGCCCACCCCTATGGTCATGGGCAAAACATCCACCAGCACCAGCGCGTCGATAGAGTCCATCGAATCGGCCATCAAAGCGGCCCCGACCGCGACCGACTCGTCGGGATGGACGCCCTTGATCGGCTGTTTGCCGAAATGCTCTTCAATCATCGACCAGATCATCGGCATGCGCGTCTGCCCGCCAACCAGGAGAATGGCGTCGATCTCTTTTCTGGCGAGCCCGGCCTTGATCAACACCTCGTCGCAGACATCCAGCGTACGCTTGACCATCGGCTTGACGAGATTTTCGAATTGTTCGCGGGTTACCTTTACCTGCAGATCGACCGGCTTGCCTTCTACTGTCCCGATAAACGGCAAGCGCACCTCGTACTCGGAGCGTGCGCTCAGCGCGCACTTGGCAAACTCTGCGCCCTGAAGTGCCCTGAGTAGCGCTATACGCTCCATCTGGGGAAGCTTGCCCAACTGGAGTTGGAATTCGATCACTATGTGATCCATCAACTGCGTGTCGAAATCCACGCCGCCCAGGAAAGTATCGCCGCCGGTAGCCAGAACCTCGTAGACGTTGCCCTGAACGTGCAGCACCGAGACATCGAAGGTTCCACCGCCCAGGTCGTAGACCAGCAGGCGCTGCTCTCCCTTGTGTCTGACTCCGTAGGCCAGCGCCGCAGCCGTCGGCTCGTTGAGGATTCTCTCTACGTGCAGCCCGGCCAACTGACCGGCGGCCCTGACTGCCGAGCGCTGGTTCTCGTTGTAGTAAGCGGGAACGGTGATCACCGCCCGCATGATCACTTTTCCCAGGTACTCCTGGGCCACGTCGCGGATCTCGTTCAGAATGAGCGAGGAAACCTTCTCAAGGCTCAGTATCTGGCTCTCGATGTTGACCGCCGCATGACCGTCACGACCCGGCACGATTTCGTAGTGGAACCTGTCGCGAACCTGCTGCACGATCGGCGATTCATAGGGCCTGCCCACCAGGCGTTTGCTGCCGTAAACCGTGTTCTTGGGATTGATCTCCATCTGGGCCTTGGCCGCGCTGCCCACGACCGTTTGTCCCATGGGATCGATGGCCACAACCGATGGAATCGTCTGATGTCCCCTGCGCGAGGGGATGATGAACGGTTTGCCGTCCTTGACGATGGCGCAGCAGGTGTTGGTGGTGCCCAGATCGATTCCCAGGACTATCCCCTTGGGGGTCCCGACCTGGGACGGCGCCTCGCATGTCTCGTCGGTATCCTCGGACACCAGTTCAATATTGCGAAGCATCTGGACGATGCTCTGGCGGTCGACGGACACCGAACTGAGTGGCTGATCATGCGTCTGGGATCTCTCGAGCATGCGCCTGAACAACCCGCGCGAAACAGGGTCCATGGCCGTAACTCGCAGCACCGTCCCCGTTCTCCCCGGACTCGGTTCGGCTATTTCCCCGGTCGCCTTGAAAACCGGCTTGTTATCCTTCAGCCGCACTTCCAGGCACACGCTGGTTCCCACGGGGTACATGTTTGGCCTGGGCAACACGAAGACTTCCTGATCGACACAGCTGGCGTAACGCTCGATAAAATCGGAGACAGCTGTGCACGGAGAGCGCAGCAGGATGTTCTTGCCGGTCTCGAGCTTGCGGATCGTCTTCGATTCTTCGTCCTTCACGCTTCGGGTTCCCCTCTGATTAAACGATGTTCGCCTAGCCCCTATATAATCAGAAATGGAAAGTCAACCGAGAACATTCCGTCAAAGCACCAGGATATGCTACCACCAACGCCCGCGTTGCTGGAAGGTCTGAATGAAACGCTCTATCGAACGATCATAGCTGCGCTCGACATCGTCCGGAAACATGCAGGCCGGCAACTCTCCCGCTCGCCAGTGATAGCTCAGACAGTCACAGCAAACTCCCTTGCGACTGCAGGGCTCGTAGCTGCAGTTGCAGCGCTTGAGGTTTTTCTCCTGGGTGCACTCTCGCTTTGCCATTTGCATCCACCGTCACTTGGGGTTGGACTGAAAACCGGAAATAACCATTCCCCCGCCGCACTTGCCGAGTTGGACGCGACCGGTTTGCGTCTTGCCGGCAAGTTGCACGCTCATGGCGGCGCTTTTCTTATCCTTGGAGATCTCGAGCTTCCAACCCTCCCCGCCGAATACGCCCTTAGCCAGCATCTCGGGCAGGGCGTCATTATATGCCACCAGGCTGAACGAGAAAGCCCGGGTCAACTCCTCGTAGATCCCGACAGCCTCGCTATCCTTGCCGGCCGCCAAGGCTTCCGTGAATTTCTTGCCGTGCTCGCCTATGAAGTCGGCAAGCATCTCCTCGCCGACGCCGCAGGGACGCACAACCTGCTGCTTGTCGGCGCCGCCCAGAGCGGCGGTCAGCCTGGCGGGCCCGTCCGAGTCCGACATCTTCATATTGCCGCTCGCAAGATTCCACTTGCCGTCCTTCTTTTCGAAAACAAAGGCCACGATGTCGTCGTCTACTATTTTCCCGCCCTTTAGGGCCGGCCAGACAATGGCCGCGCGTTTGCCTTCTCTTTTCACCTCCGCGATCATTCCAAAAGCCACGCCGCTGCTTGCAAGCTGTTCGGCGACGGCCGCGCGCAGTTGATAAACGACATTCCGGCCGGCCTGTTCCCCTCCGGGCGCGGCTTTCTTGGGAGCAGGCTTGGGTGGATTGAGTTTTAGTAGGCCTGCCCGGGCGGCCTCGCGCACGTCGGGATCCATGTCGCGCAGCCTTTTTTTGAATTCCTGCGGAACACCCTCGGCCTTTGGATCGATGTTCGCAAGTGCTTTAAGGATTTCGGCCCTGATAACGGCCACCTTTTCGACCTTCATCCTTTTCAGCAATTCGGGAACCAGTTTCAGAGCAGGCTTACCCATCTTGCCCAAGGTCGCAACGGCTCCCCGGCGCAGGGCCGGATCGGGCGCCGGAAGATTGCGCCGCAGGTATGGCAGCGCCGGTTCGCCCAGACGCGCAACGGCGTCAATGGCCTGGGCCTGCACCGCCCAATCCTCGTGCCTGAACAAGGCAATCCAGTCGCTGACCTTCTTACCGTCGATCTCCGGCGTGTTGCTGCAACCAGCGCCCGACAGACAAACAAACGCCGCGAAAAACACCGCTATAGCCCGTCTCATATCCGACCTCCTAGTCCGGGCCCAAGTGTATGGACTGCTCTGGATAAGATCAACCCAGAAAAATAATCGGGACTTCTTGTCTTTTCCTCACCAGACTCAAGCCAATATGCATATACTATCGATGTATATGGAAATTCTGCCTGACAACCGCCTTCTGTTGGACGCCTTCAGGCGGGCCGAGCCCGAGGCGCTCGAGATCGTCTACCGCGCCTACGTCGAACGCGTCGCCGCCATGCTGCGGCGGGGGTTCGAGTTCTCTTCGCGTGGACAACAGATGAGATTCTCGGGCTATCGCGATCCCGACGACCTGCAGGATGCCTTGCAGGAGACATTCATGGGTGCCTTCTCCACAGGCGCGCGCAAGGGCTACAACGGGCTGGATCCTTTTTCCAGCTATCTGATGGCCATAGCCCGTAACGTGGTGCTGCAGCGCTTTCGCAAGGATCTTTCCCGCCTGCGCTGCTTCATGTCGTTGCAGGCCGCCGAGCCCGAGCTAAGCGACCAGGGCTCGCTGGCGGGCGCCGCGGCACCTGCCCCCGACGTGGCCGCCGGGCTCGGCGAGTTGCGCCGCCTGGTAAAGGCTTTCGTGGCCTCGCTCACGGAAGAGCAGCGGCGTATCGTGCGCCTCTATTTCATCGAACGACTCAGCCAGGAAGCCACCGCCGAGAGCCTGGCTCTCAACCGTAACCGGGTCCGCAAACAGATCCGCACCATCCGCAAGAAGCTCTTCAGGCGTATACAGAGAGAGGGCCTGGACGCCGCGCTGCCCTTCTCGCTGGACGCCATTGAGGTCAAACCATGACATCCAAGGGATGCCCGGCCGGGTGCAAAGACAGGCGCTTCGGCCGCGCCCTGCAAGATCTCTTCGAGGGTCGCAGCCGTACCCCTATGCCGCTTCCGTATAGCCTTGCCGATCATCTCAAGAGCTGCCCGGCCTGCCGGATTCTGGCAAGGACATTGGCTTCGGCCGATCGGATGCTGGGCGAGCAGTGCGGCGCGCCGGCCGGCGTCTCGCCGTTCGAGATCGACCTGGCCTGGCAGGCCGTGGCCACGAGGTTGAAGATCTCCGGAAAAAGCTCCCGGCGGTGGTTTATACCGTCCTCGTTTCTCAGGGGACGGAGGTTCGCGAGACTCTTGCCGGTGGCTGTCGGCCTGGCGCTGGTACTGGTCGTCGGTATGTTCATCGCCACCCGCCGGACCGGCGGTTTCGCTGCCCGCGGAGCCGCGGCGGCGCCCGATCTGCAACTTGTCTGCATACCTCCCGGCGACAAGGCGGCTCCCCGGCCTGCCCGCACCGACGACGGTCCGGCCGCCTGCCGGATCGACGAGACGCTCGGCTTCGCCTATCTGAACCCCACGGGGCGCTTCGGCGGCCTTGCGCTCTACGCCGTGGACGGCGAGGACAACGTCTTGTGGTATGCGCCCAATCCGGCCGAGCCCGGCGGCCTGACTCTCGAGACGGCCACGCGGCCGCGAGCGCTGGACAGGACGGTGCGACTGGCCGTCAATCACCACCCCGGCCGCTACACGCTGGTGGCAGCCTTCACCCGCCGGCCGATCGAGTTGGACAAGCTCGACAAGCTGGCGGTCGATCTGGCTCGTAACCGGCGAAACCTTTCGGACGCGCGGGTAATTCGGCGTGAGATGATTATCAACGGGGGGGGGAAACCGTGAAGATCCTGGTTGTGCTCCTGGCTGCCGGTCTGGCACTGCCGGTCTCCGCCCGTACCGCCCGGCACGTGCTGATAGTAGCCAACAACGCCGATCCCTCGGGCAAATTGACGGCACTTCGTTACGCGGACGATGACGGCGCGCGCTACAGCGAGCTGTTCTCCGCGACCGGCGCCCGGGTCGAGCTTCTTACAACCTTCGACGCCGATAGCCAGCGCCTGTTTCCCGAGTTGGTAGGCCAAACCCGCCCGCCGACCATGGCGCGCCTGCGTTCGGCGCTGTCCCGCATTTTCGACGCCATCCGCCAGGACAAGGCCGAGGGCATGCAAACCGAGTTCATCTTCGTCTTCACCGGTCACGGGCGAATCAGCGGGGGCACGGGCCAGTTGCTTTTGGCAGACGGCCCGCTTTCGCGCGGAGATTTCCTGGCCGAAGTGATCGACAGTTCGCCTGCCGACTTCAACCACGTCATCATCGACGCCTGTCACGCCTACTACCTGGTCATGGCGCGCGGAGAGTGGCAAGATGATCGCGGCGGGGCCGCAGCCACCGACGCCCTTCGGGCCTACCTTCGTTCGCCCGGCGATTTCAGGCGCCCGACCACCGGGGTGATCTTGTCCACAGCCGGCGCGGCCGAGGTTCACGAGTGGGAGCGCTATCGCTCGGGCGTCTTCAGCCATGAGCTGCGTTCGGCGCTGCTCGGCCCGGCCGACCTCAACGGCGACGGCGGCATCAGCTACGCAGAGCTCGAATCCTTCTTGGCGGCGGCCAACGTGGGTGTGACCAACCCCAAGGCCCGCATCCAGGTCTTCGTCCGGGCGCCCGAGCAAAACCTGGCGCATCCCTTGATCGAGTTGGGCCCCGGCCTCGATCACGTTCTCAGGTTTCCCGAATCGGCAGCCGGTCACTTCGTGGTCGAGGACGCCCGCGGCTTGGCCTACGCCGAATGGAACAAAGCCCAAGACCACCGGGCCTACCTGGCGCTGCTCTACCCGCCGGTCAAGGCCAGCCCGACCTATTTCGTAAGAAGGCGCGACAGCGAGCTGAAAGTCAGTCTAGCTCCACCGGCAGAGGGGCGGCAGGAAATAGCCTTCGACGAAAGCAGCTTGACCCCGGCGGGCTCCCGGGCCCGCGGCAGCGTGGCCGAAGCTTTCCGCACCCAGCTCTTCAGCGTACCGTTCGGTTCGGCCTTCGCACGCGGCTTTATGGCCCGGCGCGAGGGCGAACGCATCGCGGAAGTCCAGCGCGCAGCCTATCCGCAAGCGAGCAGCAGCCATTTCATCTCGGCGGCTTACCTGATCTCCGATGCCCTGATAGATAGCGACGACATCGCCCAGGGGGCATTGCTTTCATATCGCTTCTCGCCCTGGAACCACTTTCACCTGACCGCCCACATAGACTACCGGCACACCTCCGGAGGAAAGGAAGGCAACGCCCACACTCTCGATGACATCGGGCTGCTTTTGGGAGGCGGCGCGCACTGGCAGATCATAAACAGGCTATGCATCTTCGTAGACGGCCTTGCTGGAAACCACTTCATCGCTTATACAAAGAAGTCACCGAGCGCGGCCGACAAGGACAAGACGAGCTGGGATGAGTTGGCCCCGGCGATAGGATTCAAAGCCGGCCTGAGGGTAGATCTCATCGGTCCGGTTTACATGCAGGCCACGGGCGGGTTGGAGTTCGTTTTCTCGTCGGTGGAAGGCAAGGAAAAAACCTACATGGTTCCCGAGGGGACCTTCGAGATAGGCGCAGCATTCTGAAATCAACCATTACGGAGAGAAGCTTATGATCACCAAAACGCTTTACAGGAAGATGACGATTTTTCTCGGCCTGCTGTCCATGTTCTGGCTCATGAGTGGCCTTACGGCCTGCGGTTCGAGCAGCTCCGGGCCCGACAGCGACGGTGACGGAATCCGCGACTCGGTCGACAACTGTCCGGCGGTGGCCAACCCCGACCAGGCCGACAGCGATTCCGACGGCATCGGCGACGCCTGCGACGACGACGCCGACTTCGACGGCGACGGGGTGCTGAACGCAGACGATAATTGCCCGGCCGTGGCCAACGCCGACCAGGCGGACGCCGACGGAGACGACGTCGGTGACGTGTGCGACAACTGTCCCGCCAAGGCCAACGCCGATCAGCTCGATTCCGACGGCAACGGCACCGGCGACGCCTGCGAGCCCGGCCTGGACTCGGACAACGACGGAGTGCCCAACGACCAGGACAACTGCCCCGAGGTTTCCAACTCCGACCAGCTCGACGGCGACACGGACGGTGTCGGCGATGCCTGCGACAACTGCCTGGACACGGCCAACGCGGCCCAGGCCAACTCGGACGGTGACGCCCTCGGCGACGACTGCGACAACTGTCCCTCGACCGACAACGCCGACCAGGCGGACGCCGATTTAGACGGCGTCGGCGACGCCTGCGACAACTGTCCCGACAAGGTCAATCCCGATCAGCTCGATACGGACGGCAACGGCACCGGCGACGCCTGCGAGTCCGGCCTGGATTCCGACAACGACGGGATTCCCAACGACCAGGACAACTGTCCCGAGGTTTCCAACGCCGACCAGCTCGACGGCGACCAGGACGGCCTGGGCAACGCCTGCGACAACTGCCCGGACGTGGCCAATCCCGACCAGGCGGACTCGGATTCCGACGGCACCGGCGACGCCTGCGAGATCTACATCTTAATAAGCGACTTCTTTCCACCGGCCGGCTACCGCGAGCAGGACGTGAACTTCACTATTTCCGGCCTCGGCTTCGACAACGACGCCACGGTCTCGTTTACAAACAGCGACGACTCCCAAATCACTTTCACTCCCACGGCAGTGACAATCGATTCCACAACCAGCATCAGCGGAACCATCCCGGCAGACCCGGCCCGGGTGCTCGGGCTTTACGACGTCACCGTCACCAACGTCGCCGCCGCAAGAAGCGCTACGCTCGAGAAGGCCTTCCTGGTCACGCCCAATCCGCCGCCGGTGGTGGACGACGTGGTGCCGCCTTACGCCTACAACGGAGATCCCAACGACGGGATTCTTTCCGACCGGGCCATCGCAGTCAGGGGCTCGAACTTCCTCTCGACCCCCGGCGTGCGCTGGGTGCTCAAGTCCGACCCATCGCAGATCTTCGAGGCCCGCTCGGTGGCCTTCACCGACTCCACGGCCGTGACCGCAATCATTCCCTCCGAGTCGGCCCACATGCCGGCCGGGCTTTATACCGTCCAGTTGACCAACCCCGACCTGCAGGGAGCCGAGTGGTCCGGCGACTTCGAGGTCACCGCCACCCCGCCGCCGCACATCTTAGCCATCGATCCGCTGCGCTCGGCCGGGAACGACTTCAACAGCGGCGCGGTCGCGCTGACGGTGCGCGGCGAGCACTTCGTGGCCGGTGCATCAGGCAGCCAGGTCGCGCTGCTCGACCCGACCGGCGCGGAGATCGCACTCGTCACCGACGCCCAGGACGAAAACACGTTGGTGGCCTCGGCCGGCGTCATCAACGTCGGCAACGGTTCATACCCGGTCAAGGTGACCAATCCCGACGGGCAGTGGGACGCCTACTATCTTTTCTCTGTCACATCCAGCGCCGACGGCAAACTGCAAGACACCGACAGCTGGGTGGACTACCCCCAGACCACGCTGCAGACTTCCCGCTGGCGCCACGCCGGCACCTACGGGTTCGATATTTTCGGATCGGGATACATATACATCATGGGCGGCTCCGACGCGGCCGGCAACCCGCTCGCCGGGTGTGAGTACGACCAGGTCAGCGTCTTCGGCGAGCCCGGCGTGTTTCGCACACTTTTGCAGTTCGACGGCAGCGACCACGTCCCCAACGTGCTGGGTTCGGCGCGAACGGGCCTGGCCGTGGCCCGCCTGGGCCCGTACATCTACGCGCTGGGCGGCTCGGCCGACGGGCTGAACGCGCTCGACACCACCGAGATGGCCCGCATCCTGGGCACGCGCACAATCCCCTATCTGAACCGTCACCCGAAGGCGGCCCCGGGCGGTTCGCTTCCGCTCGGCTCCTGGTACTACATGGTCTCGGCGGTCACGGCCGACGGCGAGGGGCTGACCGGCCAGGAGGCCATCGCCCGCAACGCCGGCGGCAGCCTGACCATTCGCTGGGCGCCGGTCGACGGGGCCAGCAGCTACAACATCTACCGTTCACCTGCCTCCGACGGACGCAGCCAGACCGAGCGTCTGCTGGCGGTCGACGTGCAGGAGACCTTCTTCGAAGACGACGGCAGCGGCGCGCTGACCCCCGCCCCCGGCAACCTGCGCGGGCACGGGGCCGAGCTCGGCGGCGCGCTGGCGGCCGGATCGTGGACCTACCGCGTCTCCGCCAATTCCGGCGCGGGCGAGACGCTGGCCGGTTATCCTCTGGCCAGCGAGGTATCGGCCGTGGCCGGTGAGAACGCTATCGTGATTACCTTCGACGAGGTGCCGGGAGCCGACTCCTACAACATCTACCGCAGCCAGGCGGTGGATGACACCAGCGGCCGAACCTACCTGCTGGCAGCCGACGTTGCCGGCACCCAGTTCAGCGACGACGGCAGCGCAGCAGTCGATGCCAACACACCAGCGCCCGACGGCACGCGCCCCTTGCCTCCCGGCAGCCTGACTCGCTGGCGCGTTTTGACGGACGACCAGGGCGCGCCGATCGAGATGGCCTTCGCCCGCGAGGGCCTGCGAGCGGTCACCGCCAGCCTGCCGTTCGACGACGACGACGATCCGCTCACCCCGCCGGTGCAGCGCGCCTTCCTGTATGCCGTCGGCGGACGGGTAGACGCCACGGCCGACACTCTCTATCTCGACAACGCCGAGCGAACCGAGATCGACCTGCTGACCGGCAACATCGTTCCCTGGACCAGCGAGCCCGAGACGATGACCACGCCGCGCGCCTTCTACGCCTTGATGTCCAGCCAGGGACGCATGGAAAATCCCGCTCCCGGCGATCAGCCGCCCCAACTGTGCGACGACGTCGACGGCGACGGCTACGAGGACATCGAATGCGGCGGCACGGATTGTGACGATCTCGATCCGGAGATTCACCCGGGCGCCGACGAGATTTGCGGCGACGGCATCGACCAGGACTGCGACGGCCAGGACGACCCCTGCGGCTGCACCACCGACGCCGACGGCGACGGCTTCGTCTCGACAGCCGATTGCGGCGGGACCGACTGCTGCGATGACGGCAGCGAGTCGAGCCTGGGCTGCACGGCCGACACGGCGGCCGACATCCACCCCGGAGCCGCGGACACCTGCGAGGACGGGATCGACTCGGATTGCGACGGAATCGACCCGGCCTGCGATTGCTGGGACAACGACTCGGACGGCTACGACGATCAAGCCTGCGGCGGCACCGACTGCAACGACAGCGACGCCGACATAAATCCCGGGGCGACCGAGATCTGCGGCGACGGCATCGACCAGAACTGCGACGGGATCGATCCCGACTGCGGCTGCCAGGACGCCGACGGGGACGGCTATGAGGACGAGGCCTGCGGCGGCACCGACTGCAACGACAACGATCCCACGATCCATCCGGGGGCCTATGACGCCTGCGACGACGGCATCGACCAGAACTGCGACGGCTTCTATCCGACCTGCTTCTGGAATCCCAAGAAGGGCGGCCGCGGCCCCGATGAAGACATCTTCTTGATCGCCACCAAGGGAGACAACCTGTTGACCACGCCAAACAACGCCTTGGGTCTCGACAGCTTCGAGGTATGCACGATTAACGAAGATCCCCTGGCGGCGCCGCTGGGCCAGCTCTCGGCCTGGGTCAGACAGGCCGAGGTGAGCAACCACGTCACCTGGGGTCACGAGGGGCTGTTGTACATCGACTATGCCTTCAACTTCGGCGGAGCCACTTCCGAAAACACGAGTTCGGTCACCGCCGATGTTCACGTCTGGGGCAGCCCCTTCGACCCGACGGCCAATTCCGATATGGTCGTGACAAGGGACGGCTCGGCCGCCGGGCACATGAGGCTGAATCGCGCCTATTTCGTAATCGTGCGTATCTTCTCGCGGCTGATCGCCATCGGCGGGATCGACGGCAACGCCATGGTCGACACCGCCAGCGTGATCAGACAATAAAGAGAAAGGTATCGAGACCGCGGAAGATCTCAAGGGAGTTTTCTGGTACGATTCCAACCCGTGAGAGGGCGGCGATCTTGGGCTCGGTACTTCCGGTCCGTAACCAATATTCTCCCGCTCGGTAAAATAACTTGACAAAAGACTATTATTAGGTATCTTTCTACCGTACGGGTAAATATAGGCCAGCAATGAAAAAAGATGAAGAAATTATACCTTACGGTAAAATATCAAACTCGGACGACCTGGGTCGGCTGATCCGTAAGAAACGCAAGGAATCCGGCGCCAAACAAGCAAAGGTGGCGGGCCTGGCCGGCGTGGGCGTACGTTTCCTCTCCGAATTGGAGAGAGGCAAGCCGACGGCGGAACTGGAAAAGACGTTGCGGGTGCTCGAAAGGCTCGGGCTGGCGGTCTGGATCCTGCCGCGGGGCTTCGAGCCCGAAAAAGGGGCCGGAAGTTGAAAGGAGAGAAGGAACGGCTGGCCGTCATGCACGCGACCGGACTGGTCGGCTTTCTGGACAAGAAAAACGACGGCCGCCTGGCATTCGAGTATTCGGACAGTTGGCTGGATTCAAATAATGCTTTTGCAATCTCGCTCAGCCTGCCGCTCAAGGGTGGACGGTTCGAAGACGAGCGGCCCGGCAGGTTCTTTGCCAACCTGCTGCCGGAGGGAAGGCTCCGGTCACTGGTTGCCCGGCGACTCGGTCTTTCCGAGGAGAACCTCTTCGCCCTGCTAAAGGCCGTCGGCGGCGAGTGCGCCGGAGCGCTGTCCGTGCTGCCAGAGAACCAGGCCGAAAGTTACCGGAACTCGGCCGACTATTCGCCGCTTTCGGTAAAGGAGCTTTCCAAGATGGCGGCCGCCGGGGATGTTCTTCCTTTCGTGACCGCTGAAAGGCGAACCAGGTTGTCCCTGGCCGGGGCGCAGGACAAGCTGCCGGTGCTGGTCGACGACGGAAAATTCTACCTGCCGGAGGGCAACTCGCCCAGTTCCCATATCCTCAAGTTTCCCAGTCGCGACTTTCGCCACTTGCCCGCCAACGAGGTGCTGACCAACAGCCTGGCAAGGGCCGCGGGACTGAACGCTGCCGAGGTGCAACCGCTGGCGCTGGGAGACGAGTTGGCTTGTCTGGTTACCCGCTACGATCGGCGCCGGGACGCCGACGGAAACCTGATTCGACTTCACCAGGAAGACTTCTGCCAGGCGCTCGGTTTGGACCATTCGACGAAATACGAGCAGGAAGGCGGTCCGTCGTTCGCCGATTGCTTCGATCTGGCCGGCCGGGCGTGCACCGAGCCGCTTTTGGACGGCGAACAACTGCTGAGATGGCTGGCCTTCAACGCGACCGTCGGCAATGCCGACGGACACGCCAAGAATATTTCCCTTCTTCTAAAAACCGATCGTTCCATCCATCTGGCTCCCTTCTACGATCTGGTCTGCACCCGGGCATACCGCGGCCTGGATCGCAACCTGGCCATGCTCGTCGGAGGCGTCGCCGATCCCGGACAGATCCGGGGCAGCGACTGGGCCCGCCTGGCCGCCGAGGTCGGCGTAGGGAGAAGGTTCCTGCTCGAGTTGATCGAGGAGGTCGCAGGAGAGGTGCAAAAGGCGCTCTGCGAGGCCGAGAAGAACTTCCGATCCCTGTGCGGAGAATCGCCGGCAATCCAGATGGTGTTTCAATCCGTCAGCAAGCAGGCCCGCAGGATCATGCGGCAACTTGCGCCGGAGCTCGTTGAAAAATGACAGAACAGTCACTTCGGCACCGCCTCGATCTTCTGCTTTCGAACGACGAAATCGTCATGATCGAGCGCCGACGACTGATCGATCTGATGTGCCTGTTCGCCGAACTTCCCTGCCCGCCCGATCCGATCGGCCTGTTTCCGCGTTACAAAGAGTTGAAATCGAGTTTCATAAAGACCGCCGGCGGTGGCGACCCGGAGGCCGTGCACCAGTCTTTTCTGGAGTTGTACGCCCACCTGCACGGCTACAAGGCGCCCTACACTCCCGAGGAGAGAAAACGGGTGGACGAAACCGGCGGCTACTGGTGCCACGCGGGAGGATTGTCGCCGATCCTGAAAGCAGGCGATCATATAGGTCCTGTGACAATCTCGGCCGATTTCGGGGCAGGCAACGGGCTCCAGGGCCTTTTGTTCCAGAAGCTCTACCCGCACAAAAAGACCATTCAGATCGAGATCTCAAGCAAAATGATCGAGGCCGGGCGGGAGTTGCAGCGCTGGCTTGGAATTCCCGCCGAAAAGATCGAGTGGCTATGCGGGGACGTGATGGACCATTCTCCGGCCGGAATAGACTTCATCTATATCTACCGTCCGGTCAAGCCCGACGGCCCCGGCCAAATATTCTACGAGCGTTTCGCAGCCGAGTTGGAAAGAGAACCGAGACCCCAGGTGATCTTCTCGATCGCGGACTGCCTCGGCGATTTCCTGCCGGCTTCATTCGAAGTATTCTACAGCGACGGGCAGCTGACCTGTTTCGAACGAAAATGAACAGAAAGGATGAAATCATGAGCCCGATCATTCATCCCCCGAGGGAGCTGAAGCCCTTGTCGCGCAAGCTGTCGCCGCTTTGGCTGGTTTTAGCCGCCTGGCTGGCCGGCTGCGGCTCTGGAACGAGCCTGCCCGACTGCGACTCGGTTCGCCAGGTGGTGGTGACCGACATCGACGAGACTTTAACGACTTCGGACGCCGAGTTCGTCCAGCAGCTCGTCGACCCGGAGCACGATCCGGCCATGCGCGCCGGCGGACCGGAGCTGATGCAAGGCTACGCCGAGCGCGGCTTCGTCATCCACTACCTGACCGCCCGTTCCAAGACCCTCGAGCTCACCGACGGCACCACCTGCGAGCAGGCCACCATCGACTGGCTCGAGCAGCACGGCTTCCCCTGGAACCAGGACCAAACCTGGCTGGATCTGGCCGACGCGGTGCTTGGCAGCGATGACACCGTGACCTACAAGAGCGCGGCCATCGAGACCCGCAAGTCCGAGGGCTACAGCTACGAGTACGCCTACGGCAACGCCACGACCGACATCGACGCCTACGAAGCGGCCGGCATCGACAAGACCGAAACCTTCATAATCGGCACCCACGCCGGCGAGCAAGGCACCCGGGCCATAGATGGCGAGGATTTCGTCCAGCACGCCGCCGAGCAGCTGCCCCAGGTGCCGGCCGTGTGCGCATTTCACTGAGGAAAATGGGTCAGCGGTCGGGTTCCTCCGGCAACTGCGCTCCATGCCATACCGCCACTATCCAGACCGTCTTGCCGGCCACGCGGTAGAAGAACCTGTACGGCCTGATTATTATCTCGCGCTGCGGCAGATCGGGAAATTCCGGGATCGAACGTCCGGATTCTGGAAATTTCTCCAGGCGGTGCAGGAGTTCTTCGGCCTTTTTCCTGAAGCGCTTGGCGGCGGGCGGGTTGTCTTGCCTGATATACTCCAGGGCACTGAGAAACTGGACGCGGGCCGACGGGGTGAAGCGCACCTTCACGACTTGCCGTCTCCCAGAATAGCGTCGGCTTCTTTCATGACGCTGTCCAAGGAATGCCCCTTTCCGGCCGCTATCTCTTTTTCGCCCAAAGCCAAAAGCCGTAACAGTTCGCGCTCGCGCTCCGATTGCTGGTAGGCGTCTATGTCCTGCAGGACGGCGATGGCGCGGCCGCGCTGGGTCACCACCAGCGGATCTTGCGACTTTCGTAGTCGCTTGATTACGGCGGCGGCATCCTGGCGCAGGTCGGTGACCGGAATCATATCGGGGATCTTCATTTAGATGTACCTCCTACGATACGTTCATATATACATCCATCAGTACTGTCAGGCAACACTTTTTTCGCTGCAGCCCACCGGAGGCTTGAACAGACATAAGTAAATAAATGACTTAATCACCTGGCAAGTCGGCTTACCAGAAGCCGATCTCTCCTGCCTTGCTGATAACAGGCCGAACTTGCGGCATAATCTCATTTGACGCTCCGGTCGGCCGCCGCCGCCGCATGCGACAATCTGGCGCATTTTCTGGCAAAACCGTTTGGTTGCTGATGCAACCAGTTGAATTGCAATCTATTTTTCGCAAGCGGTAACACGCATAGTGGCATGAATCTTGCGGAAACAGCCAGCCGGGAGCGTAACAATTTGTCACTAAAGGCAAAAATCATAGTTTTGGTCGCTTTTTTGCTTTCCGGCCTGATGGTAGGCGTGCTGATGCTGAAAGACGGTCTGAGCCTCGAAGCAGAGTCGAAAGAAGCCAGCTTGCAACTTGAGAAAAATGAAGGCGACCAGCCTGAAAGGTCTCGCGCAGATAATTCCCGAAGGGCCGTGAGCCAGGCCGACGCAAGTCGGGAAAAGAAAGAGACCAAGGGCATGCAAGTCGTCAAGCGCTTCGAGTGGGGCGACAAACCAGGCCAGCTTGGCCACAAGCTTGCGGACGAGGGCGCGCCCGAGGGGCCGATGAGCTTTGTCGTAGACGACTCGGGACGCGTTGTGATTCTGGATCAAGTCAACTCGCGGCTACAGGTTTTCGACCCCGACATGAAGCCTGCGACGATCGACTTGCCGGCCGACAGCTACCAGGACATTGCCGCCGACGCCGACGGCAACCCGGTGCTGCTCGATCGCCTGGCCAGGCGTTCGGTCGAGATCTACTCACCCGACGGAAAACTGATACAGAAAATCGCCCTCGAGGGCAAGGGAGTGCCGGAAGGCGGAGGCGTTACCGGTCTGTTTTATCGAACCGACGGGATCTGGGTCGAAGTGGAGCACACGCGGCTGGTGCGCGTTGCCGATGCGGACGGACGGCCCGACAGCCGGCGCCCGGTGATGCCGGGCCGCTTCTCAAAAGACGGCAATCGTATCTTGAGCGCCTCCCGCTCCGGACGCCAAAGCGCCGAACTGATGTCGTGGCCTGCGGCCGACCCGAACTCGGCGCCGGTTCTGCTGGCTCGGCTGCAATTCGATTTTCACCTGGCCGCCATCAACGCTCTCGAATCGGATGCATCCGGCCGCATCTTTCTGGGAGCGCTGCTGATAAACGAGCGCCCAGCGCCGCCACACGATATTACGGCCGCCGGCGAAGAGATCGTCCTGCTGGCCCCGGACGGATCGATCGGCAAGCGCATCCGGCTGCCGGTCAACAGCGGCCCCGAAGAACAGTTCCGCCCCATTCGCCTGGGCGCTGACGGCAAGCTGTATCGCCTGCGCTGCACGAGTGACGGAGCAATACTGGAAAGGTGGACACCATGAGGAAGATACTGATCATCATTGCCGGCCTGTGTATGGCAACGACGGTCCTGGCATCTCCTGCGCCCATGAGCCGTGACGAGATCATTAACATGGCCAAGAGCGGCGTGAGTTACTCATACTACTGGGGCCACGGATCCTGGCGCACAGACGGCACCCAGCACGGCTCGTGCTCGGGCTCTTGTCCCGACTGCACCCATTCGGGCTCATACGGCGCCGACTGCTCGGGCTTCGTGGCCAAGGTCTGGCAGGTGCCCAGCCCGTCGCCGGTAAGCACCAACTCCCATCCCTATTCGACCTACAACTTCCGTTACGAGAGCCAGCACTGGTCGCAGGTCTCTCGATCCGACGCCGTGCGCGGCGACGCCATGGTCTACCGCAATTCCGGCAACACCGGCGGTCACGTGATGATCTACGAGAGCGGCG
Organism: uncultured Myxococcales bacterium; assembly: GCA_964513625.1. Lineage (GTDB taxonomy): Bacteria > Myxococcota > B64-G9 > B64-G9 > B64-G9 > DATKYQ01. Next base: position 41,867 of record CAZENH010000027.1, on the reverse strand, counting down.
ACCCCTGGGGACAGGCCTGGACCTACGAGGCCCGCGGCTGTTCCTACGGCATCGTCCACAACCTGCGCAGCATCGGTTCGACCTATGTGGCAATCCGGCGCGATAACATTTCCGAGGCAGCGGCCAAGGGCACGCTGATCGGCTCGGTCTACGTCGATATCGGCGGAAGCGACATGTCCCAGCGCATTCCGGGAGCAACGGTCAGCACAGCCGGTGCCAACGTCACCGCAAGAGACGGTGACGCCATCTGGTCGTTCGAACTTCAACCCGGAGACTATACGATTACGGCCAGCGCCCCGGGCTTCGACAGCAACACGCGCACCTGCAGCGTCAGTGCCGGGGCGGAAAGCTGGTGTTCGGTCGGGCTACGCGAGAGCTGCCTGCCCGACTGCAACGGCCGTAACTGCGGCGCGGACGGTTGCGGAGGATCCTGCGGCGCATGCGCCGGCACCGAAACTTGTTCGGCCGCGGGCCTGTGCGTCTGTCAACCGGATTGCGCCGGGCTGCAATGCGGCTCCGATCCCGTCTGTGGAACCAGCTGCGGCCAGTGCGCGGGCGGTATGGAATGCGTCTCGGGTCAGTGCCAGGAACCCGTCTGCCAGCCGAACTGCGCGGGACGGCAATGCGGCCCCGATCCTGTCTGTGGAACCAGCTGCGGCCAGTGCCCGGGCGATATGGAGTGCGTCTCGGGGCAGTGCCGGGAGCCCGCCTGCCAGCCGGATTGCAGCGGCCTGCAATGCGGGCCCGATCCGGTCTGTGGTGAAAGTTGCGGCCAGTGCCCTGCAGGCCAGACATGCGAGGCCGGTGGAGTCTGCTCAGCTTCCGGCTGCCAGCCCGATTGCAGCGGACGCAGCTGCGGCCCGGACACTCTTTGCGGGCTGAGTTGCGGCGTCTGCCAGGTCGATCTTCTTTGCGATGATTCCGGCGGCTGCGGGGCGATAGATCCGAGCCAGGGCAAGCTGTTCGGTATCGTACGCGAATACTCGGCCGAGGCCGACGAACCTGGTCAGGTCATACCCCAGGCCAGCCTCAAACTGGACAACGATCTGCAGACCGCGGCCGACGAGAACGGCTACTGGGAGCTGGCCGTCCTGCCTGGAGAATACACGCTCGAGGCCGAGGCCCCGGGGTTTGTCTCCGGCAAGGCAGTCTGTTCAGTAGAGGCCGGATCTTATTTCGAATGCCAGCTGACGTTGAAACCCGATGGAAAAGAGCGAGGCATGGATGGCGACGAAATCGTCGTCATGGGCGGCTGTCAAACCGCCGGCGGCAGGTCCGCTCTCATATTGCCGTTACTGCTGTTGATGATGCTGTTTATTAGCCACACCCGCCGGACTTGCGGGCCTTGTGACCGATGCCCTTGACCTTCTTGGTGTAGCTGCGCTTCGCTATCTCGTGCGGATTAGGATCCGAGGCGGGGTGCCTGCCGCCAAGCGCCGAATCGAAGACATAACGCCGGCACTCATCTTCCTGACAGCCTTCGGGAGCCTTGCTCATGTGCTCATGAGCGTAGATATCCACCCAGTGGTTTATTCCTCCATCGAGTATATAGATGTTGGGCACCTTCTGCGCCACCAGTAACTTCCAGGCTTGGGTTGCGCGCCGTTCGCCGTTTGATGCCAAGACGATGACCGTATCCGCCGGCAACGACTTGACAAAAGAAGACTCTCCCATCTTAGCCAAAGTCACCCGCCGCGAGTCGACAATATGAAACAGGTTGAAGTCGACCTCGTCGCGCAGGTCGAAGATCCAGACGGCGATGTTGTCGTTTATGTACATGTCGAGCAGCTCGGCGGGATCGATTTGCACCGCGCCTGAAGCGATTTTTTTCTCGAGTTGCGGTTCGATGCGTGCCACCCGGTCGGCAAGCGTCGGCTGCCCGACCAGCCACACGCCAAGAGACAGCAGCACGGCCCCCAGGGCCAGTAGCGTCTTCCAGCTCACTTTGTCTCTCCTTCCGCGGCGCCTCGACTTCTTCTAAAGAACGCCTCGATCTTCTCGGCGCCCAAGAACATACCCAGCGCCATGAGCACGACGGCCAGGACCACAAGCCCCGTCGGAAGACCCAGCCAGCCCTGCAGAGTGACCTCGCCGTAACTACCTGAACTGTCGAAAAACACCTGGAACAACCCGACCGTCTCTCCAAAAATGGTCATCCCGAAAAGCAAACCGAGCACGAAGAACATGCCGTCGAGTTTCAGAGTAGACATCGAGACGATCGCCGTGCCGGGGCAGTATCCGCCGATAACGAAACCGGCTCCGAAAATCAATCCCCCGACGATCCCCGGCCACATGTGAGTCGGATTGATATAAAGAGCCCGGTAGTCCAGCAGGCCCAGTGCGCTCGACCAGAAAATGAGCAACATGGCGGTAAGAATGGCCGTGAACATGACTTTCAACACGCGCATGTCCTTCAGGTAAAACTGTGCGGCAAGTTTTCGCGAGTTACCGAAACCTGCCCGCTCGAGGGCGAAGCCGAACCAGAATCCGGTGAACACGTAAAACACGTTTTCAAATACGTGACCCAACGAGCCTGCGAGATCGACAGGAAACATGACTCAGCTCCTCAGGTCCACAGCTTGCGGACAAAGTAGGCCACGGCGTAAGCGCCGCCGAAGACGGCGAACATGAAGGCCCAGCTTCCGGCCGAGAGCACCGCTCCTCCGGAAAGGGCCTGGCCGGATGTACAGCCGCGGCTCAGGCGCACGCCGAACCCGGCGATGGCCCCGCCGATCAGAGCGAAAGCCCAGCGGGTGCGAACCGATATCCGCGGGCCCTTGAGTGTCTGCAGCTTGACCCGCCCGGCAAGCAAGCCCGAGACGAATCCTCCAAGTGCCACCCCGAGGATCTCGAACACCAACCAGGTGTCCAGCGGATTCGATCCGTTTCTAACCAGGTGAGCCAGGTAAGAGTTGTGATCGGCGTGAGAGGGCGCGATCAAGTTGAGCGCCGTGCCGGCCACGGATGCCACCCCTCCCGAGGCGCCCAGTCCGTGCCCGAAGATTAAAAAAGATCCGAACAGGACCACTCCCAGCAAGATCCCCGCCAGATAGGGGTTCATGTATTTTATATTTTCCTCGCTCATGCGGCTTTTTCCTCCTTGCCTTCCTCCACGTATCCGTAACCGGTTACCATCGAAACCAGGTTGGACAACCAGGTCGCTCCGGTTGTCGTCATGTAGACATGCAGGATGATGAAGGCAGCAAAGAGCCAGGCGCCAAACCTGTGTATCGGTCCCAACAATGACAAACCACCGAACCAGTCGACCAGACCCGGGTAGACGTCGACCGAGAGTTTCAGCAAGCCGGTGACGATCATCAATGGCAACAGCAGGTTCAACACCAGAAAATAGGTCACCTTCTGCAACGGCAGCAGGCGACGGTCGGGGGTCTTGTCGAAGGGATGCGGATCGCCTTTGAATATCCCGAACAGGTAGTAGCTCGCCTGCTTGAAACCAAGCGAGAAAATGTCGTCCATGGCCGGAATATACTGGCGGATGACACCACCCGCCAGGTTGTAAAACAGTGCCAGGAAGGCATTCAGTACCAGGATTATTCCAGAAATATTATGCAGCTCGACCGCAGTACGAAAACTCAGCGGCGCGAAGTAGTCGGGATAGCTTATGGCGAAACCGGAAAGCAGCAGCACGACCACCGTCAGCGCCTGAATCCAGTGCCAGACACGTTCGTAGAGAGTGTAAAAGAGTACTTTTTTCATGATCGGGCCAACCCTCTCCGGCGCCTTCTCTCGCTTACGACTCTCAGCAGGCCGTGCAACGAGACTCCCAGCAAGGTGCCAAAAAGCAACAGTAAACCCACGATATCCATCCAGCCCAGGTGCGAGCTGCCGTGGATGTAGATTGTGGCCGGGTCGAGCGTCGGCCGGTAGACAAGCCGCCCGCCGGCATCTTTCTCGATCTCGCCCTGGGCCGGTATCTGGGCGTCGGGAACGATGGTCGGTATGACGCCGCCCGGAACGTAGCCGGCCAGTTCAATAGGCTTAGTCACCCGTGAATTCCGGCTGTGGCAGCAGCTGCAACACTTGACCGCCAAATCGACACTGGTCACGCCGTGGCTGATTGTATAGGGCTGTATCTCAGCGGCGATGTGCGGCTCGACGGCTCCACCCTCCTTCAGGCTGAGGGTAACCGCCGCAACCTTTTCCGGCCCATCGAGCCGCAGCTCGTCGTCGGAAAGCTTGCCGTCCCCGTCGCTATCCAGTGCCTTGATAATCTCTTTGCGGTAGTTCCCATCTTCCCCGAAAAGGGCGCGCTCGAGATCGTAAAGGCGTAACGGGTGGCCGGGCTTTCCCTCCACCCAGAACCAGGAGCTGACGATATTGTGCGGCATGATCCGCAGGTGACCGCCCTCCTCCTTGTGCATCAACAATACGGGCTCGTATCCGGTTATCAGCGTTGTCGGAAGATTGATCGGCCCGGCGACGCCCCGGTGGGTCACGCGAGGCGCCCGCATGGGTCCAAGCAATGTCCAGTCGGTTACTTCGCGGGCCGGTGCGTAAACCCGAGCCACGTGGCACGGCTGACAGCCGAGTTTTTCGAAATGAGTTTTTTTGTACGGCAAGAAATCATGGACCTTCTCGGCGTTATGGCAGTCGCGGCAGTTGCGCATGCTGCTGTCCAGTCTGCGGGCGCATGTGCCTTGCGACGTGTGGCCCTTGGCCAGATCGTGATCGGGCCTGCGCAGGTACTCGCTGATGCCGAGCCTGCGCGCATCAAAAGCCAAGTGCCGCGGGCGGGTCAGTGCGTCTTCCTTGGTGTTATAGGTCGGATTGTTCATCGAGTAGTGGCATTCCGAGCACTTGAGCAGGCGCTGGGCATGGACATCCCAGGGAGACGAGAGATGCGCCTTGCCCTTCAGGTTCATGCCCGAATCGAACATCTTTCCGCCCGAGAAGACCGTGCCACTGGTTTCGGCGCTCCAGTTGTGCAGAGAGTTTTCGAAAACCACCGGGTCGATACAGCGGCAAGCCCGGCCGTGGCACAGGCGGCAGTTGTCTGAGCGGGGCTCTGAAATGCCGATTACTTCCGACTTGACGGCGCCGCCTTCGCCGAATGAATCCTTGTTCCAGCTGTAGACTCCATCCTTGCCGGACACGATTCCAGAACCGGCCAGCGTGGCGGTCGAGGCCCAGCGAAAGTTGCCCCGGCTGAGTTCGGCTACACGTGCCGCGTTATTTGGAGACTTCATGTGACATAGCAAGCAGTTCAATTCCACGGTTCCTGAACGCTTCCAGTCCCAGGAGCGGGGCTCGCCGTTTCGACTGTCGATCACATGGGTTTCCGGATCGAGCTTGTCGCCTGATTCGAGCGTATCAAGAGGCCGCCCGTTCCGGCGGCTGAACTCAGCCGGACCGCCGCCGACGTGGCGCGAGCCGAACAACTCGATCCACTCGGCCGTACCCATATCCAGCTTGGCGGAGCCTAGCGGTGTCAGCCAGCGGTAGGTCAGGGGATCCCAGCGTCCGAACAATCCGGGGCTGGTGTCCCAGGGACGCAAGTCGCCGGTCTCGCCGGGAGCGTGCATTTCGTCCAGACCCGCCAAAGCGTGGTAGTTATGTCGAGCGATGTATTCGGTATCGTGGCACGCGCCGCAGCTCTTCTGAAGCGAGACCGGCTTTCCGCTTTCGAGCACGCTGTCCTCTTGCCTGTCGACCAGGCGCACGGGCGGGTGCATGGTTCGCGGGGCGAGCCTGGTCTTAGAGCCGCGGTGTTCGATGGTAACGGCCGGCAGATTATCTGACCCGGCCGGCTGCGACCGGCCCGAACCTGAAAATACCATCACCAGCAGCATACCCAGCGGCATGTGGACGCGCATGCAGGCGATCATTTTGCGACCTCCTTGAGCAGTGCGCGAGCGTGCCGGCGGCCTCCCACAAAGGCGGGATCCCCGTCGTAACCCAAAGCATGCCAGTCAAGGCGTCCGTTTTGTGTGTGACACCCGTCGCACTGCAAGGCGCGCTCCTTGGGAGCAACCATGTGGGTCAAGGTCCAGAACATGTCGGTCTCGGTAAAATCCATCTGGCCGCTGTAGGGCAGTCCCGAGGCCCGGCTGCCGAGCTCAGCCGACTCCTGCCAGTCGAAATCGGTCCAGAACCCTCCCTTGCCGTACGTCTTTGGCACAATCAGGTAGTCGAACTTCAGATCATAGGGTTGCTTGGCGCGGTGTACCTTGAAAGGCCAGATGCGCGCGGAGGCATCACTGATGTTCCCCAACGGATAGTTGAGATGGGTGACCTTCCCGGGATCGATCTTGTCGCCCTTGATGTAGCGTTGCACACTGCCGTTGAACCAGTAGTACTCGGGAACGAGCTTCTTGGCGTAGACGAAGCTGCCCTTTATCTTCAAGTAATGGTGCGGGTCCTGGACAGGCACGTCCCTGCCGGCGGTCGACCAGTCCCAGAGCACCTTGGTGGCCTCCTTGCGGGCCACATCGGGCACGTGGCAAGCCTGGCAGGCCAGGCTGTCGGTGTGCCCGTTCAGGCGATCGTCGCGGTGCGGCTTACCTGCGTGACAATCCGTACAGTGCACCGTAATGGTGTTGCGGACGCTGACCGAGATCATCTTGCCGCCGATGCGGTGCTTCTGGGTACGGTGACAGTCGATGCACTCGAAGTTGTAACGGCCCATGTGCACGTCGACTCTCTCCACCGGCTTGGCCAGTGACCCGTCAAGGTCGCCGTGCTTGACGGCGTTGCCGCCGCCGCCGTTGAAATGGCACCAGCCACAATTGTCGCGCCGTGGGAGGCCAACGCTCTTGGCGGCGGCCAATAAGTCGACACCCTCTGCCGGCATTCCCGCCAGGGTCTTGGCGTATGTTCCCGAGTTGTCATGGCACACCAGGCAGTCGACGTTTTCCTGTCGACTGAAATCGAAGTTTGCATCCTTCCATCCGTAACCGGCATGACAGACAGTGCACTTGGGCCAGTTGCCCTCGATGCTGATACAGAAATTGTTGATCAGGTTGCGCTTGCCGATGCGCATCGGCTTGTCGTGACCGGGCACTAGCTCCGGATCTCCGAGCCAGTTCCAGTGCGATGTGCGCATAACCTGGCTGGCGGCCGCCGGGTGGCACTTGAGACAGGCCTTGGTAACAGATGGACCGTCTGCAAACTTGAGTTGCTTGAAAAAGTTGGCGTGTGGAACATGCGCCGCTCTGCTGTGCATCTTCTCCCACGGTTTGTCGATCAGCCTCTCGGCCCCGCAGCCTGAAAACGCAACTAGCAGTCCTGCCACAATCGGGATCAGTGTTTTCCTCATGATGCTCCTATCTTTTGCGTTGAGACTCGATGCAATCTTCCAGGCAAGCGAGCATCTTCACGAGCTGCGGCTCCATCAGATGGTAGACCGAGAAGCCACCCTGCCTTACGACCGAGACCAGGTTACGCATGCGCAGCAGGCGCAGTTGCTGCGAGACGACCGCCTGGTTTGCCTGCAGTCTTTCGGCCAGGCGACTTACGTTCTCGTCTCCGCTTATCAAAATGGCAACTATGCGCAGCCGCAATGGATGAGCGATGGCCTTCAACAGCTCCGCCGCCTCGTAACAACCTTTTGCGTTTGTCGCTAATTTCATTGGTCTATCCAGGCAACCCGCTATCTTGGTTATTATAGTAATAGTCGTATATATCTATATCTATATATTGTCAAGCAAGATCGAGAGTTCGTTTTTTTTTCTGGAACTTTTTTTATTTGGATCGTATCCTCTCGCACTTAGATTCTAGAAACTACGGCGTTTTGGGGCCGGAAAGATTTCCAAATGCAGGCGAACATGTTCAAGCGTGGAATTCAGATATGTGCTTTTCTGGAAAACAGGTCGGGCAGGTTTACCGAGTTCTGCGAACGACTCTACGAACGGGGTGTCAGCATCAAGGCAATGAACCTTCATGCCGACAACGAAGTAGGCATTCTGCGCATGGTTGTTGACGACACCACCACCGCGATTGCCGTTCTCAAAGATGAGCAGATTCCCTTCCTGCAGACCGATGTGCTGGTGGTTGAAGTGCCCAATCAGCAGGGCATGGCCGCAGGCGTCGGACACCGCCTGACCGAAGCCAACGTCGAGATCGAGTACACCTACTTCTCGTCCGGCCAGTCCGATGCGCCCGCATTGATGGTCTTCAAGGTATCCGATCTCGAAGCCGCTTTGACCAGGCTGAAAAAATCTTCTCGAAGCTATAATTAAGGACCCGGCTCGGATCCTCGTTTGACGAGCACTCCCGCCGTACTTATCTTGCTGCAGTATAGGGTCTTTGCGGGAGGTGCCGACCGTGCAACCTGTGCTGACAGACTTTTTCGACAAGGCCTGGCAAGTGATGCTGGAGCTCTCGCCATCGCTGCTTCTGGGCCTGCTGATTGCAGGCCTGCTGCATGTCTTTTTACCCCGCGGGTTCATCCACCGGCGCCTTTCAGGATCACGATTCCGCTCAGTCGCCGAGGCTACCCTTCTCGGCGTGCCCCTTCCGCTATGCTCCTGCGGCGTGGTGCCGACGGCTTTAGGGCTCAGGAACGACGGGGCATCGAGGGGTGCGGCAACCGGTTTTTTGATAAGCACTCCCCAGACTGGCGTCGATTCGATCTTTGTCAGTGCCACCTTCCTGGGCTGGCCGTTCGCGCTGTTCAAGGTGGTTGCGGCAATGCTGACCGGCTTGCTCGGAGGCCAACTGGTCAATCTGAGCGAAAGAAATTCTGCGGACCACTCGGCCGCAAAACCGCCCGTTTTTGAAGTTTCGGGCCGGTCCGGGGGTCTTTCCGAGGTATTGCGTTATGCCGTTTTTGAACTGCTGGCCATGATCGACATTTGGATCTTGATCGGGGTCGCCGCCTCGGCGCTGATCGCGGTGCTGATCCCGGCCGGCAGCCTGGCCGATGTCTCCTGGCTTCAGGGAATATGGGGAATGCTGCTGGTTTTGGCCATCGCCATGCCGCTCTACGTCTGCACTACGGGCTCGGTGCCCATCGCCGCCTCGTTGATCGCGGCCGGAATGCCGCTGGGATCGGCCCTGGTTTTCCTGATGGCCGGTCCGGCGACTAATTTGGCGACCATCGGGGCCGTCTTTCGCGGACTAGGCAAGAGGGTTGTGATCATCTACCTGCTGACAGTGGCCGGCATGAGCATCATCTTCGGCCTGCTGTTCGATTGGGTGCTGGGCAGCCCGGGCGCGGCATCGGTAGGCATGGGAGCGCATGCGCACCAATGGTACAAGTTCGCTTCGGCAATACTCGTGTGCGCCACGCTTTTCGCCCTGCTGGGCAGGCGTATCTTCAGAAGGCTGATCAAGAGCAAAATACATAAAGGAGAGATCGACATGCAAAAGACCCTGAAAGTGGAAGGCATGACATGTGAGCACTGTGTGGCCACGGTCAAGAAGGCGCTCGAATCCGATCCCGCTGTCAGTTCGGCAAGTCCCGATCTGGCCAGCGGGCTGGTCAGCATTGAAGGAGAAAACCTGAATCTAGATGCGCTGGCCGGATTAGTAGAGCAGGCCGGATACAAGGCCAAACCGGCCGGTTGACAGTCTTTTCAGTCCTTTGGCTGTCGCCTGGCCAACAGGTAGAACATAACCAGGCCGTAGACGGTAAGAACGGACAGTACGATCCATTGAAATAGATCCAGGTCGCTCCAACTGCCCTCCCCTGAAACCTTCCAGAATACATAGCCTACTATTGCAGCCAGGCAGGCCAACAGGATCCCGGTAACGTCCAGGTTGATTCGCCCGCGGCGAGGACGCTCGGCGGGGGCATGATCCCCGGGAGTATCGAGGGCTTGCTTTGCGAGCTCATCTTCGGTGATGCCGACGGTCATGGGCATTCGCTCGGCCAGGATCTTGCGTGCCTCTTCCTTCTGTGATTCCGGTACCCGTATCTCTCCCCAGCCTTTCTGCATCTGATAGAGGCCGTCCATGGCCGTATCGTGGTATGGCACAAGCCAACTCTCGATAGAAGCCTCATCCAGGATCGCCTCGATCCGTTGTGCTTCGAAAAGACTCTGGGGTACTCTGATGCGGGTAAAATCGTCTCTGTTTTCACTCATCTTGCCTCCACTGTCCATCGACCAGGCCAATACAATTCTGCTGAACAATAACACGAAAATCTTTTTGATAAAGCATAATTACCTTCCAGGTTCTTGTTTTCACTTGATCAGCACCTTGTGATGGGTTAGCTTTTCACCTAGGTGTTTTCGCCTCGGGAGAGTATTCATGTGCAGGATGCTTGGTGTAATGTGCAACGATGAAGACTTGCTCTACTGCGCCATTCACGAGGTCAAGGATTCACTACGCTGCGCTGCTGATGAAGACAAGCATGAAGGTGTCGGCGTAGGCTACTACAGCCAGGACGATCCGCTGCTTATCAAGAAACCAGCCGCCAGGCTGAACGAAATAGACTACGACGAACTGATCAAGGGCATCAACTCGAACGTACTGCTTACCCATATCCGCAAGGCCACTGTCGGGACATGGAAGGACGTCAACACCCACCCTTTCAGGTTCCGCAAATGGCTATTTGCCCATGTCGGACATTTGCCGGCCCTGGATGAGAAAAGGGACGAAATCATTGCAGGATTACCGCCTTTCTTGGCGCGCAACATACGCGGAGACACCGACAGCGAACTGGCATTTCATCTTTTGCTGAATTCTCTCTTCAAGGAAGGCAAACTCAACGATCAGGATATTGACATTAATCTGCTGGACTCCTTGTTGAAGGCAGGCGTTGAAGAGATAAACCAGATGCACTCCGGCCCCCTGCGCCCTGATTTGGCCATCATGGTGACCAACGGGCAAATCATGGGAGCCGTCTGCCAGGGCATCAGCCTGCATTACTCTCATCGTGAGGGGATATTAGAGTGCCCTCTGCACGATACCAGCGAGCAGCAGCAACATGTTCACGGTCGTTTCAGGGGCATCATGTTGGGAGCGCTAATGTCCAACCCCGGCCATCAATGGCGTGAGGTGGCGGATGGAAGCCTTCTGCACATTTCAAAGGCCCTGGAGCTGAAAGTACAGCACCTGTAAAGCCAATCTATACGAGGTGACCATGGCCGCGCTCAAGGTGCTGGTCATCGACGACAGCCCGACAATTCATAAAGTGGTCACCCACGCGTTGAAGCGTCTCGATATCGAAGTCGTCTCAGTAACCGAAGGTGAGGCCGGTATCGCCAAGGCGATCGAATTCAAACCAGACCTGATCTTGCTCGATTTCATGATGCCCGGCATGAACGGTTACCAGGTATGTAAATGCATGGGTCGCCAAAAAGAGTTGGAAAAGGTGCCGATCCTGTTGATGTCCGCCAAGGGCGAAATGATGGGCGAGAAACTGGTCGAGACGATGGGCATCGTCGACTACATTACCAAGCCTTTCTCTCCCGAGGCGCTGACAACCCTGGTTCAGCACGCTGTCGAGAAATACTGCCGGGCCGACGGCAAGAAGACCGAGGAATGCGAGAAAATAATGAAGGTCGGCGAGCGTACCCCGGAAGATCTGCCGACCTCGGAAGACCTTTCCGACCCGCGCGGCCGGGCCGCAATCCGCGGAGAACTGGGCATGATTCCCGCCGGAGAGGTATTCCAGTTGCTGAAGTTCCAGTCCCATACCGGAATCCTGCACCTGGCCCGCGGGCAGGCTCACCTCGAGGTCTTTCTGCGCGACGGCCGCATTGCCTTCGCTAGAGCCAAGAATGTCGACGAGGAGTTCTTGCTGGGTCGTTTCTTGATTGAAGTCGGGGCGCTAAACGCGCGCGACCTCGAACTTTTCTTGCAAAGTCGCGGCAAGAGCAACAAGCTGCTCGGAGAGCAGCTGGTCAAGATAGGACACATCACGCCCGAAGCTCTCGGGCAAGCCTTGCGGGCCCAGGTCGAGGCGTTGGTGTACGAAGTTCTGCGCTGGGGTGACGGGGAGTTCGCTTTCTACCTGAGTGAAAAGCTTCCGATACAGGCGCGTGAAGCGGGAATGGATGTTTCCATAGACAGTGTCTTGATGGAAGGTTTCCGCCGCGTGGACGAATGGGGCACGATCGAAAAGGAGATCAGCGACTTCGACATGGTGCTGGCACCCAGCCGCGACAGCACCGGAGTGATCAAGCAGATCCGACTCAAGCCCGATGAAGAGAGGATGGTGGCCCTGGTCGACGGCAGGCGCAGCATCAAGGAGATCGTCCGCATGAGCAGGCGCAGTTCTTTCGACGTCTGCAAGCTGCTCTACCGGTTACTGGCAAGCCGTATCATTCGCAAGCGCTCTCCGACCGTAACCAAGCAGTGAGGGGCCGCGAAGAGGGACAATTATCGGAATGTCAGACATGAGTGACGCAGATTTTACAGAACAGCAGCAACCCGCTTCCGAGCCACGGGTCCGGCCCGGACTAAGGGGGATGACGGCGAAGGTCTTATTCATCTTTCTGGCTGTGGGTCTGGTCCCGGTGTTGGCCTGCCTGGTGATCGTCTGGCCGCTGGCCGACCATTCACGAGAAGTCGTCGAGAGCACAAAAAGTACATTCGCCGAGCTCGACAAACAAGCAGCTTCCCTGCGCAGCGAAGTCGAGAGGCTGCGCAAGACACAGACAGAACGGCAGGCAAAACTCGCACTCGCCGAGCGTGAACTCAAGCTGCGCCATGGCCGCGAGGAGCTAATTGCCGGCCTGCTTCCGCTCGTCAGGGGCAAGTCGATCGAGGACATTTCAGGAAACGCCAAGCTTCCGAAAACCTTGACCAACATGAAAGACCCCTTCGATTCCCTTGCGCTTCTGGATTCCGGGTCGGGCAATGTTCTGGTCAGCACCCGGAAAACTTCCGACAAGTTGGCGGCGGCCTTCAAGGCCAAGAATCCCCCGCCCTTGACGACTCCGGGCTGGCATATCGAACCCATAGGCACGACGGGTTTTCTGGCTGCCTTTAATGTGAGCGCGGCAGAAAAAACGGGCGTTCCCGCAAACGATGCGCCAATCGTTTCTCAGGCAAAACCGGGAAGCGACAAGACCGAAGAACTCGATCAGCAGATTTCGAGGAGGATCACTGTTCTGGTCATCGGGCTACCCGCCTTTTCGCTTTGCCTGGCTCTATTTTTCTTCTTCTACTGGCGAAGGAATTTGCTTGGGCCTTTCAGCGACCTGACCAGGCTGGCCCGTCAGACGTTCGAAAATCCGGCCGCCGCAGATGCCGAAACATGCCGGGTCGGCCTGCTCGAAGATCTGTACAACAGCCTCGGACGCCTGAAAGAGAGCATGTTGCGTTTGGGCGAGCTGGATGAGAATAGTAATCAGCGCAGGACTGAAATAGCGCTGCTCAGCCGGGTGATCGATCGTGCCGGGCGCGGCGATCTCGATATCAGGGCGGAAAACTCGGCCGGAGAGCTGACGGAATTGACGATCTTGATAAACCGCCTGCTCGATCGCTCGGAAGAACGCATCGAGGCACTGCGTCGAGCGGCGCTGCAACTCAACGACTCATCGACCCGCATGGTCAAACTCGGCTCGAAGCTTTCTGCGTCACTGAACGACGAGATTCCAGCGCCTCAGGCGGATGACGGAGTCGTGGCCGACATCCTGGGAGCAGACTTCGAAGCACTTTCCAGAATAGCCTTGGTGATCAGCAAATCGACCAACAGCGCCGTGTCGGACTCACCCGATTCTCGTGAGCGACCCGCGTTACGAGAACAGCTGCAGGCGGCGACGACAAGCCTGCAAATTTTATTGCAGAAAACCAACTTCAGCATCGAGACGGCAAGAGAGATAGAGTCGCTGCGCCAGGAAGCCGAGGTAGTCTCGACAAACATGGCCATAGCGGCTGAGACTCGATCGTGGAGCAGCCTTCAGAAGCTTTCTGGATCTACACGCTCCCTGTCTACATCCATAGTCGAGATTCACCGCAAGCTAACCGAACAGCTCAACCAAACAATCTCGACCGCCGGCAAGCTGGACACTTCCCTTCGAGAAGCCAACAAAGGCATCAGCCTGCTTCTCGATTCGATCGAGGGCTGGGACGACGTGCGGGATGATCTGCGCCGGCAGGCCGAAAGTCTTCTTGATCGCCTGGGACATATGCGACCTGCCGCGGGCAGCTTGGGTTCCTCGGTACGTTCCATCGGCGACCAGTTATCACGCTGCCGTAAGGTGCTGACGTCGAGAGTGGATGCCTTGCGCGGCCTGGTTGATAGTGCCGCCGCCGTATGCCGGGTATCCGAGGGAATAATGGGGCTTGCCGAACTATCCGCCCCGATCAGGCCCGTCTCCAGCGGGGTAACCAGAGATCTCGCACTGACTCAGAAAGCGCTCGAAAAGTCCATGCAAGAACTCACCGAGCTCGCCGCCGGAGAAGGAATCGAGGCGTTTTCTTCCGATGCCGGCTTGATCCTCGACAAGATCCGCGAATATGCCGGCCTTGCCCGACAAAAGATCGCCGCCGTCGCCGAACCAGACGAAACCTCGACCGAATCCGGAGAGGAACACGGGGCATGAAGCCGGATACCCCCCCTCCTCTGGAATTCGTCGCATCGCTTGCAGAGGAAATCAACCAGGCCATTGAATGGCTTCAAGACCCGCCCCGGACCCTGACAAGTCAAGAGCTGCATCTGAGAATTCAAACCCTGCGTGAAGCTGCCAGGGTCACAGGCATGAACGCCGTGGAATCCGTGCTTGACGGCGCCGAGCGTGAACTCACCCAGGGCGAACCCGGCAAGGAACCGGCGACAACCGATTCCCTGCTCGAGAGGCTTTGCGGCCTGGCGGACATGCTGGCCGAGACGTTGCAAGAAAAGGAGCGCGGCTGGTTTGTGCGCATTGGTATTGCGGGCGAATTACTAAGTAACGTTGCCGCAGATATCCATAACAGCACAGAGCGCCTGCAAACGGCCTCTGCTCTTGCGGAGAACCTGGCAATCGAGCAGCAACCCGACCAGCGAGCCCGGCTTGCCGGCCTGCTCGTCAGCGAACTTGCACGGCTCACGGACGAACAACATAGCGGCTTGAAAACACTTCGGCAGACGTTACCCGAACTGCAAAACATCATGCACGAGCTGACGAGTGAGATTTCCTGGATGCACAACGCGTCTATCGTCCCCTTGCTGGCGCGCTTGCGTCAGCACGTTCGTGTTTATGGCCGCAAACACGGCAAACCCTTCTCACTGGTGGCGCACTGCACCGGTGTGCGCATCGCCGCTTTTCAGCTCGAGGCTCTGGAAAAGATTTTCAGCTACCTGGTGGACGACATCTTGAGTGCCGGTTTCGGGAGCCCGCAGGAACGCAGGCAGGCTGGAAAAGCAAGCGTCGGTTCGCTGAACATCAGCGGAACTCCGAAGAAGACATTGACTTCACTGTTGATCAAGGACGACGGCGACAAAGACCGGCCCGCTCCGGTCATCTCGGATGATGTCCGGGAGCAACTCGGCTCTTTACGGGCCCGCTTGTTGATGCTTGATACGTCCTCGACGGAAGGGCGACAGCTGCTGCTGCAAATGCCGTGCTGGCAAGAGATTCTGGACGTGCTTCCAGTGAAAACCGCCGTCGGCGAAGTGCTCGTGCCGCTCGATGTGATCGCCGAAGTCTTCAGCTCTTACGCTTCACAGGACAATGATTTGCCGGTGGTATCGCTCGCGCGCAGGTCGAGCGACGAAAAAGAGAACAAGGCGGGATTGATCCTGGACATCGATGGATGGAGAGCTGTGATGTACGCCGATGTACTGGGCGCGCATTTCAGGGTTATTCAGTCTCCGCCGGAAGCGGATGATCCCGCATGGACGACAGGAAGAGTTTGCGAGGAAGACCGGAGTTTGCCTATATTACATCCGTTGCCATTCATGGACGTTGAGGAGGGACAGCTGTGTCTGTATCCAATCGCTCCGTCGTGAGACGTTCGTTCTGCCGAGGGCCGGCGACCCGATCTGAGAATCGAGTTGCTCTGCTGCTGGTCGCCTGCCTGCTGGTGTTTTCTGGTGCAGGCATCGCGCGGGCCGGCAGCGATCGTATCGCATGGATGGCCTCTCGCCTGCTGAACGGCAGGGGTATACTCGACTACGAACTTGCGGCCGAGCGTTTCGTCGCCTTCTCCGATCCGCGTGTCTTGCCGACGCTCATCAAAATGACTGGAGCTGAAAACGAAACTCCACGAGCCGCGGCCGCTGGTGTTCTCTGGCGTTACAACAACGACGAGTCTCGCAAACGGCTTCTGGATCTCATAAAGGATCCTTCGCCACAGGTCCGCGTCGAAGCCGCCAAGTCCTTGTGCCTGATGAAATACACGGCAAATTTGCCGATTGTCAGCAAGGAGTTGCATGCCAAAGAACACCAGGTGAGAGCCCGGGCGCTACGGGCCTTGACCGAGATCGGATCAAAGGCAGCCCGCTCGGCAATTGAATCTTTCAAGACCTCGGGCTCGCCCCAAGATCATATCTGGGCGGCCTTTGCGCGCTACCGTCTCGGAATTGATCCTCCAGACCAGCTTGCCGTACTTTCCAGGTACCTGTTGGCATTACCCGAGACGGCCTGGTTGAAAAACAGGTCCGATCCTGACCCCGCCGACATCGAGTGGGCTGCAAAGCAAGGCAAGAAAGGATCAGCCATACGCCTGGAGGCGGCCTCGGCCCTGTCTCGGATCGGAGATGATAAAGCGCTGGCCTTGCTGGTAGAGGCCACCGCTGATCTGGCGTTAGCCGAAAACCCAAGCGGATCTCGCAGACTGCTCAGGCGCCACGGTGATCAGGCCGCCTTGGCGCTGGCCAAGGGCTTGGGTAGTCCCAAGGTCCTGGTTCGCCTGGGAAGCTCGTTGTTGGCCAGGCGAATGAGACTGCGGACCGAAGCTGCCCGCGAAGCACTTGGCCGCGGTCTGCGGGAATGCCTGACAGACAAGTCGCGCCTGGTTCGTCTGGCCGCAATGCGTGCTATTGCGAAACTCGGTTTAAGCGACAATGCCGACGCACTTATTGGGAATCTTACGCACCCGGACGGAAAGACCCGCGGCGCGGCGGCTCGCGCTTTAGGGCAGCTCGGATATTCACAAGCAGTCCAGCAGTTGATAGGCCGCCTGGACCAGGAAAAGAGTCCTTCGGTGGTGCGCGACATCTACAACTCTTTGCGGGATATCGGATCTTCATCGGCTGTCGATCCTCTGATGAAGAGGCTGTCTCGGCTCAATAAACAGAGCCGCTCTAGCGAGCAGGCCGCCGACGAGATACGTCCCTGCATACGGGCCATAGCCGCAGGTGGCGACTACGCCGCCGGGAAGGCGCTGGCCTTGCTGAAGCGCACCAAGGGTGAGCGTCGGCGACTGCTTATCGAAGTGCTGGCCAATTCGGGCAGCACTCAGGGATTGGACTTTTTTCTCGACAGGCTGCGCGATAACCCTCCCGACCCCGACGGCCCGGAAGTTCGTTTCTTCGACAGCCTGGATCCCAAAATGGCATCGAAGCTGGAACAGTTGATCGTCGACGAAAGCGCGATGTGGATCCGCGTCATTTTAGCCCGTGCTCTGGTCAAGATGGGTAAGAGTGAGTACTCCCGCGGAATTATCTGGGGTTTGAGAAACGAAGATGCCTACATGAAGATGCTGGCGGCCGCGCTCTCGGCCGGAACAAAAATACCCGGCACTATCGATCCGCTAATTGGGCTTCTGGATGACAAGCCGCGCACAGCTCGTTTTGCCGCCCGGGCGTTGCTGGAGGACGGATCGGCCAAAGCCATCGCGGGATTCGTGTCTGGTCTATCCAATAATAGTTTTCGCCGTAGAACCCCGCTGCAGTTGACTCCTTTCTGGGAAGGCCACCGGTCGGCCACCCACCCCTTTTCGAAAGAGTTGGATAACGAAAGGGTCTGGGTCTTGTTCGCTGAGAATCGTATCGGCCGTAACATGGATCTTTTCATTACCTGGTCGGCTGATGGGAGAATATGGAAAGAGCCTGCCTTCACCGGCCTGACCAGCTTCTCGGGCAAGGGATTTAGAGTCGCTCCCCCCACTTTCTCCCTCAAGGTTCGAGGCCGCGATATCACTATCGCCTTGACTCGCACTTTTGCTGAGTCGGCCAACTTTGAACATCCACGCTTCAAGACTCTCCAGCGCGTGCACCACTTCAAGCTGAAGGACTTTTTTGCTGACCGCGATTCGGATGGACTCAGTGATCTTGAAGAAAAAGCCTTTTTTACAGGTTCTAATGACAAGGACAGCGATAACGATGGGATCCCGGACGGCCAGGACAAGAACCCTTTAGCCGTGCCCCCGGATGAAGACAAGGATCAAGATGTTCTTCGGGTGCTGGCTTTCAGCCATGCCTTCCTGACCAAGGATCTGTTGCCGACTAAAGCGCATTTGTTGATTGTCAGGCGTATTCCGGGACAAAGAAGACCTCCAGAACTGGGTGTATTCCCCGGGCTTGTGCTGCACCTGGACAAGGAGCGGATCCGCACTATCTGGAAATTGACCGGCGGCGGATTCCCTCAGATCCAGTTCGAGCCGGCTACAATCCGAAATGATTCGGCTACGCAGGCCTTCACTGTTTTCAAAGGCATCAACGACGAGGAACAATACAAGGCCGTATTTGTAAAGCGAGACGGCCAGTGGATCCTTAAAAGATTCAGAAGTTGATTCGGAGGCGTCTTCTGAAAACCCTGGTTATTGTAAATCCGAACAGCGCCAACGGCCGCACCGGCAGAGAATGGCTTGATATCCGCGCCGCATTGTTCGATTCCATCGGCAAGTTCGATGAAGCCGCCACCACGGGTCAGGGACACGCCACTGAGTTGGTGAGAAAAGGACTCGGCGACGGCGCAGAACGTATCATCTCGATTGGCGGCGACGGAACCAACAACGAGGTCGTCAACGGCTTCTTCGACGGCGACCAGCCGGTCAACCCGGAGGCCTGCCTGGGATTCGTTCCGCGGGGCACAGGCGGCGATCTGCGCAAGACCCTTGGTATTGGGCGCGATCCGGCAAATTGGAAAGCGGTGCTTTCGGCCGCTAAGACGCGTGCCGTCGATCTTGGCCTTTGTGAGTACGTCGATCACACTGGCAAACAGGCCCGGCGCCTTTTTGTCAACATAACCAGTTTCGGGATCGGTGGTCTGGTGGACGCCAAGGTCAACCAGTCGACCAAGGTCTTCGGCGGCCGGGTCTCGTTCATGATCGGCATGCTGCGCGCCTTGGCGATCTACCGCAACCAGCCCATCCAGCTGACGGTCAAGAACGATGACGGCTCGATCGTCATGGACGAGTCGATGCTGATAAACAACGTGGCGGTGGCCAACGGCCAGTATTTCGGCGGCGGCATGTGGATCGCCCCGCGGGCCGAGATCGACGACGGCCTGTTCGACGTGGTCATCCTGGGCGATCTGTCCAAGGCCGGCATGCTCTTGAAGTCCGGTAGCCTCTACAAGGGCACGCACCTGGCAACGCCCAAGGTGCGAAGCTGCCGCGGAAGCCTGGTGGAAGCCACCTCGGATTCTGAGGTGTTGATCGACATGGACGGAGAGCAACCGGGACGGCTGCCGATATCACTCAAGGTATTGCCCGGGGTGATCAAGCTTATAGTGCCTTGATCGCCGATGCAGCCTGGAACCTGTTATGCGCGCAAATATTACAATAACGATTATGCTTCTGTTGTTTTCCGGCTGCGTGGATCAGCAACCGGGTCTGGCCCCGTCTCCGACGGGCGACGGACCACAGGTTGTTTTCGATCTGGATGTGCGTCCCCTGCCGGAGATCCCCTTTCCATGCGACCTGGCTACACGTCCGGATCCTTCCTCGCCCACCGGCCGGCGGATCAACGCCTCGCTGATTGCCTCGACCGATGTGGAAAGCAAGTTTCGCTCACGCCTGGACAACCTGGCCGGTTTTTCGACATTCGCGCCCATCACGGTACGTTTCACATCCGGGTTGAATCTCGATGAAATCATCAGGCGTCATGCGCCTGACGGCGACACCTCCGACGACGCGGTATTCCTGGTCAATTTGAAAGACGGTTCTTTAGTTCCGCTCGACGTCGGAGGCGGCGCCTATCCCTATGTACTGGAAAGACCCAACCGCTATTTTCCTGACGATCCGCGCGCCGAAGGGTCTAACCTGATGTTCGAGACCGTCGAGGAAGATCTGAACGGCAACGGCATCCTTGATTCCGGCGAGGACAGCGACTGGGACGGGGTGCTGGATCACCCGAACACCATCGTCGTCGACGGCGATCCGGTCGACGACCTGATGACCTTCTACGAGCGCGAGACCAATACGCTGATTTTGCGCCCCTTGGTTCCCCTGGAGCAGGAGACCAGCTATGCGGTAGTGCTGACGAAACGCTTGATCGGCGAACAGGGCGAGCCGGTTCGCTCACCCTTCGCCTACGTCAATCACCTGCAACAAACGGAGGCGCTGGAGCCGCTTACAGATTATCTCGGCGACATCGGAGGAGGACTGACTCGGGAAGACATTGCTTTCTGCTGGAGCTTCACTACTCAGTCGACTACCCGCGATCTCGAAGATCTGCGCATGGGACTCTACGGAAGCGGACCCTTCGCCTGGCTGGCGGACGAGTTCCCGCAGGATACGCTTCTGGAAAACGCCTACGACGATCCCGGCAAGGCTCCGCTGAATCCTTTCATTGTGCCGGCCAAGGACATACTGGAGGCTCTGGAGCCGATCGGCGGCGCAATGCTGGGCAATCCAGATGTGGTGGCGGCTTTAGTGGATTCTTTCGACTACGTCGACTACCTGGTGCTCGGCCGTGCCCAGACTCCGCTGCTGCTTCAGGGCATCGACGGGGTCTTCGATCTGAGCGCCGCCGGCGGCCAGGCTGAGGTTTCCAAAGACACACTGCCCTGGCTGCTCGCGATACCCAAAGAGCGCCCCGAACAGGGCATCACGGCTCCTTTCCCGGTGGCCATCTACCTGCACGGCACCGGCGGCGACCGCATGCAGGTTCTGGGTTTCGCGGGTCAACTGGCCAAGTTCGGCATCGCCACCGTCGGAGTCGATCTGGTCATGCACGGCCTGGTGCTGCCCGACGAATGGCATGATATTTTCGACGCCGCGCTGCAGGGTCACGGCTTCGGACCCGTGGGCCGGGCGTTGCTGGACAACCGCACCATCGACATCAACAACGACGGGGTCAATGATCCGGCCGGCAACTTCTGGAGCTACGACGCCTTTCGCTCGCGCGACTCCGTACGCCAGGGAGCGCTGGACGTGATGCGCCTGGTGCAAATCTTTTCCGCCTTCGACGGCAAGCGCAGATGGTCTTTCGATGCCGACGGCGACGGCAAGCCCGATCTCGAGGGCCTGGCCGGAGATTTCAACGGCGACGGGCGGGTCGATCTGGTCGGTCCCGACGGGCCGTATTTTCTGTTCGGCATCTCTCTCGGCGGCATAGTCACTTCGGTAGCGGCAGCCTGCGAACCAAAGATAACCGCCGCCGTGCCTATTTCTACAGGCGGCGGCATGATCGACATCGTGCTGCGTTCGTTACAGACCGGAGTGCCCGAGATGGCCATGTTGCCCTTCATGGGCCCCTTGATGATCGGTACGACCGATCCGCAGGACGGGCAGAAGGTGCTGGCCTTCTATATCAACGACGCGCGCTTCGAAAAGAGCGTGCCGGTCCATTCGCTCTCCGGCCTGCGGCCGGGTGACAGGGTTCGCCTGGTAAACCTGGACAGCGCTGAGGAAGAATGGAGCGTGGCGGGAGACGACCTCAGCT
Organism: uncultured Myxococcales bacterium; assembly: GCA_964513625.1. Classification (GTDB taxonomy): domain Bacteria; phylum Myxococcota; class B64-G9; order B64-G9; family B64-G9; genus DATKYQ01. The sequence goes on along the minus strand of CAZENH010000027.1, from coordinate 20,197 downwards.
TCCGGGCCGGCCTGCCCTGCGACAAGGGTGACGCCCTGCGATTCGAGGCGGTCGATGCAACGGGCAAGATTACTTTTTCGATCGACAGTTTCGATCGTGACGTCGTTTGGCAGGGAGAACTCTTCCAGGCCGGAAGTCCGCTGGTCTCTTTGAGCGACGGCCTGGGTGTCCGCCGCCAGTCACCCGAAATGCGCCGCTTCGTCCAGATCGCCCAAACCGCGATCGACGCCGGCGACCCGGTCAACTACGCCCCTCACTACTGGTTGAGGCCGACCTACCCGGGCTACCCCGGCGTCGGACGCTCGACGCGCGTTTCGATTTTATTGTCGGCCGGCGACATGAATGTCCCTATATCCACCGGCATCTCCCAGGCGCGGGCCGCGGGCTTGATTTCCTACCAGCCCGAAGATGTCGATCCGCGTTTCGGCAAGACGCCCCAGAGAGTACTGACCGACTACTGGATAATCGAAGGGCTCGAGCGATTGAAGCGCTTCGATAGGCCTCCCTGGAACGACGATCGCGCCATCCTGCTCGATCCCGACGACTTGTCGGGAGGCAGCGACGGATTCGGAGCTCCCAAGCTCTCGGAACCACTGAGGCTCTCGACAAGCCTGCCGGACGGCGGCATTGGAGCGCTGCGCTTTTTGTACGTCAACCCGCGCGGAGCGCACGGCTTCGGACCTTCCGACCCGAGCAAGACCTTCAACATCGATCTGTACGCCATCAACGCCATCGGACATTACTTCGCTAGCGGCGGAGCTGAGTGGATCGACGACACCTGCCTGGCCGACGACTCCTGCTCTTTCATACCTGTCCTGCCCGACGAGTGATCAAATAAATATTTGCATTTGAGCGGCTTCGGGATTAGGAATTAAAGTACCATGTTTAGCGAGAAGACGCTCTTGCTCGATGCCGGCTATGCGCCGATAAGCATCATTTCATGGACCCGTGCCATCAGCCTGCTCTGGCTGGGCAAGGTCGAGGTAATCGAGGAGTATGATCGCGTCGTTCATTCGCCCTCGGTAGCCGTGCGTCTGCCGGCCGTCGTAAGGCTGATCAGAAGATTCGTGCGCGGCAAGAATCGAGTTCGCTTTTCGCGTCAAAACATCTACCTGCGCGACGGAGGCCGCTGCCAGTATTGCCGGCGCAATGTCAGCCTGGGTGATTGTACTTTCGACCACGTGGTTCCGCGCGTCCGGGGCGGAAAAACCGTCTGGACGAACGTCGTCCTGGCCTGTGCCGCCTGCAACCGCAAGAAGGGCTCCATGACTCCCGCTCAGGCCGGCCTGCGGCTGAGGAAGAGTCCCAGGATGCCGTCACACATTCCCTACGTCGTGTTCAAGCTGCATCAGATTGACGAAGTGCCGAACCAGTGGCGCGACTACCTTGCCTCCGTCGAATACTGGACATCGACGCTCCTGCCTGCCTGACCAACTAAACTACTCGAGAAGCGTGCCTTTCGAGGCAGGAGAACATCATTACTTGCCGCACGGCCCGTGTGTCTGGTAATAACCAGGCATGGCGCAACTTGATCCGGAAGCCAAAGAACTAGAGCAGCTATTGATCGATGTCGAGAAGCGTGTCGAGCGCTTGAGGTCGCTCTACGAACAATATTTCCAGGGCATTGAACGCATCGAGCCCTCAATGGAGCGAACCAGCCTGCACAACCAGATTCAGGAAATGCGGCGCACCAAGGTCCGCAGCACCGGCCTGCGCTTCAGGATCAACCAGGTCGTCTCGCGGATGAACACCTATGAGAACTACTGGAATCGCATCACACGACAAATGGAAGCCGGCACCTATAAGCGGGACGTCTTCAAGGCCCACTACCGATCAAAGCTGAAGGAAGAGGCCCAAAGAGATGCCGAGGAGAAGCCGATTCAGGAGACAGAGCAAGATGGCTCCACGGATACCGGCGGCAAGAGGCGCCAGGCTCCCCGGCCGGCGGCAGGCGGCCCGCGCGGATTGAGCGACGAGAAGATCAAGGCCATCACCGATACTTACCTGCTGGCCAAACGGCGCTGCCGGGAGTCGACCAGGGGCATCACCCAGGATGCAATCGCCTCCTCGCTGCGCAAGCAGGTTCCCAACATCATGAAACGCTACAAGTGCAAGAGCGTCGAGTTCAAGGTGGTGATCAAGAAGGGCAAGGCGATCCTCAAGGCCGTGCCCAAGTTCTGAAGAAATCGACTATCGGCTCTCTTCGTCCTTGAGACGAACGGATTCCATTATCAGGTAGTTCAATGAACGTTCGATGGTGCGCCCGACCCGGAAACCGTCGCGCAGGATCGACATTTCGGCTTCGTCCCAAGCGAGGAGCTTCAAGGCCGCCGGTTCGCCGGATAACTCTCCGCACTCGGCGTGTACAAGTTCTCCCCTGTCCAGGAACAAGACCCCGTTCTCGCGGCCGGGCCCGGCCAGGCTCAAACACACAGTCTGCCTTTCGGCCGCAAGCAACTGCACGAAACCGGCGACGGATATGCCGCTCATGAAACCCGCCTGGCCGCGAACCGCATCCGCCGAGAGAATCTCCACGATAGTCTTTTCGAGCAGCGCCATATCGACCGGCTTGCTCAAGAAACGTATCGCGCCTGAATTGAGCGAGTCTCTCTCCAACCCGGCGCTCGGGTAAGCCGTGCAGATTACGAATTTGATGTCCGGGAACCTGCGCCGGCAGGCTATCAGAAGCTCCAGACCACTGAGACCCGGCATTCTGATGTCGGTCACCACCAGATCCGGCTTGTGGCTATCGATCATTACAAGCGCCCGCGTTCCGTCCGTTGCTCCCATCACCGCGAAACCGGCCGCGTTTTTCTCGAGCCAGGCCAGCATTCCCTTGAGCAGGCTCTCTTCGTCATCGACTACGAGCACAAGCTTGTCGGAGAGTCTGGTTGTCATCGATCGGGAATGTATCACGTTAGGGTCATCATTTTCCAGAGCCTTTGACAACCCCGCTGCGACGGGATAAGTTGAAACCACCTTCAAGGAGCGTATTCGATGGAAACATCAGCCCTGCCGAAAATACTGGTTGCCGATGACGACTTCGAGATCCAGAAGATGGTCAAGGCCGCCCTGCAGCCGATCGGCGCCACACTGATTACGGCCGACGACGGCGAACAGGCGATCGAGAAGCTGCTTACCGAGAAACCTGATCTGATCATCCTCGACGTGATGATGCCCCGGCTCTCCGGCTGGGAAGTCGCCAAGTACATACACCAGCGAAAAGAGCTCAAGGACGTGCGCATCCTGATGCTGACCGGGATAGGCGAAAAGGTAAATGATGCCACTTCGCCCCTGGTTGGCGCCGATGACTACATCGACAAGCCCTTCACCTTCGAAGATCTGGCCGAGCGTGTTCGTAAACTGCTCGGCAATCACACCTGACCCGCGACGCCTTTGAAACTCACTTTTCTCGGCAGCGGCGGCATGCGTCCGGATCCCGAGCGCATGGGACCGGCACTCTTGGTGAGTCATGCCGCAAGCAACATTCTTCTGGACTGCGGGCCCTGTTCGCTGCGCTCGCTGGCCCGCGCCGGCCATGATCCGTCAGCCATCGACGGCATCTGCCTGACCCACAGGCACACCGATCACGTTGGAGAGTTCGGACTGCTTCTTGACCTGGAAAAGAACCGCAAGAGGAAAAGGCCCTTGGCCGTCGCCGGGCCGGCAATCATCGATGAGCTGATTGCTTTTCATGTGGCTTGGGGCAGGGATGAACCTGTTGAACTCGGATTTCAGATTGCGCGCCTGACAATGCCCGGCCAGGGACGAATAGGGCCTTTCGAGGTCAAGGGCGAAAGCGTCCCGCATGTCGCACACAGTGTTGGATACCGCCTGCAGGCGGGCGGCAAGAGCCTTGTATATCCCGGCGACTGCGGACCGGGCGACGAGGTCGTGCGCCTGGCCGAGAGGGCGGATTTACTGGTGCTCGAGTGCAGCTTGCCCGGCGGCTCCGGCTCTGCGGCCCACCTTTCTCCCGATGACGCCGCAGCGATTGCCAAGGCTGCCGGTTGCAAGAAGCTGTTCCTGACGCATTTTCCCCCGGGGGCGGACATCGAAGCCGCCCTGGCGGCCTGTCGCCGGCAAGGCGTCGATACCCGGGCCGCTGCCGATCTTGCCGAAATAGAGATCTGAAAGGGCCTTCAGTCGCCGTCGATCCATCCCGGGCTGCGGCAAGGTTTGCCCTCGGAAAAATCCCAGTTGTCTTCGCTGTCGGGAGCCGCCGGATCGAGGCGCATCAGCGCGCATCCCTCGTTGTTGCTCATGTCGATCCAGCCGCCGTAGCGGTCGCGCTCCTGGCCCTCGGCGTCTTGTATGATAATCACCTCGTTTCCGGAGTTCTTCAAACCGCGGGGAGTGAGAGTTGCGTGGCCGGTACAAAACAGCGGCGTTCCCGGGCGCAGGTCGTCGGGCGGCACGAAGGCCTGGCCGACCAGCAACGCCACGCCTCCCGCCGCAAGCAACGTCGATCCGCCCTGCTGGCAGGGCGACAGCAGATCTCCGATCTCATTGCCGCCGCTGTCGTCAATGCGAAAGGCCCTCAGATCGACGGCCGCCGAGCCCAGGTTGGCCAGCTCGACGTACTCGCCCTCGCTCTCGGGGCCTTCGGGATTGGCCATGATCTCGGTTATTCTGACGCCGCCCGCCTCGGTCGAGAACTCGTGCAGCAGGTGGGTGTTCATCCCGGTCGGGTGACCGCGCTCGTCGTAGCGCAGTTCGGTGACCAGCCGGTTTCCCGCAAGATCACACAAGGCCGCGGAAACAGCTACGCTGTAGTCGGTAGCAGGTTCCAGCTGATCGAGAGGATCGAGCACGATCCGCCGGCCGTCCAGATCGGCGTGCGATTCGCAGGCGACCAGCCTTGTCGAGTTCTTCGCGGTCAGGGGCGGTTTGTCGAAATCGGAAAGTAGTTGGCCGTCCATATCTTCCGAGCGGGTCAGGATTACCAGATTGCCCTCGCCCTGTCCGAACAGCACGGGTTCCGAGAACAGAACCTCGATCGTCGCGCCCAGAGCGGCCGAGTTTCCCTGCGGACTGAACTCAACGACGGTAGGCGGCAGGCTGTCGACGTCGGGGGGATCGATGCTCATACACCCGGCGCAAAAGGCCAAGATCAACAGAATCAGTCTTTTCATGGCTTCACCTCGCACCAGTTCTTTATGAAACGACCCGCCGTCCAGGCATTCAGCGAGGCCGTGGCTTCGAGCAATTTCAGAACTTCGGGCGTGCCCGGACGCGGCAGGCCGTGCACCAGCAAACGCAGGCGAGTGAAGTACAGCCGTACGACCATGTTGGCGATTTCCATCCTGTCCATGGCTCGCCTGGCCGCCTCGCGGGCCACGTTGATCTCGTCGGGGTTGTAGATTAACTTAGGCAAATCCCAGCTCAAGCTGGCGTCCCAACGCCAGCCGTCGCTCTGCTGCATCTGATCGACCGGTGATGTGCCGGCTTCGTAGCGGTAGTCCCAGCGCCCCCCGATGTTTTTCGAAACTCCGCCAGAAATACGCGGCAGCCAGGCCGCGGCCTTGGCCCTTCCCTCGCGCGAACGATCGCGAGCGGCTTGCAGTCCGGCTTCCTCCCAGGCCGCCCTGACCACCAGTGTCACGGAAGGCTCGTTCTTCAGGCAGCGAGGCCGTCGCCTTTTCTTTGCCGTCGCGGGTTGCTCATGCTGCGGCGACGGCGACAGCCCGAGATCCAGGCTCAGTTCATCCTGGAAGCCCGTATCGCCGGCACTTGCAAGCTGCGCCGTCAGCAGAACAATCGCCACTATACCGATCCCGACCTTATGCATCTTCGTCTCCCGTGTTTTTCACGAGCCACAAACCAATGCACCAGGCGTGCCAAGCAGCGGCGATTTGCATAACCCCGCGAAGCGCAACGGGTCACATTTTTTCAAGACCGGCGCCGAGAGCGCGGGTGTGTCCGATTTTCGGACACGGAGGATCAGCTGAGAGTCGGTTTTTTTCTTTTTCGGGAATGTCTCGGGTTCAAGCCAACCAAGAGCAACAACAAGGCCAGCAGAACGGCCCCACTCGGGGGTCGATTGGAGGCGCATGAGCAACCGCCATGGGACTTGCATTCCTGGGGAGCGTGCAGGCAGCCTCTCTGTGCGTCGCACTCATCAGCGGTGCACGGATCCTGGTCGTCGCAATCCAGGATCGATGAAGAGACGCACGCGCCGGATTGGCAGGTCTCCTCAAGGGTACAGGCGTCGCCGTCGTCGCAACCGTTGCCGTCGGGAGCCGCAGGATTCGAACAGGCGCCGCTTTGCGGATCGCATTGGCCCGCAAGATGACACTGGTCGATTGCTTCGCAAACCACGGGGCTTGCTCCAGAGCAAACACCGGCATTGCAGACTTCACCCTGCATGCACGGATCGCCGTCGTCGCAGGCCGTGCCGTCGGCGGCTGCCGGATCAGAGCAACTGCCGGTCTGCGGGTCGCAGACTCCCGCTGCATGACACTGGTCGAGCGGGCTGCATATTACCGGATCCGCACCGCTGCACAGGCCCGCCCGGCAGCCGTCGGTCTGGGTGCAAAGATCGCCGTCGTCGCAGGCCGTGCCGTCGGCGGCGGCCGGATCAGAGCAGCTACCGGTCTGCGAATCGCAGACTCCCGCGTTGTGACACTGGTCGAGTGGGCTGCAGCTTACCGGGTTCGTCCCGCTGCACAGGCCCGCCTGGCAGCTGTCGGTCTGGGTGCAAAGATCGCCGTCGTCGCAGGCCGTGCCGTCGTCGGCGGCCGGATCAGAGCAGCTACCGGTCTGCGAATCGCAGACTCCCGCAACATGACACTGGTCGAGTGGGCTGCATATTACCGGATTCGTCCCGCTGCACACGCCCGCCTGGCAGCCGTCGGTCTGGGTGCAAAGATCGCCGTCGTCGCAGGCCGTGCCGTCGTCGGCGGCC
>CAZENH010000027.1:0-13190 GCA_964513625.1 uncultured Myxococcales bacterium | reverse complement strand
GTCGGTCTGGGTGCAAAGATCGCCGTCGTCGCAGGCCGTGCCGTCGTCGGCGGCCGGATCAGAGCAGCTACCGGTCTGCGAATCGCAGACTCCCGCAACATGACACTGGTCGAGTGGGCTGCATATTACCGGGTTCGTCCCGCTGCACACGCCCGCCTGGCAGCCGTCGGTCTGGGTGCATAGATCGCCGTCGTCGCAGGCCGTGCCGTCGTCGGCGGCCGGATCCGAACAGCTTCCGGTCTGCGGGTCGCAGACTCCCGCGATGTGACATTGATCGCTTGGGCTGCAGCTTACCGGGTTCGACCCGCTGCACACACCCGCCTGGCAGCTGTCGGTCTGGGTGCAACTGTTGCCGTCATCGCATGCAAGGCCGTCAGCAAACGGCCTGCAGCCGTCGCAGCAGACATCCTGGCTGTCACAAACACAGGCCGCTTGAGCGGACATGACGTTGGTGTGGGTCCAGGTGTGGCTGTCGCCGGATACCACCCAGCTATATGTTCCCACCTTGAGCCCCTCACCGAACCAGGGGTCCATGTAGTACATATCGTTGCCCTCGATCCCGCGCCCGACCAGAAAGTGACCGCCGCCGCTCGACCACCCCCAGCGAAAGATGAACGGGCGATGGGCTGCGGCCTCGCTGACAACCTCGGCCTGGGAATAAACTCGATAAATCCCGCTGCTGCTCACTCCCCAGTGGGATAGAATGTCCTGGATGCTGCCGGCCGTGCCCCAGTTGTAGTTCCAGTAGTTGCAGCCCTGCGAGGGATCGACACAGCAGTCCAGCGACCCGAAGTCGTGCCAGGTGGCCACTACCCGGGTATAGTCGGCGATAGTGCATTCGGCCACGTCCGAGCCGTAGTAGAGCAGAACCGCCCGGCTGGTGCCCGCCCAGCACCATTGGTCTTGCTCCTGGAAGACTTGGGGCACGGCCAGTACGTCGGCCCGCGCCCGAGGTGGACACAAACCCGCAAGCAGCACCAGGGCAGCTAGTCCCGAAAATATTCTGCGGGTCGTCATGGCCGCACCCCGCGAGAATTATCCGAAACAGCCCTGAACCGACGTTCGATGATCTCGACCAGCCTGCTCCAGTCGATGGTCGCCATGGTCCCCAGTTTCAGGAACATGCGGGCCGACTGGAGCGGGTAGATCCGGCCGGCTTCCGGCTTAGCGGTGTTTGCAGACACCAGCAGCAAATCGGAGTGCAACTGGAATAAGCGCAACAAGAAAACCTGCTGTCCGGAATCCTCGGCAATACCCTGGCGCATGAAATCTTCGAGTTCGCGGGCCAACCGGGCCGCCCCGATCTCGACCACTTCACAATGTCCGCCGGCGCAATCCACGGTCAGCAAAGCCTGGTAGCGCCCGTCGACCAGAACCGGTACTCTATAGACATCGAGCAACTCGATCTTGGCGGAATCCCGGCCGGCATCGGCGGTGAAACTCTTTGGGGAAACCGTAGCCATCCTGACAGGTACACCGGCGCTCGCCCGCTCGAAGTCGGCGCGCCCGGAAAAACCGTAACCTGCTTCCTGGCCCATGGGGATCTTGGCAAGCCATTCAGAAAGCGCCTGACCGGCCGCTTTAGCAACTTGCTGCCGGGACGACACAATGTCGCCCGGCCCATTGGATGCAAGCCCCGACACGGCCAGCATGATCGTGACCAGAGACAGAAAAAATACAACTCTGATCTTCAAAGTGGGCTCCTTGGAAATGAAAACTATTTGTAGGTCTTTTGCCGCAAGCCGGCCCAGAGCAGCCCTACCCATAGCAGCCAAATCAGCCCAAAAGCCGGGGAGTCGTCCGTCACCGTAGCGCAACCCGTTCGGGGTTGTTCGGCAGCGGAAGCCAGCGGTTGATTACGTGAGGCGCTGGTTGTTACCGGCCGCATGACCCTATGGCTTGGCGAAATCTGGCGTGCTTTCGGCAGGCGCATAGGCTGCGTGTCGAAGGCCAGCCTCACGGGCTCGGGATCGAGAGTGCGGTATGCGCCTATCTTACGCGCGCGCACGTCCATGACATGGCTTCCCGGCGGCAGCCAGCGCTTGACCATCACGCTAGCCCCTCTTTTGAACGGCGACCAGGCCCCGCCATCGACGCGGTACTGTATCTCGAGATCCTGCCCGGGGCCGGTCAACTCCACGCCCTCGGGACCGACGGATGCGATGCGCACTCTCGTATCGACCGCCGGCGGAGGCGGCGAAAAGCCGAGGTCCGCGTAGATTGACATGAACTCGTAGTAGCCGCTTCCGGCCCGCTCCAGGTCGCCCTCGAGCGCCTTGATGTCGAGTACGAATCCCTGCAGATCGGGAATGGCAATCTCGCCCATGGTGCCGGTAAGCATCGGCAAGAACATTTCGATCAGTTGCGGCACTACGCTCTTGAGCGTGTCCGTGTCCTCGGCCAGCAACTCGTTGTGGGATACCTGAACGTTGTCCACCGTGACGCTGTTCTCGTCCAGGATTGGCAGCACCGAGTTATCGGCGGTGAACTCGAGGCCCAGGTCAACCCGGATGTCCTGAGAGAGCGACAGAAACAGCTCCCAGCGCCCCTGGATCTTGGCCCAGAAGTCCATCCTGAAATCGGGCAAGAAAACATACAGGATCGGCTCATCGATCGAGCCGTCAGCTAAAAATGTGCCCGCCCCTACCTCGATATAGGGCACACCCTGGGGCTTTATGCGCATCTTGACCGGAACGTTCTCGCCGTCGGTGAGCAGGTTCAAAGACGGTATGAATAGCGCAAGAGTCCCCGAGGAAATCTGATCGATTCCGTAGGAGTCGATCGAAAGGCACAGCAGGCCGCTGCGCCATAGTTGATAAAAGAAATGATCGAGGTACTTGTCGGTGATGGCAACTCCCACCATGTATGACTCGCCCGTGCCCGGCACTATCCCTTGAAAGTTCATCGCCGGAGCGAGACCAACCGGAGGAATGTCTTGCGGGTCGGGATCGGGCAAGCAGCCGTCCAGGTCGGCGTAGGTTCCGCCGATCAGGCGTACCTCGAGCCCGTTGCTGCGCACGAACGGGTGCTGCTGCGGTTGCTGGGCCTGGCCCAGGGCGACCAGCAGGTCAACCGCCGCATCGTTGGTGGGATCGACGCTCGAAAGCTGCTGGCCGAGATCCAGCGTGCCCACCAGCCCCTGGGGCTTGATCAGGCAGTTGCCCGAGGCCTCGCAGTAACCGTCGCCGTTGCAACTCGATCCGGCCGGGCAACCGCCGCTGTAAAAGTCGCACGGCAGGCAAGTCTGCTGCTTGACCAGGTCTGAGATCGAGCTACCAAGCTGGCTGGAAATAGCCAGGTTCAAGATGCTGGTCAGGCCGTCCTTGAGAAGCTCCATGATCTGATCGAAGACCACCGGGCACTGGATGTCATAGTCGGACGACTCGATGCTGATATCCAGGTTGGTTACCTCGAAGTGCACGAAATCGGAATCGGGATCGACTTTGAGAACGACCTGGGCCGAGATCGGTTTATCGTGGATCTGCAGCGGAAAGTCGCAGTGGACCGGCACGATGATGGTCGTATCCATCGAGATACTGCCGTCCACGTCGATATGGCCGTCGAAGCCGATCGTGTCGGTCGGCACCAGCGACAGATGGGCGTCCTTGATGTCGATTTGCAGCGGGCATGGTGTCTGGCAGATATCGACATCGGTCACCAGGACATCTATCGACTGGGGAGGGATATCGAACTGCAATCCGTCAGCCAGCAGAGAATCCAGGATGTCGGACAGGTTGGCCTCGATGAAATCGAAAGCCGAGCGCTCCAACCTGAGCTGGACGCCGTCGTAAACCCGTGGTTGAGCCGGAAAAGGCCCGGACAAAGGGGCCGCGCATCCGCCGCAACTGTTGTCCGCACAGGCTGTAGCCAGCAGCAAGGCGATCAGGCCTCCCAGGATGGTCCTGCGGGGAGAGCGTGCCATCGTCAATCCTCCCGTTTTAGTATTCGTGGCATATTACCACACCCGTCGGGTCACAACAACACAGCCTGTGCTCGACAGGGATGGCCCTAGTGACCGCCGGGGATAGCGGGCGCACGGGAACCATTCGGCTTGGCGGGCTTGGCGGGACTCTTTGTGCCGGGATTTGCCGGGGTCTTGGGTTTGGCAGGCACAGGGGTTTTCGGAGCAGCCTCGTCGGTTTTCGCCGCGGGCTTGGACTTACGTACCGTCCAGATGGTCTCGAAGGGGATCACCCCCTCCTGTCCGTCGACCTTCTTGAGCCTGACGCCGAAGTAGACGCAGCGTATGAACTTGCCCTCGATGACCGAGCCCTTTGTCTCTACCTTTATCGCATCCCCGGTTTTGAACTTGCAGAAGATCTTGAACTGCCCTGGCACCGGCTTTGAATTCTCCTGGGCCCTGCGCAGGGCAAGGGCCTTGGCCTTTTCTTGTTCGGCCTTCTTTTGCTCGGCTTTTTCTTTTTCGGCTTTTTCTTTTTTCTCCATCTCGGCCTTACGCTGTGCCTCGAACTCTACCTTCTTGCGTTCTTCCTCACGCTGCCTTTTCTCGAGCGCCAGGCGGGCGCGGCGCTGCTTGCGGGTCTCTTTGGCCGGAGCCTTTACGTGTGCAGCGGGAGCGGGTTCGGCCGGAGCGGGTTGTTTCGCATTCGGTATCGCCGGTGACTTGGCCGGCGGTTCGGCCGGCAACCCAGGCACTGCAGGAACGGCAGGGCCCGGCTGCAGGAACGGCGCCTGCTGACCGCTGAAGCGGATCCCGGTGGCATGAACCACCGTGCAACTCTTGTTGTAGAAAAAGGTATACAGGCTCGTAACGTCCACGACCACGTCGATCAACGCGTCGGCGTTGACTTTCAGGCGGGCGTCCTCGAGAGCCGTCGTCAGTGAAGCGTCCGTCGAAAAGGGAATGAACAAAATGCTCTGGATGCAGCTTTCGCCGGTGGTCTTGCCGGTTTCCTGGTAAGGCCGGTTCTCAATCGGCGTCGTCGACGGAGTCACCAGCAAAGGCCCGACACAACCCGTGGCCGCCAGTAAAATCCCCAAACTCGTAAGAGCGATAACCTTCTTCTGTGGCGACATCATCAGAAACCTCCCGCTAGATCGCATGCTCGATTAGTTGCCTATCGGAAAACCACCCGACTTGCAAGTGATCACCAACTACTGCGGGAAACTGTTGGATCCCGGGCCGCGCGGCTGTATAACTATTCTGCAGGGCGGGAGGACATCAAAAGGAGCATGTCATGGCACTCGGTTACGATCTCAGCGAGGACCAGCAGATCCTGAGAGACAGTGTGCGAAAGTTCGCGGAGAGTGAAATCAAGCCTTTAGCACGGGAACTCGACGAAAAGGAGGAGTTCTCGTACGAGACGATGAAAAGCATGGGCGAGATGGGCCTGTTCGGCGTGGTCGTATCGCCGGAATACGGCGGGCAGGGCCTGGATTACGTCTCCTACGTCATCGCCACCGAGGAGATCGCCCGTGTCGACGGCTCACACGCCGCCACCGTGGCTGCCGGCAACTCGCTGGGTATCGGCCCGCTCAAATACTTCGGCTCCGAAGAACAGAAGAAGAAGTACTTGCCGTTGCTGTGCAGCGGCAAGAACCTATGGGGATTTGGACTGACCGAACCGAACGCCGGTTCGGATGCAGGCGGGTCGAAGACGACGGCCGTTCTGGACGGAAACGAGTGGGTCATCAACGGCTCAAAGATCTTCATTACCAACGCATCTACCGACATATCTTTGGGAGTTACGGTCCAGGCTGTCACCGGCAAGCGTGAGGACGGCCGGCCGGAACTCTCCTGCATTCTGGTCGAAAACGGCACCCGCGGCTTCGAAGCGCGCCCGATGCACGGCAAGCTGATGTGGCGCTCATCGAACACTTCGGAGCTGTTCTTCGACGACTGCCGCGTGCCCAGGGAAAACCTGCTTGGCAAACAGGGTGACGGTTTTCACCAGATGCTGGCCACTCTCGACGGCGGCCGGCTGTCAATAGGTGCCATGGGCCTCGGTTGCGCTCAGGGAGCATTCGACCTGGCCATGAACTATGCCAGCGAGAGAGTTCAGTTCGGCAAGCCGATTTGCAAGTTCCAGGCGGTGGCTTTCAAGCTGGCTGATATGGCCATGGAGATCGAAGCGGCCCGCAACCTGATGTACAAGGCTTGCTGGCTGCACGACCAAAAGCGCCCTTTCGCCAAGGAGGCGGCCATGGGCAAGCTGTATTGCTCGGAGGTGGCCAGGCGCACGGCGACCCAGGCCGTTCAGATCCATGGAGGTTACGGGCTGATGAAGGAGTACGACGTCGAACGCTTCTACCGTGACGCCAAACTTCTGGAAATCGGCGAGGGCACCAGCGAGGTTCAGCGGATAGTCATCTCGCGCCATATCGGATGTTAGCTGACCCTTTTTCTTTGACAGTTTTGAAATGCCGTTGGTAACGTTTGGGAAATGCCGGGAGGTAGTATGAAAACTATCTTGGTCATGCTTTCTTTCTGCGGGCTGGTCGCCGCCGGGGCGCCCTGTGCGGCAGGCCAGGCTGATAAAGACGAAGCTCCAACTCCAGCTCATGCTTCCGACCTGAGCTATTCCTACCAGAGCCCATTGGTCGCCGGCGCGCTCTCCATCGTCCCCGGCCTGGGCCAGATGTATAACGGAGATTACGCCGTCGGCGGCATCGCAATGGCTTTCGACGCCGGTCTTTACCTCGCGGCCGCTGCCTACGCCGGCCTTTTTGAACCAAACAAAAACAATACTTTAACCTTCGAATCGGCCTTTTTGTTGGCGGCGGCGATTGGGGTCCACCTCTTCTGCGTCTTCGATGCAACCATGGAAGCCTCGCGGCGCAACGAGAACCTCGAGCGCTGGTCGGTGATGCTCGATCCCCAAGGAGAGCGATTCGCCCTGGCCTACCAGTTACGCTTCTGATTAGCCCGTGTCGCAAGCACACCACAAGCCGTTCTTCGCCCGCATCTGGCCGGCCAGTCTTGCCAACCTGGTATTCGCCGGCCTGCTGGCCGTTATCAGTTTCTCCGACGTACTGATTGCGCCGTACGGCGAGTGGGTCGTCGGCCAGCCGGCGCCGCGAACTTACCGAGCTCCGGCCACCCATCCTTCCATCGAGTCTGAGATTGAACGAGCCTACCCGGCTCCCCGGCGAATAATCGTCCGCCGCGGCCAGACGATCAACGAGGCCGACCTCGAAGATCTCGGACGTCTGGTTCCCGAGAGAAAACAATTCGACCCGCGGCTCGGCGGCGGGGTGCTAATCTTCTTTTTTCTGGCGTTGACTTTCTTCAACCTGGTGCTGCGCCGCTATCGAAGGCTGCTTCTCTTGCGCCTCAGATCCGTGGTATCGATGTACCTGGCTTTAGCCTTGAGCCTGCTGGCAGCAAGGCTGCTTCTGGACTACACCTCGTTGAGCATGTTCGCGGCGCCGATCTTTATTTGCGCCATACTATTCACTCCGCTGATCGGCCAGAACATGGCCTTTATCCTGCACCTTCTGGCGGTGGCGCTGATGGCGCCGATGATCGGCATCAACCGGGGCATGGTGCTCATTCCGCTGGTAAGCGGCTGGATTGCCATCCTGCTTCTCGGGCGCAAGAGCGGCCCGATGCGCATGCTGCTAGCCGCTTTCTGCGGCTCGGCCATAGGCGAGCTTTTTCTGGCGGGTTTGAGCCTTTTCACCCCCCTGGGCCTGGATCTGTCTATAAAGATCGGGGGAGACGTCGTCGGTCTGGCCGGCGGAGTCATGGCTTCCGGCCTGGCCGCGGGAATCTTGTCCTACCCTGTGGCTTTCATGTTCGGCCACATTTCGCCCTCGCGCCTGAGGAAGCTGCTGGTGCTCGATCATCCGCTCTTGAAAGACCTGGCTGAAAAGGCCCCGGGAACTTTCCAGCACTCGCTGGCGGTGGCCAACATGGCCGAGAAGATCGCCGACGACATCGGGGCCGATTCCGATCTGGTCCGCGCCGGGGCCTATTTCCACGATATCGGCAAAATACAACTGCCGACCTACTTCATCGAGAACCAGCAGGGCGAAAATCCCCACGACAAGATCCCGCCGCTGGAGAGCGCCTCCAAGTTGCGCTCGCACACCGAGGCCGGCGTCACTATCGCGCGGGGCGCCAACGTGCCGGAGCGAATCATCGATTTCATCATTGAGCACCACGGGCGTTCGACGATGGAGTATTTCATGGACAAGGCCTACAAGACCGACGGCAAGGTCCCGGCTGTAAGCGATTACAGTTACAACGGCCGCAACCCGACCAGCCGCGAAACAGCCATCCTGATGATTGTCGATTCGATGGAGGCAGCCTCGCGCACGCTCAAGGAACCCGCCCAGGCGGAGATCGAAAACCTGGTGCGGCGCATCTTGTTTTTCAAGCTGTTGCACGGCTACCTGGACGACTCGGGCTTGACCACCGGCGACTTGAAACAGATCGGCATCAGCCTGGTGAAGTTCCTTCAAGCCCAGTTTCACGTGCGGGTCGTCTACCCCTGGCAGAAGCAGGAGAATCAGCGCCCGCCTCTGCAAGTCATGACCGACACCCATGCCGGCGCGTGGGCGGACGGCTCTGCCCGGGTGGCCCAGCCGGTCGAACAACCGGCGGCACCCGTAGCGGCGGCACCCGCAACGGCGGCACCCGACGAGAGATCAAGGAGCAAGTCTGAATAGAGCAGTAATTCGCGCTGGTCGACTAATCCGGCTCGATGAAGCCGGCGACGATCTGCCGGACTATCTCCGGGTCGCGTATGTGGATGGCGGTGAAGTGAATGCCCATGCCGTTGTGTTTGGGATCGTCCCCGGCCACAACTCTTACGACCTCCCCCTCCATATCGAACTCAAGCATGCCGGATTTGCTCGGCAACTCGATAGTCAGATTCAGGTATGTTCCGACCTCGGGCGGCACGAAGGTGCGGATGAAAATCCCGTCGGGCGAGATGTCCGCGGCCAGGTTGCCGTACTCTTCGCCGTCAAGGCGATAGGTCACCATCACCGTCAAGGGCTTGCGCTTGGCAGAGCGCCGCGATTCATCTTGGCTTTTTATGGTCATGCTACCCCGAAGCTAACAAAAATCAGCTAGCGCCTCAAGCATTTGTGAAAGCCGCAGAAACCGGAAAATTGTGCTGCCATATCACCCGTTTTGGATATTATCCGCCTGCGTCCCTCTTTCTCCTGCTGCTCACGTATGGAATTTATTGAATCGAAATTTCAATTGTATTTGAAGCTGCCTTGCCAATCCACAACAAATCCAACGAGGTTTCCTGAGGCGTTTTCGCAGCAGAGAATTTCCAATGCTTATCGGCGTTAATAGTTTCATATATGTATGTTAGCCTATATTTATTTGGTTTCAGTAATGAAAATATCCGACCCGCACATAAATATTTATCTGGAAAGCTGGAAGGCAATTTCTTGTTTTTCTTAAATTCTTTATAATTATTGCTGCCTTTACGATCGAACAAATTGCTGAAGATTAATTTGTAGTTATCATAAACGAGGGCATCCATTTTGATGTTAATTTTGTCGCTTGGTTTCAGGAAATATGTTCTCCCAGTAAATAGACCCGCCTTAGGTGACCATGAACGATAACCACCTTCATAAGAATAATTTTTTTCTTCCATATCCGTACACTGAATGTTTCCTCCAACAAAGGTATCATCAATCAAAATTCTTAATGGTGAATTTCCGCGATTGAAAAATACAACTTCGAGATGAATTTCATCTCCTATAGAATAAGACGTCTTGTCTGTGAGAAGAGAGATCTGCAAGCTGCCAACCTGGCTTGAGGATCCGAGGGCTGTATTGATTGTCTGATCCTTTTGAGCGTAGGACTCGACGGGAGAAGCAATTAGTATCCCCAAAAAAATAATACAGCATAATATTGATAGGGCATAACCATGTTTCATAAGTTCTCCTTCCAGAATGGGGTCAGACCCCCTATTCATTCAGCCTGTGGTTCGGGCTTCAGTATCTTTTTCACTTTTTCACTGAGGATATCCATGGCAAACATGGCATTGAGGATTCGCAAGTTCTTGCTTGCTTCCTTCTCGTCCCAACGACTTCCGAAGGTCCAACTGCTCTTCTCCAAGAAGAAGTAATGGTCGAAGAAATACGGATAGGCGGCGTAGTGGCCTTCGATGAGATCATCGGTCTTGGTAGTCGATAGAAAGCGCTGGACATCTTCTGCCGCTTTCCGGAGGTATTCCTTACCCTCCGTGGCGTAGATCATCGCGGCAAGAGCGGCTCGCATTACCCAGACGTTTTTGCTCGATACAAATGGGGCGACCCCCGGTGCGTTCTTTGTCGTGAGTATTGGAGCCACCTGCAGAAGCAGCGCAGTCTGCCGTTCGAATCCCTTCTCGTCTTTGAGCTCCGTGATTATCTCCTTTTCAAGTATCCGTTTTGCTTCCTCCCCGTCTTTGGCCGCCCGAAATCTCAGACGGCTCACCGGGACCACGGAATCAAGATAGTATTCGTCTCGTTTTTCGCCCCAGTCCGTCCGCAGGACAAGGGTGCATCGTGTGCCTTCCCGAAAAGCCAGCAGCTTGCTTGGCCACATGAAGGTAGTCGCAGGAATCACGAGGGTCCGACCCACATACGAGCGCTGGCCGAGGATGACGGTCGTAACCTTGAACCGGAAACTGACATCCGCGGGATAACCCTCCGCGACAGCTGGGCGAGGTTTCACGTCTTTTCCCACGATCTGGCCGGCGACAATCAACTTGGGGTCATGACCGGCATAGATCGCGTGATCGAGCCGTTGGTTGACTGTCATGATATAGCCGAATGCCTCTCGCCCGAGAAGAGCAACGCCCACACACACAAGCGCACAAAATGTCCTCTTCATTTTGCTTTACTCCGCAGTTTCTTTCCCTTCGGTTTCTCGAACGGCTTGGCGATCTTCTTGAACTCCTTCACATCCATGAAGATCTGCCAGTGGGTCGGCCAGACGGAGTTTCCCTTGGTCACGCTGGAATCATACAGCTCGGTCTTGATCTCACCCTTGACCCAGATTCTGGTTCCCTCTGCAACATTCTTCAGGACGTCACCACGGAGGTAGAACGACCCGGTCGCCCCGTCGAGTTCGAGCTTGTACGGGCTGTGCGCTTTTACTGTTTTCTTCAGCACCCCGGTAAGCTCCGAGTCTCCCGCCTTGCACGGCATGGCGAGAACGATAAGAGCGAAACCTGCCAAAATGGCCGTTCTCATAATGTTTCCCCTCTTCTGCATTCACATTGCCCGGCACAGCACCCAGTAGTAAGGGTTGCCTTTCTTGTAGTTCGTCTCGATCTTCCCAAAACCGGCCGTCCGAAGTCGGGAGCGCAACTCATTCACTCTGAATGCGTAAAACGTCACGGGATGGACTTCCAGCTCCGTCTTGCCTTGCTTCTCTGTGATGTGTACCACCTCGGTCACGTGCGGCTCGGACCACTTGCTGGGAATGCTGGCATGGAAGATGAGCGTATGGTGTCCATCTTTGTCGTCCTGCGTGGGGCCGGGAAACCAGGAGTCGGGCTGGGTACGGAACCACTCCCATGATCTGGTATCGAGATAGAAATGCCCTCCATCCCGTGTGACCTTCCGAATTGCCCCGAAAGCCTGGACCATGGATTTTTCACCGCGGCAATGGCCGATGGCATTGCCGTGGCACATCACGAAATCGTACCGACGCGAGAGCTTGGCAGGCAACTCGTGCCAGGCGGCCACGCTGAACGGGATGCGAAGCCCGGCAGCGCGGGAATTGCGCCGCGCCAGCTTGATCATCCTGGGGCTGATATCGCTGCCGTGAACGGCAAAGCCGGCGTTCTTCAAAACAATCGCAGAACGCCCCTCACCGCACGCGCAATCCAGGATCGTTTTCGGCCTAAACCTGTCGATAGCCGTCTGACACCCGGGATTGACCACCGCCCGGCCGTGCTCGGCGACAATGAAACGGGCGTAGTCCTCAGCGAAATCGTCGAATTCGGCTTCTGTCTTCTTCCAACTCATCTTTGTTCAGAGTACTGCATGTCGAGTCTTGGTCATTTTGATCCTTCTTCCCCTGCTTCCAGAAACTCCACCGCAATTTGCGCCAGGCGCGTTGTCTTCACATACCCGCGCCGGACCACAAGCGCGATGGTAAGAAACGCCAGTGCAAAACCGGTCAAATACATGGGGTAAGCCGGTCCGTCCTTGGTGCAAAAGGCCACCAGGCCGACGAACATCCCCACCAGCCACACCGGCAACGCGATCAGCGCGCCAATCACGGCTTCCCCGAGTATCAAGACCATCACGGCCTTAGTCTGGCGTTTGCCGCACTTCGGACACGGGTACAAGCGGGTGAAGTTCAAAGCGTTGCGTTTAGCGACTTCAGGCGCTTCGGCAACGGCGGCGTCAGCTGCACTCTTTCGAAAAAGAAAAAAAGGCGCCTCTTTAATTGCGGTTCCGCTTGCCACAACCTCGACCGGAGCACGGTGGCCGCACTTCTCGCAGACGAAGTCGGTCCTGACCATTTCCGTAGAGGTCGCCGCGTACTTCGCGCCGATTGGGACATGAACGGGCATTAGTGTTCATCTAACATTCTGCGAAGATGCAAGCAAGCCGATCGAGGCCTCGCCGTTTGCCGCGTGGCATGATTTGAACTCAAAAAACAAAACTCAAGTGTCACATGTTGGGGTCTGATCCCTTTTCTCCTTTCTCAGACATGTAAAATCGGCTTGGCAATGGGGGACTGGACCGGTATTGTAATAGACGGGGAGAAGCCAAGATGCCTCAGTCGACATTGATATTTCTTGTTGTGCTTGGTTTGCTCTTGCTGGCAGCTGGTTTATTTGTTTGCTGGGCATTGTCGTCGAAACGAATCAGCAAAAACGAGTCTGATCAGCGTTCCGTGGAGGTTGGATTGATTCGCGATACGAAAGAACTCGCAATGATTGATGACGGAAAAACACCTCTATCAATACGTTGCGCCGCTGAAGCGATTGCAGCCGAAATAGAAATGCGTCTTATTGCCACAAAAGATATTTCAGATTTGGAGCCGCTTCTAAAGAAGCAATCCCCGGCGGTAATTGCCGAACTGCTCATACTGTTCGTAGAACGAGGCAATCGCACCGAGGACATTGTCCTTCTTGGAAACCTAGTCGAAAAGCAGTCTGCGAAGACTCGCCCAAGCTAGAAAGAGTGTGACTGATACTCACACCCGACGACAACCGATTCCTCGGGAACCAGCCGAGGAACTCCATCGTTGAATG
>CAZENH010000026.1:43654-77186 GCA_964513625.1 uncultured Myxococcales bacterium | reverse complement strand
AGTCAAAGATAAAAAGCTGAAAAACAGGGGGAGCAAGGGAGACGTGTGTCTCCCTTTTGCGTTTCGGCGGCAACGGAGCGTGCCACGGGCGTAAAAACTGAAGATCTGAATCCCGCTCATGGTGCAACCAGTCTTCAATCCATTTGTTGACCGGAAAGATCCCACAACAAACTGATTCGCCGCGAGTCGCCAGCCGATTTGACCGTGTCGGCGCGAAGTTAAGCCTCCGTCCCTGCCTTTTTCCGTGGCATCGGGGCGGCCATTAACTATAATGGGGATGTTTGCACCTGGAGGAAGGCATGGCCTTGATTAGTTGTCCCGAGTGCGGGGGGAAGGTCAGCGACAAGGCGGTGGTTTGCCCGCACTGCGGCTGCCCGGCCGAGGAGATCAAGAAAGCGGCCGCCGCAGTTGAAGCGACCAAAGAAGGCCTTATCAGCGAAGAAGAGATTGCCCAGAGCCGGACCGTCTCCACGGTCAAGGTGAAGCGTAAGGTGCCTACCCCGTTGTGCACCACGGACGGGGAGAAGCTGCCTCTGACCTACGATGGACTGTTGCTCGGCACGTGCCCGACATGCAAGAGAGAAACCGAATTCAAGCCCCACATACTGACTAGATCCGAAGTCAGGCCCAAGAATGAGCTCGAGAGAAAAGGTAGTTTGTTCGGCTCGGTCTTCAAGGACATTTCGAAGGCTTTCAAGGGCGGCAAGGTGGCTCAGGACTTCATGTGCAAGGATTGTGGGACCGTCTTCCAGATATGCCCGGAATGCCAGCGGCCGAACAATTTCAACAGGGAACGGGAGCGCTGCGACTACTGCGAGCAGATCCTGATTTCCTGATCGACCCAATAATCAGAATCCGACGCCCAGGCCGGCCTGCATGGTGGGAGAGTAGAAACGGCCGAGCAGCGTGTCGGCGTCGGCCGGGAACATCGGCAGGTAGCCGGCCACGAACAGATCGCAGTCGAAATCGTAGATTCTGAACATGCGCATGCCCAGCCTGACGCTGAACGTGGGGCCGAAGTCGTTGCGCTGATCGAGGCTTTGCGGGTCCTCGGGATTCAAGCGGCCTTCGAAGCGCAGGTACTCGAGGCCCAGGCCGGCCGAGACGTAGAATGAGAAGTTAGAGCGGGCGCTGAACTCGTATGTCAGGCCGATGTCGGCGCCTACCGCCACCTGAAGCACGGTTTCGGATCCGCGCGCTGCGGCGGGCCAGCCCGAGAAGAATATCCGGGTGAAGACCTGCCAGTTGTCCGCTCCGCGGGTGACGGCGACCGCGGCGCCCGGAGCGAAGGCCACGTTATCTCCGCCGTTGCCGATGCCCTGGAAAAGCTCCAGGCGCCAGATGTTGTGGCCGCGCTTGAGTATCGAGTAGGCCGCCCGCCGAATGGCCGAGTAGTGAGTGATGTCGTCGGACAGGTAGACCGGATCGTGTGACAGCACCTGGGCGATTGCCTGCGAGACTTTCTCGCTAAGCTCTGAAGCGTCGCCTACGTCGTAGCGCACCGGCACTTCGCGGTTTATGCGCGCCGTCAGATAGCGCTTCTTTCTAAGCTCGAACAGATCGACGGACAACAACGACTGGCAGTCCTGGTCAACAACCTGGTGCGATGGATGATGGGCAAGCTCGTCCAGCACGAGTTTATGTAGGCCATCTCTGTCTTGTGCGTCGGCTGCTATCTTGACGCACAGGCGCGTGGCGGCACGCGCGAAAGTCGGTGACAAGGCCGCGAGCATGAATATCAGGATTGTAAGACCGGCGATTTTCACATGTTACTCCGTAAGAGCATTCCGTGAAATCAGAAAACTACGCCCAATCTTACGGAGACGGCCGGGAACCAGGTATGGATCGCACCGAAGTCGTCCTCGTTCTCGATCACATAGGCCGGCAGGTTGAGCTCGCCCTGCAGGAAAAATTGCACCGAGCTTGCGCGCATGAACTCCCAGCCGCAGATCAAATCGACGTCCAGCCCGCCGCTCAATAAAGTAGTACGGTCTTCGCTGTCACGGTATGCAGGCGGCTTGACCGCCGAGAACCACAGAAGCTCGAAATTGGCGCCGGCTCCCAGGTAGAAAGAGGTCAACCCGCGCGGGTTGAGGTAGCCCAGAAAGTGCAGCGCCAGCCCCGCGTCACCGCCGAAGTCGATGTGCCCTCCCAGCGGGTTCTTGCCGGAGGCCGTCTTGGAAGTGCCCACCCCGACCTGCGCCAGCGCCTCGATGCCCCAGTTCTCGAACTTACCCCGGTAGCCGGTACCCAACGTCATCGGGGCCAGCACGCGAATCGATTGGTGTACGCCGCCCGTGTCCGTGACGACGGTATTCAACTGACCGCCTCGAACCTGGGTACCCAAGCCGATGATGAAGTGGTTGGTTCCCTTGATGCGCTGGGCGGACTTCTTCGAGTCCGAACGCAAGACAGTATCGCGCTTGATGGTGGCGCTGATGGGCTCGTCCGACAGGAGAGCGTCGACGACTCTTTCCGAGAACTGGCTGAGTTCGCGCGGATAGAGCTGGTCAACTCGTTCCTCGCGGCCGTTGCCGGTGTAACGGGCGAAGAGCGTCCAGCCCTCGGCCAGCGGGTATAGCTCCACACGGATGCGCTCGTCGCAACCATCCTGGACCGCCACATAGCCCTTGCGGTGAGTGATGAAATGCTCGATCAGCCGCTTGAGATAAACAACCGGCGTCTGGCCGATCGGCAGGTAGGCATCGGGCTCCTTTGGCATTGGCTGTAGGGCGCGAACCTTGGCTCGCTGCCAGGGAAGAAGCTGAGAATCCGGTTTGGCAGGCTGGGTCTCTTCAACCGGAGCCTCGTGAGTTGCCTTGTCGCTGTCCAACTTTTCGCTCTCGTCCTTGAGCACTACTTCCACGCACAACTGCTTGTCGGCAGCGTGCGAGAGCGCGGGAAACGCTGCGATTAGTACCAGCGCCCATGCCATCGATGCTGCCGTCCGTCCGGAACCACTCGCTATTCTCATACCTGCCTCCTTTCGGGCACACGAATTCCACTCCCGCACTTTTACGGGTACTCGAATTGAAATGTCTTTTTGCTGTGCTGCCTGCAGTCTCATCTATTCAAGCGGCGTGCCAGAACGCGCACCGGCGGGCCGGGATACGAAAAACAGGCACTTGTAATACTTCATATCGCGATACGAGGCACGACAGGTCGCAGGCAAACGATCTCAGGCGTCCAATATGGATACAGGTGTTGACGGTATTCACACCGGCATTTGTCACAAACGAGCTAACCTGTTAACCTGGTAATCGTGGCCGCTTTCCGCTTGACAGGTAGATAATTCTTTGTCAAAAGAAAACAAGATCATACCAGATGATGTATCGCTATCCAGCGTTACCGGGAAAGAGGGGATCCAATGACTTCGACTCCGGAAAGTAGTCTGGCAAAAGCGCAGCCGCATCCGATTACCTTGCAAAAGGGCATGAAGAAGTTCAAGGGCTTCATGTTTGTCGGTGACTCCGCCTTGTACTTTATTTGCACGAGCAAGGGCAGTGCCCTGTGGGATGCTGTGGGTACCAACCTGGGTCTTGTGGGCGGGATAATCAAGGGTGTCGGCGAGGGACTGACCGATAAAAAAACGGGCGCAAACGTCGAAAAAATAACTGACTCGGATCTGGCCGAAGCCGCGGCCAAGGCGCCGGACAGCATCGTCTTCGAGCCGGGCAAGATAGAGCTTATCACTAACACCCTTTGGACACGCATGATTCGCTGGAATGGGCAAAAGTTCGGTGTACCGACCGGCTACCCCAAGGCCTTGAAGAAGGAACTGGGTCCCTGGATTCAACGCCATGGTGTCAAGGCCAAGGGCTGGAAATAGGTTGAGCTCCGCTGGACACGCCGGCGTGTCACGACGGCCACGCCGACCCGGCCCCGTCGGCCTGACCTCGTCCACAACGAGCCGAAATCATAAATCTTTTCCGTATAAGAATATTTGGCACCCAGATTGCTAACTGGTGTGATGGCTTCGAGATTTATGCTGTGTCGTTTATATGGTGCCGTCTCGAACCGCATATTATGATGCGCGTGCGCCCGCAATGTCTCAAACCCGGGAGAAGACATGCAACTGATATTTTTTGCCCTGCCGTTGTTCCTTGCAGCCACACCCGCGGTCGTGCCGCAGAACGTGCCGGCCAAGGGAAGACAGGAAGTCATAATCCATATAGCCGAGCCGGGGATGTACCGGATTTCGGCCCGCAGCCCGGAGGGGACGGCCTGCGAGATGGTCGATCACCTGAGGGGGCCGTTTCGCAGCTCGGGCGTGTCCGGCAAGGAAAACTGCGAAATGGATCTGCTGCTCGACTCGGGGGCCTACAAGCTCAGGCTGCGATCCCCGAAGCAGGGCAAGGGCACGACCACGGTGGAGGCTGTGCCTTTCACCGAGCTGAACGCCGAACCGGTCCGGCTCGAGAGCGGTCGCAGCCAAAGCCTCGAACTTCATCCGGGTCGGCAGGCCTCGTACTGGATCAGGATTGACCAACGGCGCTACGTGGTGCTGCGCGCGATAGGGCGTACCGCCGGCGCGGTTCGCCTGTGGCGCGACGGCGAGTGGGTTGAGGAACTCCAGTCGAACGAACAGGAGTTGATGCCGCGCGAGGGCCAAGCGCTTCACGAGTGGCATCTCTCAGGCATGCTCGAGAAGGGCAACTACCGCCTGGTGGTCTACGGCACCAATCCCAAACGCTGGACCAAGGGAGACCAACGCGATTTCATGTTTGTCGCCAACGGCTTCGCCAAGGGGCCGGCAGACGGCACCCTTACCTTCAGCTTTCCCGAGTGGGGCAAGCTTTCATGGGAGGTGAGTCCGGGCAAGCTTGTTGGCGTCATGACTCTAGCCGAGCCGGCATCCGCTGAAAGTTCTCTGACGCTCAGTTCGTTTGCCGACAAGCTCGGCGATCGCCCCGGTAGGTTTGGCGGCAAGTGCTCCATTCCAACCAAGGCGCTGATACCGTCCTGCTCGACCTGGAACTTCGCGGACGGTCGCAACCTGCTGACCGTGAGCGGTCCGCCCGGCACACAAGCCGAACTGATCTGGAGCCGCTACAACGATGGCTATCAAATGGCCGACGGCGACTACGGGCGCATGCGCGAGGCGCTCAGCTTTGAAGCGCCTTCTTCGGGCCGTTACCTGATTTCAGCAACCGATGTGCCCCCGGATAGCGATGCCGCGCCGCTGGCTTGTCAGCTGACGACCCGCCAGGGTCGCTCGACAAAAGTGCTGGCCCGCGATTTTTTACGTCTCGATCGCGAGCATGTCTACGATCGGCGCTTCAACTACAACGGGCGCGAGGAAACCGTCTGGTTCGAAGTGGGTCGCTCGGGCGTCTTTTCGCTCTCGACGGCCGCAGAGCTCAAGAACCGTTGCGTGCTCTACCGCATGGAAGGAGGCCAGCGCAGCATCGTGCACGACAGCGATCCCGGCGCGACGGAGTGTAACGTCGTCGGTCACCTGAGCGAGGGCGCCTACGAGTTGAAGATCTACGGCGGCAAAGAAGGCATCGAGCGGCTGAAAATCGCCTGTGTCATGGACAGCCCCTTCTCGCACGGCAAGGTCCAACCGCAGAAGGTCGACAAATTTTCCTGCATGTTGCCCGGGGTCGACCTGGTTTCCGGAAGGCGTTACACGCTCGAGATCAACCGTCGCGGCGCGGCAAGCGCCCGCGGGCTGGTGCTGCGCCGGATGCCTTTGAGGCTCGACAGATCCCTGCCGCTGGTCGTCGATCCCAAGGGTCAAGTCGAATTGCCGATTGTTGCGGGAGGGCCGCTGGTCGTACGCGCGGCGGGAGGAGGGGAGTTCTCGTGCGCCTGGGGCGGCGACTACCAGGCAAAGGCCCAAGACGGACTCTGCCGTCTGCCCGCGGTTTCCAAGGAGAAGAAAGTCAAAGTCGTAAACGCCGAGGGAAAGCTGCTGGCGATTTCGATCCGGCGCCCTGCACCGCTCGGGCCAATGGGTAGGCTGCCCAAGTACTCGCCCAAGATTCCGAAGCTGCCGCTTCTGGTGCGCGACAAGCGGGTGTTTTACGATTTCGATCGCGGGCAATCACGCTCGATGATTTTCGACGTCGACCGTGCCGGTCTCTACCAGGTGACCACCGAAGGATTGCTGGCTACCGAGTGTCGTTTGCGCACGGCCGTGGTCAGCCGGCTGCTTTCGGGCACCGCCGGCGGTCGCGGGCGCAACTGTCTGATATCCGGTTTCCTCAACCAGGGACGCTACCTGTTGACGGTAGAAACTTCGGGCCGCAGCCGGGGCCGAGCGGCAATTATCCTGACCAGGCGACCGGTCGAGCAGGGCAAGCAGATCAAAGAGGGCCTGGACGTCTTCTTCACCGTCGATGCCGGCGCCCTGGTGCGCCAGGACTTGTCCATCGACAGGAAGGGAAAATACCGCCTTGTGACACGCGGGCAGTTGGTGTCGCTGCAATGTCGCCTGGAGGACGAGCAGGGCTGGCCCGTGGTCGGCGTTCCGACTCCTTGTGATCGGACACTGGAGATGAACGCCGGCGCTTATCGCTGGATGCAGATGCCGCTGACCGTCGAAAGCATGCGCCGTACCGAGTTGCGGCGCATCACCAGGCCGCTTTTGCTGCATGGCGACAAGGTCCATGCCATCGATCTCAACACGCCCTACCGCGCCGAACTTGGTAAAGACGGAAAAGACGAGTTTCGCTTCCGATTGCAGGCCGATCTGAAAGTGGGAATTTCCCTCGATGCCGGCATGCAGGGACGCATCTACAAGCTCGAAGGAAGCAGTCGAAAACTGGTGCAGCCCGTGCCTCCCGGAGCAGGAAATGTGTTGTTGAGTCTTGCGGCCGGCCGCTACGGGCTGGAGACGGAACACAGTCGTGGTGACGTTGCCATCTCCTACAACTTGCAGGTTACCAGCGACATGTTGGCCCCGGGCATCTCAAAGAACGTGCAAGTGCCGACCAGCCAGAAGTTGCGCATGCCGCTGGACGGCGTTCTGCGCCTGAAGACAACCGGGCAGACAGACGTGCGCTGCAGGTTGTTTGATGCCGAAGGTCGGCTGGTTGCCCAGAACGGATCTGTCGGTGCCGATTGGAACTGCCTGATAGCCCGGCCGCTTGCGGCCGGCGACTACCGCCTGGAACTCGAAGCCGAGAACACCATCGGCGGGCCGAGCCTGGTAAAGGTGGTACAGACGGACACTCGCGACCTGGGAGTGCTCTCAGGAAAGCAGAGCCACAAGACTCGCGGCAAGGTGTTGACGGCAAGGCTGCCTGCCGCGAATCCTGGTGAGATCCAGGAACTCGACTTCCGTTCGAAGCTTCCATTCTCGTGCTCGATCGAGAACCAGACCGGCGAAATCCTGCGCGAACAGGATAACGTTCGCCGTTGCCGGATGCTGCTGAACCCGAAAGGTATCACTTATGTCGTGCGCTTGTGGTCGCGAAACTGGTACGCCTCGATAACTTCTTCGGTCATGACCCGAAAGGTGAAACCGCTGAGCGGCGGAAAACTCCAGCGCGGCGAAGCCGGGCTCGTCAAAGTTCCTCGCCCGGGACGTTACGCCACGGGCCGGGGCCTCTTCTGCCTGCCGGCCGAAACCAGCGGTCTGCTCGAAGTCTGCGGTCCGCGAGTCTCACTCGAAGCGGGTGAATGCATTTTTTCAGGCGTTGATCGAAAAGCTTTGAAGTTTAAACTCGAAGAAATTGTTGCCGACCTCGACAGCCCGCTAGCCGGCGCCAGGATGCTCTCCCCTCGCGTTTTTATTCAACGTCAGAAATCTTCCGCCCGGGCCTTGCACTTGCTGCGGGTGGCTCTTCCGTTGGGAGAAACGGCCACGACGGCCTGCCGCATCGAGGGCGGCGCCCACCTGCAGAACCAGAGCGGTTGCTTCGCGGCCGGCGGCCCTGCACGCGAGACGCTGGCCCGCTTCTGGATCTCCGGATCGACCGGGCGACGGGGAAGCGTGTTGGCAAAAGCGGCCGCCGTGCCGGAAAAGGCCCAACTGCTGCGTCCAGGCATGAGCGTAGTAGTCTGGCGCGGGCCGGTCGCCCGCCTTGCGCTTCCCGATCAGATGAGCCGTGTAGAGATTGTGGTCGCGCATGATAGCTGGATTGTACAAACGGATGAAGGCGGGAAAGTCATAGATATGTGTCCGCCGGCGGATAGCCTGAGCTCCTGTTCATTGCGAGCCAAGGGCGGGACGGCTTATATCGCGTCCGACGCTGTCCGAAGAGCCCGGGTGCGCTTGCTGATCGATCCGAGCCCGCCCGACGTCCGGACACTGGTGGGAATCTTCGAAAAACGCCCAGCCAGACCGGGCCGCACAGCTTTGGCATTTACAGCCGCCGACAAATTGCGAACCCTCGCAGTATCAGGTGCGGCGAGTTGCAAGGTCCGCCTTGACAACGGTTCCCTGCTTGACGGCTGTCGCTGCTCGATTCCGGCGGACCAAGCTGGTGAGCTATGGCTGCGCCATACGCTAGAACCTTTGCGGGTTGTACTTTTTGAAGCGGGATCGGAGCTTGCGACCGGCTGGGGCAAACCGGTCGGCGCACAGAGTCCGGAGGCGCTCCCGGAAGCCCGGGCGCTGCCGCTGTCGGGCGCCTCAATGGACAGGCAGCTGCGACTTTCCGCGACCGCGGCCGTTCATATTCGCTCGGATAGCGGCGTTTGCGCGTTGGCTTCCGGCCAGCGCTTGTTGGCCGTGGATGGGAGGGGCAGCGGCTGCGACATCCTGCGCGTGCTGGAAGCGGGCGAGTATGAGTTGCTGGTGCGTTCTTTTGCCGCGCAAGCGCTTGGCGGCACTGTCTACTGGACTGCAGCGGCGCTGGAGACCCTGCACGAAGGCGTCGGGATTGAACGCTGGCTGGCACCTGGTGAGAAAGCCGTCTATTCCTTTTCGGTCGAGTCTGACGGAGAGGTCGGCATCGGACTGCGTGCGGCGGCGGATGTTCTCGAATGTGTTACTTACGATGCCGAGCAGCACAAACTGGGCAGCGGTTGCCTGCAATACATGCGCTTGGCCCGCGGGAAATACACGTTGAGGATCTCGGCTCCCGAAATCGGCAAGGCCGTGGCCTTCCGTCCTGTTATCCTGGGATTATCCGGTTCGAAGACCGCGGTTCCCAAAGACTACCTGCGTGACTTTTTCCGCCGCATTGGAGAGAAGCCATGAAAATCATCATAAGCTCAGTCGTTGCTTGCACTCTGGCGCTGTCGGTTTCCGGGCTGGCTCGAGACTATCGCCCGGCCGATGAGCACCAGCGGCCGGCTTCTTCTGCTGTGACCATTTTACCCGAGAAGTTCCTGCGCGGTTTCGATCCGGTGACGGTCTACTTCAGGCAGGACCGTGCCAAGGGGCCGGCCCACGGTCCGGCCGACAACGGGCGGCGGCTGCTTGCGATCACGCCCGCCTGGCCCGGGGCGTGGTACTGGCTCGATCGCCGCACCTTGCAGTTCAGGCCGGCGGAAAGCTGGCCGGCCCTGGCTCGCTACCAGGTCAAGGCCGCTGGAGCGAGCCGCATTTTAACAACCATGATGTCCGCTCCGCTGTCCATGTCCCCGGCCGCGGGCAGCGATAACTTGAGACCCTTTCGCACTTTTAGTCTGACGTTTTCGCAGGCTCTGAAGATTGAGTCGCTGCGCAAGATGATCTCGATTCAGATTCGTGATCTGCCGGGCCTGGAAAGCGCGAGCCGCAGGCTGGTCGAAGACTTCAACATAGCCGTTCTGCCGAGACGCACGCAGCGCGACCCGGTCGTCTATGCGCTGACCCTGGCCGAACGGGTTCCGGAAGGCAAGCAACTGGTGGTCGTATTGAGTCTGGCACTCGGAGATGAAGGCAAAGTGCTCTGGAAGGGCCGTCTCTCGACCCGGCCCGCCTTTCAGGTCGAATCTATCGCCTGCGGCGACGCGGCCTTGACGATCGGCGGTTCGCTGTCGCTGCCCGCAGAGAGTGCCCTGGCCTGCGGACACTACGGCCAGACACCGCAGATCGTATTTTCGGCCCAGCCCAAGAATTTGACCTTGTCCGCGCTCAAGAAACTGGTTCGTTTGGATCCGGCCGTCGAAGGTCTGGGCTTCCAGCTTTCCGGCCGGCGGGTATTGCTGAGCGGCAAGTTCGTGCCCGAGATTCTTTACCGGCTCAGCCTGCATCAAGCCCCGTTGAAAGATCTGGATGACCGTAGTCTGGAGGGCCCCGGGCGGACGGAGGCATTCTTTTATCTGGGCCACCGGCAGCCCTTCGTGCGCTGGCGCCAGGCGCGCGGCATCCTGGAAGCGCACGGGCCGCGCATGCTGCCTCTGGTCGGTTACGGGGACAGGCGCGCCGATGTGCGCATCTACCGTATCGACCCGTTGCATGCCGGCCTGTGGCCCTTTCCGGGAAGCCCCGTAGTTGTCGATGAAAATTCGGCGCCGCCGTTTCCCGGCGAGGAGCCCGAACGCGGGCAGGACGCGCTCGACTACGTTTCGCCCGGCGAACTGACCAATCACTTGAGATTGCTCGGGTCGCCGCTGATCTCCGAAGTGATCGACCTGCCTCTTTCCGGCAAGGGTGCAACGACCCGTTTTGGATTGGACATCGGCCGTCTGCTTGACAAGCGCCTGGGTCGCAACCGTCCGGGTCACTATCTGGTCGGCTTGCGGCGTCTGAGCGGTCCCGCGCAGAGATCTTATGTCAGGGTTCAGGTCACAAATCTTTCTTTGACCAGCATTGAAGAGCGGCAGCGAGTAGTCTTCTATGTTCGCGCCATCGACACGGCGAAACCGGTATCCGGAGCGCAGGTTGTAGTCGAGGCCATCGATCGGCCGCCCCGGCCGAAGCCGGGCAAGAAGCGTCGATCGCCCCGCAGGGTCTCGGTCACCTTGACTACCGACGCCGACGGCAGGGCGGTGCTCGAAAGGCAGCCCGACTGGAAAAGGCTCTATCGCATCTCGGTTCGCCGGGGCGAGGACGTTCTGGTACTGGATCCCAATGAACCACCACCGCGTTTCGCGAACAACCACTGGTCGCCTTGGGGTCAATGGTTGCACTGGATCGGAGAGCCGAATGTTCCCGAGGCGGTCAACGACAGGTTGCTGGGTTTCGTTTTTACCGAGCGTCCCATCTATCGGCCGGGAGAGAAGGTGTTCATCAAGGGCTACCTGCGTCAGCGCAAGGGCGGTCGACTGCTGAGCCCCGGTGGACCAGGGGATTTCGCGCTCAAGGTCCAGGGACCCGGCGGAAAAGAGTGGCCGCTGCGTGCGACCTTTTCGAAGCTGATGGGCTTTTCGGCTGAGTTTTCCCAGAAGGACGCGCCGACCGGAAATTTTTCGATCACGCTTTATCGCAAAAAGCCCTACCAGGTGGTGACGACGCGCGGCTTCAAGATCGAGGCCTACCGCATACCGACTTTCGAGGTGCGCATCGCCGCCCCTGACAAGGTACGCAATGACGGACCCTTCCGGGCAAAGGCGCTGGCCCGTTACTATGCCGGCGGATCAGTGGCCTCGCGCCCGATTGAATGGAGCGTGACGCGCCGGCCGTACCACTACATGCCGCGCGGGCGCAAGGGGTACATGTTCGCCTCGTCGACGCAATTTTCACGTGGCGGCCGGGCACGTCCTCCCGAGACGCTTCATGAGCAGGGAACGCTTACCGTCAGCGGCGCGCACGAAATAACCGTGAACCCGGCCCTGGACATGGACGGTTCGGCCCGCATTTACCGGATTGAGGCTTCCGTCACCGGGGTGGACAACCAGGTCGTCGGCGCAATGGAAGAAGTCAAGGCCCTGCCGCCCTTCGTGCTGGGCATGCAGCTTAAGCGTTACTACCAGAAGGCTACCAGGATTTCGCCGCGCATCATCGCGGTGGGTATCGACGACAAGCCGAGCCCCGGACAGAAAGTCAAGGTGCGCCTCTACCGGCGCACCTGGCACAGCCATCTTCGGGAAACCGATTTTTCCACCGGCAAGGCCAGCTATGTGACCGAGCAGGAGGACAAAAAGGTTTTCGAGAAAGAAATCGTCAGCGGCAAGAAGCCTGTGACTGCCGAACTGCCGATCGCCAAGGCCGGGGTGTACCTGGTAGAGCTGACGGCCAGGGACAAGCTGGGTCGGGTTCAAACCCTTTCGGCAGATCTTTATGTCGGCGGTAAGGAGGCGCTGGCCTGGAAGAAATCGCGCCAGGGAGTCTTCGAACTGAGCTGCGATAAGAAGAGTTATGCGCCGGGCGATACGGCCAGGTTGATCATCAAGAGCCCTTTCCAGCGGGCGCGGGCGCTGATCGTTCTGCAAGATCCCGGTGGAAATTCGTATTTCTGGAAGAACGTCGAGGGAGGCAAGGCCGGCTTCTCCATACCCATTCGTGCAAGCCACGCTCCAAATCTGCCGGTAAACGTGGTGCTGATGCGCGGACGACTGGGACGGGGAAACGGGAGCGACGAGCGTTACCGGCCCCGGACGCTGGCGGCCAGCCTGGACATCAAGGTCAGACCCACCAGCAACGAGATCAAGCTGGCTATAAAGCATCCCAAGACCGTCAGGCCCGGATCCATCGCCAGGCTCGAGCTGAAGCTCTCTGACGATAATGGCCGGCCGCTGGCGGGCGAGGTGACGCTCTGGCTCGCCGACGAGGCCGTGCTGGCCCTGGCCAACGAGGGACCGCTCGATCCTCTTTCGGCCTTCATTCTTCAAAACAGCCGAAGCATGAGCATCAGGGATACGCGCAACGAGCTGATCGGCCGCTTGCAGGAAGAGGATGAGCCGGCTGGAGACGGCTCCGAGGAGGACGGAAAGGGAAGGCTCTCGGGTCGCAGGAGAGTGAGGAAGAACTTCAAGAGCGTGCCATACTACGCGGCCACGCTCGAGGTGGGACCATCGGGAAAACTGGTCGTGCCGATCAAGATGTCCGACGATCTGACCAATTTCAAGATTCGGGCCGTTGCCGCCTCGGGCATGTCCCGTTTCGGATACAAGAGCTCTTTGATCCACGTGCGACTGCCCTTGCTGGTACAACCCCAGTTGCCGCGCTTCATCCGCCAGGGAGACGAATTCTGGGCCGGAGGCGTGGGTCGCTTGCTGGAAGGGGCAGAGGGAGCCGGAGCGGTGGCCGTGAAAATCGACGGACTGGGCGCCGAAAAGAATTTCGGAAAGAAGATCGAGCTCAAGCGCAATCAAGCCGTCAGTCACTTGTTTCCGGTATCGGCGCACTCGGCCGATCCCACCCGGCCGGGCGAGGTCACGGTAAAAATGGAGGTCGAACGAAAGAAAGACGGCGTGGGAGACGCCTTCGAGGTCAAACTACCAATCTTACCCGACCGCACCGTAGAGCACTTTGCCTATTTCGACACTCTCGCCTCCGGCAAGACGCGGCTCAAGCCTTTTCCTGAAAAGCCGCGAGCCGGGACGGCGGTGCAGGAAATCGAGATCTCGAACGTGCCGGGCGCGCTCGAATTGCTGGCCGCGCTGGACTATCTAGAAAGCTATCCGCACGGTTGCCTCGAACAGAAAATGTCGCGCCTGATGCCCCAGATGGCCATCGGCAAATTGCTTCGCAAGTTGGGGCTCAACGAGCACTACGCGCTGCAAGTCGGCGCGCATGTCAAGCGCCTGCTGGGAGAGATGGACCTCTACCAGACGGACGAGGGTTTTTTCTCGTTCTGGCCCGGCGGAGCCGGCAGCGTTTCTCTAACCGCCCAGGCTGCGCGTTTCATGAACCTGGCGCGCGGGATTGGAATTGACGTTCCTCCTGACATCTTCGGCCGAACGGTTTCCGCCTTGAAGACCTCCTTGAGAAGCGACTTCCGAGCGCTCAGGGCAGGTTATCGTTATAACCAGCAAACGTCGGCAATCCGCGCTTTGGTCGCTGTCGGCGAGCTCGACGAAAGCTATTTGACGGATCTCTACCACCATCGCGGAGACATGGATGTCACCTCGCTGGCCGATTTGGCCATGGCAATGAATCATCGGCCGGTCTTGTTCAAGACAAACCTGGGCGCCTTGCGTGGAGATCTCTGGGACCACGTGGTCTTCAAGCTCTACAAGGGCAAACCTGTCTGCAAGGGTATCCGCTGGTATCGCCGCGGCTGGTATACCGACTACCTGGGATCGCACACATCCACCCTGGCTGCTGTAATCGAAAGCCTGGTAAGCCTCGATCCGGAGAATCCGCGCCTTTCGTTGCTGCGCGACGCACTTCTGGCACAGGCGTCGGCCGAGCGCGGTTTCGGTTCGACATATTCGAGCCGCCGCGCCGCCGAGGCGCTTCTGGCCTATCTGGATCTGGCGCGTCCCGCGAACATCGATGCTCGGGCCAAGCTATCGGGCGGGGGCTCTCTCAGCCTGGACCAGGTACACAAGGTGGCCCGGGCCAGGTTGCTTCTGGATAAACCTCAGACTATCGAGGTCTCGAGCAAAACGGGTCTTGGCTTGTTGGTGCGCTACGACTACTTGCCGGATGTGACCGGCGACCGGGCCGCCGCGGCTCACGCCGGGTTCGTCGTCTCGCGCAGCAACACGATCATTCACAAGGACGGCTCGCCCAATACCCATTTTGATGATCAGCCGGGAAAAGAAGTGCGTCTCAAACTGGGAGATATAGTCGAGATACAGGCGCGCTTGTTGTCGGACAAACAGCGATTCCACGTGGCGCTGGTGGTTCCATTCGCGGCCGGACTCGAGCCCTTGAACCCCGAACTGAAGACCTCGGGTCCCGAGGCGCGCCCTTCCGCGCCCGATTCGCTGCGGGCGGACTATGTGCAGCGAATGGACGACGAGGTGCGCTACTACTTCATCAGGCTGCCAAAGGGATCGCACAGCGTCAACTTCCGCCTGAGAGCGACAAACGAGGGTTCTTTCGTCCATCCACCTCCCTGGGCCGAACAGATGTATCACCAGGAAGTCCGCGGCCGCGGAGACGGCATGCGGGTTGAAGTCAAGGGAGAGCACCAGAAGTGATCCGAACGGGATGGAAGATGAGCGGGACGCGCGCGGCAGAAGCAAGGCACAGACGGTTTGCGTTTCTGGTAGACTGCCTGATGGTGTCTTTGGTCTCTCTGGCCGTTTTCATCTCCTGTCTTGATAGAGAATTGCATGCGCCGCGTGCCAGCGTCCTGGTGCTCGATCGCGCCGGGCGCTATTTGGGAGAAGTGCCGGCCGCCGACGGGGAGATCGGCTACTGGGCGCTGCCGGTGCGGCTTCCTGAGAAAATAATTGCCGCAACCTTGGAGACAGAGGATCGCTACTACTACGAGCACGGCGGAGTGCATCTGCCGTCGGTG
Organism: uncultured Myxococcales bacterium; assembly: GCA_964513625.1. Taxonomy (GTDB): domain Bacteria; phylum Myxococcota; class B64-G9; order B64-G9; family B64-G9; genus DATKYQ01. The sequence goes on along the minus strand of CAZENH010000026.1, from coordinate 61,947 downwards.
CTCAGGGCCCTGTGGCAGGATCTGGCGGCCGGCAGGATCATCTCGGGCGCTTCTACCATCGCCATGCAGGTAGCCAGGATGCAAAACCCGGGCCCGCGCGGCCTGGTAAGAAAGATCAAGGAAGCGGCCGAGGCACAATTTTTGATACACGATTATGGTCACGACAAGGTGCTCAGGCATTATCTGACGATCGCGCCCTACGGCAACCGTATACACGGCATAGTGCGCGCGGCGCGCTACTATTTCGACAAGCCCCCGGAAGATCTGTCATGGCTGCAGGCGGCCTTTTTGGCCGGTTTACCTCAGGCTCCCGGACGCATGGATCCTTACAAGCCGATAGGTCTGTGGCGCGCCGGCAAGCGGGCCCGGCTCATTTTGAATACACTTCGGGCGCGTGGACTCATCGATGAAAGCGAGCTTTCTTGGGCGCTTGGCTCCGACTTGCAACTGGTTCAGAGGCCACAGCGCTTAGAAGATGCCCTGCACGCTGTGCTGCGCATATGCCGGATGGCGCGCTCGCGCAGCGGTCCGATACTCAGATCGACCATCGATCTCGAAATGCAGTCAAAGGTTGCCGGGATCCTGCGTCAGAACTTGTTGCAACTGCGCCAGCGCGGGGCGGGCAATACGGCCGCCATTGTGGTGGACAGCGCGAGCGGCGAGGTGCTGGCCTATACGGGTTCGGCCGACTATTTCGACGACGAGAACCGGGGGGCGATCGACTACGGCGACATAAAGCGTCCGCCGGGCTCGGCTCTCAAGCCGTTTGTTTACGGATTGGCCTTGGCCGCGGGAGATTTTACGGCGGCCAGCGAGCTGCCCGACATCAACGTGGAGTTCGACCGCCAGGGCGGGAGAGTCTACTTGCCGCGCAACATCACTCATACTTACTTGGGGCCGATGCTGTTCAGGGAGGCGCTGGCCAATTCGCGTAACATTCCCGCCTTGAGAGTCCAGGAGGCGGTGGGTGTGGACAACACACTCGACTTCTTCAGGCGCGCCGGCGTCAGCGGTATATCCATGGATCCCGATCGCTACGGCCTGGGATTGGTGCTTGGCAACCTGCATGTCACGCTCGAGGAACTGGTCGGCCTGTATGGAATTTTGGCCAACGACGGCAGAACGCTCGATCTGCGCTGGTTCCTGGACGACGGGCCGCTGTCCACAAGACGCCTGTTGCCGCCCGGCGTGGCGCGACTGATCACCAATATCCTGTCCGATCCCCTGGCGCGCATGCCGAGTTTTCCCCGTGGCAACGCGCTCGAGTTCGATTACGCTGTGGCGGCCAAGACCGGCACCAGCCAGGGCTACCGGGACGCCTGGGCGCTGGGCTTCTCAGACAGGTTGCTGGTAGGCGTATGGCTAGGCAACCACGATTGGCGTCGCATGAATCACCTGGGCGGTCTCTACGGAGCTGGCCAGGCCATGCACGACATCATGGACCGGGTCATGCGGCATTACCGGCCTTACCGCACCTTGCTGGCCGAGTTTCCTCCGCCCGCCGATTATCTGGCGCGGACGATTTGTCCGCTGTCCGGCAAGCTGGCGACGGCGAGCTGTCCTCGAAGGCTACTCGAGTACTTTGTTCCCGGCAGCGAGCCTTACGAAGATTGCCCCTATCATCACCTGGTGAAGATAGACAAGCGCAACGGCTTGCTGGCCGGCGTCGGGCAAAACAGCTGCCCGAAGGTCTTTGTCAAGCAGATGGTCATGCCCAGCCTGCCCGAGCGTTACGAGCCATGGGCCCGCGCTCAACACATAGAACTCGCGCCGCGCGAACTGAGCCCGTTGTGCGGCTTGTCCGCCGGGACACTCGCGCAAGATGACCCGCCCAAAGTAGTCATAGAAGAGCCGCGCAACAACGCCCGCTACCTGTGGGATCCGGACACCCCGGCCGAGTTTTCCACCCTGCGCCTGGCGGCCAGCGTGCATCCACGCGGCGAAGAGATAGTCTGGCTGGTGGACGGCGTGCCGGTTGCCAAAGTAGGTTACCCTTATGAATATCGCTGGTCGCTCACCAAGGGCCGCCACGTCATAGAAGCCTCGCTGGCTCATCGCCCGATCTCCTCGAAACCGATTACGGTGACCGTCGCAGACTGAGAAACGTTGATTTGATTCCTGTGAACTCCCGGTGGCACCTTGTGTTTCAGGTGTTGACCTGGCAGGATAGCAACAGTGATTGTGAGCTTTTGCCGAATTTTTACAGTGAGAGTGAAACCATGTGCATTCCAAGATCAGCCGGGAATCATCTGGAACCTTCCTTCCGGGATCGTTTCTGTCAGTGGATTGGCGGATTGGTTCTGGTAAGCGGACTGTTGTTTGGAGGGGGCGCCAGGGCCGACACCACGGTGGGCGGGGATATCACAGCCAGCGCAACCTGGACCCTGGCGGACAGCCCATTTGTGGTCGACAGTTCCATCCTGATCCTGAACGGGGCCCGGTTGACCATCGAAGCGGGCGTCACTGTGCGTTTCAACGACAACACCGGCATGAGCGTGGGTCACCCGATCGATGACGCCAGTGCGAGTTATCGCGGCAACTTGACCGTGAACGGCACGGCTGAATTGCCGGTGACCTTCACTTCATCCTCGGGCAGCGCCGATGGCTGGGCCGGACTGGTCTTCGGACCACGCTCGGACGACTACAGTTCGTCCAGCCTGAATTACTTGATCGTGCAGCATGCCGGTCAGACCAATCCGGTGGGGGACAACGCCGGAGTGACCCTTAATTACACTGGCAGCAGCATCAGCCTGACCGATGTAAGCATCTCACAATGTGGCGGCAGCGGCATCTCGATCCACTATTCCAGTCTGTCGTTGAGCGGTGCAGAGATAGCGGGCAACGGCGCCGAAGGAATCATGGCCGAAAGCGCCAGCCTGCAACTGGATGGGGTGCGTGTTACCGGCAACCAGGCGAGCGGTCTGGTCCTTTCCGACAGCGGCGGGCAGGTTCTAAACTGCGAAATCCAGGACAATACCGGCTTCGGCATCGACATGCCCGGCAGTGCTCTGACGATACAAGACAACACGATTTCCGGAAACGGTGATTACGCCATTTTCTACGATGTCTACGGAGCCGAGACGGTGATCGCAGGCAACCACCTGGCCGACAACGCCCATCCCGGCATCGCCAGCCCGGGCGGGCAGCTTTCCGGCAATCACATCTGGTACAGTCAGGAGGGCGAAATCAGCCACACGATATTGACCGATCCGGTCCGAGTAGAGAACGGCCGCCGATTGACCGTCGAATCCGGCCTGACGGTTCGGTTTTCAAGTGAAACCGGGCTGTACATCGCCCATCCCTCCAGCGACGGCGGCAATTCCTATCGGGGCAATCTTACGGTCAACGGCACTGCCGAACAACCGGTCGTGTTTACCGCTTTGAACGAGACAGTCGGCGGATGGCCGGGCATGATTTTCGGGCCGCGGTCCGACGATTATTCGTCCTCGCAGGTAAGTCACCTGGTGATCGAAAAGGCCGGCCAGATTAGCCTGCTGGGCGAGCAGGCGGCCCTGGCGCTCAATTACACCGGCTCATCCGGCAGCCTGGTGTTTACAGACCTGAACATACAGGACAGTGCTGGTCATGGCGTGTGGGCAACCGGCTCCAACCTGACTCTGGACGGGACGACCAGCATCGGCGGGTCGGGTCTGGATGGCTTGCATGCGGTCCAATCCGTCGTCGACCTTCAAGGCGCCAGAATCGAATCCAGTCTGGGCGATGGAATAGATCTGGCCGATACGGAAGGAACGGTATACGGGTGTGTCATTTCCGATAGCGGGGAGATGGGCATCAGGCTGGCGGGGACGGTCGCGGTTTCCGGCAATACCATCGGCCGCAGCGGCGCCTATGGTATTCACTACGATTTGGGTGCGGGTTCGCCCGGCGTGAACGACAACCTGCTCCAGGAAAACGACTTCCCCGGCGTCGCGATGGTGGGAGGACTTCTGTCGGCAAACCATGTCCTGGCCCCCCAGTTGGGTGAACCCATGACCACCGTGCTGGGTGCTCCCATCGGCATCCAGAACAGTCGCGAACTCGTAGTGCAGGCTGGCGCACGGGTGCTTTTCGACTCTGGCACTGGAATCTGGGTGGCCCATCCGACAAATGACGGTTCTTCCAGTTATCGGGGATCTCTGCGGGTGATGGGTACCTGCCAGGCCCCGGTCGTGTTTGACGCATTGTCGGGTTTACCGGGCGGCTGGCAGGGCATCCATTTCGGTCCGCGAAGCGACGATTACGTACAATCGGATCTGGCTTACCTGGTCGTGGCCAACGCGGGTGAGGTGAATCCGGTCACCGGCGTAACGGCAGGCGTTTCATTGTCCAATGCCTCTGTCACCGGGCACAACCTGACCATTGCCCATTGCGCCGGCAGCTGCATCGTGAGCGCTACTTCCAGCCCGGATCTGATCAACACCCTCGTGGCACACTGCGCGGCGCACGGCCTCTGGGCGGAAAATTCAGCAGCGACCTGCGGGCATTGTGACAGCTTTGGCAACTCGGACGGCGACCTGGGCTGGGACATGGGGGATGCCGGCCTGGCGGTCGACCCGCTGTTCGCGGCGGCGGACGAGGGGGACTATCGCCTGTTGCTGGGCTCAGGCTGTATCGATGCCGGTACGAACCCCGGCGATCTGGATTTCGAGGGCCTGGCGCCGGACATGGGTGCTTTCGAGTTCGGCACACCGGCCGGGACGCCGCCCGACATGGATGCCGATGGCCATGCAAACGATTCCGACAATTGTGCCGGGCTGGCCAACCCGGACCAGGCGGACATGGACGAGGACGGCGTCGGAGATGTTTGCGACAACTGTTCGGCGACCGCCAATGCCGATCAGGCGGACGAAGACGAAGACGGCCAGGGTGATGCCTGCGAACCTTGTCCGGCCGGGATGTATGGGGCGGATTGCACGGGTGTGTGCGCCTGCCAAAACGGCGGTTCGTGTGACGAGGGCCGGGAAGGCGACGGCAGTTGCAGTTGCGAATTGGGTTGGGAAGGGACGACTTGTGATAGCGACATCGACGAATGTGAACTGGGAACCCACAACTGTCACGAGCTGGCCGACTGCACCAACACGCCGGGTGGCTTCCTGTGTACCTGCCTGGATGGGCTGATCGGCGATGGAGAGAGTTGTGCTTACGATTGCGACAATCTCGATTGCGACGACGGCCTGCTGTGTACCGATGATAGCTGCGATACCCAAACAGGCTGCCTGCATCAGAACAACCAGGCCAGTTGTGACGATGGGGATGCGTGTACGACGAACGACCGCTGCACAAATGGGGTGTGCCAGGGCGAGCCTATCGAATGCGAAGGTGACCCTGGCAAAGATCTGGACAGCGGCGGTTGTGCTTGCGGTTCGGCGTTCGGCTCGTCCGCCGCTGTGTGGATGTGGTTCTTTCTGGTGGTTGCCGGATGCCGTCGACGGGTCAGGCTTTGAAACCGATCACGGTGACCGTCGCAGACTGAGAAACGTTGAACATCTATAGCCTGCTGATAGCGCGAAATGCTCGCTGTAAATGGAGTCTTGTCAACAATTCCTATAGAGTTGACTGGTACGGCGACCCATTGTAGTGGAATAAAGGGTCAGATACCGACATATGACGCTCAATATCTTTGCTTTTTCAAAGTGAGGGATGACATCTATTATAGACACTGTCTATAAAGGGAAGGGGTGGTAAGATTGTCATTCACGATCAGGACAGGAATGCTGGTTTTGGTCTCGCTGATTTGTTCAACCTGCTGCAAGTCGATCTACTGCCGGGTGCGCGAGGCATCGAGGCGCGACCTCCAGTGTGATAGCGGGAAACTGCAGTTCGAGGATATCACCGCTAAAGTGAAGAAGATGCGCCAGGCAGACCCGGACGACCGGCAATACCGAAAGGTAATAGGCTGCACCCGCGAAGCTTTTTACGAGTGCAACCCGGCCGACAAGACCGCACTGGATGTGGAAACATACCGGGCCGAAGCCCATCCCCAGCGCAAAATGGGGGACTTCTTCTGGCGCTGCTGGCAGATTCCCGACCCGTTCAGTTCGCCACCCAAACCAATCGACGGCCATCCCGAAGAAAAAAGTCCTTGACCTCGACCGTCTATGGATCTCAAAAGAGTGCATTCGTGAAGCAGAGTTGATCTGCTAATCTTAAAGGAGGGAATTATGAAAAAGTTCATCACCGTCATTCTCGCAGTCATCTTTACCAGTTCGATGGCCTTGGCCGCCGTGACGGTCAGGTACCACAACGGCGATTCGAAGGACTACGAGTGGGAGGCTGTTTGCCACGGAAGCCACTACAAGGTCAAGTTCAGCCACAGCACAACTTCCTCGACCACCATTCAGGGATCCAGCCCATGCACAGTGAAGACCCCCGCCGGCGACGTGGTGCTCAAGGGCGGCGAGAATATCGATATCAAGAACGGTAAGATCACCGTCAAGTAGTATCACTTACTCAAGTTACACAGGCTGCGTTTTACTCTCCATCTTCGTAGCACGCAGAGAATTTTCGAGCGCCGCATCCAGGTGTTCGAAGAAGAAACGGTAGCCGGCCTGCTGGATACGCCGGCAATCGGCGCGTGCGCCGCCCGAGGCGAAGTCGGCCGCCTGGCCGATGAAGGGTTTGATCAGAGAAACCGGGTAACGCATGAAATTTGGGCGTCGCAGCACGCGGGCCAGGTCCGCCGCGAACTCGCGCATGCTTATCGGCCGGGGCGCCGCGGCATTGTAAGCTCCCTGCATGCTATCGTTGCACAGCGCCATTACGAAGATGCGGGCGATGTCCTCGAGATGTATCCAGTTGATCCAGCCGTCGGGACGTCCCAGCCAGCCCCCCAGTCCCAGGCGGAACAGGGGCAGCATCGCCTTGAGCGCACCGGCCCGTTTGCTGAGAACTATGCCGATCCTGATTTGCACGTCCCTGACGCCGGCCGCCGCAACCTTGCGCGCCTCGTCCTCCCAGCCGACGCAGATTCTGGCCAGCAGATCGTCGGCCGCCTTCGTATTTTCATCGGCGGTCAAGTGCGTCTCGAGCCCGTAGATGCCGACGGCCGAGGCCGAGACGAAGGCCCGCGGTCTGGGCTGGGACTCTGCAACGGCTTCGACCAACTGGCGCGTGCCTAGGACCCGACTTTGCTCCATCTTGCGTTTGAACTCCTTGGACCAGCGCCGCGCAAACAAAGGGGTTCCCGCCAGGTGCAAGAGCGCATCGGCCTGGGGAACGAATTTCTTCCAGGCGTCATCGGCCGGCCTGTCGAAATCCCAGGTTGCGTACTTTACCTGTTCGCCGAATATGCGCCTGGTCGCTTCGACGTTTCTTGCAAAGACGATCACACGGGCTCCCTGCTCGATCAGGATTCGAACGATCCGCGATCCGATCAAACCGGTCGCCCCGGTCACGATCACGCTGCGGCCGGCCGCCCCTCCGCCGGTCGGGGTCGTCCCGAGTGCCTGGCCGATCAGACGGTGGCGATACTCGAAGATCTTCTTCAAGCGCCGGACGACAAATGGCCTGAAGGCAAATAGCAAAGGATGGCTGAGCTCGATACGGTCGCTCAACAGCGTCGCCGGTTGATCGATCCAGCCTCCCGGGATGAAGTGATGTTCATGCCGCCAGCTTGAGAAAAGTCCCTTGACCTGTTGATCGACGAACAGGCGGTTCTTCTCATATTGGGTGTGTTGCATCTCGAAGGCGAATTTCAAAAAGGAAAAGGGGACTACGAACCTGACCCGCTCTTCGGACGGTCTCAGGGTCGAGGCGCTAGAGACGATTTCGATCTTGGTATCGGGAGGCAAGAGCTTCTCGAATGCATCCGGGCGTTCATGAAAAGCAAACAGCGCCTCGGGCGGCGCCGAGTAGAATGTTTCCTTGACGAAGCGGGTCTTCATTGTCGAGCCTCACTCACGGCGCCGCGGCTGAAAAATACGAAAACCAGAAGAACCGCCCAGCCGAGTACGGCGACCGCCGAGAAGATCGCCGAAAACTCGCCCAGCGGCGAAAGAACCAACACGATGATCCAGTGCAATCCGATGAACAGCGCCGAGTTGAGACGGATGGGAAAGTCGCCGAATCGAATGATGATCAGCAGCCCGCTCAGGTTCCAGCCGTAAAGTGAGATGGTGGCATGCAGCGCGAGCAGGAATGTGCTCATGTCTTCTATGAGTGGGCTGTAGTAGCGCAGAATGTACAGCACCCCGCTTACCGCTGTCAGCAGCAGAAAAGACATGCCCGAGATCAGAAAGGCTTTCTGCTGCACCCGCGGGGCCCTGACTATGAAAAGGGCGAAGATGGTCGCCACCGTGATTGTCAGCGTCACGGAGGCAATGATTTCTCCGAAATACCAGCCGCCGATGATGAAAACGAAAAAGATGATCACACCCAGGTTTACAAGCCAGAAAGCGGCCGTACTGACAGCCGCGGCCGGGCTGCCCCTCTCCGCGCGCAAGAAGCGAAACATCAGAGACATGGTCACCAGCGATATTGGAAAGGAATAGCCCAAAAAGAAAATGTCGATTGTCAACTTGGAATAGCGCAACCAGCCCAGATACTGGTTGTTGGCGATGACCAGCGAGGCGATGACTATGGCCAGGCTCAGACACAGCAGCGATGCCTGTTCAAATTTCTCGGCAACGCTGGAATTGCTGCTGAAAAATCCCCATGGCCAGAAACCGAAGCGCTTGATACGCACCGACTCTACCAGAATGGCCAGGGGCAAAGACAAAACCAGAGTGGCTATAAACCAGTTCACGGAAGCGCAGGCTGCGTAGAGCAATGAGAGTATGAAAAAAACTCGGGCACGCGCCGACAGCCTGCCGGTGCCGCCGGAATAAAACAGGATCAGTGTGCCTCCGCTACACAGGTTGAACAAGAAGATGTGCAGACGATCAAACGAGACACCTGAATCGGGCCACACAGAGTTAACAAAGCCGCAACCGAAGGCAAGCAGCATGGTCGATCCGAGGGCAATGCGCTCAGCACGTCTCACGTCTCTAAGACTCCTGTACGTTTGGACCCCGGCAAGATACTTACCATCTGGATGCAGAGCGCGCAATCTGGAGTACAGTGAACTTGACTTCCGGCGCTTACGGGTTACCAATACGACGATGAACGTTTCCCGGAACGGATTGCTGCTCATGGCAACCGCCGCGTTGCTGTTTTCGATCATGTCGGCGCTGGCCAAGTACGCTTGCGTGACGCTGCCGTCCTCTGAGGTTGTCTTTTATCGCGGCCTGATCGCCACCCTGGGTCTGCTTGCAATCCACTTTTCGCGATCAGGGCGCGGCCCGCTGCTGGGGCACCAGCGCGGCAAGCTGTTGTTGCGCGGGTTGTTCGGATCCGCGGCGCTGCTGCTGTATTTCTATTCGCTTTCCGGGCTGGCTGTCGCGGACGCTCTTCTTCTGAATCAGTGCTCGCCGTTGTTCGTGCTGTTTTTAGCGGTGCCTTTCCTTGGCGAATCAATCCGCCCGGTTCAGTACTGTTTAGCCGCACTGGCGCTGGCGGGAGCTGTGCTTGTCATCCGGCCGGATCTCGAAGTGCTCAACTGGTACGGCCTGTCCGCTTTCGGTTCGGCTGCACTGGCCGGCTCGGCCTACGTGTGCGTGCGCAAGATCACCCGCAGCGAGCAGGCACACGTTGTGGTTCTCTATTTCTCGGTCATTTCCATGGCAAGCGCGATTCCATTAATGTTGCCTGACTATGCCTGGCCCGACGGATCGACCTGGCTTGCGTTGGCGGCCATCGGAGTGCTCTCGGTAGCCGCCCAACTGCTGCTTACCTCTGCCTATCGTTACGACCGCGCCGGGAGAGTGGCCATGGCGGGTTACCTGGGCCCGGTGTTCGCGGCCTTGTGGGACGCGTTGTTCTGGGACCGCCTTCCAGGCTGGATGACCATGCTGGGCGCGGCGCTGATCATCGGCTCGCTTATTTTACTGCATCGCAGCGGCACACCTGTCACACATCGCGAATGACGTTGCGGTGCGGTCCGAGCGAAAGGATCGTATCGTTTCCCTCGCGGTAGGCTGCCAGGCCTTCGAGATAGTCCGGCCAGCCCAGGGCGCGGTCGTCGATCTCGAGGAAGAAGTGCCGCAAGAGCAGTACGTTCCAGTCATGGCTGATGTTGACGGTCAGGCCAGGCATCCCGCCGACCAGTTGACCAAGCAGGATCTCGAGTTGCTGGCGGGCAGCCGCTTCCGGCTCTACTGCAAGGCCTACAGGAAGTTTGCCCGCAAACCAGTCGCGCACAAAGCCCCCGGCGCCGGTAGCCAGCACCCTCTTCATGACGGATTCCCAGTCGTTCATGTATGGACCGCCGAGTTCGAATTTCGAGCCCAATACCCGGGAAACGACTCCGGCAGCGCGAGCACCGTTGGCGATCTCCTCGGCTGTTTGGCGACAGCGTGGAACCGGGCTGTGGAACAGAGTCAGGTCGGCGAAGCGGGACATTTTCGCGCCCAGGCCGCGGGCCGCGGCCCGGCCGTCTTCGGTCAACAATGCTTCCAGTGTGTCATTGACGCTCTCTATCGGAAAACGTTCGGCGTGGCGGGCGAGAACCGCCACCGGCCGGTCGCCAGGCAGATCGTCGAGCATCAAATCGAGAATCACGGCTTCATTTCTTTCTTTTCTTGCGCCGGGCCTTCTTGAGCATTTCTTTAAGAGGCAATCGGCTCGTGTTCTCGTCCCCGGCGCCGAAGCGAACTACCTTGCCGTCCTTGTCGCTCAATGTGACTTCCTCGCGAAGTTGCTCTTGCCATTCCTCTCCCCGCACGATCTCGAAACCGCCTTGCGCGGCGGTCTCTTTCTCTTCCACCGGAGCATCGGCGGAAAGCAGCCACTCGCGGACACTGCGCTCGCCTACGGCAAGATCCAGCTTGTCGCGGCAGGCGTTGATGCCCTTGAGACTGGCCAGCAAGGCCTCCTGTCCGGCCCGGCGGATGATCTTGGCCACAAGCATCAGGCTGATCTGGTAATCGAGGCTGCGTTGCCGAAGCGAAATGCCCGGCATGTGCCAGCGCATCTCGAGCTTGGCAACCTCTTCGGCGCTGATCATGATGTTGTGTCGCGGGCGCAGTCCCTCGAACCACTGGGCCAGTCCCTCGTGCAACCAGCTCGGGCAGCTTCTGCCGGCTACCTTGTCGATGAAGAAGTGCGTCAACTCGTGTGTCAGGGTGCGCTCGAGTCGCTTGTTGTCGCTGAGTTGCTGAAGGGTCTGGGCCGGCTGGGTGATGATACCGTAGCGTGACGAGAAGACGGCCAAAGTGTACGGTCCGCGGCCGGTTCTCTTCGCAAAGCTCTCCATGCTCTCGGTTATCAAAAGCCCGACCAGGCGCCGCCCGTCCAGCTTGACACCGAAGAGCGGGGCTAACTCGTGCACCTTTTTACAGACTATTCCGGCGACCATTCCGGCCGCCTCGTCGCCCAGCGGGGGAAAGGGATCTTCCATGACCGTGTGCACTTCGTCGCATTCGCTCAGGTCGAAGCCGGCCGCCAAAACCTGCGAACGGCCTCCGGAAAGAAAGGCCATGACGAGAAACGACAAAAACAAAAAATGACGAATAAAGTTCTTCCTCATGGCAAGCATCATTTTAGCACGGGAAGGTAAATAGAAAAGGACGTTCCCTTGCCGTCTTTTCCTTCTCCGACCTTGATGAACCCGCCGTGCCCGTCGACGATATTGGCTGAAATGGACAATCCCAGACCCGTACCGCCTTTCTTGGTCGAGTAGAACGGGTCAAACACGCGCTCTCGTGACTCTCTCGGAATGCCCGTACCGGTATCGATGACGTCGATCACCCGGTATTCCTTGCTGCCCACTGTCTCCGACCTGATTCCAAGGCGAACCCGGCCGCCGTTCGGCATTGCATCGGAGGCGTTGATGACCAGGTTGACGAGAACCTGGGTGAGTTGGTCGCGATCGCCATCGATAAACAACGAATTCCGTTTGATCTCTGCGACAATTTCGACGGAATTCTTGCGCGCCTGCGGCTCCACCAAATCGACGACATGCATCACCAGTTCTCCGAGATCGATTCGTGAAACCATGAAGCCGTTCGGTCGCGCGAAGAAAAGAAAACGGTCGAGCGTTTGCCCGAGTCGATCGAGTTCCTTGCTCTGGATCTCGACCAGCTTCCTGCGAGGGGAGTCTTCGGGTATCTCGTCCGCGATTGCCTCGGCGGCTCCCTTGATCGATGCCAGCGGGTTCTTGATCTCATGGGCGATCCCGGCGGTCAACTCTCCGAGCGCCTTGAGCTTGCCTGCCCTGATCAGCTGTTCTTCGAGAAGCTTTTTCTCGTCCAGCGTGTTTGCAAGTCTTTTGGCGATCGATTCCTGGCGAAGACGCTCGCTGTGCTCGCGCTGCGCCAAATAACCGGTGATCAGAGCGACGATGTTGTAAAGCACGATCTCCAGAACTTTTTCTATTGAAGCCGCCGGATCATGCTCGAAATAATGGGTAAACGCATGAGGCGCGTAAGCCAGCGACGCAAGTAGCGAGGCGGACAAACCTCCCTTGATTCCATAGCTGAATGCTCCCAGCACAATCGGGATGTAATACAGGCGCCTGAAGATGTCGTGCAGCCAGTGCTGGCTGGCTCCGGTCGAATAATGAAAACAGGTAATCAGCGCTATCGGGATCCATAACATGAGCCAGGCGCGAGGTCTGATGAACCAGATCCTGCTCGTGTCCTTGCGCTCGGCCGTATTGCGCATGCCCGCGGTCCTCACTTGTCGATGGGTATCTTGTACTTCTCTATCCGGTACAGAAGTACATGGCGTGGAATCTGCAAGAAGCGCGCCGTCTTGGACTGGTTGTAACCGTTCTTCTTCAGAGCAGCTGCGATAATCTGCTTCTGCAGGTCATCCAGTGAGGCTCCGGCGGACGAAATTACGAGCTGAATATCTCCATCCCCCTCGACGGTATTTGCACTCTCTGCCGCATCGCCGCCGGATCCGGATATCAAGAAATCCGGCAGTTGAGCGGCGTTCAACTCTTCGCCGTCCGCAAGCAGCACCAGCCGTTGGCATACATTGTCCAACTCGCGAACGTTGCCAGGCCAGGCATAGGATTCCAGTTTTTCGATCAGCTCCTTTGTGAACCTGTGCTTGCCGCCACGGCCGTGCATTGCGACGAAGTGACCGGCGAGCAGGGCTATGTCTTCCTTGCGAAGTCGAAGCGGCGGTATCACGATCGGCACGACGTTCAGCCTGAAGTACAAGTCTTCGCGGAAAATCCCCTGGCTGACCGCCTTCTCGATGTCCCGGTTGGTCGCCGCTATGACGCGAACGTCCACTCCAATCGGCTTCTCACCGCCGACCAGGTCCACCGTATGTTCCTGGAGCACCCTCAGCAGGCGCGGCTGAAGCTCAGCCGGCAGTTCTCCGATTTCGTCGAGGAAGATGGTACCGCCCGAAGCCTGCTGGAATTTGCCCTTGTGATCCCGCGTCGCGCCGGTGAAAGCTCCCTTAACGTGCCCGAACAATTCGCTCTCTAAAAGGTCCTTTGGCATCGCGGCGCAATTCACGGGTACAAACGGCCCGTTCGACCGTTCGCTTCTGAAGTGGATCCTGCGCGCTAAAATCTCCTTTCCCGTGCCGCTTTCTCCACGAAGCAGTACTGTGGAATTCGAGGGCGCAACTCTCTGGGCAAGGTCGACGACCCGCTCCATGGCTGCCGATTGGTAGACCAGTTCTCCGCTTTTCGACGGTTTGCGGCCTTCGAGCTCTCTCAGCCTGGCCTTGAGCTCGATATGCTCGAAGGCCCTTTGCACTACCAGTTTGAAATGCTCTCTGCTGGTCGGCTTTGGAATGAAATCGAAGGCGCCCGCTTTCATGGCGCGAACCGCAGTTTCGATGTCACCGAAGGCGGTGATTACGATGACGGCCGTGCCGGGAGATCGTTTGAGCACCTCTTTGAGCAAGGTAAGCCCGTCCATTTCCGGCATCTTCAGATCGGTCAGTACGACGGAGTGCAATTTCTCCTGAAACAGACCAAGGCCCTGCTTACCGTCGGATGCGACTTCGACATCATAGCCCTCTTCGGCGAGGTGAAATCTGAGCACTTCGCGAAAGCTGTCGTCGTCATCGATCAGCAATATTGACTTGGCCATCGGCGATACTCCCGGAGAATCATGTTGTCGGTTTTCTGTCTTCATGTCATCACAGATATCGAACAAGTCTGTCAAATGGTTTATTCGGCCAGGTCGTGCCGGTGCACCCGGCGTTTCCAGATCATGTAGATCGCCGGCAGGATGATCAGAGTCAGAACGGTCGAGGAGATCAGGCCTCCAACCATGGGAGCCGCGATTCTTTTCATTATCCTGGTGCCGGTTCCGGTGCCGAACATGACGGGCAGCAGGCCGATCAGTGTGGTCGCAACGGTCATCAGTTTCGGCCGGACGCGGTCGACGGCGCCCTCGCTGATGATCTGTTTCAAGTCGGATACTCGTTTGAGACGCCCCTCCGTTCGCCAGCGTTTATAGGTTTCGTCCAGATAAACCAGCATGACCACGCCGGTCTCCGTTGCCAGACCTGCGAGCGCAATAAACCCCACGGCCACGGCGACCGACAGGTTGTATCCGCTGAAGAACATCAGCCAGACACCCCCGACTAGCGCAAACGGCAGGGTCAGCATGACGATAATTGTCTCAGTGGCGTTTCTGAAGTGCAGAAAAAGAAGCAGGAAAATAATAGCCAAGATCAGCGGAACAACGACAGACAATCGCTTCTTTGCCCTCTCCATGTACTCGTACTGCCCGGACCAGACTATGGACACACCCTCCGGTAAATTGACCTGACTGCGGACTGCTTCACGGGCCTTTTTTACATATCCACCGACATCGGAGCCCGTCAAGTCGACATATATCCAGGCCGTGCGCCTCGCGTTTTCGCTCTTGATGGCCGGTGCGCCCTTGACTACCTTGATATCGGCCACCTGCGCCAACGGCACGGCATGGCCCATGGGTGTCTGCACCGCGATCCGTTTGAGCTTCGACAGGCTGGAGCGTAGTTCACTCGGATAGCGAACATTGATCGGATAGCGCTCCAGCCCTTCGACCGTCCAGCTAACATTCATTCCGCCGATGGCTGAACTGACGACGTCCTGCACGTCGGCGACGGTCAGGCCGAAGCGCGCCGCGTCCCGCCGGCGAACCTGAATATCGATGAAGTTGCCGCCGACCACTCTCTCCGAATAGACAGAGAGCGTGCCGTCAAGATCCTTCAAGACGGCCTCAATTTTTTGGCCGATCTTTGAAAGTTGTTTGAGATCTGAACCCATCAGCTTGACTCCAACCGGCGTCTTTATTCCGGTTGCCAACATGTCGATGCGCGTCTTGATCGGCATGGTCCAGGCGTTGGTCAAACCGGGGAACTGAACCATGCTGTCCAGTTCCCTGGTGATGTCCTCGATGGTCTTGCCCTTGGGCCACTGATCCTTTGGTTTGAGAATGATCGTGGTCTCGATCATCGAAAGCGGCGCCGGGTCGGTTGCCGTCTCCGCCCGCCCAATCTTGCCCAGCACGTGTGCCACCTGTGGATGCCTGGCGATGATCTTGTCGGTTTGTTGCAGAAGCTCCTTGGCCTTGGTGATGCTGATGCCTGGCGGCGTGGTCGGCATGTAGAGCAGATCACCCTCGTTCAGGGGAGGCATGAATTCGCTTCCCAAGCTGGAATAAGGAAACCAGGTGGCCGCCAGAATCACAACCGCCGCCAAGACCGTCGTCTTCGGGAAACGAAGCACGACCCGGATGACCGGATGGTAGGCCCAAATGAAGAACCTGCTGATGGGATTCTTTTTTTCGGATATCACCTTGCCGCGAACGAAGTAGAACATCAGCACCGGAATGATAGTGATGGCCAGCAGCGCTGATGCCGCCATGGCAAAGGTCTTGGTGTAGGCCAGGGGGGCAAACAGCCGCCCTTCTTGTTGCTCGAGGGTAAACACGGGCAAAAAGCTCACGGTCACGATGACCAGCGAGAAGAACAGGGCCGGGCCGACCTCCTTGGCCGACTTGATTACCAGATCAAGCTGAGACAGCCCCTTGTCGCGCTCTTTATGCTTGTGAAGGTTCTCCACCATGACCACCGAGGCGTCCACCATGACCCCGATGGCAATGGCGATTCCTCCCAGGCTCATGATGTTTGCATTGATCCTGAGTATCTTCATGACTATGAAGGCCACCAGGATTCCGACAGGCAGCGTGAACAAAGCCACAAAAGCCGATCGGAAATGCAGCAGGAACAGGATTATGACAAGCGCGACAACGATCATCTCCTCACTGAGCTTGTTCTTTAAAGTGTCGATTGCCCGCAGTATCAAGTTGGAACGGTCGTAGGAGGTGTGGATTTTAACCCCTTCGGGAAGCCCGGACTTGAGTTCTTCCAGACGTTTTTTAACCCGTTTGATTACCTCCAGGGCGTTTTCGCCGAAGCGGATTACCACGATGCCCGCAACGGCTTCGCCTTTGCCGTCCAGCTCGATGATGCCGCGGCGTATATCGGGCCCGAGATGGATGTCGGCGACCTGGGCGAGCATGATAGGAGTGTGGGTCCGCCCGTCCACCCCGACCGGCACGTTTTTGAGGTCTTCTATCGAAGAGATGTAGCCCTTGCCGCGCACCATGAACTCCGTCTCTCCCATTTCAACCAGGCGGCCGCCTACATCGATGTTCGAACGCTTGATTGCCTTGTTCACGGTGGTTAAAGAAAGGCCGTAGGCACGCAGTTTCTCCGGATCGACTTCGACCTGGTACTGCTTGACATAACCGCCGGCCGAGGCCACTTCGGCCACGCCCGGCAAGCTCATCAGCGCATAACGCAAGTACCAGTCCTGAATTGATCGAAGCTGGGCCAGGTCGTGCCGATCCGAAGTGAGTGAATACATGTACACCCATCCAACCCCGGTTGCGTCCGGGCCGAGTTGGGGCGTCACCCCTTGTGGCAAACGGCCCTGGACGAAGTTCAGGTACTCGAGCACCCGCGAGCGTGCCCAGTAGAGATCCGTGCCGTCATCGAAAATGATGTAGACCATCGAGTATCCGAAAAAGGAGTAGCCCCGCACCGTCCTGGCATAGGGCACGGACAGCATGGCGGTGGTGAGCGGATAAGTGACCTGGTCTTCGACCACTTGCGGCGCCTGGCCGGGATACTCGCTGAAAATGATTACCTGAACGTCGGACAGGTCGGGAATGGCGTCGACAGGCGTATTGAACATCGCCCAGATGCCCACGGCAATCACGATGGCGGTGACGGCAATCACTATAAACCGATTCTTGACGCTGCCTTCTATGATCCGCTCAATCATGGTCGTGTCCTCTCATCAGTGCTTCTTCTTCTCCACCAGGTCCATCTTGCAAATCGGACAGGTGCCCGGCTTGTCTCGAATGATCTGAGGGTGCATGGGACAGGTCCAGAAAGTCTCGTCTTGCCCGGCTGCAGGGCCGGCTTTCTGGTGATCTTCGTCCGCCTGGTGTGTCTTGGCGCCTTGCTTGACCTGGAGTCTGTCCGCCAGAAATTTCTGCATGGCTTCCTGGAGTTGAGATTCCGAATCGAGCAGGAACTGTCCGGAGGTCACTACTGTATCACCCTCGGACAATCCCGAGAGGATCTCCGTGACGTGATCGTCTCCCTCCAGGCCGGTAACGATGTCTCTCGGCTGGTATTTCCCGATTTCCCGGGTCGTGAAAACAATTTGCCGCTCGCCGCTGTGGATGATGGCCTCGGTCGGTATGATCAACACGCCATCCTTGTGCTGGGCCTCGATCCTGACCGTGGCAAACATGCCGGGCTTGAGGTTGATTCCGGGGTTTTCGAAAACGAGCCGCACCGTTAAAGTGCGGCTGTTTCTGTTCAAGGTCGGGTATATGTAATTTACACGGCCCGAAAACTTCTTGCCGCGCTGGTAAGAAAGCTCCATTGTTGCCGGCTGCCCGACCTGGATCCAGGGCGCGTCGAATTCATAGATCTCGGTGTTGACCCAGATGGTTTTCAGGTTGCCGATCCGGTAGAGATCCGTCCCGGCAACCACTCGAGCGCCTTCCACGACGTTCTTGTGCAGGATGTAACCGCCACGAGGCGCCCGGATTAAAATCACCCGCTCGACCTTCTGCTGCTTGGCAACCTTGTCGAGCACGGATCGAGGAATACCCCATAGCCGAACCCTTTCCGCCGCGGAGTTTGCCAGATCACTGTCTACGCCGCTGGTCTTGTAGGCAATCAGGTATTCCTTCAGGGCCGAGACCAGTTCGGGAGAGTAGATTGAAAAAAGCGCCTGGCCGCGACGGACCGCCTGTCCGGTCTGATCGGCG
>CAZENH010000026.1:26631-43554 GCA_964513625.1 uncultured Myxococcales bacterium | reverse complement strand
GACGATGATGGCAGCGACAATCGATCCGGGTCGTTTTCTGATTTGTGACCACATGGGAACACCTCACTTTTCCTGTATACTGATTCGAGTGCCGACCGACGCCTCCGCGGCGCTGCGTTCAATCTGGGTGGTGGCCTTGGCAACTATTGCTGCGCGCTCGAGTTGAAGAAGCTGCAACTCGGCCTGATAAAGCGAGGCGAAGTCCGCCCTGTCCGACTGGTATGCCGCCAGCGTTGCCTTCAGCGTCCTGTCCGCTCCCGGGATGATGTTCGACTCGTAGTTTTCGGCTTTTTGAGTGGCTCGCCGCCAGGCGGCCAGCGACGACTCCAAGGATGCTCGGATTTCGTCTAGAGCCGCCTGATACGATTCATCGGCAGCCGTTGCGGACGCCAGATGTTGCTGCTGCTGATCCTCGGCGCGGCCCGTATAGTCGAACGGCAGCGGCAGCGAGAGCCCAACGCTGAAAAAATCGGTTCCAGGATCGGCTCCGGCCGAGGCACGCGCGCGATAACCGGCCCAGACGGTGATGTCGGGCCATCTCTCATAGCCTGCCTGCTCCGCGGCCAGGCGTTGCCATCCGGACCTTGCCCGGATCTCCTTGAGGAGCGGACGATTTTTCTCGGCCAATTCGAGCAAGACGATGGACTTCTCGTTCGTATCAACCATGGGAAAATCATCCGGAGTGTCGATTTCCGTCGATGCTTCACGGTGCAGCGACGCATTCAGGGCCGCCACCAGTTCCAGATCCTTCTGATCAAAATCGCCAAGATCATCAGTGAGCTTCTTTTTCAATACCTCGAGGCTCAGAAGATCGTGTTGGCCGGCCTTGCCGACCTGGTACTTGATCCGGATCGCGGCCAGAAGCTGATCGACCAGTTCAATGTGACGCCGGTTGATATTTCTGAGCTGTCGAACCAACGCCAGGCTCCAGTAGGTTTTCTTTACCAGGGCCTTGAGCTGGTTCTTCTTTTCTTGAAGCTGCCAGCGCTTTACTTCCATTTCGCCTTGCGCGACTTCCGTGCGGCGCTCGTTCTTCCCCGGGAGGGTCAACTTTTGCTGCAACTTGAACTGGACGCCGCTCATGGGGGAGTCGCCCAGCGCCCATGAATCCCAGGGAACCTGCGAATACTCGACTGAGAAAACCGGATCGCTCCAACTTGCGGCGGCATCGCTCTTGTGCCTCAAGGCATCGATCTGGCTCTCGATAGACTTGACGGCCGGATTTGCCTCTAGAGCCAGTTTCGCGAGAGCACCAGGGTCGTCGGGTGCCTTTGCGGAAACTTGCGGTGCTGCAATCGAGATCGAAAGCAAAAAAACGACAAAATAAGCGCCCGCTAGAGACTTCGGCCTGTTTTCGTTGTGACTGGTCATGACACGCTTGCCTCCTCGCCGGGAGATCATCGCAATCTGCGTGCCAGAACTCTGTGTCAACAACTGAATGTAATTATACGATATATTCTGGTAGTGAATATGTCTGGCGGTTGGAATTGCAGAATATTCTACAACTCTGTTGTAGAATATTGCACATTCGTTTTTCTCAACTGTCCTGTGTTGCCACCAACCAGGTCATTTCTTCCCTGGCGGACAAGAAGGCCACCGGCAATCGAGTACTGGCGGGATCGCCGGCCTCGAGGCTCTCAGCCAGCCGGGCTTTTTGCGCCCCGGCAACCATCATCATCAGGCGCCGGGAGCGGCACAAGGCGTCAAGGGTCAGTGTCACCCTTTCCAAAGCCGGCCGTACACCTGCCGGCGGCGAGACTGAAAGCGCAAAACGATCGCCTGCGTCGAGAGCCTGACTATCGGGAAAAATCGAGGCGCTGTGGCCGTCCGTTCCCATTCCCAGCAGGCACAGGTCGAACGTGCATTCTCGATCTGAAAACCATCGGCGCAATTTGAGTTCGTAGTCTTCGGCCGCCCCGTGAGGACCGTACTCCACTCGAATCGGGTGCAGGTTTTCGACGGGATAGTCGACCTTGTCGAGCCACAGCCTGCATGCACTGCCGAAGTTGGAGCGATCGTCGTAATAAGGAATGCAACGCTCGTCGCACCAGAAAATATGAGTGCGCTCGGCAGGAAAAGTGCTCTTGTAACTACCCGAGAACAATTCGAAGAGGCCCCGCGGTGTACCGCCACCGGAGACGGCCAGCAAGAATTCTTGCCTGTCTTTCAGCACGGCCCGGATCTGGTCGATGACCATGGCGGCGGCCAACTTGTGAAGCTCTGTTAAGGTTCTGGTCTTGATGGTTTTTCTTTTCATTCACTCGAAACCCACAGGCGGGCCGGCGCTTCCCGCCGGGTAGAACTGAAGCCTGTCGGCCCGGTCTCTGCAGCTTTCGCACTCCTGCAGCAGAGGATCAAGATAGGCCCAACTCAACTCGATGCCGTCCTGGCGCCAGAAAAGCATTTGCTCTCCGCGCAGGCAATCCAAAAGTACCCGGGAGTAATCGCTGAGCTCGGCGCCCGGTTGACCGGCGCCGTAGTCGAAACGCATCACCACCCGGCGGCTGTCCAGTCGCGGGCCGGGTTGCTTGGCCTGGAAAGAAAGTTCGATCACCTGCTCGGGATGGATGTCGAACACCAACCGGTTGGCCTCCTGCACGGGGCCGAACAGTTCGAGCGGCGGGTGCCGGAACTGGACGCAGATCTCGGTGCGTTTTTCGTCCAGGCGTTTTCCCGAAACCAGTTCGAACGGCACTCCACGCCAACGCCAGTTGTCTATGAACACCTTTATAGCTGCGAAAGTAGGGGTAAGAGAGTCTGTCGACACTCCCGGCTCCTGCCGGTATCCGGGCAGCGGTCGACCGTTCAATTTTCCAGGCCCGTACTGTCCGAGAACTATCCTGCCGGCTCCGTCACCGGCAATCGGCCGAAGCAGCCTGTAGACCTTGACCTTCTCATCCCTGATGCGCTCCGCTTCCAGCCCGGCCGGAGGCTCCATGGCGCACAGGGCCAGCAGCTGCATCAGGTGGTTCTGCGTCATGTCCCTGAGCACTCCGGCCCGGTCATAATAGCCGGCGCGGCTGCCCACTCCTTCTGTCTCGGCGGCGCGAATCTCCACCCGTTCGATGTAGCGGCGGTTCCAGAGCGGTTCGAAGATTGTGTTGGCCAGCCTAAAGACCAGCAGGTTCTGCACGGTCTCCTTGGCCAGGTAGTGGTCGATACGAAATACAAATTTTTCCTTAAAGTGACGTCCCAGTTCTTTGCTCAGTTTCCTGGCCGAGGCCAGATCGTGGCCGAAAGGTTTTTCGACTACCAGTCGTCTCTCGGGCCCGTTCGAAGCCTGGCCGGCCAGGCCGGCGCCGGCAAGTCCCTCGGCAATCTTGCCGTGCTGATCGGGCGGCACGGCCAGGTGATAGAGCACAACCTCGGGTTTGCAGTGATATTGTTCCAGCTCGACGATACGCCGTGATAGATCCCGATAGTCGTCGGGGTTGTCGTAGGTGAGCTTGTTGTAGAACAAGTGGCTTGCGAACTCTTGCCACTTGCCGTCCGTCCGGCCGCCCGGTTTCAAGCGATCCCGGAAGGCGTCGTCGTCCAGGACGGTCCGGGCGCAGCCCAGGATGAAAAATTTGTCCGAGAGAAATCCCTGATCGAAGAGTTCGAAAACGGCCGGTATCAGCTTTCGCGAGGTCAGATCTCCCGAGGCGCCGAAAATCACCAGGCCGAAGGGTGCCGGGTGCAGCTGGTCCTTTTCGCATGGGGTGATATCGCTCTGGACATTCAGCAAGAGACGATCGCCGTCAGTCATGACTCACTGCCCCTGCTTCCGCACGACGGCGTGACCTCCGAAGGCGTTTCGCAAAGCGGCCAGCATGCGGTCTGCAAAACTCTTCGGCTGGCGAGAACTGAAGCGGCGCATGAGCGATATGGTCATCACCTCTGCAGGCACTCCGGTGTCCAGCGCCTGCTGCACCGCCCAGCGGCCCTCGCCGGAGTCTTCCACCCAGGCTTCCAGGTTTTCCAGGCGCGGGTCATTCGTAAAAACCTGCTCGAGCAGTTCGAGCAGCCAGGAGCGGATCACGCTGCCCCGGTTCCACAGCTTGCTGAGTTCGGCGTAGTCGAACCGGTCGGCGTAGGGCGAGGCCTGCAGGATATCGAAACCCTCTGCGTAGGCCTGCATCATGCCGTACTCGATTCCGTTGTGCACCATCTTGACGAAGTGGCCGGCGCCGCTCGGCCCGCAGTAGAGGTGACCATCGGGCGGAGCCAGGCTGTCGAGAATCGGTTTCAGCCGTTGGTAGGCCTGACGCTCTCCGCCAAGCATCATGCAGTAGCCTTTTTCCAGGCCCCAGATGCCGCCACTCACGCCGGCGTCGACATAGTGGATGCCCTGGGCGGAGAGTTTTTCGGCCCGGCGAAGGTCGTCATGGTAGTTGGAGTTGCCGCCGTCCACCAGGATGTCATCGCTCTCGAGCAGCGCGGCGATTTTCTCGATCTGCTCATCCACCACGTTTCCGGCGGGCAACATCAGCCAGACCACCCGCGGTCGGGGTAAGGCGCGGACCATCTGTTCGAGAGTCTCGACCGGTTCGGCTCCCTCGGCTGCAAGACCCTGGGTCTTGTCGAAAGTCCGGTTGTAGGCAACAACCTGGTGACCGTCGCGCAGCAGCCGGATGGCCATGTTCATGCCCATTTTTCCAAGACCTACCATGGCGATCTTCATCCTGTCCTCCCAGTGATCGACAACCTGCTGTTACCCACGCCTAATGGAGACTCGACCACTATTGACATCGATCCCCATCAACGTCAATCATTGCTGATGATGGACGTGTTAGTTTCGATCTTGGCGATTATTATGGCCGCTCAGGCACAGGCGGCGCCGGATCCCGGCAGGGGCATGTTCTACAAGGCGCTTACCGAGGGCCGGGAGGGCGAGAACGAGCGGGCCGTCGAATTGCTCGGGCAACTGGTCAAGCAGTTTCCGGACGATTCGTTCGCAGACGACGCTTTGGCCGAGCAGGCGCGTCTCTACGAGGAAGTGCTGGGCAAGCCCGGCAAGGCGCTCGAGCTTTATCGCCTGCTGATCGAGCGTTACCCGAACAGCCGCCTGATCAGAAGAGCTAAATCCCGGGCAGGATTCCTTGCTAAACACCTCGATGCCGGAGACGCTGTTCTCACGGATTACCTGCGTATCCAGAGGGAGAGCGAGCATGAACCCGCCGGGGAGTCGATTGGGCGCATGCGGCGCCTGCTCGATCAGCACCCAGACTTTTCGCTACGGCCGGACGGCCTGTACTGGGTGGCGACCCTGCTCGCCCGCGAGGGTCGCAAGGACGAGGCCGGAAAATGCCTGCTGCAGATAGCGCACGACTACCCTGAGCATCGTATGGCGGGCCGGGCGCTGATCGAGTTGGCCAACCTGGAGATCGGCCGCGGCAACCTGGGCGCGGCCGATCAGGCCTTCGACGATCTGGGCCGACTTCAGGGAGAGAACTGGAAGTCTGCGATGGAGGAGGGCAGGCTCAGGCTTGCGCACCTGCGCCGCATTCGCTGGGTCGAGATCGCATCCGCGCTTACCTGGCTGCTTGCCGTCATCTGGCTCTGGTCGGCCTTGGCGTTGAGATTACGCGCTGGAAGCATAGCGCCGAGACAACTGCTCGTGCCGCCCATCGAGGTAATCGTATACTTGATCGTGATGGCGGGTCTGACTATCTGGGCGGCCAGCGGAACGAGGCAGGCCACCCATGCACTTTTGTGGATGGGTGGGATGTTTACGCTTCTGTTGCTGCCAAACGGTTGGCTGATGCGTGCCGAATCAATGCGCCCGGGCGCGCTGGCTATCAGGCTTGGTGTTTTGAGCCTGGCCGGTTGCACGGCGGTTGTGACTTCCGTCTGGCTGGCCGGGATGATCGACCAGGTGGTGCATACGTTACAGTTCGGTATTGCGGGATAGCAGCGGACGCTGGAGCCAGGCGTTTTGGCCGGCAGGTTGACAAGGAGAGGACATGCTCGAGGGTGTCTTTTTAAAAAGAGGCAAAGTCATCTCGGTCAGGACGGGATCCAACCCGAACTCCAGTTCGCTTGGGGTCGACGTCACCTGGTTGCTGGGCGGCGGGGCTTTGGTCGGATTGCTCACGCTTGTGGGAGGCACCCTGACTCGCTGGGCGCTTCGGCAACGCAAGGGCGGATGACAGTCGGGCACAAATGTAGGTTTCCGGGATCGTGGTGATGGTTCGCTTGATCGAGATCCAGCCGGTGCCGGGCAGCGGCAAACTCGTGCGGGCCGAACCTTTCGGCGGCACTATTGCGTTTCGCAAGCCGGAGATGGTCGTGACCGTAGACCACGATTTTCTCTCGTCGATGGGCAGGCGAACGGACGCGGGCAGAGCGCGGGCGGCAGACTCGAAACAGTTGCTGGATCCTGTGGCTCCTTTCGAAGCCCACCTGACGGTGGCTCACGGGTGCCGGGCCGGATGCCGCGGCTGCTACATAGATTCGGATGATCGCGACCCGGGCGAAGTGGACCTCGAACTGTGGCGCGGGGCGCTTGCGATACTTGCCAAGCAGGGCGTTTACCACGTTGCCCTGGGCGCGGGCGAGTCGACGCCGCTCGAGAGCCTGATCGCATTGGCGCATACTGCGAGGGAATTGGGCCTGACGCCAAACCTGTCGACCTCCGGGCGCCGGCTGACTCCCAGACTGGCGCGAAAGCTCGACGTATTCGGCCGCGTGCATCTCAGCCTCGACGGCGCGGCCGATGCGGCCGGCAGCGTGCGCGACCGGGATGATTTTTCGGCTTCTTTGATGGCGCTCGATATCCTGCGGGCATTTCACGATCGCGTGGGTGTGAACTGCGTGGTTGCCAGGACGAACTACGACAAGCTTGAGTCTCTTTTCCGACTGCTTGACGGGCGCGGGGTGCGCAATGTCGAGTTGCTGCGGTTCAAGCCGGCGGGCAGGGGCGCGCGCATTTTTAACGAGATCAGAATGACGGCCGAGCAGGGTCAGAGCTTCATGGGACATGTATTGCGGCTCGGCCGGCGTTACCGCCTGCGGTTGCGGCTGGATTGTTCCTTCACGCCGATGGTTTGCGCGGCCGGTATCTCTCCCGCGCGACTTTCAGGCATGGGTCTGGCCGGGTGCGTGGGCGGAAGTTGGCTGGTCTCGGTTGATTGGCTTGGCCGTTTGAGCGGTTGCAGCTTCGACTACGAAAACGGACGTGCATCGATTCAGGATCTTGGCCGGCCCGGCCTCTTCGATCACTACCTGAACTGGACCAAGCGGGCTCCGGAACCGTGCGCCTCATGTGACTATCTTTCAGTTTGTCGTGGAGGCTGCCACGTGGTGGCGCGACACGTGAGCGGCAGCTTTTTCGCAGCGGACCCCGGCTGTCCCCTGGTACGAAAATGGGAGCAGGGCGGCTGAAGTCGATCCTTCGTTTGAGGCCGGAAAATACCTATGATTTGGGCGTGTGGCCGGAGGCCATCAGGATCTCGACCGTTTCCACCAGTTCCTTGAGCTTGATCGGCTTCGAAAGAAAGATATCCGCACCGTTTTTCAATGCCCGGTCGCGATCCTCTTCACCACCGCAACTGACGACGACTATCGGGATATCCTTCAGTTTCGAGTCCTTCCTGACGTGCTGAATTACCTGGTTGCCGTCCATGATCGGCATGTACAGATCGATCACCAGCAGGTGGCATCGTTGTTGTTGCAACAGGTCCCAGGCCTGGCGGCCGTTGTCGGCCTCGATGACCTCGATCTTGGCGCCGTGCAGGTTGTCGCTTTGAGTCATCTTCTGAATGCCGTAGCGGAACATATCCCTGACAACCACATTGTCCTCGACCAGCAGAACCCTGAAGACAGTCTCGCCGCTGCTGTCATCTGTCGTCGGCTGAGACTTTCCAATTCTGGTTACCAGGGTTGCGAGTTGCCCTTCTCCCAGCGACTCGGGCAAGAACTGAATACCTATTCCCGGAAGTTCATCCCCCTCGAGTGTTTCCCTGCACCACTTTACTTCTCCCTTGATGGTTATCGGATCGAGCAGCCCGGGAAAGGAAACCTCGAATTCGACGATCGATCCGATATCAAAGCTCTCTTCGGTAGCGATGAACAGACCGCCCTTCGAGATATTTTCGGTGTAGTCAGCCAGAAAGTCATTAGCCCGCTTGTAGCGTACCTTGAGCATCAATGGCGAGCGATCAAATATGCGTTTCTCAATGCCGTCTTGCCTGTCATCCGCCATGTAATAGGCACCTCTCGGGAAAATGGCCGCCGACCAATTAGTCGAGAATACGTTCCGCTGGGTCAGATTGTCAAGAATCGCCGTTTTACAGGCGAAGCAACTCTTGACATGGAGTTGAAACCCGTAAACGATCCCCAAATCGACATGCTGGGAGCCGAGGCCGATGGGTCCTATTTTTTTCTGGTTGCTGGGTGCCATATCGTTGGGCGCTGCCTTTGTGGCCGTTGCTCATCGACGCCCGCAGCGCAGCACGCAGGGCCTGGTGGCCTTGATGATGACCAATGCCGTTATTCTGTTTCTGTTGCACGCGCCTCTTTTGGCTATCGAACTCCTGGTGGTGACCATCGGAGCGGTGTTGGTGGTCTGGATGGTATTGGTTCGTCCGGGCAGACAGAAGTTGGGCGCGCCGGGCAGGACTCGATACAATGTCACAAAGTTCATTGCCTTTTTCGTGGCCCTGTGGCTGTTGGCCGTGATCGGGTTGACAATCTTCGCCACGGCCCAACCGCCGGCCGAGGTTCCGGCCGGTCAAGCCGCCACGGGCGGCTTCGGCGCAGTCATGTCGGTGTTTCTTCTGGGAGTTGCGACGGTCACGGCCTCGGTAATAGTGATGGTGCAACGTCGAGATGCCGGTCGAGCGGATGAGGGTCAGGGAGAAATCAATTGATTCCCGCTGAACACGTCTTGTTGCTGGCGCTGCTGCAGTTCGCCGTCGGACTTATGGGAGTTCTGCTGCGCCGGGCGGCGATGGTCGTGCTGGTCTCCGCGGTTGTCATGTTGAACGGCGTTCTGCTGGCATTTTGCGCGACGACCTCTTTTACCGGCTCGAGCACGCAGGCCGAAGGCGTGGTCGTACTGGCGCTTGTGCTAACGGCCGCCTTGAGCGGGGCCGCCGTCATCTATGCTTTCTTTCGTTTTCGCAGGACGGTTTGCGTGGATGAGTACGACAGGATGAAGCACTGATGGACGTCTGTGGAAACCTGGCCAGGGCGCACCTGCTGTTGTGGATTGTTCCGGCTGTTTGCGCCATCTTCACTTCTGCGCTGGGAAGGCGGCTGTCACACAGGGCGCTTTCGGGATTGTCCTTGGTAGGGGCAATTTTACCCGTGGCCCAGTCTGCCGCCGCGGCCGTATTCTTCCTGTGGGGGCCGCAAGCGGGAAACCTCGGCCGGGTGGAAATTGGTTTCATGACCCGCGACCCGTTTTCGCTGGTCTTCGAACTTACGCCGCTTGGCACCTGGGCCATGTTGCTTTGCTCGATCCTGGTTCTTGCGGCACAGATACACGCGATCGGATCAGTCGCCCGACTGGTCGGGCGACATCGTTACCAGGCCTTGGTGCTGACCGTCGGGGCCGCCGGGGGAGTCCTGTTCACAGCGGCCTCGATGGTCACGCTGCTCTTCGGTTGGGAGAGCCTGGCGCTGGCATCCGCTTTCTTGGCCGGATTCTGGGAATCGGAGCAAGGCGGCGGTCGCACCGGAATGCGCTGGTTGCTGTTCCAGAGGGTTTCGGGACTGCTGCTGCTCCTGGGGCTTCTGGCTTTACAGACTTACAGCACCCTGGCCGCAACCTTCGTGGCAGCCGCCGCCTTGGTACGCCTGGGACAGCTTCCCTTCCACGGCTGGATACCCGATAGTTCCAGAGCGCCGTCTTCGGCGATGGCGCTGCTTCATGGAGCGGCATCTTTGCTGGCGGGGATCTTTGTGCTGGATCGTATCTGGCCGCTTTTCTCGCAAGTCGAGAGCATGGCCTTGGTAACCGGCATCGTGGGCGCATCCGGAGTCGTTTTTGGCATCCTTGCCGGTCTGCAGCAACACCGGCCTCAGAAGATGCTGGGCTGGTTGTTCTTGCTCACCGGCGGGTTTTGCCTGATGGGCTACTCGGTGGGCGACCCGGTTGCGGCACGCTTGCTGGTGTCGGGCAATATGCTGGTGTTGGGCGGTCTAGTGCTGGCCGTCGGGACGTTCGCGGGCCCGCTATTCGAGACCGAGTCTGGTCCGAGCGTTGCCAAGAGCCCGCACACGCGCAAGGCCTATCTGATTCTGGTAGCCGCGCTGGCACTGCCGCCCTCGTTGACTTTCGTGGCTCTTGGAAGATTCTGCGGCTCGGTCCCGTCGGGCACAATCGGCCTGCTGATAAGAGTGCTGGTTTGCCTGGCCATGCTGACCTGCGGATGGATTCTCAGGCGCGTCTATTCAGAATTGGCTTCAAAAGACCCTGACGGGAAAAAACCGGCCGGCAGGTGGGCCGGCGCGGCTCCGGGCGGGCTGGGAGTGACTGCGTTCGTTTTTGGATTGGCCGCGTTTTTCTCGCATCACGAGAGTGAGTATCTTTACGGCGGTTCGGTTGGATTTTATTGGGCGTTGGGATCCGCCGCGGCGCTACTGGCCGGGTGGCTGCTGGGAACGGCCGTGGCCGTCCCCGGACGGGTCGGCAAAAGGCACTGGACGGATCGCCTGACAAATTCGCAGTTGATCATGGATAAGATTGCCGGCACTGGTTTGGGTGTGGGCGAGATGGTGGCACGCCTGCCGGTGATCATCTTGAGAGCGCTGGGAGTCGTCTTCTGGCGCGGCATCGGAGACTTCATCATCGACACACTGATAATGGGCACGACGGTGCGCACGATCGAGGGCATAGGAACAGCCATGCGATACATTCAAAACGGGCGGGTACAGCGCTACATGTTTGTCCTGGTGCTGGCAACGCTTTTGCTGGTGTTGGCAATGCTGAGGTGACAGGTGAGCTTGATTTCCGAAATATTGTTGCTCGCCTTACCGCTTACGCCGGCCACGGGCGCCATCATCGCCGGTCTGTGTCCGCGCCGCGCGATCAAGACAGTGCGTTTTTTAGGCTGGGGTTTCTCGATTGCTACCCTGATTGCCTGGATCATACTGCGGGTGATTCTCAGTGCGGCGGACAATGGCTTGATGGTGTCGCTTTTCCTGCCTTGGGTACCCAGCCTGGGCATCGGCCTGCATTTCGGGCTCGACCAGATGGGCTTGATGCTCTCCGGCCTGATTGCGTCCGTGGGCACGGTTGCGATGATAGCCACCTGGCCGGCGCAGCCGGACACGAACCGTTCTCACGTGGTGTTTTTGCTGTTGGCCGAAGCGGGCATGTTGGGAGTGGTTACGGCCTGGGACCTGATCCTGTTCATTGTCTTCTGGGAAGTGACCCTGGTGCCTTTCTTTTTCCTGATGGGCCGGGGTCCGACCCGCGGCGGCGTCAGTTCGGCCACGCGCTTCTTCATAACCTCGGTGACCTCGAGCGTGCTGATGTGGGTAGGGGTTCTGATGGTTGTCAAGGCCGCGGGCCTTCCACGCACATTCGATCTGCTCGAGTTGGGCGAGCGACTTGGAATATCGGGAGTTCCCGCCGGCATGTGGCTGCTGTTGCCGGCCTTCCTCATTCGTATGGCCGTCGTTCCTTTGCATACCTGGTTCCCGGTGGCCGCCGCGAATGTCCCCGCGGCTGCCGGGATCATGTTGGCCGGCGGAGTACTGCCTCTCGGCGGTTATGGCCTGGCACAGGTGTTCGAGAGACTGTGTTCCCACACCGGCTGCGGGTTGAACGCCTGGCTTACATGGATCGGAGTAGTGACCGCGCTGGGTGGAGGAGTGGCCTCCATGGTGCAGAGGGACATCAAGCGCCTGCTGGCCTATGTTTGCCTGGCACAGATCGGTCTGGCGCTGGTTGGTATTTCTTTCTCCGGGCGAGATTGGCTCGAGGGCGGGTCGATGATGCTGGTGGCGGCCGGCCTGGGAGGGGCCTGTCTGTTTCTTTTCGCCGGAGTGATCTGCGAGGCCAGGGGCAGCCAGCGCATTTCCGAGATAAGCGGGCTTTGGCGCTCACATCCATTTTTCGCCGGAATGGCTTTCACGGGTGTCGCATCGGCGGCAGCCATTCCCGGAACCTGCGGGTTCGTGGGATCGGTGATGGTCTTGCGGGAAATATCCGTCGAACCTCTGCTCAGTTCTTTTCTGGCGGGCGCAATTCTGGTTGTCGGCGCCTCGGTCGTCTGGGCCTACAGGCGAATCCTGGGAGGCAGTCACCTGGCGGCGGTATGGGCAAAGGGACGCTGGCCGCGCAGGCGACAGGTGACCATATTAGCCCTGCTGACATTGGTGATTGTGCTGACCGGATTTTTTCCCGGGCTGATTTCGCCGCGCTCTTTCAAACTTTCTGACAGCGCGAACCCGGACGCTGGATCGCAAGCGCCCCGGGCCGGCGCGTCGATCAGCGGGGGAGAGTAGCAATGTCGGGTGCCTGCGGCGGATACCTGACGCTCGGCTTGGCATGGGTGCCGGGAATTTTGATCACTGTGCTGGATGCTCGCTTTCCCCTCGCGCAGAGACGGCTGACCTGGTTGGCCATGGCGCTGCTGGCGGGAGAGTGTTTTCTGAGCGCCTGGCTGTGGTCCGGCGAGCCGGGCACGCTTTTCGCCGGGCGCGGGCTGAGGCTGGATGGTTTTTCAGTCTTCATCCAGGGACTGGTGTTCCTGGGAGCCTTGTGTGCTCTCCTGCTCGTGGACGGCAGGCAGGGCAAGATGCGTCCTGGTTCGGCCGGGCTGATACTCTTGTCGACAACGGGTGCGGCCATGCTGGCCATGGCCTGGGATCTGATAGGAGTGGCGGCTGGCTTTATCGGGGCGCTGGTGCCGCTGTGGGGCCTGTCCGCGTTGCACGCGAACGAATATCGGCGTGAGGGCGCCTTGAAGGGCATGCTGATGGGATTGCTGGCGACCGCTTTCGTGGGCATGGGGGCCGCATTCGTGTTGGCCCGGGTGGGGACGACGCACTTTATCGGTATTCGAGCCTTTTTGCAGACGCACGCTTCGATTGGTTCAGATCCGCTGATGGTTGCGGCGCTTTCTCTGCTGTTGGCCGGCTCGGGTTGTCTGATTGCGGCGCTTCCCCTTCACATGTGGTTCGTGGACGTGGTCGAGTCTCTTCCTGTGCACGGTGCCTTGGTACTGTCCGGAGGAATGATGGTGGCCGGGCTTGCCGCCGTGGGCCGGATGTTGTTGGTCGGGTTTCTGCCGGTTTCAGAATCGGGGCCCGGGTACCTGAGTTGGACGTCAATCTTGCATGGTGTGGGCATCGCCGCGCTGGTTGCCTGCAACGCTTTGGCTTTGGTGCAACCGCGCCTGAAACGAATGATCGCTTACCTGGCAGCCGGACAGGGCGGCCTGGTACTGGTGACTCTGGCCGCGGTCGGGAAAATATCGATCATCAACCCCGGTCTGGCCGGCAAGGCAACCGGCAGTATTCTGGTTTTTCTGGCCGTCTTCGCCGTCAACTGGATCGGTTTGTTCGTGGCCGTGGCGGCGGTGGAGGGAACGGATGGAGAAGACCCGGGTATCGGCCGTTTGCAGGGTTTGGCCGGCGAACATCCCTGGCTGGCCGTGGCAGTCGGCTTGGCATTGTTGTGCATGGCCGGCATGCCGCCCACGGCCGGTTTCTTCTCTCGGCTGTACCTGCTCGAAGCCATGGTCGACGCGGGCTGGCTGGCGACGGCCATCGTGGCCGCTTTGAGCCTGGGGCTGGTGTTGGTGATGAGCCTGGGCCTGGTGGCCGCCATGGTGTTACGGCCGGCCAGGCCTGGTGCCGTTGTGCGATTGTCTTGGGGAGTCGGCCTGGTGGCGATGCTCTCGTCAACGGCCATTCTTCTTCTTGGAATCCTGCCGGGTGGAATCCTCGATCTGGCGGTAAGGTCGGCAACAGCCGGAATATTTTTCTGAGCCGCTGTCTGGCGCCGGTCTTCAGTGTTTCGGCAGGGGAGGGGGCGAGTGCAGATACGGCTTGGATCCGTCATAGTTCGATTTCAGGTAGCTGTGCAGCATTGACTGGCTGGTGCCGTCCATGCGCAAGAACCTGATGCCGACCCAGTCGTCGTGCACTCCCGGTTCTCCTCGCCGGTGATACATCACCTCGCCGGTTGCTTCGATTGGCTGTTCGCGTTCAGGCAGCAAGAAATGCACTTCGACCGGGCTGCCAAGGGGCGGCAGCTTTCTCAGATAGACGCCGATGCCTCCTTCGGACAAATCGCGACCCACTCCGTTGAAGGTCCCGCGCGTCGTGTCCACCTTGACTTTGAAATCGATTAGCAGACGCGGAGTTCTTCTCTTATCAGCCGGCGGAGACATTTTCTCCTCCTTTAGCCCAGGCGTTCTTCTTCCTCAACACCCTCTGCTCCCCCTTACGAATGGTCGTTTTCTCACGGTCGAAAAACTCCGCCAACGGTATCACGTGTTTCCTCGAAGAGCCAACCAGATTCTTGAAGCCCTGTGTATCGATACTGCCGTTCTTGCCGAGATATGCGATCAACCGCTCGCGCAAATCGTCCAGGGCGGCGGTGGGCACGTACATTTCGCCCGAGATATGGGTGATTAACCCCTGGCGCGCAAAGTGCCGGATCATGTCGAGTACGGCGGGTTCGGGCTGTCCGAGTTGATCGGCAATCCCGGATGGTCGCGGGGGCGCCAGTCCCGCGCCGGTGTATGCTTCCAGAACCTTCTGTCCCAGTCGCGTGCCGTCCGCATCCAACTCTACCTGGTGCCGGCTCGATCGAAGCACTTCTTCCTGCTGGATCATGCGTCCCGCCTTGTGCTGCTCATGGATCAGAAGCTTGAACAGGCGCGGGTCGAGATCGCGAGCCAGGCTGCCGCGGACCTGTTCCAGCGGCATGCCCGGCAGGAGCGGGTTGTCTGCGTGAAAAGCCGACAGCAGCTTTTCCGCCCGCCGGCCGAGATCGTCGAGCACCGAGCGCGCCAGGTAACGTCCCCGCTCGCGGTCGAACTTGAAAACCTGGCGTTTTGCCATCAAGCCGTCCAGTTTTCCGGAGACGGTGCCGGCACCCGTGCCCAACCGCATGCACAGGTCGGGGATACCCAGCCCCTTCACTCCTGCGTGCTCGAGCAGGATCAAAATGCGTTCTTCCAGGCTTCCTTTCTCGAGCAGCGCGAGCTCCGCCAACCAAGCCTGCTCGTCCCGGCGCCGCCTGCGGGGCGGCAGGATGGCCAGGATCTTGCCGCCTCCCATTGTCGTGCCGCGTCCCGGAACGGGGCTGAATCCTCGCAGGATGAAGCGCTGGCCGGGCAGCGCGGCAACAGGCTCGGCGCACTGGATACACGCGTAGCAATTTTCTCCCGGCCCGATGGAGTCTCTGCCAATCAGCAAAACGGCTGCCTCGCAACGCGCCGTACCGACGTGGAACACCGCCCGGCTTCTCGATTTAACAGCTTTCGCGCCGGGAACCAGGCGCAGCCTGCCCTCGAAAGAACGGCCCGCCTCGAGTGTGCCGGTTCGCACTACCACCTGTCCTCGTGAGAGTGCCCCACGATCTACATTTGACAAGTTGATCGCCAGGCGGTGGCCCGCGGATACACGCTCTTGGTTTTCTCCATGCACCTGGAGGCCTCTGATTTTCATCGAGCGCATCTTGCCGGCCGGGTCTGGAAGGATGTCGATCAGATCGTCCGTTGCAAGTTCGCCCGCAACCAGGCTGCCGGTCACCACTGTTCCAAAGCCTTTCATGCTGAAGGCCCGGTCGATAGCCAGGAAGGTCGGCGAGTCGCTTTCTGTCGCCGTGATTTCCGCAGCGACTCCGGCGAGAACCGTCCGCAGCCTTGTGAGACCCTCGCCGGTGCGGGCGGATACCGGAACGATCGGGCTGGCCGAAAGAAAAGTGCCGGAAAATTCTTCGCGCAGGTCTTCGGTCACCATCTCGAGCCACTGTCGATCTTCGGCCAGATCGGTCTTGGTAAGGGCGATCACGCCGTGCTCGACGCCCAGAAGACCGCAGATGTCCAGGTGTTCACGCGTCTGCGGCATGACACCCTCGTCGGCCGCCACGACCATCAGCACAATGTCGATGCCGCTCGTGCCGGCGACCATGTTTTTAATGAAACGTTCGTGACCCGGCACGTCGACGATGCCTGCCTGGAGGTTTTCACCCAGATCGAGTTTTGCAAAACCGAGTTCGATGGTTATGCCCCTGCGCTTCTCTTCCTCCAGGCGGTCGGTGTCGACCCCGGTCAGTGCTTTCACCAGAGTCGTCTTGCCGTGATCTATGTGTCCCGCAGTTCCAATTACAACCGAGCGCATAAGGAACTTATGCAGCATCCCGCTCGTCAGATCAAGTATGTGTTCGACATGCTTCAGCCAGGCTCGAAGTTCGTCCGCCAGAGTTTTTTCTTGCCAAACTAAGACGTTGCGTTTTATGCTTTTTTTTAGCAGTGAGATTTGTTGCATGACCATCGAGCCGAGCCTAGGGATTCGCGGGGTAAGGTGCCTCTTTTGACAAGGAGTTGGTCCGATGGAGGCTGTTTGCACGAAGTGCCAGATGCGTTACGAGGTCAGCGAGGAACTGCTGCAGTTGGGCGGGCCGGTGATGTGTCCGACTTGCCAGGTGTCGCTGACGCTGGTTCAGCCAGGGACAAATATTCCACTCGAGACTCAGCCTCCTTCGCCGGAGGCTTCGGAGGCCGGGGCCGTTCCTTCGCCGGAGGCTTCGGAGGCTCAAGCCGCGCCTTCGCCCGGGGAGGCTTCGATGCCCGAGGGGGCTTCGGCGGACAGGGAACCTACCGGTCCCGGACAGGGATGGGGGGCGGGCTCGCTGCTGTGGGGTGGCTCGTCACAGCCAGAAGAACAGTCGGCAGCTGAAGAAGTTGCTGCGCCCGAAGAGACCGCTGCGCCCGAAGAGACCGCTGCGCCCGAAGAGACTGCTGCGCCCGA
>CAZENH010000026.1:12836-26531 GCA_964513625.1 uncultured Myxococcales bacterium | reverse complement strand
GCCGAACCGGCCCAGCAGGCCGAACCGGCCCAGCAGGCCGAACCAACTCCGCAGCCAGAGCCCGCTCCGCAAGCCGAACCGGCCCAGCAGGCCGAACCGGCCCAGCAGGCCGAACCAACTCCGCAGCCAGAGCCCGCTCCGCAAGCCGAACCGGCCCCGCAAACAGAGCCCGTTCCGCAGGCGGTTAATGACCAGCCGTCCGCTTCCGGCCCTGGAACCGAGGACTGGGCCTCAGCCGCTGCCCGCTGGGCGGCAAGCGGATTCTCTTC
This sequence comes from uncultured Myxococcales bacterium, assembly GCA_964513625.1. Lineage (GTDB taxonomy): Bacteria > Myxococcota > B64-G9 > B64-G9 > B64-G9 > DATKYQ01. The sequence continues at coordinate 26,262 of CAZENH010000026.1, read as the reverse complement.
GGACAACATGCCGACCTTTGTAAAGTCCAAGGAAGCAGGCGCTGGCGTCGAGCCTCCTCCGCCAGGGGCTCCGGAGGCCGGGGTCATAGCTCCGCCAGGGGCTCCGGAGGCCGGGGCCTCACTTCCGCCGGAGGCTTCGGTGGCCGAACCAGCCCCTTCGGGAGAGGCTTCGGAGACCGAGGCCTTGCCCGAGATCGAACCATATCAACCTGTTCCTGAGTCGTCTGATCAGGCTTCAGCCGGTCAGGCCCAGGCAGAACCGCCGGCGCGGGTTTCAGAACCCGCCGCGCCGCCTCCGCTACCGAAACCCGGGCTCGTTCTTCCCACTCAGCAAACCCCGCCGCCTCTTGGAGGGCACAGGAGCAGCACTTATGTCATGCGCGGCTCGGGAGAAGGCGTCCCGGATGAAGGAACGCCCTGGGCAGGGGCCGAGGGTGCTGCGGCGGCTCAGACTCCCTCGCCGCCGGTCGCCGCTTCGCCGCCCGCAGGGGGTGCGGGTGATTCTTTGCAAATGAAGCTGCCGACGGCCGGCTCTGCGGAACCGGGCGCACTGCCTTTCGAAAAGCCGGCACCGGTGCCGGTGGCGAAACCCTCGCGCACCGGGTTGTGGATCTTTTTGGTACTTATCGTAGTTGCCGCCGGAATCGGCGCGGCCTGGTGGTTTGTGAACCAGTCGAAAGTTCTGGATGAAGGCAAGGCAGGGACATCCACGAAGGTCAACCAGGCCGGTGTCAATACGGGTGCGACGGCAGAGGCTGTCGAGCCCGACGCCGGAACCGCGCTAGCCAATGAGGATGCCGGAACGGGTGTTGTGGCAAAGAAACAAGCCGATAAAAAACGGGCGGGGGGCAATGCCGGCACGGCCAAGACTGATACGAAGACCGGCAGTGTCAAGAAACCCGGGCATAAGAAGAAGATAGTGGCGCACAACAAACCCGCACGCGATCCGCAAAAAGCGCTCGCGCATTACAAGAATGGCAATGCACTGATCCGCAAGGGTCGTTTCAAAGAGGCCGTAGGTGAGTTCAAAAACGCCATCAAGGCCGATCCTCGCTTCGCCCTGGCGCACCGCGGGCTTGGCATCGCCTACGCCCAGCTCAGGCGCAACAAGGCGGCCTGTCGTGAATACGGCATCTACTCCAAGATGATACCCAAAGACTCGAAAGAGATGCCTGCCTTGAAGCAGATTTTGAAAAGCTGCAAGTAGTCTTCAGAAGACCAGCCCCGGGGCCGGCTTCCATTCGGTACCGTCGGATTGCAACGTGGAAAGGACCTTGTCCTTTTTGGTTTGTTTACCGTCCTTTTTGTAAGCGATATCTGCAACCAGCGTTATGCGGTAGAAATCTCCGTAGGGGCGCGGCCTGCCCATCTCTTGAATCGTAATCTGGACATCGCTTGCGCCAAGATCCTTTTCGGCAAATTCACGTAACAAGCGTGCCGCTTCGTCCGGGCTCGGAGCGGGAACTCCCCCTGCCTTCCAGGCCTTTTCCAATTCTCCGAGCTGCACATTTTTTAGCTTGTGGGCCACATAATAGACGTAGCTGTCACGGTAGATGAAAAAACGGTAACCGCGAGCCACGAAAGCATCCGCCTTCACCAGGCAGGCCCTCAACATCCGGCTTTTGCCGGTTTTTTTCTTGTAGGCCGCGTCTTCCAGCTTGGCCTTCTCGCAGTCGGTTTTCTTGGTAACGTGTGTCAGTTCCTGATCGGGCCAGGTTTTTTTCCAGTACTTGGTTACGTCGCGTGTGAGCCTGGTCTCCGAAGGCCAGCCGGCCGAGGCGGGGCTCTGAAGAACGAGAAGCCCGGCAACGCAGACAAGCATGGATACAAAAGATCGTTTCATTCGTGTCTCTCCTTTCGCAGCGCTTGGTTGTATAACACGCCTTGGCAATCATTGCCAAGTGACTCAAGCCATGCTATTGAGTCGGCGTCGGAATCACCAAATGCATGACCGGAGGTGTGTCATCGAAACCGAAGAAGTCGATAAACAGGAAGACGGGCAGCCGGCCGCGGCGCCGGCCGGTCTGGGCCAAGCCGTAAGAAAGGCCTGGAAAGAGATCTCCGACCCGTTCATCCAGACGACCAAGGCGCCCAGGGCCTTGTGGGGCCTGTACATCTCGTACTTTCTGGAGGGCGCGGCCTATTTCGGTATCCTGACCGAGCTGATGCTTTTCTTGCAGGAGAACGTGGGCATCGGCCCTCATTACGCCGGTATCGTTGTCGGTTTTTTTACTTGCGGGATAACCCTGGCGCAGCTCTTTTTGGGCGGTGTGGCGGACAAGATAGGTGTTCGCCGGGCGATGTGGACGGCGGTCGGCCTTTTGTTATTCGGTCGGGTGGTACTGGCTTCGGGTGAGCTTTTTTTCCATACAGGCGGGCTCGGATCGGGCCTGTTCTTCATAACCATCGCGGCCCTGCTTCTGGTGGCGGTGGCCTACGGGATGTATCAGCCTGCGGCCTATGCCGCCGTCAAGCAGTTCACCGACGAGAAGTCGGCGGCCATGGGCTACGCCATGATCTACGGGTTGATGAACCTGGGAGCCTTCTTCATCGGCCTGGCCAGCCCGTACATCAGAGAGAGCTTCAGTGCCAAGCTGCCGCCAAACGGGATCGATGCCGTCTTTTGGGCATGCGCGGCGGCGGTGGCCGTAGGGTTGATCGTGGTCTTTTCGATGATGACCAAGAGAAGTGTCAAGGCTGCCACGGTCGGGGCGCAGGCGGAACCGAAGCAGGACGCCGAGGCGAATTCCGAAAAGGAGCAGCATAAAAAAGCAGAAGAAAACGTTCCCTTGTGGGATTTGCCGTTTATTTTCTTTTTCGTGCTGGCGCTTGCAGGAACGGCGGTACTGATCGATCTGGCCGTCGACGAGCCTCTAGGGCGCTGGCTGTCTTTTCTGCACACTGGAAGTCACAGCGGCGATTTGCTACTCAGAATTGCCGTTTTCGGTGCCTTGCTCACGCCGGCCCTGGTTGTGTTCTTGAAAAGAAGACCCGATCACCCCTTTCGCAACAGCCGTTTCGTGTTTTTCATTTTCATCCTGATCCCGGTTCAGACTCTCTTTGCCCATAACTGGCTGACGCTGCCGCAGTACATCAAGTACGCTTATTCCGGATTCGTAAGCGATAACTACGAGCTGATTTCGAACATCAACCCGGTGCTGATCTTCTTCTTGGCTCCGCTGGTGGCGGCCATAACGGCCCGGGCCAACGTCTACAAGATGATGGTCTTTGGAACGCTGGTGATGGCGGCGCCGACCTTTTTATTGGCCATAGCCGCAACGCCGTACCTGCTGTATACCTATATCTTCCTGATGACCATCGGCGAGGCCATGTGGCAGCCGCGCTTTCTGCAGTACATCGCCGAGATCGCTCCCGAGGGTAAGACCGGCATATACATGGGCATCGGCCAGTTCCCCTGGTTCTTGACCAAGATGATCACGGGATTCTATGCCGGCTGGTTCTTGGCCCGCTACTGTCCCGCGCCCGGAGCCTCGCACACAGAGAACATGTGGTTGATCTACGCCTTTATCGCCATGGTCTCGCCCATCGTCTTGTGGCTTATGCGCAAGTGGGCCGGCGCCGGCAAGGGCATGGGAACGCCCGCGGCACAATAGACCCATGGAATCTCAATAAGTTTTCCGTATCATGGGGTGATGAGCATGTATCGGATAAGCGTGCTGCTTTGCGTGGTTGCACTGCTCTCGCAGATAGCCCAGGCTGCGGATCAGCCTGCGAAATTCCACGACCAGGCCGTTTTGCACTATCAAAGAGCCAAGACGCATTTCGGTGTTGCCATGGGCGAGCGGGAGAACTCAGAGGATCCCGCCAACCAGATGCTCGAACGCTCCGTTGCGGACGTGATTTGCTTGCTGGGGGACGTAGATGGTTGTATCGCTGCATCGCTGGAGTGCAAACGCACTCTCGGCCCCTACGTTGAGCTTTTACGTCCCGGTTCAGCAAAGAGCGGCAAGGATTCAGCCCGCGCTTTCCTTGGCGAATTGCACGGGCTTTCTTCCGGTTGGGGGCGCGACTCATCGTTGGCCTCCGAGGGCCTGGGACTGCTTGAACAGCAGATCGCCGACGAGTGGAGAATCCGTGCCCGTCAGGCGGCCATGCCTGCCTACCGGGAGGCGCTATTACGAGCTCGAAAAGGCAAGCCTCCCGAGCGGCTGCAGCAGTTGCTTCGGGCGGGCAATCTAGCCGACTACATGCTGGATCAACCAAAACTGGCGCAGGCGGCCAAGCAGATAGCCGTCTTGTTGAACTCGCAAGCTGCGAGTCCGACAGATGTCCCCGGAGGAAAAATCGCGCTCAGAAGCGTGCTCGATCATGGACTTGCAATGAACAGGATACTGGGGAAGGCGTCCGAGATTGACGGCATTCGCAAAGCCATCGAGCGACTCGAAACCAAGGCCTTGACTCCCCCGGAACTGGCATTCGAGATGGGGCCCGGGCGCGAAAAATTCAAGACCGATCCGGCCGCGGCGCGTCGCGAACTCGGGGCGCTTGCGCTGCGCGCACCCTTGCGTTCGCGTGCCAGCGTGATTTTGCATTTTCTGGCCGCATACGCGGGTGTGATCGACGGCGATGCGCAGGCCGTCGAACAGCTTTCAGGCCTGACCGACGTCGTGGCCGCCGATGATCCTTATCTGGCTGCCAGGATTGCCGGTCTCAGGGGCCGGGCCTCGTTGTTGGCCGGAGACTACTACCGGGCCGCTAAACTCCTCGATGATGCCTACGGCATGATCGAAAAGGATAAGGCTCTGGTGCTTCTTTGCGGGTTGATGAAGGCCAACGCCGGGCGTGCATTGCATTACCTGGGGCGCTACGGCGAGGCCGTAGAGCACTTCGAGAAGGCGGCTTCTCTGCTGCCAGGCCGCCCTCAGATTGCCTTCGATGCCTGGTTGGGTGCCGCGCAGTCTTCCGGTTTTTCGGGTGAACATGAGCGGGCGAGTGCTTTCCTTACAAAGGCACGGAAACTGCTGGACTCGTTTTCGGATGCAGAGCGCGGGCGGGCCGAGCGCAGGCTCGAAATGAACCAGGCCCTGTTGCTGGCGGAGTCCGGAAAGCACATGGAGGCTGCCGGGCTTCTTGCGCGCCTTGCCGAGGAATCAAAACGCGCAGGCGACAAGGTTCAAGCCGCCATCTCGCGAACCAACCTGGCGGAGTTGTACAACGACGCCGGCACTCACGGAAAGGCGCTCGAACAGGCCTCGGCTGCGCTTGTGGCACTCGGCAAAAGGGGCCCTGCGGATGCAATCTGGCAGGCTTGCACCGAGAAGGCGCGAGCGCTTGCGTCGCTTGGCAAACTCAAGCTCGCGCGGCAGGCGTATTTGAGGGCTATTGATCTGGTGGAGAACCTGCGGGCCATGATCGGTGCGGTTGGTTCGCGCAGGAGCTTCTCGGCGGCCAAGACCCGCCTCTACCGGGGAGCGGTGGCGTTGGATGTCAAGCTCGGGGACGTTGCCGGGGCTTTCAGGATCTCTGAAAGGGCGCGCGGCCGGGCGTTTCTCGACATGCTGGGCGAGCGCGAGATCAAGCTTGGCGACCGCCGGGCCGAAGCCAAGCTGGCCCCGGTGCGTCGGGCCATGCTGCGCGGGCTGCCGCAGGTGAAGAACTTCTTTGAAGGACCTGCTGAAAAGTTGGCCGCGGGGCATGTCGCCGCGAAGCCTTTGCCGAAGCCCGATCCCGGCCAGGGATGGATCTCGCTGGTGACCGTCAATCCTGCCAAGGTCAGCGACGTACAGAAAGTCCTGGGGCGAGGCGAGGTGCTGGTTTCTTTCTTCCACGATGGAACACAATTGTTTGTGTTCGTGGTAACACACGGCGGTGTCAAACTCTCGGCCGTCGAGCTGCAAGAACGCGAGCTTCACAATATGGTCGCAAGTTTCCTGCGCGCCATGAAGAAGCCGGAGCGCGGCCAGCAGCTGATTAAGAAGAAGGGCCTGCGCCTGTATACCAAGATTCTTGCGCCGCTCGAAAAGATACTTCCGTCCGGGAAGCTGATCGTCGTTCCCTGGGGCCCGTTGCACTACGTTCCTTTCATGGCCCTGTGGGACGGCAAGCGCTACCTGGTGGATCGCTTCGATTCGATCTCGACCGTTCCCTCGGCCTCGTCGCTTTGCATGATCAGGGCTGCGCGGCGCAAGGTCGCAGGCGGCGTACTGGCACTGGGCGACCCGCAGACCGACATGCCCGACTTGCCGACAGCGGCCGAGGAAGTCCGTGTGATCGGGCGCATGTTCAAAGACGCCGACGTCCAGATTGGCCGCCTGGCGAGCAAGAAGGCTTTCATGGCGGGTGCAGGCGGGGCGGGCTTGATCCACATCGCTTCGCATGGAGTGTATCTGCCGGAGCGACCGATGGACTCGTACCTGGCCTTGTCCGGGAATCCGCCCCGCGAGGGGAGGCTCACGGCCAGCGAGGTTCTGGGAGTCGACCTGACCAAGGCCGGGCTGGTGGTTCTATCGGCCTGCGACAGCGGGCGGGCAGAAATCGGCGCCGGGGAAGAAGTGATCGGCATGACTCGCGCTTTTTTGCACGCCGGAACCGGGGCCTTGCTGGCCACGCTCTGGCCGCTATCGGACGAGAGCGCTGCCTCTATAATCGAGGATTTCTACAGCGCGATTCGCGCAGGCCAAAAGCCTGCCGCGGCCCTGACCCGCGCGGCCAGGAAAGTAAAGCAAGACTCCCGCTTCTCACACCCTTTCTTCTGGGCGCCCTTCGAGGTCATTGGCGGATAACACCCTGCGCGGCACGCAATTATCGGGAGACCCTGTTCTTGCCGGCGGCCTTGGCGCGATAGAGGGCCTGATCGGCTGCGGCTACCAGGGCCAGTACGGCCTCTCCGTTCTCGGGATAGGCGGCTACTCCAATCGAGATCGTCGGCTTGAGCGGGATAGTGTCTTTCTCTATACAGGCGTTCTCGACGGCCAGGCGGATGCGCTCGGCGAAGCGGACGGCCGACTCGGCGTCGTGGCCGGGCAGGAAAGCCGTGAACTCGTCTCCGCCGAAACGGCAGACGTGGCCGGCGTCGCAGATCACACCGGCCAGAATCCTGCCCGTTTGGCCGATAGCGTGGGCGCCGAAGAGGTGACCGTGGGTGTCGTTGATTTGCTTGACCCCGTCCATGTCCATCATCAGCACTGCCAACGGTCGACTCAGGCAACGGGCCTGCTGCAGCGAGTAATCTAAAGCGTCGTCGAAGACGCGTTTGGATTCCAGGCCTGTCAGCGGATCGGTGCCGACCAGCTGCTGGACCTCGCTCTGGAAAACCAGGTCCATTTCGTCGGCCATCGAAAACCTGACCACCGTTTCTCCCAGGAAAATCTTTTCGCCCTCTCGCAAAGTATGCGAGCCCTCGATCTCCAGGCCGTTGACCCGGGTGCCGTTGGTGGATCCCATGTCTTGAAGGACGAAAGTACCGTCGTCCTTGCGAATCACCCGGGCATGTTCCCAGGAGACTCCCAGATCCTGCAGCGCGAGATCGTTGTCCGTCGAGCGGCCGATGATGATCTGATCCTGCAGCACGGCATGCAGTCCCAGGTCGCGGCCGCCCCCGCGGATGACGGTCAGAAATGCGATTTTCTTCTTTAGTGGAGTTCTTTCGGTCAGAATGGCCTTGAACTCTATTGTGCGTGTGTGATCTCGCTGACGCTTGTCGTCTTTCATGTGCCTCGCTCAGGATGCATGATAGCAAGCGTTCTGGACGCCGGTCAATCTTGTGAAGGTCGTGTTTTTCAGGGAAACAGGTTGCCGGGAATTATTGCAGCATAAGAGCCGGCGCATTCCTCGATGATGCCGCCGGAAATTGCCTGGCCCACCAGTTGCGAGCTCTCATCAGTGGGGCTGTGAAACACGTCGATGGTTACGCCGCAGATCGGCGCACCGTCGGAGCCGAAGACGTGACCCTGGATCAGCGTCGGCTGGGCCAGCTTGGTTGCCGAGGCATCCATCGCGTAGTAGTCGCCGGTGATATAAGCCACCTTCGGCAGAGAGCGCGGCAAGCCGCTTGCCGCGCTAGGGATGAATGTCACGCTGTAGCGGCCGAAGTCGACCGGCAGCTCGAACGAGCCGTCGGCGGCGGTGTTTACAGAGTAGCTGCGTACAACACCGTCTTCGACGCCGCTGACGGTCGAGAGGCGCTTGGCCTTGACTGTTACACCCGCTGCTGGAGCGCCGTTGCTGTCGGTGACGACGCCGGAAAGCAAGGGGCGATCGGGCAAGTTGATATTTGTGCTCTGGTCGCCGGTAAGCTCTATGTTGACGGTCTGCATGACGGAAGAGGACAGAAGATCGGGAATGACCTTGACCTTGTAAGAACCCTCCGGCAGTGTCGTTGCAAAATGACCCGTCGAATCCGTCTGGCCCTGCAAAGTCAAAGAGCCATTGCCTATGTTCTCGGCCGTGTAGCGTAGCTGGCAATCGGCGATCGGCCGGCCGGTGGAATCGAGCACAACCCCGGACAGCGAGTGCGACTCGGGCACATCGCCGATGTAGAAAGTTCCCAGGTCGGCCCCGGCCAACTCGATGCCCGGGACAGTCACGGTCGGCAAGCGCACATCGCTCGAACTGGGCTTGAGCGTTATGTCGACAGTCGCAGGAAAGACGTTTTCACTGTCGGCGCGCTGGTCGATCGAGCGGACGAAGGGCAGGCGCAGGTAGAAGATGCCCTGCGCGTCGGGAACGGCGGTGCTGGTGCGCAGGCCCTGGTTGGTGATGCCGTCGACCGTGATCCCGGTCAACGGGTGGGGGTAGGCCTGGCTTTGCAGAACCTTGCCCTTGACGACCAGCAACGGATCCTGGGCGTCGAGATCGGCCTGGGCCGGATCTGCGAACTGCAAGTAATCGAGATCGGGAGGATTCTCTGAAGGAAACTCGATACCGCTCAGCATCAACTGTGGAAATCCATCGCGGTTCGATGGCTTGAGCAGCAAGTCGTAAACACCGGAGGCGACGGCCTGTTCGAAACTGCCGTCTTCGGAGACCGCCAGGTTCCAGGTCAACTTGCGATCGTCGAACACCGCCCGGCGCGTGGCCACCAATGTGCCCGGAAGACCGCCCATGGCGTCGGGCGACTGAACCCGGCCCTGCAGGGTCACGCTGTCGTTCAACACCAGGGTGATCTCGTTTATGTCATCGACCTTTTTGAGATCCAGGCCGCCTATCTGGGTGGCCGCGAAGCCCGAATCCTTCGACGGGGTCAGTTCGAGGTCGATCACCGACAGTGGCGTCTGGCTGACGTTGTCCTTGCAGGTCAGCGTGTCGGGGTCGCATTCCTGGCCCAGCGCGCAATCGAGATTGTCGATGCAGGCCGGGCCTACGCTCGAAGCGAAAAACATGTCACAGGACTGAAGTGCCGCAGCGACACATAGCAAAACGAGTAGTTTTGAGAAACGGTTTGCCATCACCCATTATCACCTTCATCCGAGGCACAGATTCCCGATCCCTCTTCGACCACCTGGAAGGTCCACTGGTAGAAGTCGTACTGGCCGTCGGGGTTGTCCGTTAGTTCCATCCCGTTGCCAGTGTTGTCCGGCCGGCGGTCGGAGACGAACAGGCGCAAGGAATGTATGTCGCCCAGTGAAAACTGAGTCAGATCCTGTTGGTACTCGACATCGTAAACTTGGCGAATGATCGACCCCGGCGTGGGGTTGATAAAAATCGTCACGAAGGATGACTTCGTATCGCCTGCTTCCCAGTCCGGCAAAAATCGGGCGTAGAGAGTGTCTTTCTTGTTGAGATCCTGAATCTGTACAACCTTGAACACCGCCGGCGTGCAGGCGCTGTCGAGGGGGATAATCGAATACTCGTCCCCCGGGCTCAGGGTCGACAATACAATCTCGGGCGGGTAGAGCGCTTCCTCGGGTTCGACGTTGATATCGGGGGACATGAGACACCCACAAAACAGCAACATTGCTGCCGCAATTGACAATCGGCCGACATTGACCGCTGTGTTTTTACGCAAGAACGGTGCCACTTCGGCGTCCTCGTGCGTATTGACCTGAAAACAAAGCGCTTTTAGCTGAATGATTCATGTTCCGACAGTAGTTCTCCTCTCCCGACCGCGACATAGTTGCCGTGGTTCGGTCAGAAATTTTCATCCTGCGGCTCTAGTTTTTCAAGATGCCTGAAGATTGTTCTCGGGTCGACGCCCAGATCGCGGGCGGTCTTGGTGCGGTTGCCGTTGTTGCGTGCTAAAATGCGGTTGATGTAACTCCGCTGGAATTCTTCCTTGGCCTTGGCCAGCGGCATGACGCTGTCGAAATCCTCCGGGTTCAAGTCGAGATCGGCGGCACCCAGGTGTGTCTTGTCCGCGAGTACCACCGCCTTCTTGATACGGTTCTCGAGTTGCCTGATGTTACCCGGCCAGGAGTAGTTGCGCATGGCAACAAGCGCTGCCGGGGTGAATCCCTTGGCCTTGCTGCCGAACTCGATGGTGTACTTGCCGAGCAGATAGCGGGCAATGGCCGTTAAATCGTCGCCGCGCTCTCTCAGTGGCGGAAGATGCAGGCTGACAACGTTGATCCGGTAGAAAAGATCCTCGCGGAAATTTCCATCCTTGATGCCTTGCTCGAGGTCGCGATTGGTGGCCGAGATGACACGGATGTCCACCGACTCGGGACGCGTGTCGCCGACCTTGGTGACGAATTTTTCCTGCAGAGCCCGAAGCAGCTTTACCTGCAGTTGGGTCGGCAACTCGCCGATCTCGTCGAGAAACAACGTGCCGCCGTCGGCCGCCTGGAACTTTCCTCCCCGGGTAACGGCGGCCCCGGTGAAGGCGCCCTTGACGTGACCGAACAACTCGCTCTCGAGCAGGTTTGCCGGTATGGCCCCGCAGTTGATTGTAATGAAGGGGCCCTTGGCCCGTGGACTGAGCGCGTGGATCCGGCGCGCAACAAGTTCCTTTCCCGTTCCGGTTTCACCGGTAACCAGCACCGAGATGCCCGTCTGCGAGACCTTCTCGACCTTGAGGAAAATATCCTTCATGGCATCGCAGGCGCCGATGATCTCACCGAAACGCATTTGCTCGAGCCGCTCGGCAAGCTCCTGGTTGTCGATACGCAGTTCGTTCAGCAAGAGCGCGTTTTGAACCAGCAGCGAGGCCTGGGAGGCGAATACGGTCAGCACCTCGAGCGAGCGCTCTTCGAAAAGGTTGACCACGTTATCGTTGCCGACGTAGAGAATGCCGAATAGTTCGCCCTTCTGCAGCAGCGGCGCCGCCATCACCGAACACAGCTTGAGATTGATGACCGACTCGGATGTCTTGAAGTCCTCGTGGTTCAGCGCGTCGGAGACTATCAACGGCTGTTTGGTTCTGACTACCCGGGCGACGATGGTGTCGGATATTTTTCCTACCGCGTCCTCGATGGTCTCCCTTTTCAGGTTGCGAGCCGCCTTGACCCGCAACTGGTTGCCCTCGAGCAAAATCAGCATCCCCTTGTCGGCCCGGGTCAACTCAATCACCGCGTCCAGCAGCGCATCCAGCAGGTCGTCAATGGATTCCTTGGCGACCAGCTTGCCGGAGAAGGACAGCATCTTACGATAGGCTTCCAGGCGGGCCGCCTCGATGTCGCCATGTTCGTCGGGGGGCTCGTCGTAAAGCAGGAAGGTGAGCTCCGCATCGCCCAGGCGAATGCGATCCCCGTGGCCCAACTGGCCGGCCTTGACTTTCTGATCGTTCACCATGACGGCCTGAGTCTTGTCCAGGCTGGAAATGTTGAAACTGCTCCCGTCGAAAAGAATGTGAGCATGACTTTCCGCCACGCCCGCGTCTTGAATGGAGATGTCGCATTCGGCTGCGCTGCCGATTGTCGTGATGCGCTTGAAGATCTGCCGGCTGCGCGGCCGTTTTTCCCGGCTTGGCTTGTAGCGAATGCTCGGCATCTAATAAACCTCCCTGAAAACTTCCCTAGAACCGCCCCTGGAAAGAAAAACCCGCTCCGCCCGGCACGCCCACGGGCAACAGCGAAGATGTATTGTTCTCCATGACCTGTTCTTCCTCGCGGGCCTTGCGGTAGGGTGCCTCGGTCAAAGGCTGGAAATATATGTTTGCGTCGATGGCCCCGTATATCCAGCTGGCGGCAAAAATCCCCAAGGAGACGTATTGTCCGATTCGCAATCCCCGGGCCAGGTCGAGGTCTTCGGAGGCATAATTGCCGTTCTCGTTGGCCAGCGCAACCAGAAGGCTGTAGCACACAATGTTGGCGGCCAGTGACAGGCCGCCGCCGGTCGCCAGCAGGATCCCCTTGACACTGTCGCCGTTCTGGAATTGCCCCAGTCCGAAAGGAAGAAAGGCGATCAGGCGGTTGTGGCGCACCCGATCACGCTCGAGATAGATCCTTCTCACGAGCGTTCGCGGCGGCTTCTTGTTTTTCTTCTCAATCGCCGCCAGGCGCTCTTTCTCGATCTTCTCCAGACGAGCCTTCATACGCGGATCGTTGCGGATGCGATCGAAAAACGCCACCGCCGGGGGCGGGATCAAGAACGGATCCAGACGGTGTCCGGGCCGCAGGTATAAAAGGGCCGTGAATTCCTTGCGGGCCTTGTCCTCTTGGCCCAGGTAGAAGTAGCACAAGCCGAGCATCTCGCGCGCCTTGACAATGTCTTCTTCCGCCGTGAGCTGTAGAGTGGGGTACAGCAGTTTTTCGATGATCCCGGCGGCGTTCTCGAAATTCTTGTAAGCAAACTCGGACGCGCCGCGATCGAGCCTTTCGGAAACCGAGTCGGCGCCGACTGTTCGGCACAATAAAAGAATCAGCGCTAAAGCCGTGAGCCTCGTTCGCGGGATCATGGTGTCCCCCCGTCGGAGACCGGGACAAACTGCGAGCGGCTGGCCTTTAAAACGACGGTCTTGCCGGCCGTCACCGTCAGTGTTCGGCGCAGCTCACGGCCTGACTTGTCCACCAGCCGGATATTGACTTTGCGCGAGCCCCGGCGCCCTTCCATCGTGAAGGCGATCGGGTTGTCGCGTCTGCTGGCCGCGGAGCCCCGGTACTTGCCGTCGATATATACCGTGGCGTCGGCCAGCTCGGAGTCGATCTCGACCAGGGCAGGCAGGAAGTGCAACTTGCGGGGAACTCGTTCCTCGGCCAGCGGCAGGTTTATGGTGAACTCGTCATCGGCGTAGGAGTGGGCGATTATTCGTACCCGGTGTTTGCCCGCTGCAAGCTTGCCGCTGTAGAACTGGCCGAAGCCGGTGCTCTTGTCGTCATTGCGGGCGACTTCGCGTTCGTCTATCAAAATGCGCTCGAAATATGGTTGCGGCACGATGGTGAACGGGTATTTGACGACGGGCCTGGGGTGGGTGATGACGGCGACTCTTCCGCCATCGCGCCTATGGCTCTGCTGTCGATCGGCCTTCGCCTGAGAATCGGCCTTCGCCTGAGAATCGGCCTTCGCCTGAGAATCGGCCTTCGCCTGAGAA
>CAZENH010000026.1:0-12736 GCA_964513625.1 uncultured Myxococcales bacterium | reverse complement strand
TCGGCTACGGCCGACAGGCCGGCGTCGGGCAGACCCGCATCCAGGAAAATACCAACGGCGATGCCGGCGTCATCGTTGCCCGTGGTGTCATGCGGAAGCCAGGTTGCCGCCGCCCAGATGCCTGCCGCAATGACAACAAGAACGCCCAGCGTCGTGGAAAGTACACTCAGCCTGCGCTTCAGGCGCCGGCGCCTTTGGATACCATCGACCAGTTCGAGCACCTCTGGATGCCCGGGCTGCATGGCCAGTAAGCGATCGAGCACCTCGAGAGCCTGGCGATGCTTGCCGGAAGCTATCAGCGCTTTGCCGTTTTCAAGGAGCTTCTTGGCCACCCGGGGTTCGAGTGCCTCGATATATGCTGTCGGTTGCTTGAAGAAGAAACTGAGTTCGGTGTCAAAATCCTCGATGTCCAGATCATTCAGGCAGGCGTGCAGCTCGGTTTGCATTGCAGAGACCGTCTGGAAACGATTGTCGGGTTCGTGATCGAGCGCCCGGCGGATGATCCGCGACAGGTCCGTCCCGACCACGGGGTTGACCTGTTGTGGATCCGGGTAGCTTCCCTCGACGATCAATTTTATGACCTGGTGGGGATTCTGGCCGGTAAACGGGAGCTTTCCGGTGGACAGCCAGTACAGGACCGTGCCGATGGAGAAAATGTCCGAGCGAAAGTCCAGCTCGCGGCCTTCCAGCAGCTCCGGCGCCATATGGGCCGGAGATCCAAGAATGGTTCCGGTCATGGTCATCTGTTGTTGCTGGTCTATGACCTTGGCGATACCGAAATCCATCAGCTTCAGGACCCCGTCGGCCGAGATCATGACGTTCTCGGGCTTGAGATCGCGATGGACGATCTTGAGCGAGTGGGCGTGTGCCACGGCTTCACAGATCTGAATGGCGATCATGATGGCCACTTCGGGGAAGAAGGCCCGCTGCTTCTCGATCAGATCCTTTAGCGTAGCGCCCCGGACAAACTCGGTGACGATGTAGCTAAGGCCGTCGTCCGATTCGGCGAAATCATAGATTTCGATTATATGCGGGTGGTGCAGGCGAGCCACGGCCCTGGCCTCCCGCTGGAAACGCTTCCGGCTTTCGATATTTCCGGAAAGGTGAGGCAGCAGAATCTTGACCGCTACCTCGCGATCCAGCGATAGATCCTGCCCGCAAAATACCACCGACATCCCACCCCGGCCGACCTCATCGAGGATGCGGTAGCGACTAATCTGCGCAGGGACCCAGTCCACCCGACGCTCCCGTATGAGCAAGGCCCTGTCTGCCTTGTCATACCTGATTTGACGACATATATCGCAAGCTTCTTTGGTGTGTCAATGCGATCCTCTTGTGCGATATGTGAAAATGGGATCGTAACCGCTTTTGGGTATGATCCATATATCACGTTTCTGTCGCCTGCGACAATCCGGGACTGATCATGATCTTGATTGATCCTTACGGCTGAGGGTAGTCTTACGGTGGTGGAGGCGACATGGGTCCCGGGGGCAAGACTCCTGCTGAGTCCAACGCGGGTCTCTTGTGACTGCGGCGGAGCCGCAATGGGAGCAATATCTTGGAAGGCACATTTGTCGATATGTTTGAAAAACGGGTGCAGCGCTCGCCCGACGAAGTTGCCTTGACGCGCTCGATCGCCGGTCGCTGGCAGGCGATTAGCTGGGCTGAGTTCGATGATGTCACCGATCAACTCGCTCACGGATTGATTTCAATCGGCATGCAGGCCGGCCAGCGGGTGGCGATTCTGTCGCGCAGCCGGGCCGAGTGGGTTCTCGCGGATCTGGCCATCCAGAAAGCCGCCGGCTGCACCGTGCCGGTTCACATCGACTCGGTAGAGGAACACGTGCGTCACGTGCTGGCCGACTCGGGAGCCAGGATGGCCTTTGTCCAGGACGAGAAGCAGCTGGCCAAGGTTCGAAAGGTGATCGACAAGACCTCCGTCGAACAGGTGATCTTGATAGGCGGGCCGGCCGGGGGGCCCGGCGAGATCCGCTGGGGTGATCTGCTTTCGACCGGGCGGGTTCACAAGGCCGAGTTTCCCGGCACGCTTGCGAGCCGCAAGGCGCAGATCGGTCCCGATTCGCTCGTCAGCATAGTTTATACGGCCGGCACCACCGGTTTGCCCAAGGGCGTCATGCTGACTCACGACAATTTCGTCTTCGAGGCCGAGGCATTGGCCAAGGTGATGGAGAGTATAGTAGAAAGCGGCGATGTCCATCTGCTGTGTCTGCCTCTCTCGCACATCTTGGCTCGCATCATGGTCCTGGCCTCCGTACGGGTCGGGTACTGTACCGCCTTCTCCTCCGGGCTGGATATGCTCAGTCGAGAGATGATAGAGGCCCGGCCGACTTTCGTGACGGTCGTGCCCGGAATACTGGAAAGAGTTCACGGCAGCCTGATTCGCGAGATCGAGAAAAAGGGCTGGACCGTGCGCAAGCTCATTCGCTGGGCTACCGAGGTCGGGGAGGAAGTCGCCTCCCGGCGTTCGCAAAATGCCCCGATCCCGCTCGGGCTGTCCGTCCGGCGCCTGCTCTCGGACAACGTGATCATCGGGCCGGCGATCAAGGAGCGCTTCGGAGGGCGATTGAAATTCTTTGTCAGCGGTGGCGCGCCGCTGTCTGCTGAGATTGCCGAGTTCCTCAATAGCCTGGGGATCCTGGTTCTCGAGGGCTACGGGATGACCGAGAACGTCGGGGCGGCAAACGTCAACCGCCCCGATCGTTACCGATTCGGTACCGTGGGGCCGCCTATTCCCGGGGTTGAGGAGCGCCTGGCGGACGACGGAGAGATCTTGATCCGCGGTCGCAACGTCATGGCGGGCTACCACGATCAGCCCGAGGCCACGGCCGAGGTTATCGATCAAGAAGGTTGGCTGCACACCGGGGACATCGGCAAGTTCGACAAGGAGGGTTTCTTGCAGGTGACCGGAAGAAAGAAGAACATAATAGTCACCTCGGGCGGCAAGAACATCTCGCCCCAGAACATCGAGAAGCTCATGCGCACCAGTGGTTACATTGACAACCTGATGGTCTGCGGTGACGGGCGCAAGCACCTGACGGCGCTGGTTTCGCTCGATAGCGAGCGGATTCAGCGTTATGCCGAACGCGAGGGTATTCCTTTTGATAAATTCTCCGAGCTTGCCGTTCATCCGCGCGTCAGAAAGCTGATCGAGGCCGAGATAGAAGAGCGTAACCGCCAGCTTCCAGGTTATGAGACAATCCGGCGCTTCACTATTCTTCCGGAGCCTTTCTCGCTGGACGCCGGCGAGATCACGCCGACTTTGAAGCTGCGCCGCAAGGAAGTCGAAGAGCGCTACAGCGAACTGATCGAGGCCATGTACACTGAACGGCCGGAGAAGACGGACGAGATTTTCCTGGGGGAAAAATGACGCCAAGAGTATGTCTTTTTTTGCTTGTTTGCACGGTCGCTAGGCCGGCGACGTCACAGCCCATGGCCGAGACGTTTCACGGCTCCGAGGCCTTCCGCGACTTCAGGTTGGCGGGTTATGAAATGCTCGACGAGAAGAGAGTCGACCTCGACTCGGACGGCCTGAAGGATTCACTGGTGGTCGAACGCTCGGCCGGAGGAATCGGGCTCTCCGCCTGGCAGGCGGACGACAAAGGAGACTACCTGCTGCTATCGCGCGAACCGCCGATCGAAGCCGACTCGCTGAAAAAATTCGAGATCATCGAACTCGACCCGACTTCCCGGGCGGTGCTGCTGGATATCTGCGAAGAAAGCCCCGACGAAGCCGATCATGGACTGCGTCTGTTTGTGCTTGGACCCAAGGGGACGAGAAAACTGATCGAGACGCGATATGTAGTGACGCACCCCGAAGAAGAAGCCGGGCGCCCGTCGCGCCGGGTTGTCGACCTGGGCGGTATCTCGCCCGGCCTGAAGATCAACCCGCGCGGTTCGGGCTGGCCCGAAATCTTAGTCAGGCATGATCCCAAGCTGGTATTTTTAGCGGGTCGTTCGGACAGGAAGACCTGGTTTATAATCGGGATTCGCGAAAGAGTGTTCGCCGCCAAGGGCGCTGACTACATTGAGCGTGAAGACCGCTATATCGATTTCCTGACCAGGGTAGCGCCGGTAAACCTGACTGCAACCTCGCGCCTGCCGAGTTCCACTTCTGCATGGGATGTGAAATCGGTGACCGACGGGAAGCTGTCGACGGGCTGGGTCGAGGGACAACCGGGGTCGGGCGAAGCGCAATCAGTCACCCTGTCTTTTAGCAAGGAGGAACCAGTACGCCTGGTGCGGCTGGTGCCCGGCTGCGCATCCTCGAAGGAGGACTGGGAGGCGCGCAACAGGGTCTCGCGGTTTTCGATAATGTTTGAAAACGGCGTGATGGTGCCGATCGAGAGAGGCAACTCGTCGAAGCTCGATCCGAGAATAGAAGCCTTCGGCGACTTCTCCCTTCCCGGGCTGGACTTCGGCATGCAAACGATGGTTTTTTTCAGGGAGCCGGTCCGCTCGGGATGGGTGAAAATAACCATAGAGGGAGTCGAGCGGGGCACTTCAGCCGAGAATGAAACCTGCATTTCGGAGATCTCGGCCCATCGGGCACTGGTGGACGCCGCTAAGTAACCGGCGCCGAATGCGGGGAAAGGCTACAGTCCGAGCACGTTGCCCAGCTTCATGGCCAGGCTCATGTCGCCTTTGATCTTCAGTTTGCCGGTCATGAAGGCCATCTGGCCGTTCAGTTTTCCAGTGACCATATCGATGAAATCGCTGTCACTCATGGTAATAGTGCACTTGGCGTCGCCGTTCTCGCCCTCGCCGACCTCGCCGCCGCTCTTGGTGGTGTCGACCCACCAGCTTCCGCCGTTATCGCCGGTAACCACGAACTGGTAGATGGCGTTGACCTTCGTTACGTCGTCGCCCTTCTCTTTCATCTGTGCCGGCAACTTGTCAGTGAACACTTCCTTAGGGGTCATCTTGCTCCTCCTGTCATTGATTGACGATTGAGTCAATTTATGCGCGAGAAGCTAGCACATGCCCGAGACGGGTGTCAATAGCCGTTGCAGATAACCACGACATCCACGGTAACAGACCTCAGAAACTTGAGTCGCAAAACGCTCCCCGTAACCGGCAACCGCCATTATCTCCCTGGAAAAAAAGAAAAAGTAACGGGGACGGAGTAGATTTGGAATTGGCACGGGACTTGCTGAAACTAGCGTCCACAAATGCCCGGTTGCTTGTGATATCCATTGAGGAGGACATGAGATGAAACGCCTGGTGCCATATCTTTCAGCTTTAGCCGGCCTGTTTTTACTGGCGCTGGTCATTGGGACATCGACCACCGGCTGCGGAACCACGGACAACTGGCAACCGCCACGGGAGCTTTCGTCCACTGAGGCGAACCTGGTGGAATCGTCAAATGGATTCGGCTTCACGTTTTTCAATGAACTCATTGCGCAGTCGGACGGCGGCAACCTGTTCGTCTCGCCCCTGAGCGTCTCGATGGCGCTGGGGATGGTCTACAACGGGGCGCGCGGCGGCACCGAGCAGGGCATGCGCCAGTGCCTGCAATTTGGAAATTTAACGCTCGAAGAGATTAACCAAGGTTACAAAGGGCTGATCGAACTGCTCAGCGGGATGGACCCGGACGTCAAGATGGAGATCGCCAACTCGATCTGGTACCGGGAAGGGTTCGAGGTGTTACAGGACTTCATCGACGCCAACGTGACCTTCTTCGGCGCGGTGGTCAGCGCGCTGGATTTCTCGGACAGCGGGGCGGCCGACACGATCAACGCCTGGGTCAGCGAGAAGACCCACGGCAAGATAGACAAGATCGTCGATTCACCGATCGATTCGGCGCTGGTGATGTTCTTGATCAACGCCGTCTACTTCAAGGGCAGCTGGGTCTCGCAGTTCGACCCGGCCGAAACCCAAGACGCCGTTTTCCATGCCCCGGACGGCGACAAGAACGTCAAGATGATGCACATCGAGGACAAGCTCAGAATATTGAACAACGACGACTTCCAGGCAGTCGACTTGCCGTACGGACACGGCCTGTTTTCGATGACCATTATCCTGCCGCACCCGGACAAGGACATCGACCAGGTGGCCGCGGGACTCAATGCTGCGAGCTTTGCAGACGCTCTGGAGCAGTTCCAAGAACGTGAGAACTACCAGTTCTACATGCCGCGCTACGAACTGAAATACGAGAAGACGCTCAACGACGTGCTGATCGCGCTCGGCATGGGAGAGGCCTTCGATGAAGTCAAGGCAGACCTGACCGGCATCAATCCCGCGGGCGGCCTGTTCATCTCTTTCGTCAAGCACAAGAGCTACGTCAAGGTCAACGAGGAAGGAACCGAAGCCGCGGCTGTGACCTCGGTAGGAGTGGGCACATCGAGCATGCCCGAGGAAATGCGCGTGGATCGGCCCTTCCTGTTCATCATTCACGACAGCCACTCGCATGCCTTGATCTTCATGGGTAAGATAGTCGATCCGCCCAGCGAGTAATCCTTTCGCGCTTTCTTCCTTCGATTCAGCGGGAAGAACTTTTTACAAAATCGTTACATTAGAAGCGCTCGATTTGCCGTATACTCAACTATCCGGTTGTTGCCTGCCGGTGATTAGAGAGACGCGTTTCACATTCACAAGGAGGATTGACATGCGACAGATCGGGATGCTCGCCTTTTTGTTGGTTTGGAGCTCGGCCGTTGCGAGCGCCGGGGAGACGCCGGTGAAAAGCCGTATCATTTCGGCCGGCCTGTTCAAGAACGGTTTGGCGGTGATAAGCCGCACCGTCAGCGTGCCGGCCGACGGCACTTATCGTCTGGATGATGTCCCCGAGCCGATCCACGGCACCTACTGGATCGTCAGCGACGCCAAGGTCGTGACCCGGCTCACCCACCGGATGGTGGAAGTGCCGGCGGACGAAGCCGGTCCGGTCAATTTGCAGGAAGAGCTTGCCGGCCGCAACGTGGTCATTTACTTCACGGACGGCGGCATCCCCCCCGCAAGCGGCCGAGTCGCCGAGCTTGTCCCGAAGCCGAAGCGATATGAGACCGCTCGCTATGGCTATGGCACGGCGGCAATCCAGCCTCCCGGAGGAGGCCGGTTTTTGATTTTGGAGAAAGGCAAAGACCGGTCATACATTGACAGCTCGAAGATTGCCTATCTGCAGGCAGAGGGTGCAGGCGCCAAGATCATGCGTCGAAAACCGGTGATGCTCTTCGAGGTCAGCGGGCTCGGTCGCAAGAATGCCACTATCAATATTTCTTATTTGACCAGGGGTATCGCCTGGGCGCCGAGCTACAGGCTGGATTTGTCGGATCCCAAGCAGCTCGTCTTGCAGCAAAAGGCGATAATCAAGAATGAACTCGTCGACCTTGCCGATACCAGGCTCGAACTGATTTCGGGCTTTCCGAACATCGAGTTCCAGCAGGTGACCTCGCCGCTCACATTGGCGAGCAGCTGGCAGGACTTTTTCAACCAACTCAGTAGTTCGACGCGCTCGCTGGCCCACGTCTCCATGGGCAATCGGGCGATCACCCAGCAGGCCGTGCGCTTCAACGAACCGGCCCCGGGAAGCGGCCTGGATCTGTCGGCCATTCCCACCGGCGACCGTGTCGATCTGTACTACCAGGACATTGGTCCGTATGACTTGTTAAGGGGCGAGTCCTTAGCCGTGCAGACGGCCATGGCCCGGGCGTCCTACAACCGCATCGTCGAATGGAACGTGCCCGACAATCGCGGGCAATATGGAAGCTATTCAAACCGGGAAGATGCGAACCGGGATGCCGAGAAGTTCGACGACACCGCCTGGGACGCGATCCGTTTCCGCAATCCATTGTCATTTCCCATGACCACCGCCCCGGCCGTGGTGGTCGACGGTGAGCACTTCAACGGCCAGCGCCTGAGCTACTGGGTAAACCGGGGCGAGATGACCACCCTGCGAGTTACCAAGGCCTTGAGCATCAGGACCCTGCATACCGAAAAAGAGGTCAAGGGCAATCGCAAGGACCTCTACATCGGCGGCGACCGCTACTACCGGGCAACGGTTGAAAGCGAGTTGAGGGCCAACAACCATCGCAGCCAGGAAGTCTCGATGGTCATTCGCCGTCGATTCTCGGGCAAGTTGGTAAGAGCCGACCGCAAACCCAAGTGCACGCTCGGGCAGGAGGGCGTCTTTTCGGTCAACCACAGCAACGAATGCGCCTGGAACCTGAAGCTCAAGCCGGGCCAGGACGTCAAGATCAAATACCGCTACACAGTTTTAGTGAGGTATTGACGGACGAGGCAACAATCAGTCAATAGTGCCGCCCATTCCGCGGTTTTCAGCGGCCCCCGTTGTTTGGGGGGCTCCGGCGTTGCCGCAAGAGCGCGCCTGCCAGGAAAAAAAACGCCAGAATCGATCCGGCCCGGCCTGTTGAAGCGCAGCCGCTTTGGCAGGGCGCGCATTGGGGTTTCTCATCGGGATTTGTTCCCAGGTTGACGCCGAACGTGTCGCGGACGGTGTGGGTCAGGTCGATCATCTCGCAGCGAACTTCCTGGCCGGCAACGGCGCAGTCGACGGTGTGGAAGACACCGAAGAAGACCTGACGGTGGGGGTTGTTATCGGGCTGCGGCGGTTGATCCTCTTCCATCAACGGAGGATAAGGGGCGCCGCCGCCGCCCGTTACTATGTAGAGGATGCCGTCTACCGTACTGCGCTCATAGTCGTGATCGTGGCCGTTGAAGACGATCTCGACGCCGTGTTTCAGAAACAGCGGATGGAGATATTCGGCCAAGGGCATCCCCTCGCTTCCATGCCATCCAGATGAGAACGACGGCCGGTGGTAGAAGGCGAAGATGTGCTCGACGGCCGGGTCGGATTGCGCCACGGACATGTCGTTGTCGATCCACTGGTACTGGGCGCCGGTGGGGGAGAAGTCATCCTCGGAGCAGAGCACGACGAAGTGGCAGTTGGAGTAGTCGAAGCTGTAGTAGCGCGAGGTTCCCGAGTCGGAGTCCACGTGAAACAGATCGTCGTAGAGCGTGTCCGTGCGGTGATCGTGGTTGCCCATGACCGGCCACATGACCATGCGCGACATGGGCGCATGCTCGATGTCGAAAAAGATCTGCCACATGTCACTGTCGTCTCCGTTCTCGACGATGTCCCCGGTGTTGATGTAGAAGTCCGGCGCCCGGTCCTCGATCAGGCCGACCACTTCGCGGTGTATGGGGTGATCCGTGCGCGTGTCGCCGTAGACCAGGAAATGAAAGGGCTCGGCTCCGGCCGGGGCAGTCGAGAATGTCAGCGTAGGGCTGAAGGCTCCGTCGTAGAGATCGAGGCGATAGAAGTATGTCTTGCCGGCTTGCAGGCCTGTCAAGTTGATCGACTGAAGGCCGACGCCCTCGGGAACCGCGATTTCTTGCGAGAGCTCGCCGATGCCGTAACGCAGGCGGCCGTCGGTAGTCTGATTCGACTCCCAGCTGACGCTGACATGGTCGGGCCCGACGTTCTCGAGGTAGGGTCCCTTGACGATCGCGGCCGAGGCCTGGGCGCCGCACAGAAGAACAGCCTGCAGCCCGAGTATGAAGCAGTGTGAGCTGGAGAAAGAACGAGTCATGAGGACCTCCTTTCGGGCTCTTTTGTTCTCATTCTGCCACAAGTGAACTTTCCTGCAAACCAGCCACAGCATTTACACTTGTCTCAGGCAGTTTATAACTTGAAGCTGTCGAAGAACCTTGGCAACGAACTATGACATATGATGCATTTGTGTCCACAGGAACTGAAAATTCATAAGGGTCACTTGTGTCTGTTCCGTCAGTGCAGGTTACAGTATAGGTATGAAGTCCCAAATCACTTGCCGTCAATATATTAGGTCTTGTAATGGTTCCATCAGGAAAGATTAGTGCATTCTCAAAATCAGTTGTTAAAGGGCGATCGCCCTCGGCCACCCGCTGGGCTGCACCGGCGGCTTCCTGACCTGCAAGCTGCTGTACGAGATGGAGCGCCAGAAGCTGCGCTGGGGCGTGGTCTCGATGTGCATCGGCGGAGGCATGGGCGCCGCGGGCCTGTTCGAACGCGAAGGTTGAACCTCAGGCGGCCTTGGCTAGCGCACTTCCGTATACGAGAACCCGCTAATTAGATCCACTAGATTACCCATGCTGGTGTCATTGAACTCGACCAGATCCTGGTAGCCAATGGAATCCGCCAGTTTGATGCAGAACAAGCTCGCCCCCTCTGAACGGTCTCCGCTGGCGGGGGCGGTTGGAATGTCGTATCCACCAGTGACCCACTCGCCAGACACTTGCCATTTCTCATCATTGCTTCCGGTGAAAACCGCCTGACAGTAGTCCGTGCCGGAGGGCAACGAAGCAACCTCCAGGTGACGGGCGCCCGAGTCGTATGCGGCTTCTGCCGGGGGCAGAAAGTCGTTCAAGGTATGAGTGCCAGAGAACTCCGATACGTGGAGCACTTGTCCCGCCCGTATTTCGACATCTTCGGAATCACTCGACAGGTTAGAGGTATTCAAAGCAAGGGCCACAATAACACGATCAAGCTGTCCCTCGGGAATTTGACCGGCAATGTCTGAGGCCATGATCTCGATGTTGTCCTCGATTTTGCCATTCGGCTGGTCGTCCGGGCTCTGGGAATCCTGCACGAAGGCCAGGCCCAGGGGTATCATGCCATCCCCGCGAACGATCACCCCGGCGATCACGAAGATCGCGTCGTAATACCAGCCTCCGCCGGGCTTCTCGGGGAAGTCAGGCGCAACGAGCGTCATCGTCTGTTGCATGGGCAACCTGGGGACAATGTTCAGAGTCAGGAAATTGTCGTAGTCGGGTACAAGTTCTGTAGTGTCACCATCTTGATCGATGTCTTGCGCATCCACCACCTTCGGTATGGGCATTATCTCCACGTCGGGCACAACGGCAGTATAGGAACTGTCGAGCATAGAAATGACAGTCTCGTACAACTTGCCGATGTCGACTTCATCAGATGAGATGACAGCCGAATACATGTCAACCAGATCTTCCGCGCTTATATATCTGGTCGCCATGCCCCAGGCAGACCGGATTTCGGGAACACCAACCGCGCGAAATTCTTCGAAGCCATCGTGCGGATACATGATCATATCTCCAGGCATTGGAATACTTTCGATGGTGCCGTTGATTCGCATTTCCATGTCGACCAATCTTCCCATGATCGAGTCGACGTTCAAGTTCAAGAGGTTGCCCGGGATACTGAGGCCGGCAAGCCCCATGACAAAATCGCAGTTCACGCTCTGATCGCATGGGATCATTACGGGATCAAACTCACCCGTGATCCCGCCGGCCACTTCCACGGGAGGGACCTGGCTGAAGTCCTGGTCATATAGCTTGCCTAAAAATACTATTACGTCATCCCTTGTCACCTGTCGAAGCGTGACATAGTTGAAGTCCTTCTTCGACACAGTGATATCCTGCGGATTAGCGATGGAAAGCTCATCGCTGAACGTGGCCACGCCAAACTCATCCGTTGTAGCGGTTTGGGCGCCGACGACCACGGCGGCTCCCTCGATGGGATATCCTTCCAATTCCTCCTCCACCATGACCCGGGTTCCGAATGAGTTGACTCGCTGGTTGACCACGGCTGACTGGCAAGAGGTGGGGCAGCCAACGGTTTTAGCGGCGACGTCTGCAGAGCCGGCCAGCGTTCCGCCGGTTACCAGCCCGTTGTCATCCACCTGCACCACGTCTGTTGCATTCGAAGACCACTCGAAAGCCATGCCCGGTGCAAGAGCACCCGATTTGAGGTAGGCGGATGCAAAAAGTTGAACTGTCGTGCCTTCATGGGTTGTGGCATACCCGGGGACAATCCGACAATGATCCAGCTCGAGACAATCGTATCTCGGAGTCACACAATCGGCCTGGTAGCAAACGCTGCCCCCGGGGCAATCGTCATCCGTTCTACAATGTTCGAAATCACAGATGCCGTTGCTGCATTTCAGATCCTGGTTGAACGGGATTTCCGTTCTGGCAAGGCAGTCAGCATCCGTCTGACAGTCAGTCATGCAAGTCGCGCTGAAGATGTCACAAGACAAGTTTTCCGCGCAACAAGAGCTGTCAAGAGAACAGTCATCTCCTTCCCGGCAAGGTTCCGATTCGCATTTTCCGTCAAGATCAAGGTTACAAATCTCTCCGGAATCACAATCCTCGTCTTGGCAACATTCGCGGCATTTACCATCGGTGCACTTTAGAAGACCTTCAGAACACTCATCTTTGTTGTCGCAACTTGAAATCAGGCAGAAAAAGACCATGAGAAATGCCGTGTAATACGGCAGATATTTTTTCTTAGCCATATCCTTTTCCTAACGTCCCGACATATGTTTGTATCAATCTATATCTTGCATTTCTCTTCCGCTCTGACTGTATAATGTTTGAAATACCAGTCGTCGGCGCACCTGTCTGGCCAGTTGTCAATGACAATAACGTGTATTTGCCCGGTAATCCTTGTTAAGTAATGTGCACCGTAGATATTCTTAAATCGGTATTCCCCATATGAAACTCCATTTCTCATTCACGATTCCTCCCGCCTGTGGACATTGTCGATCGTAGCACCGTTACCTTTAAAAATGGAACCCTTCGGGCCGGTTCTGTCATCAACCGGTGCAGAATGCAGAAATAGTTGTGTGATATTAAGCGAATAGAGACACGCCCCCATAGAACAGCTCATCGATCCCCTCATTTGATCACACAACCTCGAACACGCGCTTGAAGGAGCCATATTGCTGAAGGAGTTCGCCATATC
>CAZENH010000025.1:49453-78595 GCA_964513625.1 uncultured Myxococcales bacterium | reverse complement strand
ACCGGCGACATCAACGCCATCATGAACGCCCACAACCTGGCCATGGTCGCCCTGACCTCGCGCATGCAGCACGAGTTCAACTACGGCGACAAGTTTTTAGCCAAGAGAAAAATCGAGCGACTCAACATCGACCCGCGCAACATCGAGATGGGCTGGATCATCGACTTCTGCGCCCAGGCTCTACGCCACATCACCATAGGCGAGGGCGGCAAGATGGACGGCTTTTTGATGAAATCCAAGTTCGGCATTGCCGTCTCTTCCGAAGTTATGGCCATTTTATCGATCTTCAGCGACCTGGCCGACTTCCGTAAACGTATTGGCGGCATGGTTGTGGCCTACGACAAGCGCGGCAATCCCGTCACCACAGAAGATCTCGAGGTGGCCGGCGCCATGACAGCCTGGATGCGCGAGGCCATCAACCCCAACATGCTGCAGTCTCTCGAGGGCCAGCCCTGCTTTGTGCACGCCGGACCTTTCGCAAACATCGCCGTCGGTCAGTCATCGGTCGTGGCTGACAAGATGTGTCTCAAGCTCGCCGATTATCACATCACAGAGTCGGGCTTCGGCGCGGATATCGGCTTCGAGAAGTTCTGGAACGTCAAGTGCCGTTACTCGGGCAATATCCCCAACGTCTCGGTCATTACCACGACCATCCGTGCCCTGAAGAGTCACGGAGTGAACGCCGGTGCGCCACCCTGTCCTCCGGGCAAACCTCTGCCCGATGGGTACTTCAAGGAGAACCTGGCCTGGCTGGAAGACGGCATGAAAAACGTCATCCACCACATCGGTACGGTCAAGAAATCCGGCATCAACCCGGTCGTATGCATCAACGTCTTCCACACCGACACCGAAGAAGAGATCAAGCTGACCCGCAAGATGTGCGAAGCCGCGGGAGCACGAGTTGCCGTCTCGAAGCATTGGCAGTACGGCGGCGAGGGAGCCCTGGAACTGGCCGATGCCGTTGTCGATGCCTGCAACGAGGAAGTCAACTTCAAGTTCCTCTACGAATTGAGCACGCCTCTCAGAGAGCGCATTGACCTGATCGCCAAGCAGGTCTACGGGGCCGACGGCGCAAGCTACGCTCCCGAGGCCGAGGCCAAGCTGAAGAAGTTCGAGGCCGACCCCAAGTTCAACGATTACACAACCATGATGGTCAAGACTCACCTGTCGCTGACGGCCGATCCGGCCAGGAAGGGCGTGCCCAAGGGCTGGACACTGCCGATTCGCGACTTCTTGACCTATGGCGGCGCTCGTTTCATTTGCCCGGTGGCCGGCAACATCTCTCTCATGCCCGGCACCAGCTCAGACCCGGCTTTCCGCAGAGTCGACATCGACACCAAGAGCGGCAAGGTACAGGGGCTGTTCTAGGGCTATCCAATGGCGGCTTGAAGCTTCCCGTCTATATCCTGGCCGGCGGCAAGAGTTCGCGTTTCGGTGGAGACAAGGCCCGCTTTCCATGGCATGGGCGGCCCTTGCTCTTGCACGTTGCTCGCTCTCTGGAACCGATCGCCTCCAATTTTACCGTCGTTGCCGAACGCGCTGGCAAATACGACGACCTGGGCCTTCGAACCATAGCCGACGGCAAACCGGGACAAGGCCCGCTGGGCGGCATCCAGGCCGCCTTGCATGACGCTAGGGGAATCGACTGGATCCTGTGCGCCTCTTGCGATCGTATCGGCTTGAAGGCGAGCTGGATCGAAGACTTGTTTGCCGCCGCCGGGCAAGAGACCTGCGTGGTCGCTTTCCGGGATGAGCGCTGGCAACCGCTACCGGCCCTTTACCACACTTCCATAACCACCAAGGTAGACCGCGCATTGAAGTCCGGCAGCCTGTCCCCCTGGAAAGTCATCGATAGTGTCGATAATGTCGGCCTTGATTTGCCGAATGAATGGGATACCTCAATCGACGTCAACGAGCCAGATGCGCTCTTTGTCGTTTGACAGCGCCGTATTCAGGAACTAGGTTGTGCATACCGGCAACCCCGATCCGGGGACGCGTGGATTTGGTTGCGTTTTCGGATACTCGCAAGGAAGGAGACGGGCATGTGGGATTACACCAGCAAGCTGATGGATCACTTCAAGAACCCGCGCAATGTCGGGGTAATAGAGAATCCCGATGGCATCGGCGAGGTCGGTTCGCTGGCCTGCGGCGACGCCTTGCGGCTGATGTTCAAGCTTGACGACGGCGGTCGCATCGAGGACGTCAAGTTCCAGACATTCGGTTGCGCGAGCGCCATTGCATCGTCCTCGGCGCTGACCGAGATGCTGATCGGCAAGACTCTAGACGAGGCCCAGAAGATCACCAACCAGGACATCGCCGATTTCCTGGGCGGCATGCCGGATCAGAAGATGCACTGCTCGGTCATGGGCAGGGACGCTCTGCTGGCCGCCATCGAAAACTACGAGAAGGGCAGCCCCCCCGACAAGAAACTATCGAGCGACATCGTCTGCCAGTGCTTCGGCGTGACTCAACTGGAGATTGAGCGAGCCGTCAGGGAAAACAACCTGACCACGATCGAGGAGGTCACCAACTACACCAAGGCTGGAGGCGGCTGCGAGAGCTGTCATGATGACATCCGCGAGATCATCGCCCGCGTCAGCGCAGAGAAGAAAGAAACGGCGGGCTCGACCGGGAAACCCGCACGCAAGAAAAAGCTGACCACGGTGCAAAAGATTCGGATGATCGAAGAGACGCTCGATCGCGAGATCCGACCCTCGCTGAAGAAAGACGGCGGCGACATCGAACTGGTCGATCTGGACGGCGATAAAGTAATCGTCTCAATGCGTGGAACATGCTCGCAGTGCCGGCTGGTCGACTTCACTCTCAAGGATGTCGTCGAAACGAAGCTCAAGGAGTTTGTCTCGAGCGATCTGCGCGTCTCGGAGGAAGGGGCCGAGGAGGAGGCCCGATGAACGTTTACCTGGACAATAATGCAACAACCATGGTCGCGCCGGAGGTGGTCGAAGCCATGCGTCCCTTCTGGAGCGAGTTGTACGGCAATCCATCGAGCATTCACAGCTTTGGCGGACAGGTTGGCAAGCACATCAAGAAGGCGCGCGAACAGGTGGCGGCCCTGCTGGGAGCCAGGCCCGACGAGATCGTCTTCACCGGCTGTGGATCCGAGGGCGACAACCTGGCTATAAAAGGCACGCTCGGAGCGCTGGCCGGGCGCAAGCGTCACATCATCACAACCCGGGTCGAGCATCCGGCCGTACGAGTAACCTTCCAGCAACTCGAAAAACAGGGTTATCGCTTGACCGAGATTCCGGTAAACCGCGACGGGGCACTAGATCTCGACAGGCTCGATGCAGCCATGACACCGGATACCGCCCTTGTCAGCGTCATGTGGGCCAACAACGAGACCGGCGTCATCTTCCCGATTGAAGAAATAGCCCGGATGGTCAAGGCCAAGGGTGCCGTCTTCCACTCCGACGCAGTCCAGGCGGCCGGCAAGCTGCCGATCGACATGAGCCGTGTTCCGGTCGACTTGTTGACCATCTCCGGCCACAAGTTGCACGCTCCCAAGGGAGTCGGCGCGCTTTTCGTGCGCAAGGGCACAAAACTGGTTCCTCACATGTCAGGCGGACACCAAGAAGGCGGCAAGCGCGCGGGCACCGAAAACGTGCCCGGTATAGTCGGACTGGGAGTTGCCGCCGATATGGCCAAGAAATCCATCGGCGATGAGAACGAGCGCGTTCGTAAACTACGTGACAAGCTGGAAAGCGGGTTGCTTGCAAGTTGCAAGGGAGCTGTGGTCAATGGCAAGAATCGCCTGGCCAACACTGCCAACATCAGCTTCGAAAACATCGAGGGCGAGTCGATCCTGCTGATGCTGGACGCCATCGGCGTTGCCGCCTCGTCGGGCTCGGCCTGCACCTCGGGCTCGCTCGAACCTTCTCACGTCCTTCGGGCCATGGGAATTCCATTCACTCTCGCACACGGCTCGATCCGCTTCAGCCTGAGCCGCTACAGCACCGAAGCCGAAATCGACCACGTGCTGGCTAACATGCCCGGTATTGTTGAGCGCCTGCTAGAGATTTCGCCCTTCGCGCACCAGGTTCCGGGCAGTACCTGGGGCGGAGCCCCAAGCTGCAACGCCTGACCCGGCCCCTCTTCAGCGCACGATTACCCGGCCGGCCGGCTGTTCGACGAATTCTCCGATAAGGGCCGCGTTTTTCTCCCCTGCCGTGTGCAACTCTTCCAGGTAACGCCGGGCTTCGCTTGCCTCCAATGCCACCAGGAGACCCCCGGATGTCTGCGGGTCGAAAAGCACATCGATCATTTGTCGCGGGATATTTTTCCCGAGATCCACGCTCGCCTGGCGATATTTACGATTGCGATGCAACCCGCCGGGCATTATTCCCTGCTCGGCAAAATCAACTGTTTTGGGAAAAATCGGTAAAGCAGTGTGATCGATTGTCAGCCCGACCTGCGTGCCTTCGATCATCTCCAAGGCATGGCCAATCAAGCCGAAGCCGGTCACGTCGGTACAGGCATGCGGGGAAAAATTCTCGAGCAGCTCGGCCGCCCGACGGTTGAGCCGGGCCATCGAGGTCAAAATGTCCTCGCGGGCGGCGCTGCCAGCCAAACCGGCTTTGATGGCTGTGGCCAAAATGCCCGTTCCCAGCGACTTGCTGAGCACCAGCCTATCGCCCGGGCAAGCGCCGCGGTTCTTCAGCACACGCCCGGGGTGCACGATGCCGGCAACCGACAATCCGTACTTGAACTCGGGGTCGTCTATCGAGTGGCCGCCCACCAGGACGGCGCCGGCCTCGTGGATTTTATCGAGCCCGCCGCGCAGGGTTTCCTGCAGAACCGAGATATCGAGTTTCTTTAGCGGAAAGGCGACCAGGTTCATGGCTGTGCGCGGCGTTGCGCCCATGGCGTAGACGTCCGAGAAGGCGTTGGCCGCTGCGATCTGTCCGAAAAAGTACGGATCGTCGACAATCGGAGTGAAAAAATCCACCGTTTGCACCAGTGCGATCTCGTCCGTCAGGCGCAGCACTCCCGCGTCGTCGCCATTCTCGATGCCGACGATCAGATCGGGGTGCCCGCGAAGTTCGAGCCCACACAGCGCCCGGGCCAGGTCCCCCGGCCCCAGCTTGGAGGCTCAGCCTGCTCCGGCAACCGTGGCCGTAAGGCGGATTTTATTGGCGTCAGTCATGATTCGTTCTATAGCAGAAGGGCCGGTCTGCTGTCCAACCCTCCGGATTTTCTAACCTGTTGACACCCGTACACCCGTTCAGTATTCTGTAAACATGACGATCGAGAAGAAACTCGTCAGGCTGGGACAGAACGCCATGTTTGATCTTTCCTGCGCCTGCGGGATGGAACCGGCCAGGCGGCATGGGCCCGACGGGCGCTGGGTCTACCCGGCCGTGATGCCGGACGGCTCGCAGGTTCGTATGCTCAAGGTCCTGATGGACAACGCTTGCCAGAACGATTGTATTTACTGCGCGCAACGCGCCGGGCGCGACACCCCTCGCGACCGTTTCACGCCCGAGGAACTTTCGTGCCTGTTCGACGAGATGGTCCGCGCAGGTCACGTGCAGGCGCTATTTCTCAGCTCCGGGCTGGGTGGAAACTCTGTAAGAACCATGGACAGGATGATCGCCGCAGTTGAAATCATACGCCGTAGATACCAATTCCACGGTTTTGTTCATCTGAAAATCCTGCCCGCGGTCGAATACTCTCAGGTGGAACGTGCAGCCCAGCTGGCGCAGCGGATCTCGATCAACATCGAAGCGCCGGGGGCAGGCCGAATGGCCGTTCTCAGCGCCGGGAAAAACTTCGCCGCAGACATTTTGACCAGGATGCGCTGGATCTCGGACTTGGTTTTGGATCGTAAGACACGCGCCCGTGGGCACACCACCCAGTTCGTCGTCGGGGCCGCCGGCGAGAGCGACCGGGAGATCGTCTCGGCCGCCGACAAGCTCTACGGCCGCTACAACCTGAGCCGCGCCTACTACTCGGGCTTCCAGCCGGTGCCGCAAACGCCGCTCGAACACCTGCCCGCGGCCGGTTTCGTCCGTGAGCATCGTCTCTACCAGACTGACTTTTTGCTCAGGAAGTACGGTTTCTCGTTTTCAGAGATCCCCTTCGAGGCCGACGGCAACCTGTCCTGCGATACGGATCCCAAGACCGCCTGGGCCGGCGCCCATCCCGACTTTTTTCCGTTGGAGGTGAACAAAGCCGAGCCCGAACGCCTTCTGAGAGTTCCAGGCCTAGGCCCGATATCGGTCAAGCGCATCGTCAAAGCCAGAATGAAGGGAAAGCTGCGCTGGCCGGAAGACATCGCCCACCTTGGCGCACTGGCCTCCCGTTCGGCCCCCTACCTGCTGTTCGAGGGCAAGAAGCGGGCGCGCCAGATGGAATTGTTCGACACCCGAAGCCAATCGACCTAAACATTTTGATGGAAGTTACCGATAGTCAATGTGATATTGGACTGGATTGTGTTCGGAGCGATGCAATGGCCCGTCGAGCAGGAAAAGACATATCCCCAAGCGCGGTAATTGCCCGCCTGCGTAAGCAGCTCGAAGAATCCCGGTTGCGTGAACTGCACTTCCGGGAAGTCGCGCAGCTGTATACCGAACTGGTCCAGAACTCGGGTGAAGGAATAAGCATAGTCAACCTCAGAGAAAAGTTTGTGTTCGCCAACCCGGCCGCCGAGGAGGTCTTCGGGGTCGAGGCGGGCGGCCTGGTCGGCAGGCGAATCGACGACTTTCTCGACGCCGAGAATCTGGCCATCTTGAGAGAACAGACTGCGGCGCGCACTCGCGGCCGCAAGGGTAACTACGGCATCGAGATCGACGCCGCCGACGGCGTGAGGCGCAGCCTGCTGGTCACTGCCGTGCCCCAGAAAAACGAGTCCGGCGAGGTATTCGGCGCCTACGGCATATTCCGAGACATCACCGAACTGGTCGCGGCCCGTCGGCAGGCCGAGGCGGCCAGCCGCGCCAAGAGCGGCTTCGTGGCGATCGTCAGCCATGAGATTCGCACCCCGCTCAACGGCATCCTCGGCATGACCGACCTGGCTTTGGCCACCGAGTTGAGCGACGAACAGCGCGAGTACCTCGATGCGCTAAAGTCCTCGGCCGACTCGCTGCACGCCATCGTCAACGACATCCTCGACTTCTCCAAGATCGAGGCCAACAAGCTCGACATCGAGACTGTTCGCTTCGATCCACGCCGGTTGATCTCCGCCGGCCTGGTGCCTTTCAATATCTGGGCGTCTAACAAAGGCCTCAAGCTCGAATGGAGCATCGAGCCCGATGTGCCGGAGGAACTGATTGGCGACCCTGGACGTCTACGCCAAGTGCTCTTGAACCTGGTCGGCAATGCCGTCAAGTTCACCACAAACGGTCAGGTCACGGTCCTGGTCGCGGCGCACCAGATCGGCCGTGAGCGAGTCGAACTGGTCGTCGACGTCAACGACACAGGTCCGGGCATCCCGCTTTCGCGCCGTGAAATCATCTTCGACTCCTTCACCCAGGAGGACGATTCCTCTACCAGGCGGCATGGCGGCACCGGCCTGGGCCTGACCATCTCGAAGCGCCTGGTTGAGTTGATGGGCGGGAGCATCCACGTGGAGAGCGAGGTCGGTCAGGGCAGTACGTTCAGCATCGGCGTGCCCATGGCTTTGGTAGCGGACGGGGCAGCTGACATTCCCTGGGACAAGAACATTTTTCTCACCCGAATGGACAACGACGTCGATCTGTCTCGCGAGTTGTTGCAGTTGTTTTGCAAGCAATGCCCGCACTTGATAGAAATGTCACGACAGGCACTGGTAAAAGAAGATGCCGACGGACTGGCATTGCATGCGCACTCGCTCAAGGGAGCCGCGGCCAACGTGGCGGCCATTGGTTTACGCAGCGCTGCGGCACGGCTGGAGACGGCAGCTCGTAGCAACCGGTTGTCCGAGGCGGGCGGGCTCGTAAAAGAAGTAGAGGACGCCGCCCGGCGGGCCGTAGTCACGATAAAGGGTTATCTGGGAGACAACGCATGCGTATCTTGATTGCAGAGGATGACGGCGTCTCGCGCAGGTTGCTCGAGGTGCTGCTCGACCGCTGGAAACACGAAGTGGTGTCCTGTGCGGACGGCGCCGAAGCCTGGGCGGAGTTGCAGAAACCCAACAAGCCCCGGCTGGCCGTGCTCGACTGGATGATGCCCGAGATCGACGGAATCGAGTTGTGCCGCCGGATACGCCGGCTCGATGAGACAAGCTATATCTACATTATCCTGCTGACCGCCCGCGAGGAGCGCACCGACGTAGTCCTCGGTTTCGAGGCCGGAGCCGACGACTATTTGACCAAGCCTTTCGACCACGAGGAACTGCGTTTCAGGATTCGCGCCGCCGAGCGCATCTTGTCCTTGAAGGACGAACTGGCGGATAAGGTCACAAAGTTGCAAGACGCCCTGGATCACGTCAAGTTGCTGCAGGGCATCATGCCCATCTGCATGCATTGCCATAAGATCCGCGACGAGGAAAAAGCCTGGCATCGGCTCGAGGAGTACATTCAAACTCATTCCGAGGCGGTCTTCACCCACGCCCTGTGCGACGAGTGCCTGGCGGAGCACTATCCCGAAGTGGCCAAAAGCCAGGAAGACAAAACCCAGGGCTCCGATTGACGCTGACCAAGTGTGGTGTTATCAAGGGGGCAAATGACGACGACCCTGCTGCCTCCTTTGAAGTTCACGCCGCTTGTCAAACCCACTCCCTGGGGAGGGCGCAATCTCGAGACCCTCTTCGGCAAGCCGCTGCCGGCGGGAGTTCCCTGTGGTGAATCCTGGGAAATTGTCGACCTGCCCGACGATCAAAGTGTCGTATGCGAGGGTCCCCTGGCTTCTCGCGATCTGGCCTGGCTGGTTGCCAATCGCCGTCAGGAGTTGCTGGGCGAGGCCGAATTGTTGATGGGACGCTTCCCTGTCCTTTTCAAGCTTCTGGACGCAGCCGAGACGCTTTCAGTGCAAGTGCACCCCGACGAGGAAGCCTGCCGGCGCCTTGGCGCCGGAGCGCGGCCCAAGACCGAAGCCTGGTACATCTTGCAGGCCGAAGTGGGTGCCAAACTATATGTCGGTCTGGCCGAAGGTGTAACGCCGATCGAGTTCAGGCAAGCCATACAGGACGGTAGTGTCGAGCCGTTGCTCAGGGCCGTCGAAGTCAAACCCGGCGACTTCGTCTATCTGCCGTCGGGAACATTGCACGCCATAGGCGCCGGTATCGTGCTGGCCGAAATCCAGCAATCATCGGATACGACTTACCGAGTCTTCGACTGGAACCGGGTCGGCCTGGACGGAAAGCCGCGTACGCTACACGTGAACGAGGCTCTCGAATCGATTCACTTCGAAATAAGCGGCAAGCCGCCGCACGCTTCACCGCTCTCGGGCCGTCCCGGCATCCGTTGCCCGGCTTTCTGCATCGAGCGTGTCGGCCTGGGTGCCGGTGCGGAGACGCCCCTCGACGCCGGTCGTCCGCGCATCGTCTGTTGCGTCGAGGGCGCGGGAAACATAAGCCAGACCGGCGAGAGTCCCATGCCTTTGTTGCCGGGCGATAGCTGCCTGGTTCCGGCTTGCCGGGCGGAGAGCTTGATGTCCGGGAAGGGAGGAACGTTCCTCCTGATCCGGGTTTGACTCGGGAGCGTGTTTGCCGATGGCCTCTCGACGTAACTATCCATGGTTCGTCTCGGGCGATCTGAACGCCTTCTTCGGATTGCTTCTGGACAACGTCGCCAATCTGGTCGTGTTGACCGGCATACTCGCCGGTGTTTTCGGTTTTCCAGCGCGTTTCATTTTTACTCACATGATTCCGGGTACGGCTCTGGGTGTACTGGTCGGAGATCTGGTCTATACCTGGATGGCGCACCGCCTCGCAAAACGCAGCGGCCGCAGCGACGTCACCGCCATGCCCCTAGGCCTAGACACTCCCTCTACCATCGGCATCGCTTTCGTGGTTCTCGGCCCGGTGTATACCGAGACACACGATCCGATGATCACCTGGCAGGTGGGCATGGCCACCATGATGTTCATGGGCGTCATCAAGCTGGGCTTCTCGTTCGCCGGACGCTTCATTCAGAAGATGGTACCGCAGGCCGGCTTGCTCGGTTCGCTGGCCGGTATCGGCCTGGCCTTGCTGGGTGTTTTGCCGCTCATGAAAATGTTCAAGCTGCCCGTGGTGGGCATGGTTGCATTCGGTCTTGTTCTCTATACGCTGGTCGCGCGCCTCAGGCTTCCCTGGCGACTGGGTAAGCTGCCGGGCGCCGCGGCGGCGGTATTGCTGGGCACCGCGGTTTACTACTTGCTGGGTGAGTGTGGCCTGCTCGGTGCAGTCTATCAACTGCCCGAGTTGACCTTTGCCTTTACTCCTCCCGTTCCGACACTGGGCTTCGTAGCCGGCCTTTCGCGGGCGGTCGACTTTTTACCGGTCGCCATTCCTTTCGGCCTGCTAACCATTGTCGGCGGGATAAACGTCACCGAGAGCGCACGCGTGGCGGGAGATGACTACAGCACCCGGGATATCCTGTTGACCGAAGCAATCGCCACACTGGTCGCGGGGCTAAGCGGGGGTGTGGCCCAGTCGACACCCTACATCGGGCACCCGGCCTACAAGGCCATGGGAGGGAGAGCCGGCTACACGCTGGCCTGCGGCCTTTTCATCGGAGTCGGAGGTGCACTGGGCTTCGTCTCTTCTCTGGCCGCGGCCATTCCCGAAGCGGCGGTCGTGCCTATTCTGATCTTCATCGGCCTCGAGATTACCTCGCAGACCTTCACGATTTGTCCCCGGAAACATTACCCGGCGGTGGCGCTCGCCATACTGCCCAGCCTGGCCTACCTGGTGCTGATTCAGTGGAAGTTGCTATTGGGCAGCGACCCGTCCGTTCTGCCGGCCGGACAGGCGCTTGACTTCGCCGTCTGGTCGGCTCTTGGCAACGGGTTTATCCTGACGGCCATGTTGTGGGGCGCGATGGGCGCCCATCTGGTAGAGCGCCAACTATGGCGCGCGGCGGTTTTCCTGATCGTCTGCGGCGCCTTCAGCCTTGTCGGGGTGATTCATTCGGTCACACCCAACGGCAATCTCTACTTGCCCTGGATGATTGCGGGCGGACTGCCCTGGCACATTGCTGCCGGCTACACTGTCTTTGCGGCCATGCTGCTGGCTGCTGCTGCCGGCCGCGGGACGATCAAAAACGAGGGGGGATGAGCAAATTGCGACACAAGGCAGCTGCCTGTTTGCTTTTTTGCTTGTTGAACTTTCCTCATGCGACACGGGCCGGGGAGGCGAATATCGATCTGACGGCGGCCACCCATGTCTCTCTGTCGGACTACGGGCCCGGGCTGGGTGCCTCATGGGACCTGACGCTGGCCGGTGCATGGGCACCCATACCCGAACTAGCCTTCGGCATCGAGAGTTCGTTGGCCGTGCCTTTACCGACCGGTACGGAATCTACAACAGTGATCGCTTTCGGCGTCAACCCGGCTGTGTGGCTGCGCTTCGGTGAGAGTGACGAGTGGGGCTACATTAAGCTGGGAGCCGGGCTCGTGGCACACAGACGCGAAAACAATTTTGACCCGGTCTTCGTGCTGCTGGGCGCGTTGGGCTTCACTGTAGCACCGCGAACATTGCTGATATACTTCGGCTTCGAGATCACGGGCAACTACGAGGTTGCCGGCGATATTCCCACCAGAGCCATCGGCCTGGGGGGTTTTCTGGGATACCGTTTCTGAACCGAGGAGGTATGATGTCTGCAGAATCATTACTGGCGAATCGCAAGGCTTCTGGACTTTTCTTCCGCCTGCTGCGCAAACGGACCAGCAAGAGCGGTCTGGCCAAGAGCTGTAAGCTATCCTCGGCCGAGACCGGCAAGCTTCTCGATCGTATGGTCACGGCGGGACTGATCGAGAAGAAAAAAGATACCTATGGCGTCGAATGGGAGCGCTTTCTGCCGATCTTTCTGCGCCAGGCAATGAACGTGTACTCGGCCGCCATGCCCTGGAAGTTCATCCCCTACTACATGGAGCAGGGGGAAGAGGACTTTATCGAGGCCGCCTGCGCCCAGGCCGAGCGTGAGTTGGCCCGGGTCAAGGTCAAACTTGCAGCCAACGATCTCTTTATCAGGCTGGTGCAGTCCTATTTTCAGATTTTAGCCACCGAGACCTGGGCGCCCGAGGACTACCTCGAGGATCTGCGTGTAGTTGACGCTATCGATGAGTTCGAGTACGCGCTTCTGAAGCTGCTGCCCGAGATCCGACGTAAAAAGCGCACTAGCAAGGAGTCGCGCCAGTTGTTCCGCCTGCTGCATGAGTGGTATCGACAAATCCAGAGCTACGATACGCCGGCTGGCTCGGCGCTCAGGGCAGCCTTCAAGGAACAGGACCTGCTGTAGGCCACGAGTTTGGAGGGTAGATCACGATGAGATCCAGGCTGTGCGCCAAGCGTGTCTTCGGCGCTTGCATCCTACTGGCCGTATGCTTGCCTTTTTCGGCAGCCGCTGTTCCGGTCGAACTGCTCAAAGAGGACAGCCAGGCCTTTTTGCAGGACAACGGCGGCATGGATGTGATCTATTCTCTAACCTTCAAGGACAACGAGGGCCGTACGTCGATTCGCAAGATTGGTCCTTTTTACGAACCGGTTCACTTCACCCGCGGCCTGATCAAGTCGGAAGGCCGAACCGCCCGCGTAACCATCGTCAATATGAGCGGCGGTTTTTACCGCGTCGATTTCAATTCTTTCAGCACACAAGCCGGTGGAATCTATACACTCGAAATGCATTACCGTTCCGGCCATCGCTTCGCCGACCCGACCACCCATGCCGGCAAGCAGCTTGTAGCCGCCTGGTTCAATCCGGTGCGCTGGTTTTTGCCGATCAAGAAGTCCGTCATCAAGCTCGTTCTTCCTCTTAAACTGCCCACCAAGGTCAAGCGCCACGAGGATATCACCCCGGCCATGGTCGACGGCCTGGGGGTATTGAGCGACACGCAAAACCTGGCTCAGCAAGACAAGACCGCCTTCGTCTACACCGACTATCGCGGCAGCCGCCGGCTGACGTTGTACGCCGAGAAAAACAACCTGGAGGCCCAGGGTTATCATCTGGTCAAGCTCTATTTCCCTGCCAAATCCATGCCGCGTCTGGCTGCCGGCAAAAATGTCGAGCCAACCTCTGACAACGCCGACGGGCGTTTTATAGCCGAGGGAAAAGCCGAGTTGCTCATCGAGCGCTACGAGATTGAATGCCTGCCGCGCTCGATCATGGTATCGTCCGCATTCCGCTTCCATGAAACGGGCCGGCGAAACTTCGTGCCGCTTCTGAACCCCAAGACTCCGTTATGGTCCAGCGCGACCTCTTGCTCGGCCTTGTTCGGCGGAGAGGCGGTCGACTGCGAGGTGCACGACAAGGTGTTGCTGTTCGAGCGCTTCAGCAAGCCGGGCCAAACCATCATGATCAGCCAGAAGAACCGGCTGACCCTGCCGTACCGTCTGCCGACGGAGACGTTTTCGGGCAGATCCTATTTCAAGTTTTCTTTCGGCAGCCCTCCCGCCGAAATCGTCCCGCGCGATAAGCTGGAAAACTCGTTCTTGCTGCTGCACACGGGTCAACCGCTGCTTGGCGCAAGCTACGGCCGTGCGGTCGACAAGCACAAAGAGGTGCCGCTGGTTTTCGACGACCCGCCGCGCGATCGAGTCGAGCTGCGCACAGGGAAGAACAGCAACTACACCCTGGACTGGTCTTCGCTGTTCGAAGACTATCCCGGCTGGGACCCGTCCAAAGATCCCGAACTGGTCATCGACTACAGCAAGCCGAACGAGCCGACTCGACCGTTGCACTTCTCCGTCTACCTGCCGGCCGATCCGTTCGAAATCGAAAAGCCGCTGATGACCGAGCTGTGGCTGGTCACCCGCCACCTGTTCACCGGCGACTTGACCATCCGCGAAAAGAGATGGGCCTCGACTCTCGGCGGCGAGTTGCTGAAGCTTCTGATCTACGCCTTTTTCCTGAACGGCATCGGGTTGCTGGGCTGGCTGATCGCACTGGGTTGGGTGCTGTGGATCATCGATATGATCGCAGGCACTCGGCTGGTCAAAGACATGTTATTGCCTGCCGGCACGTTCAAGTGGCTGCATCCCACCAAGGGAACCCTGTTCGGATGGACTGCGTTGCTGGTTCCTTTCCGCCTGCTGTGGCTTGTCTTGGCCGCCCTGTTCGCGGTGCTGGTCTGGCTGCTGAGGCTGCACCCGCTGATCGACACCTGGCTCGGGAAAAAGGGACCCGCCTATGTCGCGCCCGAGATCACCGTGGCCACATTTCAGAAGGAGGGCTACGTCCCGGAACTTCCTCCCGCCGAGGCGGCGCTGGTAATCAACCGTCCCATCAAGGCCATTAACCTGCTGGTGCTCGGTTTGCACCAGAAAATGGCTATTCAGATCCTCAGCCGTAATCCACTGCAGCTTAGAGTGCTGGACGCCAGTCTGGCCACGACCGCAGTCGAGAACGCCTTGCTAAAAAATCTCACCGAACAGGGAACCTTGCCTCGCAGCGGCGTACGAAATGTTCTCGACGCTATGAATAAGTCGGTTCAGGAAAAGATGTGGCGCGCGGACCAGGACGCCACTCGCAGACAAATCATACAACGTAGCGATTCGGCGTGGAAGTCTCTTCAGCACACTGGAGAGTTCGCTCGGGCGACATACTTCAACAATCACTACCAGGATCTTTACCTCAGCGACTCCTTCTTCCAGAATCTTTCAGGCAACTTCCAGTCCATTGGATCCGACACGCCGCTCGACTCTCCCCTCTCGGCACTAGGCGCTTCGCGTGAGTTCAAGACTTTAAGCGGAGCAGTGGCCAGGGTTCAGGATTTTTCGGAAGGACTGGTGGAAAGTATCGAGAGCGGCGCGCAGGCCACTGTTGATAAAATGGAGAGTTTATTCAACTTCGACAACAAGTCCCTTGCTGCACAAACCGGAACCGGGGGCGTATCGGCCCCGGCCGAGTTGTCGCCGATCGCCAGATCGATCGCCGCCGGCTACGACGCCTGTCACTCGGCTTGTCACTCCGCTTGTCATTCGGCTTGTCACTCTGCCTGTCACTCGGCATGCCACTCCGCCTGCCACTCGGCATGCGCTTGCCATTCGGCTTGCCACTCGGCCTGTGTCTCTTCGTGCGCGGGGGGGTTCTGAGATGGATACCCCGGCTTCTCATCGGCGGATAGACGATTTTATCAGGCGCTCCCGTGCGGCCGTGTTCGTTCGGCAGGCCGATAACCTGTTGATGATCAGACCCGACAAGACCATGCAACTCAACCAGTCCGCGGCCACGATCCTCTCGGCGCTCTACAACCGTGAGGGCAAAATTGCGAGCAAGGTGCTGGACGAATTGGCCCCGAACCTCGATGTCGAACCACAACGATTGCTTGACGACACCGGAAAATTGATCGACGCGCTGGCTGCGATCCTCAACGAAGACTTCGCCCCACGCCAGGCGCTTCGCTTCGGATCCTTCGACCGCGCCATGGTTGCCTATCCCACACTGTCGGAAATCGCCTTGACCTACAACTGCCAGAACCGCTGTCTGTTCTGCTATGCTTCCAGTCCTCATCGAGCCAGAGAGCATCGGCTGATGAGCACGGCCGAAGTCAAGCGCGTGATGGACAAGATCTTCCACCAGGCTCATGTTCCTTCGTTGAGCTTTACCGGCGGAGAGTCCTCGCTGCGACCGGACCTTGCGGAACTAATCACTTACGGCAAGCGCTTAGGCTTCAGGATGAACCTGATCACCAACGGCATTCGTCTAGCCGACGCCGACTACGCCGCGAGTCTGGTGGATGCCGGTCTCGACTCGGCCCAGATCTCGCTGGAAGCGGCTGATCCCGCGGTGCATGACGCCATCGTCGGCAGGCTCGGCGCGCATCGTAAGACACTCGCGGGGCTGGACAACTTGAGGCGCTGCGGCATCCATGTTCACACCAATACCAC
This sequence comes from uncultured Myxococcales bacterium, assembly GCA_964513625.1. Classification (GTDB taxonomy): domain Bacteria; phylum Myxococcota; class B64-G9; order B64-G9; family B64-G9; genus DATKYQ01. Next base: position 62,628 of record CAZENH010000025.1, on the reverse strand, counting down.
CCTGTGCTCCAAGAATATCGATTGCGCCGGGGAGTTGATTATTTTCCTAACGAGGGTGCTCGGGCAAAAAACCATGTCAATGAACATGGTAATCCGCACCGGTCAGGCCTTAGACGATAACCATGTCGGCTTGACTTATGCGCAGGTGGCCAAGCGATTGCCCGCACTGATCGAGAAATCCAGGTGCGAGGGCATCAAGCTGGTCTGGTACTCTCCGATCCCCTACTGCATCTTCAACCCGGTCTTGCACAATCTGGGCGCCAAGGCATGCGCTTGCGTGGACGGCATTTTATCGGTTGACCCCTCGGGCCAGGTATTGCCCTGCTCTTCGTTCCAGCAGGGCATAGGCTCATTACTGGATCTTCCGTTCGAAAAAATCTACACAGGCCGCGCTGCGCGTTACTGGCGCGAGAAGAAATTTCTGCCTCCGGTTTGTCGATCCTGCCCCGACCGCGACGTCTGCGCCGGGGCTTGTCCTCTCTACTGGGACGCCGCCGGCGACTTCAGCGAGATTCCCCGGCCGCGCTCGAGCGACAGTCGCGCGCGCCGCCGCTGGCAGCGGAAGCGCGTCGCAGGAGGAAGTTTTGGCGTCAGGCCCGGCTGAATGCTCGTGAGGTAATCATGGCGAGACTCAAAAATTTTGCTGACTACATCGACGAGCGACGCGCATTGCTTGCGCAGATAGAGCGTAATCTTCTGGGACTACAGGAAAAATACGAGACGTTTTTCTCTGAAGTGACCCGGGTTCGCGAGAGTGAATTCGAGCAGATTCGTGCACACATCCTTGCCAATCCCGACAAGCTATCCTCAAAGATGACAAAAGAGCTGGCTCAGGCCCAAGCCCGGGCGGCGGAGGGTTTCGAGGCCGAACTTGATCTCTTGCGCGAGCAACGTGAAAAGATTACAAGCCAGGCGGAGAAGAAACGCAGGACCGCCCTGGACGAAGAGAATAAGTCTCACAAAAAGAATCTCAGGCTGGACCGCGAGGAGGAAAAGCTCAAGGCGCGCAATCAGGATCTGCTGGCCCAGATCGCCGAATTCAACAAACGCATCCGAGAGTTGGGCCACGGCTTCGGCTTTTTTCTGAACCTCTTCCGGATGCGAAAGCTGCAGAGTGTTCGCAAACGCCTCGATCGCGAGCAGACCGATATCTCCGCGCGAATCGACAGGCTGCGCCAGAACTGGGAGCAATTCGATCAAGAGCACGCGGCCAGAGACAAGGAAAGCAAGAACAAATGGGTCGATCTGCGCACCGAGACCGCGGCCTTGCAGACCAAGATCGAACATCTCGAGGCCAGTCGCCGACAAATAATCCAGCGCAGCGCCATCGAGACCGTGCTCTTCGCCCGCAGGCCCTCTTTGCCATCGCCGGCTCCCGATGACCCGGCTTGCCCGCGCTGCAAGCAGCCCAATCCGCCCGGCAACCATTTCTGCCACATCTGTGCCCAAAGACTCAACGCAGACCGTCCCGATTTCGCAGGATCGATCGAGGAGATCGCCGAGATCAACCTGCACTATACACGCTTCAGCGAGGGCATGCGAGCCTGCCAGGAGATCATCGGACTGGTGCGCGGCTTGATCTCGGGTCTGGATGCCTTCAGGACCAGCGTGGTCGAGATGATCGACTCGGAGAACAAGTATCCTTTGCCCAAACTGCAAATCGACGTGCCTCAAAAGAGCCTGGGCTATGGCCGCAACTTCGACGCCTTGGCTTCCTCCGTGGCAGTGGATCACTCGCTGCATCCCAAGGAGTTCGCCGAAAAGATCCGCGCCCGGATCGCAGAGGTGTACAACGAGGAGAAGATCAAGGATTACTTCGAAACCATGGGCCAGGAACTGAGCCGCCAGGCGGAAGCGCAATGGTGAGATCATGAAGCGGGCCGGCGCAATATTCCTGGTTGTTTTCGGCGTGCTGCTGATCCTTTTCGGCTTGCTGTTCATCATGGGTTCCGCCGGGAGAATCTACCGTTTTGTGATTGCCGCGGTTTCGCTGGCGCTGGGAGGCGTCTTGGCCGGCCTGGGCATCCGGTTCTTCAAGCAGGCGGATATGATTTTACCTGAGCAACTGAGAGCCGAGATCATGCAACTGGCTAAGCAGCACAACGGAGAAGTGTCCGAGGCCGACATCCGCGCTGCCCTCGGCCGCCGTTTTCCACATGCAGACAAGGTGCTCAGCGAGATGCAGGTAATGAACCTGTGCCGACTACAAAAACGCGAAGGAGAGATCTACTACGTGTTTCCCGACATCATGCCGCGCCTGACCATCCGCCGTTGCCAGTACTGTGACGCCGAGTTGCCGCTCGATCAACAACTGGACTCATGCCCCAACTGTGGTGGATCGATAAAGACGGACGTCGAACAACTCTCGCTGAGCAAGGAAGACGTCTACAGCATGGATGAATAGGCAGACCGCGCGTTTATTTATTGATTGGTCTGCCCGAGTGAGAGGCGGAGGCCGAGGCGGGAAGGCCGGCGCCCAGGCCGCCCGTGTTGCGGGCTCTTGGCTGATGGGTGTCGAATGGACGATTCGACTGAATGCCTCCTCCCCAACTCTCGCGCTGAGCCAGGCGCTTCTCGTAGGCCTCGTCTTTCAGCCCGAGAATGATCGAGGCCCGGGTAGTTCCCGGCGATGACGGACCGAGGTCGACCAGGCGCCAGCTAATGCGGGCGAAGTCTGGAATGCCCGGACCGTGACCACTGCGAACGTCCGGCTCCGCCGGCTGTCCCGCCGGCAAATTGACCAGTTCGTAACCCAGCCTGGCCCACTTCGGCCAGACCACCGTGAATGAACTCCTGACGATCGGAAGCGAGGCCTGGAAATCGAAGCGCAGGCGTTCCAGTGCCCGGTTGCAGCGAATCTTGTAGCGATATTCGATCACCGAACCGACCTCCACCTGCGGCAGTTCGACCACCAACTTGTCTTCCTGCACGCGGACAGCCGATTTGCCGATCGACAACACGGTTCCGTTCGCCAGAACAGTGCGCCCGCTGAACTCCAGCAAATCGGATCTTTCAGAAAGCGGTATGGCCAGCTTGCTCAGCCGAATGCCGGATTTGGAGAGCACTAGTGTGCGGCTCCTTACCTCGAGCGTGTAAGGTCCCCGGGCCGCGTTCTCGACCACCAGCCAGCCCGAGCGCGACAGAACTACTGCGTCCGAGCCGCCGGCGGAGGCCCTGGAAATCACCTCGTCCGGCTTCACTTCCGGATGCACCGGAGCACAGGCGGCCAAGAGAGCCGCCGACAAACCCACCAACAAGAACTTGCACATGGCTTTCCTCCCGTGGCCTCGAGAAGATTACCAACCATGACAATGATTATACACCATCGGCATCCCGTATAAAAGCCGCTAAACCTGTGTGCTCGTGTCCCCCCTTGACCTGGCGCGGGTGACGGAGTACATCTTTGTTTTCTGGAGGTGGATCATGGGCAAGCTGGCTATCACAGGCGGTCCGCAGACTTACACAGATTTCTGGCCCGCCTGGCCTGTTTACACCGACGAAGACCGCCAGGCCCTCGTCGAAGTCCTCGAATCCCGCAACTGGGGCGGTTACCCGGCACCCAATCAGCGGGCGCGAGAGTTCGCCGCCGCATTCGCCGCGGCCCACGACGCCGCCTTCGGCATTTGCGCTGCCAACGGGTCTGTCACGCTCGAGGTCGCCTTGCGCGCGGCCGGCATCAAGGCCGGCGACGAGGTGATCGTGACGCCCTACACCTGGATCGCCACCGCCGGTGCGCCGGTTATGGTCAACGCGGTGCCCGTCTTCGCCGACATCGACGCCGGCAACTACTGCCTCGATCCGGCAACCGTCGAGGCGGCCATTGGTGAGCGCACCCGGGCCATCATCGCGGTACACCTCGGCTGCTCGGCGGCCGACCTCGATGCTCTCGGAGCCATCGCTGAGAAACACGACCTTGTGCTGATCGAGGACTGCGCCCACGCACACGGGGCCAAATGGAAAGACAAAGGCGTGGGCTCGTGGGGGCAATTGGGCTCGTTTTCGTTTCAGAGTTCGAAGCTGATGACCGCCGGAGAGGGCGGTATGATCCTCACCAGCGACGAAGAACTCGAGCAACGCTGCCAGTCTTACGTCAATTGCGGGCGCAAGGAACCGGGCTACGACGGATTTCCACAGACTATTTTTTCCGGCAACTACCGCATGACGGAATTCCAGGCATCCCTGCTGATGGTACGCCTGGGGGCCCTGGAGCCCGAACGGATCTTGCGCGAGAACAACGCAGACTACCTGTCCGATCTGCTCGACCAAACAGACGGTATAACCCCACTCGTGCGCGACGATCGCGTCACCCGCCGCAGCATCTACCAGTACATTCTGCGATACAATCCCGAGGCATTCGGCGGCGCCACGCGCGATCGCTTCGTCGAAGCTCTTTGCGCCGAGGGAATCCCGGCCGAGGGCGATTTCTATGTTCCTGTATACCAGAGTCCGCTGTTCACGGTCGGCGCTGATCGATTCCCGGCCATACGCGACAGATACGGCGAAAAAATCGATCCAAAAAAGATCTGTTGTCCGCTGGCCGAGAGAGCCGCCTACCAGGAGGCCGTCTGGCTGCATCATCCGCTTTTCATGGCGGGACGAACCCAGATGGAGGCGATCGCCGAGGCAATCCGCAAGATACAAAAACACTCCGCAGAGCTTGTGGGAGATGCGAGATGAAGGAGATCAAGGTCGGCATCATCGGTTCAGGGTTCATCGCCGGCGTGCACTGCGACGCCATCGCCGGCATCGAAGGCGCCCGTGTGAGCGCCCACTCAGACATCGATCGCGAGCGTGGCGCGGCCTTCGCAAAGGCGAGGAAAATCGAGTACAGCTTCTCCGATCACAAGCGCATGCTCAACGAGGCCGAGATCGACGCGGTCATCGTCGGCGTGCCAAACTACCTGCACGCATCGATCGCCATCGACATCATCGAAACCGGCCGGCACGTGATCATCGAAAAACCGCTTTGCCTGACACTGGCCGAGGCCGACCGGATAATCGAGCGGGCCCACAAGAAGGGCGTACTGGTTTGCTACGCAGAGGAACTATGCTTCGTTCCCAAGTACGTGCGGGCCAAGCAGATTGCCAGCGGGGGCGCGGTAGGGGAGGTCTACCGGGTCAGCCAAACAGAAAAGCACGAGGGGCCCTACTCGCCCTGGTTCTGGCAGGTGGAAAAAGCCGGCGGCGGAATTCTGATGGACATGGGTTGCCACTCGATCGAGTTTGCACGCTGGTTCTTGGGAAAACCACGGGTGCAGGCGGTCAGCGCCTGGATGAACACGGTGCTGCACAAGGATAAAACCGAAATGGAAGACGATGTCATCATCCTGCTGGAGTTCGAGAGCGGCCAGACCGCCTTGCTCGAATCGAGTTGGGCACTGCTGGGCGGGATGGACTCGATTACACACGTCTTCGGCACCCAGGGCGTGATCCACGCCGACCTGCTCAAGGGAATGGGGCTCAACGTTTACTCACAGCAGGGCTACGGCGACTATGCCCCGGGGGCACGCGGTTGGACGTTCCCCGATTACGAGTGGAACTGGAATAACGGCTACCCGCAGGAAGACAGTCATTTCTTCGACTGCATGCGCAACGGTTCTGAACCCGGCGAGAAAGGCGAGGACGGCAGGCAGGTGCTCGAGATCATGATGGCCTGTTACGCCTCGGCTGCCGAGGGCCGGCGCATCGAGCTGCCCTACAGCCCGCCGGACGACATCAAGACGCCGGTCGAGATCTGGCTGCGCTCACGCGGCTGAGGCGTTTGGATCATGGGACACGTCCTGGGAATCGACGCCGGCGGCACCAAGACGGTTGCGGCCGTGGCCACCGAGGACGGTACGGTCTGCGGTGTCGGGCGCGCCGGCTGCGCGAACTTTCAGGCCTGCGGCACGGCCGGGGCCGCCGGGCAGATCGATTTGGCCGTGCGGCAGGCCGCCGGGCAGGCCGGTGTCGACCCGCGAGCGTTCTCCGCCGTATGCTACGGCATCTCCGGTGCAGACCGCCCACGGGATTTCGAGCGCGTGCGAGACTTCACAAAGCCGATTTCGCCTTGTCCCGTCTACCGGCTGGAAAACGACACGCTGATAGCGCTCAGGGCCGGCACGCCTGATGGAGTGGGAATCGCTTTAATCGCCGGCACAGGATCCAATGCCATCGGCCGTAACAATGCCGGCCAGACCCTGCAAGTTGGCGGCTTGGGCCGCCTGTCCGGAGACTACGGTTCGGCCGGCCAACTGGGCCAGGCTGCCGTGGTGGCGGCCATGATGGGTCGTGACGGCCGCGGCCCCGAGACTCTTCTCGATCAATTGATCTGCCGGCAGCTCGATCTTGCGACCATCGTGGACATCATCGAATACGAGTATTACGACTCGAACCTACCGGCCCTCGATCTGGGTACGCTTGCACCCCTGGTCTTCGAGGCAGCGAGTGCCGGAGACAATGTGGCGATCACAATTCTGGACGATGCCGGCAAGAGAATCGCCTGTGCGGTCAAAGTGATCCTCAGGCGCCTGTTTGGCGATCATCCCGATGTAAATATCGTCTTTGGAGGTTCGATCTTTCAGCAGGGCGCGCATCCGGCCTTGATCGATACGATTACCCGCGAGTGTATACCCGAACACCCCGGACTCAAATTCACGAAACTCGATGTTCCGCCGGTGGTGGGCGCGCTCGAGTTCGCCTTCGACGACTGCGGCTGGCCCGTGACCCCGAAGATCCACGCCCGCCTGGGGGAAGGGGAATACGAATGAAGAGATTTCTTGTCTTTCTGGCGACGTCCTTGGCGATGTCTTTTGCAGGCTGCCATGTGCAGCCTCCGTTGCCGCCGGTGGCGCGGCCGATCGCCGGATACTGGTTCGACGAGTTCCGGGCCCGCCGGGTAGCCATGCAGCATCCCGATTTCATCGCCGGCTCGGCTATTGTCAGGTTGACGCCGAAGAAGCCGGGCGTCAGGATCGCCGGACACGGTCACTGGCACAAGCACTCCAAGGGAGTGCTGGACGATGTACATGCCCGGGTACTCTACCTCGACTCCGGGCGCCAGGCCCTGGTACTGGTTTCGCTGGAGTTCATCGGCTTCATGCACCAGCGCGTTGATCGCATCCGGGCCCGGGTCACGCGCAAGCACCCGGACAGCATTATTATTGCCTCGACACACAATCATGCCGGTCCGGACACCGAGGGGCTATGGGGCGAGCCGGTACTTGGAATGATCCCGATTAAATCGGGCGTCGATCGCGACTATCTCAACTGGGTGGAAATGAAGGTGGCCGGCGCCATACTGCAGGCAGTGGCCCGCGCGCGCCCGGCCAGGCTGTATCTGGGCCGTTTTTTGGCGCCCGAGGGTTTGGTGGTCAACATGCGCGAGCCCAAAGACGTCCCGCGCGAGGTGCTGGTATTGCGGGCAGCCGCTCGCGACGGTTTCACAATCGGCACGCTGGTCGACTTCGGCAACCACGCCGAGGCCTTGCAGGACAAAAACCGCTGGCTGAGCGCCGACTGGCCGGGAGTGCTGTGCCGCCAGGTTGACGCGGCCCTGGGCGGAACCACCTTGTTCTTCTCGGGCCCGGCCGGGGGCATGCTGGAACCGGCCAACGATCCCGACGATCCTGAGACCGAGCGCATCGCCTTCATGAACAAACTGGGAGGAGCGCTGGCCGAGGGAGTCATCCGCCAGGCCATCGACGGTATGGAGGAAATTCCGCACCCACTCATTGAACGTTTCACTCGCCACTTCGAGTTGCCGGTCAAGGCCGATGGAATAGTAGCCTTGGCGATGAAACTTCACTTGATCGAACCCCGTCCGTTACACGATGGCCGCCTGACAACCGAGGCGGCCCTGATTAACATCGGCCCGTTGCAAATGATCACCATCCCGGGGGAGGTGACGCCGGAATTCGGACGCGAGATCGCGGCCGAGCTGCGGGCACGCTACAAGATGATCATTACTCTGGGTATGGACCACCTGGCCTACATGATCACACCGCGTCAGTGGAAAGATCCCCGCTTCGGATACGAAAGAGAAATGTCGCTCGGGCCTCAGACTACGGGGTTAGTGCTGGAGCAGGTTCACCTGTTGGCCCATGAGGCTAATTAAGATCAACATATTCGAACAGTTCTGCTCTCACCGCGGTTTGTGCGGCACTTGCCTCGCAATGGCGTTGACCGGTTTGTCAAGATCTGGTATACATTAAATCACCCAATGGGTGATCGGCTCGATCATCCTTTTTGTAACCTGGCGCCACTGAGTGTTAGGCGACGCCTTGAGGTAGTGTATCGATTCCTTTTTAATGATTGGGGATTTGTTTGACGGGTAGTGTCCGTTTTCTCTCTGTGAGATGCGGGCGCTGACTTCGATCTTTCGGTTTTTGTGGAGGTTGGAATGTCCGAGGACAGGCTGGAATCGCAGCCGGAGCAAGAACAGATAGAGAAACTGGTCGAGATGCTCAGCGTATCGATCGCCGACGGGGTATCCCGCGGCCTCGACCAGTCCATCGAGGTCGGCAAGATCGTGAAACATATAGAAGTGCTCGAGAAAAAAGTCGACGAACTTCAACAGGAGGTCGAGCGCCTGAAGGAACTCCGCGTTCAGGCTGCGCCGGTTTCGAAGACCTTAGTTGCCCCTGCCGTTTCTTTAGCGTCCATTTCCAATCGTCCGCCCATCTCGATCCGTCCGCCGGCCCGGCCGCGGGTCCGCAATCCCGTGCGCCCCACAATCAGCTATCGTATCGATCCGCGTAGACCGACTTCGGAAGAAGCCAACTGCTCCGAACCCGGCTGCGATCGTCCGGCGCGCAGCCGCGGTTTGTGTTCAATGCACTACCAGCGTTTGCGCTACAAGGAACGCAAGATAGCAACCAAGCAAACTTCGTCCGATCCGCTTCCGCCGCCACCGGGTTTGCGCAATTCAGGCTCGGTCAAGAAAAAGGACGCCGGAACACGCGGAGTGTTTTCGATTCTTTACGACGAAAAGGGTTACAAGCTGCTGGCCAGCCTGATCAACCAGATGAAATTCGATCGCGGTGATCTGGTTGCGCGCTTGAACGAAAACTTCAAGGGCATGCCGGGCGTGCCGCTCGAGGAAGAAGACGTCCTGCGCTCGGTTCATTTCCACGATCTCGGCGAGGCCATGAAGGCAAGGGAAGGCGAGATTCTTTGCAGGCACCTGACCAAGCAGCGCGGCTCACTGGTCAAGACGTCCCAGAAGATGAAGTGGTCCATCGACAAATTGCGCCAGCGCATAGAGGAACTCGGCCTTCAAGACGAGACCACCCAGATCCGCAACAAGTTCAAGGACGAAGTGCTCGAGCAGTCCACTTTTAACGAACGATTGAACCTGGCCTTGACCAGGGAAAAATACCTGGAAGATCTGGGAATCGAAGAAGAAGTGGATGAATCGTTACGCCTTGAGATCAGCGAGCAATTCTCCCGCCTGCAGGACGGCGATCAGCAAGAAAGACAAGAGCAGATTTGCCGCCTGTTGTCTATCGACAACGAGCGATACTTGCGAATGGTGAAGCGCTTCGGCCTGGAGTCAACCGAGGGCACCGGCGGTTCGGAGAGCATTTAATGATGTCTGCCCTGCGCGTATTTTGCGGCACTCGCGGCTCAAGTGTTTTTGCACTGGCGCTTGTGTCATTGGTGCTGGTGACGGCTTCTTCGGCGGCCGAACCGGCTGGAGATTCCGTTCTGACAATCACCGCGGTCGGTGACGTCAATCTCGGCACCGCCTACCCTTCCACGGAGTTTCTGTCCCCGGACGACGGGGCCTCGCTGCTGAGTCCGGTGGCCAAGCTGCTCGAAGGCGACATCGTTTTCGGCAACCTGGAAGGCCCGCTGGCCGATGGGGGGACTACCGAGAAGTGCTCTTCTCCGCGCGGTTGCTATGCCTTTCGTACCCCGACTTCATATGTGAAGAGTCTGAAAGCGGCGGGTTTCAATGTCTTCAGCATCGCCAACAACCACGCCATGGATTTCGGTGAGGACGGCAGGCTGAGCACTATCAAGACCCTGGATGCGGCCGGTATCGCCCACTCCGGCCCGGTCGGCGACCTGGCCGAGTTCGACATAAAGGGCAGCAAGGTGGCCTTGCTGGCTTTTACAACGGCCGAGCACTCATACAACCTGCTCGATATCGACGCCGCGGCCAAGGCCGTGGCCGATGCGGACAGCTCGCACGACATTGTCATAGTGAGCTTCCATGGTGGACGCGAGGGTAGCCACGCCCAGCATGTCCCTTACGAAATGGAACTGTTGGGAACGGAGCCGCGCGGAGAGTTGAGGAAATTCACCCACGCGGTGATCGATGCCGGGGCCGATCTCGTTCTTGGACATGGCCCACACGTGCTGCGCGGGTTGGAATTGTACAAACGGCGGTTGATTGCCTATAGCCTGGGAAACTTCTGCACCTATGCACGCTTCAACCTCTCCGGCCCACTGGGGCGGGCCGTGGTGCTAAGCGTCGATATTTCCATAACGAGCGGAGAGTTTCTGGGTGGCAGGTTACGAGCCACTCTCCAGGTCAAGCCCGGCGGGGCGCGTCCCGATCCAAGCGATCGGGGTACTAAACTCGTACGAGAATTGAGCCATGCCGATTTTCGTTACAGCGCCCCCGGTTTCGCGGACGACGGGCAGCTGTTTGCACCCGAGGGAGACGGGGCCGGTCTCTTGGGGCTAACTGAACCCGAGCGGGCTCGTAGTTTGTCGAAGCTGCTCGGCTACCTGAAGGCCGCGGGCATCGAAGAGGCAAAGCTGCGCAAGTGGTTCGGCGACAGGCGTGCGCGTCTGCTTCCAGAGGTGATGCAACGCTTCTCACGACCTGCTGAGAAACTGCCTTATCCCAGGTACCGGGCTATATTTGTAAACCCTGAGGTGTTGGCCGCCGGAAAGAAGTTCTTGGCCGAACGAAGCAAACTTCTGGATTCGGTAGAACGGAAATACGGCGTAGACCGGGCGGTGCTGGCCGGCTTGATAGCCACCGAGACCCGTTTCGGGGCGCATCGCGGTGATTTCTCCACGTTCAACGCTTTAGCTACCGTTTTCTTCGACTACGACAGGAGAAGAAGCTGGGGACAGCAAGAGTTGCTCGCGTTGCTGCGCGTATTTCCCGACGATCCCCTGGCCGTCAAGGGCTCATACGCCGGTGCGATCGGCCTGGTTCAATTCATGCCGTCCAGCATCAAGACCTATGGAGTTGACTTCGATAAAGACGGCAAGATCGATCTCGACAAATGGGATGACGCATTAGCCTCTGCTGCCAACTACCTGCATCGGCACGGCTGGAAGAAGGGACAACCGGTACGGCGCGGCGAGCCCAACTATCGCGCCATCTATCGCTATAATCCGGCCCACAACTATGTCCGCGTGGTTGGCGAGTTGGCAGCGGCCTTCGGCCTTGCTAAAAAAGATCCCAAAAAAGCCCCGAAAACCGCACCCGAAAAAGAAAAAAGCAAGCAAGTAAAGTGAGTTATGCCTTGGGGGCCTCAGGAAATCCTCTCGTGTGATCGACAGAAACGTATATCGATCCGCTCTGACAGGGGTCTACTAGATGTCCGACAGTGGAAAAGACATGAACGCCGATGCCATCACATGCGAAAGCTTTTCCGACCAACAGGTTTTGATACGACAGACATTGACAGAAGCTCTGGCGCATCTGGCCGCAGATCAAGACGGTTGCCTGCTGAGGCTTTCCAGGAGACTGATGGGCAACGAGGAAGATGCACGGGATCTCCTCCAGGACGCCTTGCTCAAGGCCCACCTGGCTATCGATGACTTCCGCGGAGAAGGCAGCTTGGCCGGTTGGGTCAAGCGAATAATCATCAACCAGGGTCTGAAAAAACTACGACATCGTTCTTTGGTCCGCCGGGTGTCCGGCATGTTGAGCCTGGTAAAAGAACGGCATTACGTTCCCACGACCACGTTCACGGGCCGGGCTTCTCCCGAGCGCGAGGCAAGCCTGCGCGAGCAGGCATTGCTTCTGCGCTCGGCCATGGATAAATTGTCAGCCCGCCAGAGAACCATATTTACCCTGCGCTACCTCGAACAGATGAACATTGCGGAAATTTCGGATGCCACCGGGATCGGACAGGGTACGGTCAAGACCCATCTGGTAAGGGCCCTGCGCCGGATTCGCGCGGCGAGCCAAATGCCTTCGCTGGAGGTGTCTGATGAACAATTGTGATCTGATACAGCGCAAGCTGGTGTCCGCAGAGGAACTTCTGGAAAATGAGCGTCATCACCTGGAGGCCTGCCCCGACTGCGGCACTTTTTTTGAAACTCAAGTGTCGATCGAATCGGCCGCGACGGCGCATCGCATTCTAGATGCATCTCCGCTTCCCCGTCGCCCGAGCGCCCGTCCGCCTTACCTCAGGCTGGCCTTTGTGTCTTTGGCTTTGCTTGGATGCCTGACGGTCGCAGCCGCCTTTATGGTTCAGCGCCTTGACTCGCTCGACCGGGATGCCGCCGGACAGAGATTGCTCTCCTTGCTGGACGAAGTTGGCGCCATTGCCGACGCTCAGGACGTCGATGAAGTTCAACTCGTCTCGGATTCGACGCTCTCGGCGACTCAGGAATTTTTCGAAAAACAAGAAGAAGAACAGGAAGAAGATCAAGTGTCTCTGCCACCCACATATGAGTATCTCGAAGAAGCGCTTTCAAATAACTGGCTGTAAAGGAGGAATGTCATGAAAAGAATTTCTGTCATCATGTTGACCGCGATCGCCATGTGCCTCGGCCTCGGCCCCGGCGTCGCCAACGCCGGCAAGGGACCTCCCGCCCTGAAAAAGAAAGTCATGCGCGAAATCGGCCTGAGCGATTCTCAGATCAAGAAAATCGACGACTTGTCGTACAAGGCCGACCGGGAAAAACTGGATATTAAAAATGAGGTGCAGAAGGCCCGCCTCGACCTGCGCCACATGATGGATTCCGACAAACCCAGCAAGTCGGCTGTTTTCTCCCAGGTCGAGAAGATTTCAGCGCTCGAGCTCAAGCTGAAAAAGAACCGAATCGGCTTGATGCTGGACGTGCGCGCTTTGCTGAAACCAGAGCAATGGGAAAAACTTCAGATGTTCCAGGCCAAGCGTCGTTTCAAGAGGCATGAGCGCCGCATGCGGCGCCGAATGGGTGGCGGCGGTCCTGGTGGTGGTCCTGGTGGTGGTCCTGGCGGCGGTCCTGGCGGC
>CAZENH010000025.1:0-49353 GCA_964513625.1 uncultured Myxococcales bacterium | reverse complement strand
GGTCCTGGCGGCGGTCCTGGCGGCCCTGGAATGCCGTTCGGACCCGACACGGCCCCGGACGCGCCTTAAGCGTTAAACATTACCAATCGAATTCCAGCACTACAGAACGGAGGTCGAACTCGTCGTGGTTCGGCCTCCGTTCGCGATTTCCATCGTCTCCGCTGAGGAAGACCAGCTTGTTGTGTCTGCGGAACATGCCCACCGAGATCCACTTGGTGTACTCGACCACCTGGTCCTCACCCTTGCTGTAGGTGTTCAGGTCCATTAAAAAACGATCGTTGAGCTCAACCTTGTCTCGGAATCGGCCCATCTTGTAATCCTCACTCAATGCCCCCGGCACTCCCGAATAGCGCATTTTCAGCCTCGCCCTGCGCGGCGGCCTGGGCAGGTCGAACTCGAAGACCGCCTCGGTCTTGAACGGTTCGTGTTCATCCTGCAGGCCGAGGGGCTCGGCCACCAGGACGATTCTGGCTGGTCCCGGCGGGGGTGGGCGCGGCCGTTCGACGGCGGGCGGCCGGGCCGTCTCTTTTTGTCCTCCCGAGCAAGCCATGAAACAAGTCAGCCAGGTTACGACGAGTGTAAAAGCAATTCTCTGTAAGGTGATCATCGTCTCGACTCCTTTGGGCAATTTCAATCCGGAAAACAGACCTTGATTTCAGAAATGCTGGTCTGGGTGCAGGCAAATCCATCCCGGCAATCGGGCAATCCATCACCGCAGTCGGACAGACAATAGCTTCCCAGGTTTCCTGTTGATTTCGACTCTATACTCACGCAAGACGAGCCACTGGCGCAGTTGACGCCGGCCGGCGCGCAGTCAAGACTGCACAGGCCCGCCGGAAAATCGCTGAAGCATTCGAGGTCCGACCGACAGTCCTCCATATTCCGGCAGCAGGATCCAATCTCGCCATCCGGGTCGCGGCAGACAGGCGAACCACAAGATACGCAACCGACCGAAAGCACGGCAGCGGTCAACAGGGATAAAAATCTTGCCATTACGTCAATACGCAGCATACAATTCGCCAAGTTGGCGCATTCTAACACATCGATGCTCAAGGGGTGAAATATGTCAGCCGAGTCCGGGCAGGTAGATGCGAAGAGAGTTCGACGGCGCACCTTTCTCATCGATCGCAAATTCCAACTAAAATACACTTTTATCATCGTCCTGGTTGGAGTAATCGTCTCCGCCTTGTTGGGCTATTTCGTCTACCAGAAGAGTCTTGAAAACAGCGAGCTTATCGGAATGGACCCGGACATGATGTCGCAGGTCCAACAATTCGACACTCAAGTATTGCTCTACCTGGCTGGCTTCGTGATACTCATGGCGCTGGCCCTCTTCATCTGGGGCATATTCATAACCCACAGGGTGGCCGGTCCTATCTTCATCATTTCGCGCTACCTGGGCCAGATCCGCGACGGCCAGGTTCCCGAACCGCGTCCCCTGCGCAAGGGCGACGAACTGAAAGATTTCTTCGACGTCTTTTCCGGGATGCTGTCTTCGCTGAAACAGCGCAACGCCGAAGAGGCGGAGTTTCTTTCGAGCCTTGCGGGCCAACTAAAAGAATCCGGTGGCGAAAAAGCTACCGCCGCGGCCCACTCGCTTGAAGAGTTGGCCACAGCCAAGAAGTCCTGGGGAAACCCAAAAGATCAATAGCCCGTTCAGACGAAGAAAGTCCGCGGACCCATCTTCCCGCCTGGAATTTCATCCTGCGCCTGGCCGGATTGCACTGCTGGACGGCAGACAACTACCAGATCGCCGCCCTTGATGGCGGCCTCCTCGAGACCGCGCATCGCCTGTTGCACAATCTTACCAAAGCTCGTCTCCTCGCCCCCCGCCGTCGATGCCACCGCCACCGAAACAGACAGCGCTAACTGAGTCAGGCTGCTGGGCGGCTTGATCTTCTTGACGTGTTCACGGATGCGATCTGCTACGACCACTGCTCCATCGAGCGCGGTGTGCGGCATGACCACCAATATCTTCTGCTCGGCGAACAATACTGGAATGTCAATGTCCCTGATGTCGTGCACTAATGTCTTGTGCAAAAGGGCAAACAGGTTTTTCCTCTGCTCGGCGCTCAGCCAACCGGCCATTTCACCGTAGTTGTCTATTGCCAGCAACAAAAGGGCCAGCGGGAACCCGTAGCGCCTGGCCTTCTTGACTTCCATGACGATAACCTGCTTGAACAGGTCGAATCTGTAGAGGCGCACTTCGGGATCCGGACGCTGCATTTCATCGAGAGATTCCCTGAGATGCGAGTTTTCCTGTTCGAGTTGCCGGAGGCGCTCGCTGGACTCGGCCCTCGAAAACAACAGGCCGGCCAAGTTGCCGACTTGTGCAGCAGAAAGCGGTCTGATCATGACGGCATCCGCGCCCGAGGCCGCCCGCTCGGTTTCGCTTTCGGCATCCGTATCCACCAACAGGACAACCGGGAGTTGGACATTCACGAATTCCTGGGCATAGTTGCATAGTTCTCTGGCACTATGTGTTGGAATCCGGCTGGCGCAGATGACCAGATCGAGCCCGCCGGTTTCGATGGCACGCAGGGCCTGGGCTCCGTCCACGGCCGGCAGCACCTCGGCACCCAGTTTGCGCAACAACAGGAGCGCCGTCCGGCGGTGCTCGTCATCGGGTTCCGCCAACAACACTTTCTTGCCTCTGATGCCGTTGATCATTTCTGGAGCCTAGCACACCCGGCACTTGCATTGCCACTCGCAAAGCGAATCTTGTCGTTCATCAACCGGGATGGTAGTCTGGCATCCGAAGAAGAGGAGGTGTCACATCGTGAAGCACGAGATAGATCGCAGGGATTTCCTCAAGTCTACGGCTCTGGCGTCGGCGGCAGTCGCACTCGGCGGAGTCGAACGGGTCATGGGCGCCGCTAAAAAGCCCTTGCTCGTCAAGATCTCGGGGCCGGGCGTGCCCGGCAACATATCGGCCGCCGTGTCCAGGGTGCTCGAGCCGCTAGGCGGCATGGCGGCTTTCATCAAGAAGGGCCAACGAGTGCTGCTCAAGCCGAACATGGGCTTTCCCACGCCACCCAGGCAACGCGCCACTACTTCGCCAGAACTGGTTGCAGCAGTTGCCAAGTTGGTTCTGAAGTGCGGCGCAGGGCGTGTGATGGTGATCGACAACCCAACCAGGCGGCCCGAGGCTTGTATGCGCACGATCGGCATCAAGGAGGCCCTGGCTGGTCTGGATGTCCACCTGTTGCTGCCCACCGACAACAAGTTCTACAAGCAAACATCCGTGCCACAGGGCAAGTCGCTCAAGAGAACAGAGATCATGAAAGAGGCTCTTGAATGCGACGTCCACATAGCCCTGCCTGTTGC
The DNA here is from genome assembly GCA_964513625.1 of uncultured Myxococcales bacterium. Classification (GTDB taxonomy): domain Bacteria; phylum Myxococcota; class B64-G9; order B64-G9; family B64-G9; genus DATKYQ01. The sequence continues at coordinate 46,026 of CAZENH010000025.1, read as the reverse complement.
CAAGAGCCACAACGCAGCCGGTTTTTCCGGCACTCTCAAAGGAATGATGGGCCTGGTTCTCGATCGCGAGAGCTTCCACTCCCGTTACGATCTGAACCAGGCGGTGGCCGATCTCTCCACCGTCCTCAAGCCCGACCTGGTCATTATGGACGGGCTCGAAGTCATGACCACCGATGGACCGGCTGGCCCCGGCGAACTGGTCACCTGCAATACGTTGCTGTCCGGGACAGATGCGCTGGCGGTGGACGCAGCCGGTGTTCGACTTGCACCGCTGTATGGCCGCAAGATAAAGCCTAGTCAGATCAAGCACCTGAAAATCGCACAAGCCATGGGACTGGGCAGGCTCGATCCGCCGGCCGAATTGGTGGTCGAATTGAAGGCCTGAACATCCCAGCGTTAGCAAGAAAGGGTTTCGCCATGCGTTCTGTAAGCGTTTTTTTGACAATCGCCTGCCTGGCGATGACCGCGGGTGCCGGCGATCAGGCCGGCGAGTTGTTCGCCTACCTGCCTGCCGAACTCGCTCCCGGTGTGACCGCCTGCGGCAAGCCCGAGCATTTCATCGGAAAAAAGCTCTTCGACTACATGGACGGAGGCGCCGAACTGTACCTGGCCTACGGTTTTTCCGATATCGGCGTGCGCAACTACTCGCAGGCGACAATCAAGTTGACTGTCGAGATCTATCGCCTGGGAAGCCCGGCTGACGCTTTCGGGGCTTTTTCTCACCGCTCAAAGGGCAAAGCGGTCGAGATCGGCATTCCGGCAGTACTGGCCAACGGCATGCTGAGTTTCTTCAAGGGCAGGCTCTATGTGCGCCTGGTGGCCAAGAGCGACCCTGCGGGAGCAGCCAAGGTTCTGGTCGCCGCGGGCAAGAGTCTGGCTTCGAAGCTTCCCGGCAAGTGCGAGCCGCCCGCCGATATCGCGCATCTTCCCGCCGGCGCGGTAGCAGGCTCGTTGCGTTACCTGCCCAACCCTCAGACGGCAAGAACTGTCTGGTTCGACGGCGAGGGAGATATTATTCTTTCAAAAGAAGCCAGGGCGGTAACGGCTTTTTATTCGGCCGGCGAGAGTGATATCCAACTCACACGGGTGATCTACCCGACGCCGAAGGCGGCTCTGGCAGCCTGCCTGGCATTGTCAAAGAAGCTCGAACTGAAGCCGGTGCAGGATTCAACCGCCTGCGCCTTCGGCGGCAGGACTCCCGACGACGTTTACACGGCCGGGGCCGCAACGCGAGACATATTTAGTTTCGCAAGCGGAGCCGCCGACCAGAAGGGCGCCGAAAGTTGGCTTGCAAAAATTAAGTAAAGCCGGAATTCCCGACTTGACCAATAAAGCCTTATAGAGCGATAATCAATGGACTCGTGAGTGAAGAGCAAGGAGCACTGGTGAGCATGCGTTGCAAGGGAAGAATGATCGGTTTACTCGGCCGTTGCCTGTTACTCGGCACATGCGCAATATGGCTCTTTCCGGCCAACACCTACGCCCACTGGTGCAGCAACATATACCAGACCTACGCGCGCATAGTGGTCAAGCCCGAACGCCAGACCATCAACCTGGGCGTTGGGGAGTCTGGCGATCTCAAGGTCAGGGTACGCAACAACTTCCCATACACCCTGCACTACATCCTGCTGCGAGCCAATCCGCCATCGGAACTCAGCGTCAGCGTCAGTCCGACCGAGTCCGAGGCCCAGCAGAAGCGGATCTACGCCGGCCAGGAGGCCACCTTCACCCTGCACATCACCCGCAACCAGGCCGGCTCGGATGACGTTTCCGCGCTGAACCTCGAGGTAAGCGCAAATGTGGTAGACATAAGCGGCTGGCGCGACATGAGCGACTGGTATGTCGACCAGAATCCGGCAGCGTCCGACGTTCGCAACAGCCTTTCGAACAATCCGCAACAATCCAAGGCATTGCTCAACTTCGCGCTGGCTGAAGTACCCGGCTCTTCTAACGAAAGCGATGGAGTGAACGGTCTCTTGGCTCTCTGGGTATACCGGGCCGCTAACTGCGTAAGCTCCAATTTCGACTCGACGGAGCCAATGCAGGGCATACGCGCAGGGCTGCAGCTCGCAGTCCGATTGCGCTACCGTAATTTCAACGATCCCAGCCGGGCAACAGTGGTCCAGGCGATGATCGATGCCATGGATGACCCTTACGATTATGCCCGCGGCTATAGCGCATTTCTGGCCGCCTACGGCGGCAACGATGCAGGCGTGAGCACGCGCATCCAGGCGATTGCCGACAGCGATCCTGCCGGAAGCTGCTCGTACTCGGCCAGCGCCGCGGCCCAGCGCATGGCCAAGGCCGCCCTGCTGATTCTGGGGCAGAACCAGTACCACGCCGAAGTCACCGATTGCGTAAACGACGGCGGCGAGGACGGCCACGTGCGGGCTGCCTGCGCCGCGGCCCTGGGCATCATGGGCGAGGATGGTCCCGTCACCGGCTATCTGATGCCGGCCACCGGGGACGGCGTGAGCCCCAACTACAACAGGCTCTTCGCCTCCTACATGCTGCAACTGGTCGTCTACTCGCGGCGCGGGGGACCCGATGGCGTCGGGGTGGTTTCTTTCCTGGACGAGGAAGTCATCCAGGATGACGTGCCGCCGCGGGCGCCTACCGGGCTGAGCGTGCAGCCTGCGGATTGAGTACCTTCCATACACCGAGAATCAAAGGAGACAGGAATGAAGAGAGTTCTATTCGGCTTTTTGGTTTTCGCACTGCCGATGTTGATCACGGATTGCGGCTCTTCTGGCGGCGGCGATAAGAACGTCATCGACTATCTGCCGGCCTCTGGTGAAATCAGCGGCTGGGCGGAAGACACCAACAAGGGCGAGGCCGGCCCCGAGTCGACCAGTAGTCTCCAGGACGCAACACTGTGGGTGGACGGGGCCATGGATCTTTTCACCGCCACCGGGGGCTGGGAGGCGCTGGCACGCGAATTTTACATCAACGGCGACACCAGGATATCTCTCTTCATCTACGAGATGTCGAACGAGACCACGGCCGGGCAGGTCTACGACACAATGGAAAGCTACTCGGGTGTGAGCTGGAGCGATTTCTCATTCGACGGTGGTGAAGATCGGGGGCGCTTTGGAACCATCTACACCGACTGCTACGCGGACGCAGTCAAGGGCAAGTACTTCATCGAGACCTGGACCGAGCCCGAAACCGCAGACGCCGACGCCAAGGCTTTTACCAAGGCCGTCTTGCTGAAGCTTCCCTGAGCCCCCTGCCCGCCTTGTTGGCAATGCCGGCTCCATTGCGGGTGACGCTCGTTGCCGCGTCATGCCTGCTGCTCTTACCCTCCGGCTGCAAAACCGGGCGGGAACGTTCGGTGGTAACCGTTTTTCATGCAGCCAGTTTGTCTGGAGCACTAGCCGATCTCGAAGGCCGTTTTGAAAGTACTCATCCAGAGTATGATCTGCGGCTCGAACCCTCGGGCTCGCAGGTGGCCGCGCGCAAGGTTTCAGAGTTGTCCCGTCCGGCCGACCTCGTTCTTGTGGCCGACTGGAGGGTGATCGAAAAGCTGCTGGTTCCCGAACATGCCGACTGGCTGATCAAATTTGCCAGCAACGAGATCGTGCTGGCCTACGGCGAGCACAGCCCTCACACCGACGAGATCGACAAGGACAACTGGCCCGGGATTCTCACGCAACCCGGAGTGCGCCTCGGGCGGGCCGATGAAAATACGGCACCGCTCGGGTTCCAGACATTGATTGCCTGGAAGCTGTGCGAGCTGCACTACGGCTCACAGGCAGTCGGCACGGATCTCGCCGGACGGCTAGAGAAACGCTGCGCGCCTGAGCGGATTACACCCGATATCGCGGAACTTGTCTCGCTGCTCGAGGCGAGAGTAATCGACTACGCTTTCGTTTTTCGCTCGATCGCCGAAGAGCACAACCTCAAGGTCATCCGACTACCGCAAGCTTGCAACCTGTCCAGCCCGGAGCTTGCGGGCTCATACGCCCGCGTTAAAGTTCCTGTCATTCTGAAAAGCGGCAGTGCACCTACAAGCATTGCCGGGTCGCCTATCATCTACGGCCTGACCATCCCCAAAGATGCTCCAAACCGGCCGGGCGCTATAGCTGCTAGCGCCTTCCTGTTGGGGTCCGAGGGCCGCAAGGCTCTGAAGCGGGCGGGATTTAGCCTGCTCCCGTCAGCCGTTTGCGACACTCCCATGCGCCTTCCCAAAGAACTCCGACCGATGGTGCGTGCGCCGTGATCCCGCGCTGGCCGGGCATTGTCATAACCATCGGGGCGCTGGCCGCCCTGCACGTTCTGCTCGCGCTCTTGCCCGGGCCGCCCGTTCCTCCAGCCACCAACCTGGTCTGGTTCGCGGCCAACATATACGTCGCCTACTGCGCCTGGCTGGTCGTCAGGGACGCAAGCCGTGCGGGACTCGGTTTGTTCGCAGCCGGTTACATGGTCCTGCTTCTCTTGGTGCTAGTGCTTCTGGGACGCGAGTCGCTCTTCATCCTGCTCGTTATACTCTATGCCAGCGTCTACCGTGTGCGCATGTTGCTGGGTGTTTTTATTGCCTTCGTACTCAGCTACGTCGTATTCCAGCCCTACGCCTTCGAGACCTTCGTTCCGCTCTCTCTGGCCTTCATAGCAACCTGGTGGCTCAAGCGCACCGGGAAACCCGTTTTCCTTGTAGCATGTATGGCGATCGGGCTGTTTTTTCTTGCGCTGATCCTGCTGCCACTCATGCATCTGTTGATCCAGGATTCGCCCCAAACGCTCTGGTACAGCTTCTCGCGGTCCGATGTCCGTCAGGCTGTTTGGCTCAGCCTGCTCTCTTCTGGTATGGCGACTGTGATCGTCGCCGTCTGGGGTATTCCATTGGCCTATGCATTGGCGCGTACGAATTTTCGCGGCAAGGGTGTAATCGAGTCGCTGGTCGATCTGCCCATTCTGATTCCCCAGTCAGTGGTCGGCATTGCCCTGCTTGTGCTACTGGGCCCGGGCACCCCGCTGGGCCAGCTTCTGGAATCGGCGGGTCTCGGACTAGCCGGTCGCTTCGCCGGGATTGTGGTTGCCCAGGTTTTCGTCGCCTGCCCGTTTTTGATCAAGACGGCCATGACCGCCTTCGAGGGGATTCCCGGAAATCTGGAAGACGCATCTCTTACGCTGGGCGCGGGTCCGGCCGCGACTTTTTTCCGGGTCACGTTGCCGCTGGCCTCTCGAGGAATATTTGTCGGCCTGGTGCTTACCTGGGCCAGGGCAATCAGCGAGTTCGGCGCCATCATCCTCTTCGCGCCCAATCCCCAGACGGCGCCCGTGCTGGCCAACAACGAGTTTCTCAAGGCCGGGGTGAGCGAGGCGCGACCAATCGCCGTGGTGTTGCTGGTTGTCTGCCTGTGGATATTTGTGCTGTTGCAATTCGGAAAAACGTTCTTGCCTCACGCCTACCGGCGCGGCTCTTCCGGGGAGGGCCTGCGTTGATCGTTATCAAGAAACTGAGGCGCAGCTTCGGCAAGTTCAGTATCGAAATCGACGATCTCGAAATCAAGCCTGGACGCTATTTTGTCGTTCTGGGCCCAAGCGGCAGCGGCAAGTCGCTGTTACTCGGGCTGCTGGCCGGGCTGCACCAGCCGCAAAGCGGAAGCCTGCTGATCGACGGCAAGAACGCACTGGATGTTCCAACCGAGCGCAGAAACATCGGGCTGGTGTTCCAGGAAGCGTCTCTGTTTCCCCATCTTTCGGCACGCAACAATATCGCCTACGGATTGCGCGCTCGGCACGTTCCCGCGTCAGAGCGCAATCGCCTTGTTGACGGGATGGTCGCCCGATTGGGTATTGCTGACATTCTCGGGCGGCCGGTTATCTCTCTCAGCGGCGGCGAGGCCCAGAAAATAGCCCTGGCCCGCGCATTGGTCGTGCGCCCACGCATTTTATTGCTCGACGAGCCTCTGAGCCAGGTTGATCACAACGCACGATTGGAATTGCAAAAAGTACTCAAGCGCCTGCAGCGCGAGCTCGATCTCACCTGTCTGCACGTAACACACGATCGTGAAGAAGCCGCGGTGCTGGCCGAGGACTGCGCCGTAATGCTTGGCGGACGGGTCATCCAGGCGGGTGGGCTTGACGAATTGCGAAAACATCCCGCCTGCGACTTCGTGGCCTGGTTCCTGGGCGTCGATCCTGTGAGATATCCGGGCGCCCCAGACGACTGTGGAAAAAGCTGCCTTTCGGGGGGCGGAATCTGCGACAGGGGTCTTACAGGGAAGGTTATTGATGCAAGGTAATTACCTGCCGCTCTGGAAGCTGCTCGACGCGCCGCTGATCTCGCTCGACGAGAGTCACGTGGAGCTTTTTTCGGTGCTGGCCTTGCTCTTGCTGGCCATGCTGGCACTGGTTGCCCCCCGCGGCCGGCGCCAATGGGTGCGTCACCTGGTACAGCTGCTTTCGGTGATGATCTTCTTCTACATCGTTTATTCCTGCCTGGGTGTTTTCGGCATGGTGCGCAACGTGATCTACGGCTCAACACTGATCGGCACGATCTTCACCGAGTCTTTCTTCTGGATGAGCCTGCCGCTTGCAGTGATCGCTTTCAGCCTAACCAGCGGCCCCTACTTTTGCGGCTGGATCTGCCCAACCGGGGCGTTTCAGGAACTGGCTGCTGCCGTCAGAGAGCGCATCTCAAAGCGCTTGCGCCGAAGCACACATGATCGAACCCGCGTCCGCCCGCGTTGGTACAACCAGGTCTTGCTGGCACTGTTTTTTGCAGGCTTTCTGGCATTCATCTTCTATCTTGGCACCACCAAAAGATTTTTCGTCGAGGATTCGAGTCTATACTGGGCCTCTTCGCTCTTCTTGTTTGTTTATTTGGTGCTCACCCGGGCTGTAGATGACACTGCCATCCGCGCTCTGCGTGGAGTGAGCTTCACCATCATCGTCGTCTCGACTCTTTTCAAGACGGCCATCGTATCTCCAGTCCACTTCGCCTTTGAGGACGTTCGTGATCCCGCCTCTGCGCTCGCGACCCTGGCGCTGGTGGTCGCTTCCTTGTTCATCAGTCGTGCCTGGTGCCGCTACGTTTGCCCCTGGGGATTTCTGATGGGCTGTATCCAGCGGGTATCGCGCTTGAGAGTGCAGGCCGGAGAAGATTGCCAGCAGTGCGGGGTGTGCGAAGATGTTTGCCGGGTAGAGGCGATACACGCGGGCCAAGTTGAGATTTCACAATGCCAGTTCTGCTTGGCCTGCATAGACAAGTGTCCCAGTGATGCCTTGAGTGTGATTGACGTCTGGAAAAAGACCGGGCATGTCTGAACGGATTCGAATCGGAAGTACTTTCCTTATGTGCCTGGCCCTGTCCCTGCCGGCAGGAGCCAAGGATTGGTTTCCGGAAAGCGCCGTCCCGCGCCCGGGCGACTGGCCGCTTGCGCGCCACGACCAGGCAAACACGGCTGCAACAATAATTGATCACGATCCGCCCCGGGTGGCCCGGGCATGGACCTACCCGCTAACCAAACACGTTTTCGGCTACCGCCCCGGTATGAGCGTCTGGTCCTCGGCCGCCGTCGGTGAGGTTGGCGGACAGGCGGTAGTGGCCGCCGGAAGTTACGATCACAACCTTTACCTTTTCGATGCCGCCCATGGAAATCTGCTGTGGCGTTTTACTACCGGCAATGGAGTCTACTCGGCCCCGTTGATCTGGAAAGACGGTAAGCGAGAGTGGATTTTCGCGTCCTCGAGCGACAGGCTGGTTTACGGCCTTGATGCAACAGTCGGCAACCGGCTTTGGAGCCGCGCCGTGGCCGGCTATCAGCCTACACTGGGCGGAAGCCGCCTGTCGGCGCCTTGTCTGGGCCTTTCCAACAAGATCCCTGCCGTCTTCGTCGGCTACTGGGTCTGGGACAAGTCGCTGGCCAACTCGACCCAACGGGGAGGCCTGATTGCTGTTGCCGCACGCACCGGCCGGCTTCTCTGGCAAGCGGACTTTCTGGACAACTCGGTTTCCGATCCGGTTTTTGCCGTCGTGGACGGCCGGGCCCGGGTCTTTGCGGCCTCAAGCGACGGCAACCTGCGCGCTCTGGATGCCGACAGCGGTAAACAGCTCTGGGCACACCGGGAGACCGAGCCGATTATGGGCGCGCCGCTCTTCTATCAGGCACCCGGCGGTCCGCGGGTAATAATCGGATCTCACTTCGGCAAGCTGCGCTGTCTCGACGCCCGTGACGGGCGTGAGATCTGGAGCTTTAAGACGGGTAACTGGATCACCGGGTCCGCAGCGCTCTACCGTTCGGGCGGGCGCGATCTGCTGGCGTTCGGATCGTACGACCGTCACCTGTATGTCCTGGAGGCAGCAAGCGGCCGTAAGCTTTTTGGCCATCGTGCCGCGGGACCTGTCTATTCGTCTCCAGCAATCGTTTCAGTTGAGCCCGAGACACAGATTATCTATGCCGCCTGGGACAACCGAATCTACTGTGTCTCCGGCATGGACGGCACCCAGCTCTGGACTATATATACCGGCCAGCCCCTGTGGGACGCAGTAAGCCAGGGAGACAGCAACTGGTCCTCGCCGGTTGTAGCACGCATCGACGGGCGTTGGATGTTGTACCAGGGTTCCTACAACGGCGTATTCTACGCCATCCCGCTGGTTCAGGCCGCAACCGCCGGTGGCGTGCATCCCTGGACCAACCTGCGCTTCTGGGTAACGATGCTCTTGGCCTTGCTCTTCTCGGGTGCACTTGCCTTCTACTTCGATCGCCGCCGGCACCGGCGAATCAAGGATCAGTAGACATAACAGATACACCGGGATAACTTGTCCGCCATGCGCGACCAATTCAACAGACGGCCCGTATCGCGCCTGCGCCTGATCATACAGCTTCTTTCCTTCGGCGTGTTGATCTATGGCGGTTTTGCGGTAAGTGGAATCGAATCCTGGCTGGGAAGCGGGCCGGCCCGCATCGATGGCCTGTCCGGCCCGGCCAACGTCAAACAGGTGGTCAAGCGCGCTACCACAACCGATATCTTTCTCCCGGCGACCTCCTGCATCTATCAACGACAAGGGCTTTGCAAGGGCTGTAGTCTTTACTACCTGACCGACATCGTCACCTGGCACCCGAAGATCGAGAAGGTGCTCGGTTACCTCGGAGTACTGCTTCTGCTGATGCTGATCGGCGGACGTTTGTGGTGCGGTTGGGTCTGCCCTCTTGGACTGCTTTCGGACATCTCAACCAGGTTGCGGGTCTGGACGGGCATGTCGAGGGTGGCCGTATCGGCGGGTTTTCGAGAGGGGCTGGTGTGGGCCAAGTACATTATTCTGCTGGCGGTTCTGGGAATAGCCGCGCTGGCCTCGCTGCCGTCGATGGCCGATTATCGCCTGAGCCTTTCCGAGCCCTTCTGCCGAATTTGTCCCTCGCGGATCTTTCAGGCTTTCTTTTCTTTCGATTCCGTGTGCTGGACCAATCCGGCCAACAAGATAACCACGGTCTTCGCCGTAATCGGGATACTAGCCTTCGCTCTGTTCTTCATAGGCTTGACGGTTCGCAGGTTCTGGTGCCGGCTGTGCCCGATCGGAGGACTGAACGCAGCCTTCAACCGCACCGGCCTGGTAATGATCGTCAAGGACGGGCAAAAGTGCACCCGTTGCGGTGCCTGTGAGCGCTCGTGCCCGCTGGACGTTCAGCGTGTTTTCGAAGGCCGAGGACGCGGCCCGGTAACTTCGTTTGAGTGCCACCTGTGCCTGCGCTGCGTCGAGAGTTGTCCGGAGGAAGGTTGTCTAGAGTTCCGCTGGCTGGGGTTCACTCTCGCCGCGAGCGGCGTTTCAAGTAAAAGCCCCAGAATACGAGCGCCAGAAGCGGAATCGCACTGAGCGCCGTCAGGCCCAGCACGCGAGAGGTACGGCTGCTCTTGCCGACATTGATCGTGCCTGCCTCCATCCAGCCGCGTTCTCTCCTGCCCGCCTGCGGGCTGTTGTCCGCGAACAGGCGCAGGCGATGCAGACCTGGCTGACCGCGAGCCTGGAGTGTTGCGAATACCGGAAACCGACCGCGCGGTGTTGCCGATGTGCTCGTGACGTTAATCTCGAAGACACAGCGATCGGCAGGCAGGCAGCGCGGGATGTTCGCCGGCCGAACAACGATGTCCAGGGGCGTTTCGCTCTCGACGGAAACCTTTGCGTCCATGAGAGCAATTGGAGACTCGTTGCGGTAGATCAGCTTGATCGATCCGCTGCCTCGCGGCAATCTGATCTCGGAGTCGGTCGTAACCAGCGTGACCCTGCCGGCTGCGGCTAGTGCTGGAAAGAACATCAAGATTGTAATGGCGACAGTTTTCAAGGACGATTCCTACCTTGTCGGTTGGGACATTTCGAGCGGCGTACGACCGGCGCGATCCTTGGTGAAGATGCTGGCCCCGGCCATGATCAAGGCATTGGCGACTTTCTCGTTCCTGGCCAGGTGCAAAGCGGTCATGCCGTACTCGTCACGGGCTTCGACTTCGGCCCCGGCCTTGATCAACAACTTGGCTACTTCGGCCGTAGCGGCCTCGTGCAGCGGCGTCAGCTTGTAGCGATTACGAGCGCTCACGTCGGCTCCGCGCGCAAGCAGCAGGCGCAGCATGTCCGCCCGGCCGAGCAAGGCCGCCCAGTGCAAAGCGCTCATGCCGTTACGCGTGCGCCCGTTGACATTGGCTCCATGATCGAGAAGTAAGGCCGCTACTTGAGTATGGTTTTGCATTGCGGCCGTGTGCAACGGCGTCCAGCCATACAGGCTGTGAGCATCCACGGGCGCCCCGTGTTCGATCAGCAGTTTGGCGACCTCGGCACTGGCCGCAAGGTGCAATGGTGTAAGGCGCAAGCTGTCTTCGACGGCCGCAGGTGATCCGGCCTCCAGCAGGCTGCTCAGGCTCTTTGCGTCGCCTGCGAAGCTGTCAAGCGCCAGCTTGGACAACCCGGCCACCGAGATCGGGCCGTCATAAAATATGGGCTTTTCGGTCGTCGAGTTGGCACAGCTTGCGAGTGACAAGGATACAAGCAGTATGAAAGCACGCATGCGCACAATCTTGACCTCTGGCACAAGACGCGTCAAGCAAGAAGGCGGTTATGTAGGAATGTTCTTCCCGGTGTGCTAAGATTGCCCGGTCATGACCAAGAAGCGCAAAATCTTTCGAGCCAAGATCGACCGGCGGCGCTTTTTGCAAATCGCCGGCGGATCAGCCGCCTGCCTGGGAGCTGCGGCCTGCCTGCCCCATGCCGACGGCGACTGGAGTTCGTGCACCGAAGGTCAGCCGTTGATTGTAGCCCCGTCCTCCAACCTGGTAGTCGAGGTGCATTCGGATCTGGCGATCGCCAAAGTCGAAGGAAAGAGCGTCATCGATGCAAGCGTTGTGGCCGCCATGTTTACGGCCGGGTTGCAGTCCTTGACCGGGCAAGCGACGGCGGCCGAAGCCTGGCAAGTTGTATTGCCGGGGCGCAAGGACGGCGAGCGTATTGCGCTCAAGGCCAATGCCCTGAACCCGGACGTGCCGAGTTCTCCTGAGCTTCTGGCCGCCGTGATCGGCTCGTTGACCGAAGGCGGCATCCCGGCCGTCGATGTTTTCGTCTGGGATCGTACCGTGCGTGAACTAGAGCATGCCGGCATCACCCCGGAGCGACTGGGCGTCGACTGCCTCGGCACGATCTACTCGTCGGGCGACGATAGCGGCCCGGGTTATGAACAAGAGGCGGCCTGCCTTTCGGGGCGCAAGATACATCTCTCGACCATCCTGACCCGCGAGACGGATCACCTGATCAACGTGGCTGTTTTAAAAAATCATTTCGCAGCCGGATTCACAGGCTGTCTCAAAAACAACTACGGCTGTTTCGAAAATCCCTATGACTTCCACGACGGCTGCGAGCAACACATTGCGCTGCTCAACGCGCTACCGCAGATCGCATCGGTTGCGCGCCTGTGCGTTGTCGATGCGCTCTTTGCGGTCACAGTCGGAGACACCAATAAGCCGGCCGACTGCGAGCCCGGGCTCATACTGCTTTCTTTCGATCCCGTGGCAATCGATCAGCGCGGCCTCGACATCCGCGATCAGATTCGCGCATCGCGCGGGCAAGGCCCGGGCAATCCGGCAGGCTACATTCAAGTGGCCGCCGAGATGGGCATGGGAAGCACCGACTACGAGCTTCAGACAATCGAAATCTGAACTCATGACTCTTTTACGACAATCATCTCGAGCAGGGCTTCGATCCTGGTTCTCAAACGGCCCGTATCCTCCGGCCCGAACTCTGTGTTGATCGAAAGCCAGGGTAGTCCGCTTTTGGTAAAAGATTTCGCCAATCCCGGCGCATCCAGATCGAATAGCTGGCACAGACGCTGGGTGTGATGGACGATCCCGTTTACGCCGTGGCTCGTCACCAGCTCATGCAGGCGATCAATGCGCCCATTGCTTCCGACAAGGCAAGGACAAGTGCAGGGCATGAGCACTCGCTCGCCCGCAGCGCGGATCAGTCCGTCTTTTGTCCATTCGTCCACGACGACCGGGTGCCGCAGGCGCTCGCTGCCCGAACACAGCTCGTCGGCCACAATGTCGGCCCCGCATTCGAGCAGCAGAAGCGGCAGCTTGAAATCCGGCCACAGCACGGGCGAACCGGTAAGCAGGATGCGCGCTCGCGGCTTGCTGCCGCTGCCGGCCGCTGCACGTTGCTCGAGTTCGTCGACAAGCGCCGCCGTCTTTTCGGTCCACCAATCGGGATCGGCAAGGAATCCTGCCTGCATCACCATCAGCGTATCGGCGCCGTTGACAGGCGGTCTGGCCGATCTGCGAAGCTCGTTGATCCTGCGCACCAGCGCCGCGCGCTCGTTGACCTGCCCAATGGCGTCACGCAGCGATCGCCTCGTGACGCGCCGGCCGCAGAGCTTTTCGATTCGCCGGGTAAGGCGTCTCATCTCGGAAAGCCAAGCGGATCGCGCCCGCTCACCGATGTTTGACTGCGGCAGTTCCAGTACGAACACCTCATGCCTGACTGAAAGCAGGCCGCCGAGCTTTTTCTTGCCGTCGCACGAAGTCGGAACTACCAGCAAATCGGCTGCGGCCATCGGATCATCGTCATCGTCAATCCTTCCTGTCAGCGCACGCAAGGCGCAACACACTTCGGCATGCAGGAGCTTGGCGCCCCGACGCACCGTTGCCGAGCAGCCGTCGTCCAGGCGAATCGGCACGCCTCCCGCGGCCAGCACCAGCTCGTCCGGCACGAAGTTGCACACCTGGCCGACAAGTTTGCGCCCCGTCTTGGAGAGCTGAGCGCGCCAAAGCTGCTTGCGAAAAAATTCGTCGAAGGGTTCGATGCCCTTCGGACGATCCTTCTCGGCGGCTAACGCATCCAGAACCTGGACAGCCTCTTGCAAACACTCAGACACGACCTGCTCCCTCATCGATCTCAGGCGGGACCTCTTCTGCAAAAAATAGGCTCCGGGGACCACAACATCAAGAACAATCGCCGGAAGCCATGTGATAGCGCCTGAAGATCCCGGTTCCTGGTTTTTTGCCGGAAGTCGGTATAGTATTTGTGAAAAAGTGGGGACGGAAAACATGAGTTCCAGATTTAAAGTCACGCTGGCCTTTTTACTGGTGGCAGGGCTCACCTTCGCTGCACTCGAAATTTTTATGTCTTCGTCAAATACGCCGGATTCTCCGGTAAATGAGGTTGCCATTTCCCAGGACGCGGGAACTGTTATCCCGGGCAAAGCCGACGAAGAAATTACTACAAAGAAACCGGCGCCCGTGGTCGGAGTTGTTGAGCCGAGCCTGGTACCAGTCGTGCAGCGAGACCGGGATTCTTCTAAAAAGACGGTCGCATCCGGCATCTCTCTGACAAAGCCTAAGCTCGAGGCCGTAATGACGATCCGGGACACGACCCCGCCTAGACTTTCGATCCTCTCACCGGTCGACCGTTCATACACGATGGAGAGGCAGATCAAACTGACGGTTCGCTCCGAGGCGGGTGCCCTCGTCGAATTGAACGGTACTGCGCTCACCGAGAAATCACCCGGCTTCTTCGGCGGAGACGCAAGACTTTCACCGGGAAAAAACAGAATAGCCGTCGTGGCCACCGACGCCGTCGGCAACGTTTCTAAGGCTCTTGCACGTGTAACCTACATCGATCCGGCAAACATCAGGGCCGAGAAGGGTCGCCTGGTCGCCCTGCTGAAACAGCTGGACGAGGTTCGCGCCGCGGCCCGGGATGTCGATCAGCGTATTGCCGAAGTGCTCGGGCAAATGGAAGACGCCAAAGACGTCAAGCGTATTCCCGAGTTCAGCAAGATTCTGCGAGAGGTGCGCAACAACCGCAAGCAGTTACAACAAGAGATCGAGCATGCCGTCGTGGAAATCGACAAGTCATTGCCGGACACAAAGTGACATCTGCGGTCTCCGTACAAGATTGACTTCTCACACCTTCCGGGTTAGGTACGGACCATGTCGGTCGTCGTTACTGTTTTCAAGAAGGAACTGCTCGACGTCCTGCGCGATCGGCGCACGCTGATCTTCATGCTGGTCATCCCGACCTTGTCGATCCCGCTTCTGATGTGGGTGTTGACCAGCGTCATGGTCCACTTTACCGAGAAGCTGGCCCGCGAGCAGGTGAACGTGCTGGTGCTCAATCCCCAGGCGGCCCCGCAGTTGGTCAAGGGCCTGGCCGATCGCTCCACCATCGTCGGGCGGGCGCAGCGCGTCGCGCGCGTTCTGAAGAACTACGGCATCGACGAGAAAACCCTCGGCATGGTGAAGGGCGACTCGCAGGCTTTCCTCAGGCTGCTCAAGCGCAAAGGCGTCGACCCCGACGAACTGGCCAACGAGTTGCGGGGCGCCGCCGGCGACGAAGAGTTCGATTTCTCGCCGGCCGGCATCATCGGCAGCGCCTACCCGCCCAACTTCAAGATCATGACATCCTGGCCGGCCTCGATACCCGCCCCCAAGCCGGGCGCCCGCGAGGCGGCCCTACTGCAAGCCGTCCGCCGCGACAAGATCGCCGCCGCGGTCGAATTCGAAAGCGACGCTCCGCGCCGGCTGGCCGCAGGCGACTCGACGGTGGTGAAAATCTACTATCTCGAGACGTCCGATCGCTCGGCCAGGGCCTTCCGGGGGTTGCGGGCGATTCTGAAATCGTTGTCGGCGGACATCACCGTCGACAGGATCCGCGCCCGTGAACTGCCGAAAGGCTTCGCCACGCCCATCAAGGTGCGCTCGAGCCGCCTGCCGGGGCCTAGCATGATGGTCAAGATCCTGTCGCAGATCCTGCCGTACATGATCCTGCTGTTTTCGATGCTCGGCGCCCTCTACCCGGCCATCGATCTCGGGGCAGGCGAGAAAGAGCGCGGCACGCTCGAGACGCTGCTGGTCGCGCCGGTCAGCCGCCTGTCGATCGTGCTCGGCAAGTTCGCCGTGATTCTGGTGGCGGCGCTGGTGTCGGCCCTGCTGGCCACCGCCAGCCTGGCCATATCCCTGCGACTAGGGGTCTTCGCGACCCTGTCCGAGATCGGCGGCGGTTCGTTCACATTCAATGCCGCTGAGGCATTAGTGGCTCTGCTGATGGTGGTACCGGTCGGCTGCATTTTCGCCGCGCTGCTTTTGGCTATATCGATCTTCGCCAAGAGTTTCAAGGAAGCCCAGTCTTACGCAAGCCCGTTGCAAATGTTCATTGTCATGCCGGCCTTCGCCTCTTTTATCCCCGGAGTCGATCTCGACTGGCTGACTGCATCCATTCCGATCGTCAACGTCTCGCTGGCACTCAAGGAAATATTCACCGGCAACCTCGACCAGCATTGGGCTCATGTTGGTTTGATCTTCTTATCGACCACTATCTTCGCAGGACTTTTGCTTTGGTTCGCCGCATGGTGGTTTCGCCGTGAGCAGGTCCTTTTCAGGTCTTGAGACAACGATTGACAAGGCCTTCTGCCGAACAATATAAGGGCGCATCCGGAGGTACGCAGTGAGCATGGCGATCGGAATCCGCAGAGAAGACAAGAACGTATTCGAGCGCAGAACTCCTCTCTTGCCCGAACACGTCAAACAACTGGTTGCCTCGGGAATCGACGTCGTAGTGCAACCTTCCAAGATCCGGGTCGCCAATGACGCAGCTTACCTGACTGCCGGGGCGCGTCTTGATGAAGATCTCTCGGGCTGTTCGGTTGTATTCGCCGTCAAGGAAATCCCGGCTGCCGTGCTAAGAAAAGATGGCATCTACGTTTTTTTTGCTCATGTGATAAAGGGCCAGACCAGCAACATGCCGACGCTGGCCAGGTTGCTCGATCTCGACTGTTCGCTAATAGATTATGAGAAGGTGACCGACGAATCGGGCCGGCGATTGGTCTTCTTCGGCCGCCACGC
This sequence comes from uncultured Myxococcales bacterium, assembly GCA_964513625.1. GTDB lineage: Bacteria > Myxococcota > B64-G9 > B64-G9 > B64-G9 > DATKYQ01. The sequence continues at coordinate 29,703 of CAZENH010000025.1, read as the reverse complement.
CGGTCTGGCGGGAATGATCGACACCCTTTGGGCCCTTGGCCAGCGTCTAGAATGGGAAGGCCACCAAACCGCTTTCGCGTCTATCAGGCCGACTCGCGAATATGCCAACCTCGAACAAGCGAAGCAGGCCGTAGAAAAAGCCGGGCAACGTTTTTTACGAGAGGGCCTGCCCGCGGGTATCGCTCCATTAGTGTTCGGCTTCGCCGGCTATGGCAACGTCTCACGCGGCGCCCAGGAGGTGTTCGACGTCCTGCCGCATGAGACGCTATCACCCGCAGAACTCGATACATCCAGGCACATGCCTGCCGGCAATCTTTACAAAGTCGTCTTCAAGGAAGAACACATGGTCGAGCCCGAGCAACAGGGTCACCCATTCGAATTGCAAGAATACTATGACCACCCCGAGCGTTTCAGGGGAACCTTCACGCGCCATCTGCGACGTCTTTCAGTGCTGATGAACTGTATCTACTGGACCGAGCGCTATCCCAGACTGGTGACGCGCGATGCGCTCGATGAAATTTGGCGTGGAGACAAACCCCGACTGAAAGTGATCGGTGACATCAGCTGTGATATCGGGGGAGCGGTTGAATGCACCCTGGAATGTACCAAGCCGGATACGCCGGTCTACGTCTACCAGGTACAGGAGGGGTCCATAAGGCCGGGCGTCGCCGGCGACGGCCCGGTGGTACTTGCCGTCGACAACCTGCCCTGCGAGTTGCCGCTCGAAAGTTCGCATGACTTCGGGGACGCGCTTATGCCGTTCGTGGCCGATATCGCCAGGGCTGACTTTTCACGCCCGCTTTCCGATTTGAAGCTGCCGGCCCCGATCAAGCGGGCCTTGATCGTCCACCGGGGTGAGCTGACTCCCGGCTACCGTTATCTTCAGGCGCATCTGCCAAAGAAGCGCTGCGAATCAAAAGGAGAATGACATTGAAAAGAGTACTACTCCTGGGGGCCGGGCTTGTCTCACGTCCCCTGGTGCGTTACTTGCTGGATTGCGGCTTCGAGCTTACGGTAGCCAGCCGTACCGTCGCCAAGGCCGAAAAACTGGTCGACGGCCATTCAAACGGACGAGCCTTATCTCTCAACGTCGACGACACTGGCGCCATGCGTGAACTGATCGCCGCCTGTGACGTGGCAGTCAGCTTGCTGCCCGCCACGCGCCACATCGAGGTAGCCCGCGCTTGTCTGGATCTTGGCAAGCACATGGCAACCACCTCGTATGTCAGCCCCCAGATGCGTGCTCTGGATGAAGAGGCTCGCCGGAAGGGCTTGTTGCTGCTCAACGAGATGGGTGTCGATCCGGGTATCGATCACATGTCCGCCATGAAAGTCATCCATCGCGAGGAGGCTGCAAGCGGCACGCTCGTAGGTTTTTCTTCCTGGTGCGGCGGCCTGCCCGCCCCCGAGGCCAATGACAATCCCTTCGGCTACAAGTTTTCATGGAGCCCCAAAGGCGTTCTGATCGCGGCCCGCAACGGTGCGCGTTACTTGAAAGATGGCAAGCAAGTTGAAGTGCCTCCTCAACGCCTGTTTGCAGACCCGGCCACGGTAGATATTCCCGGTTTGGGAACTTTCGAGGGTTACCCCAATCGCGACTCGGTGGCCTACATGAAGACCTACGGCTTCGACGAGCGGGTCAGGGACATGTTCCGCGGAACCTTGCGCAATCACGGTCATTGCAAGCTCTATACTCAACTGATCGAGTTGGGATTACTGGAAGACAAACCACGTCAGAATTTTTCCGGGCTGAGTTACCTGGGCCTGATGGAAAAGCTCTTCGGTAAACCGGTCATCCAGACAATCCCCGCCCGGCTGGGAGTTTCACAAGATGAGTCGCCGATCGAGGCGCTCAGGTACATAGGCTTTCTCGATGATCGCCCGGTCGATGTGCGGGATGGAACTATCATGGACCTGCTGGCCGATCGCATGAATGCAACCCTGTCCTATAAGGAAGAGGAACGGGACATGTTGCTCATGCGCCACGATATCACTTTCAGTTATTCAGGCGGCAACCGGCGCGAGCGTATTACGGCTATCATGATCGACTACGGCATTCCCGGACAAGACAGCTCGATGGCCCGCACCGTCTCGTTGCCCACAGCCATCGGCGTCCGTATGCTGCTTGAGAATCGCATCAAGATCAGGGGCGTCCATATTCCGATCTTGCCCGGAATCTACGAGCCGGTGCTTACGGAACTTGATCACCTGAACATCTCTTTCAGTGAGACGCGTACGATCGTGTAGCCAAACCCTTGAGTAATCCGGCAATTGAGCAAGGTAATTGACTCACACCCGGTAGAACAATAGTATTGTTCCTGTGAAAAGGATCATATATGCAATTGCCTGCCTCATTCTCGCCATGCCGGCCTCAGCCGCCACCGTAGAAGCCAGTTGGAACGCGGTCAGCCAGGATGTCAACGGACAACCCGAGTCCATCAGTCACTACATGCTCTACTTCGGTCAGACGGCCAGGCCCGCCAACGTTGTCCATCCTTCCGATCCTGCCTTCGCCTACGATCAGCAGCTCAACGTGGGCAATGTCACCAGTGTGCAGCAAGACAACCTGACGGTCGGACAGACATATTTCTTCGCCGTCGCCGCGGTTGACACCGCAGGCAACTTTTCAGAATATTCCGGCGAGGTCGGTATCACCGTTCCCGAGGACACGGACGGGGGTCCGTCCGACGGCGGCCCGTCCGACGGCGGCTCGGATGCTGCTGATTCTCAAATTGATGCCGGCACTGACAGCGGACCACCATCGAATGATGGAGAACAAATCGTCCACGGCGGCTGCGGTTGCGGCACAGCGGGCTTCGCCCGCACGGGTTGGTTGATGATACTGCTTGTACCCCTGGTCTTCCGCAAACGGATCCGGCCGGCGTGAAAAACAGCCGCAGAGACTTTGTTCGCAAGAGCTTCTTGGCCGGTGCGGCAGTTGCGCTGGGCAAGACGCGTCTTTGCCGGGCAGCTGCAATAACCAATCCCGCCAAGTCAGCGACGCGTTCCAGGCTGGCCGCGGTCAGCGGGAAAGATGCCGGGCGCATGTTTGCTCGGGCCGTAGAGATGCTCGGCGGATCCGAGAAGTTTGTCTCGCCCGGCGATCGGGTGGTTATCAAGCCCAATGCCTCCTTTGCCAATCCGGCCAACTGGGGCAACAACACCAGTCCCGAGGTACTGGCCGCCGCCTGCGAGTTCTTCATCAAGGCGGGCGCGCGCAAGGTAGTAGTCATCGACTACCCGCTCATGGGCGGAGCCAAGGCGCCCGAGGCCAATGGACTGGCCGACGTGTGCCGTAGCGTGTCCGGTGTAGAGCTTTCCGTGCTATCCGCCCGGTATCAATTTCGGAAGCTATCGGTGCCGGGGGGCGCAACACTGAAAACGGTTGAGGTATCACGTGAAGTGCTGGATGCCGACTTGCTGGTCAACCTCCCGGTGGCCAAGGCCCATGATGCCGTGGCGGCCAGCATCGGCCTGAAAAACCTGATGGGGATCATCTGGGACCGGGCCGCATTTCACACCATGCTGGAGATCAACCGCGCCATCGCCGAGCTCTCACTTGCTGTTCGCCCACAGCTGACTGTAGTCGATATGACGCGGGTGATGGTATCCAACGGCCCCAAGGGCCCGGGCGAGGTCGCCACACCAAATCTCCTGGTGGCCTCGGTCGATCCCGTAGCCGCCGACGCCTACAGTCTTACCAAGGCGCGTTTCAATGGACGTCGTTTCAAGCCCAAACAGATTCGCTACCTGCGCCACGCCCACCAGGCAGGGCTTGGTGAGATCGATCTTTCTGCTGTCGACATCCGCGAGGATCGGGTGTGAACTGCCGGCTTGCCTCCTTTCTGCTAGTTGCGGCAATATCCGCAGGACTACTGGGTCGGGCCGACGCCGCCATGCGCTACCCGCGTGTTGCGCGCGATTCTCAGGGAACCTGGATTGCTACTGATGGAGCGCTGATTCATGTAGTCGGCGATCTATGGATTTTCTACGGTACAAACGACGGATTGCCGGCCGACAGAGTTCGTGTGGCTGCTCCGGACGACCGCGAGGTCTGGGCGGCCACGCCGCGAGGCCTGGGCCGTATGGATCGAAGCTCGCGGCGCTGGGAAGCACTCAGGGCGCCTGAACCGTTACCTTCAAACAACGTCTATTCTGTAGCGGTGGATGATCGCTATGCCTGGGTGGGCACCGAAAAAGGAGCCGTGCGCTATGACAAGACCAGCCGTGAGTGGAGCCGTCTTGACGATGCCAGTGGCCCGGGAGATCGTAAGATATATGACATCCTTTCGTTCGGGCGCAGCGTCTGGTTTGCCACCGTCCGTGGCGTATATCGCTATGACAGACAGACACAGGTCTTCAGACATTATGGAACACAGGAGGGGCTCGACCTGGGCGATGTCTACGAAATCGTTTTAGCCAGCCAGAGCTTGTGGTTTTTGTGCCGCCGGGGACTGGCGCGATTCGACCTGCGCAGCGAGGCCATCTCGACCTTTACTGAAAAAGACGGTTTGCCGAGCACGCAGATTACCGCCTTTGCCCAAGTTCAGGGAGACATTTGGATAGGCACACCCAAGGGCATGGCGGTTTACAGCCCGGGCGCCGACGCCATCGGGCCTTTCATCTACACCCAAGGTATGCCGACCGGCACGGTGACCGGCATCGAGACCGCTTTGCCTTGGGTATGGGTCAGCAGCGATCACGGCTTGGGTATGTTTAACACTTTGCGCCGCGTGTGGGAGGAGAAACGATCCGCCGACGGCCTGGCCAACAATGTTATCGAGGGAATAGCCATGGCCGGCTCGACGCTGGTACTACTTCAGCCGGGCGGCTATCAAGGATATCTAATCCAGCAAGACGACTGGGTGTCATACTCGCGGGATGACGTCTGGTCGGGCGTAATGGGAACCAAGCGCGAGCCGTCCGCCTGGCGCTTCAACTTCGAGATGACCCTAAGTGGCGAGGGTAATTTCTCGAAATCCGGCGGCGGCTGGGAAAACAGTACCCAGCTGGTGCCCGACCTGCGTCTGGGGATGGGAACCGAACTTGAGGGTGGGCGCACACTGGACGCCTCGATACGTCTCGATGCAGGCGATGTGACCTTGCCGGGCATCCGCGAATACGACGCGGAGCTGCGTATCAAGGGCAACCGTACCGACACCATCCGCGAACTGCTGATATCCGACATGATGCCGCTGATGGGCAACGAGAACGACCACGATTTGATTGCCGACGCCTGGCTCGAGGGCCTGGGCATCCGCCAGCGATTGGGAGACGGCACCGGTCGAAAGCGCGATCCGGTCGAGGTCGAGGCCGACGTAGGACTGCGTCGGGGTGTGCGCCAACGCGAATTTTTCCGCGGCTCGATTGATCTTTCTTTCCAGCTGTCAAGGCAGTATATTACTCCCGGCTCGGACATCGTCAAGGTCGACGGCATGATTCTGGAGCGCGGCGTCGACTACATCATAACCCACACTACCGGCCAGCTTTCCTTCTTGAACCCCGACCGGGTCAACGCCCTCAGCCTGATCGAGGTCAGCTATACCTATGAGCAGATCCCGCGCAAGGAAACTTCTGGGCGCTCGCTTCTGGAGATGCTTCCCTGGGACAATGAATTGGGAACATTCGTGCGCTCCGGCACGCCGGTCTACGTTACCGACGAGGGCGGGTTGTACGCTCAGATCGACGGGGCCGCCCCGAAATACATCGATCGCGGCTGGGTCGAGAGCGTCTTTTTAGACTATTCCCAGGGCTCGACCAAGGTCAGTGTTCAGATTCACGACATGGGATCGCCCGAACAGGCAATTGAGATGTTCGACTACGACCGGCCGGTTTCCTATCAGGTCTTGTTCGAGGACGAGGACTCCATTGCCTTGCTGGACGAGAGCCTGCCCTCGGGCTACGCAGTCAAGATGCGAATGGATCGCTTTTACGTCGAGTTGACGATCGACGAAAAGAGCCGTTCGTCAGAGATTCTCGTAAACTTGTTCGCTCAGGCCATCAAGACCAAGGGAAATCTCTCCGGCACACTGATGGACTCGCTGCGCCCCCTGGTTGGGCGCCTGCGTGTCGGCGTCAACCCTAACGATCACTATGGCTTCGGAGCTTCTTACATGGGCAGCGGGGACCTGGAAGACCGCGCGCTCAGAAAGCGCCTCGGTCTAGACCTCGGTCGTTACGATCTGGCAAGCCTCGACATGTGGACAAACAATGATGTCGGCGGAGGTGACTATGGCGGCAACCTGTACTCGTATCTTCAGCTGGCCAAGGGCCACGCACAACACGGCCTGACGGACAACCGGGGATACGCCGCCTCGGGAGATTTGATCTACAATGCTCCGGCTATCAACCTGCGTCTGGACGGCGAGGTTCATTCGCGAGACTTCACCACGCTGGGCACGCGGGACACTCCTCTCGGCACTTTCGCAGGTGACATCAGGGGAGATGCCACATTCATGCCGCTGCGCTGGCTCTCGCTGCGCCTACTCTACGATCACCAGCGTTCTTACTTAGCGCCCGATCTTGCCGTGGGCTCGCCCGCCGACGGGGTGAATGAGAGTCTGCTGAGTAAACTGATTTTCATGAGAGCAGGCTGGCCAACTCTGTGGTTTTTGGCCGGGCACAGCATCCTGACTGGAGGCGGACATCGTGACGAAAAGATCCGCCTGGCCGGCAGTCTAGAGTACGATCTTGCAAAGGGTGTTCTCAATTTCCTCGGTTTTCGCAAGTTGGCGGTCAAAGGCTATTTCGACAATTCCTCGAACGAAGTCTCCGGTTCGACTTTTTCTGACAGCGAAGAATTCCAGGTTTTCGGTGCAACACCCGGAACGGCGCGCAACATGCGCTTCGAGTTGAAAGCCGCCCCGACCCGAACCGAGGATTGCTACGCTCGCTTCGAGCGCAAAACGTTTGATCCCGCCCAGAACGCGATCGGCGGTCAGCAACCACTCGAGTCCTGGGAGTTGGTCATGGGCGCGGCCAGTCGTTACTTCGAGGGCCTGGTGCCAACCTTCAACGGCAAGCTTTCACGTTACAAGGGAAGTCAACTGCAAGGTGATGCTGTAACCAATGTCGACACGGCTCAGGCACTGTTGTCAGGGCAGGTCGAAATGTTTCCGGGGCGCTGGATCGAATCGCTCGGCAGCTTGATGCTGGCGGTGGGCTATGGCTACACAAACACCGAAGAGGCTGAGAACTTGTCGATGCAGGCGCACTTGCAGAAACACCAGTTTGACGGACGAGCGGCCTATGGCAATTACGACGATCCATTTCGGATCGAGACACGAGGTCGTTTCTGGTCAGTGACCGAGGACGAGCACCAAGACAACACCGAGCGTTTCTACGAAGTGCTCAACCGCCTGACCTTCAGACCCATCTATACGTCGCCTATCACCTTGCGTTTCGACGTCAGCCGGCTTGAGCAAACCCCCATCGACACCAGGCGCAGCGGAGCCATTCTGCGCTACTTTCCGTCACTCGAGTGGGAGCGCCGTTGGTCACTCGACATGGTTACCAAGGTGCGCGTCGAGACACCTTTGCGGCTGCTGGACGATGCTCTGGATGAAAACCTGGGAGTCAACGTGACCTTCAAGGAATGGTCATTGAAGCCATGGGTAGAGGCGCGCGTGCGTCTGCGTGACATTTGGAGAGGAAGTCTGATGCGCTTCATCCTGCGCGGATCTTTCGCCTGGATTGACTGGTTCGAGTCCGGCACCGGCGCCGAGCAAGCCTGGGAAGCCATGGGCTCGGTCTGGCTGGACTGGGAGAAAGCAGGTGTGTTCATTGTCCGCCTGGGAGTAATATACACGCGCCACAAGTGCCGCGAGCGTGTCGGTACGGAGTGTGCAAGTTTTCACTCAATTCAGCCGTCGATAAAGGCCATCGCACGCTTCTAGAATGGAGGACGGGTATTGCTCGATAATCAAGCAGAAATTGAAGCACTGGATTTAACCAAGATTTTTACAGCAGGGAAGCACAAGCGAGTCTGTGCGGTGGACGGGGTGAGCTTCGTGGCGCACCGTGGCGAGGTGTTTAGTTTGCTGGGAATGAACGGCGCGGGCAAGACCACAACACTGCGCATGCTTGCAACCATGTTGACGCCGACGCGCGGAGATGCGCAGGTGGCGGGCTATTCGGTAACTCGCAAACCCGAAGAAGTACGAAAACGAATTGGGTTCATGTCCAGCGCCACGAGTCTTTACGGCCGCCTGACGGCCCGCGAGATGATCGCGTATTTCGGCCACCTTCACGGCATGAGTGATGATTTGATTGCCAGGCGAACTCAGGAGTTATTCGCCTTACTTGACATGCATGCTTTCGCCGATCGCCGCTGTGACCGCCTGTCTTCTGGTATGAAACAGAAAGTATCGATAGTCAGAACGGTATTACATGATCCCGAAGTTATGATTTTCGACGAACCCACGACGGGTCTGGACGTCCTGACGTCCAGGGTAATAGTCGATTTTGTAAAAGATTGCCGCGCCCGTGGCCGCTGCGTGGTGTTGTCCACTCATATAATGTCCGAAGTCGAGAAACTGGCCGATCGGGTGGGCGTGATTCACGCAGGCAAGCTCCTGAGTTGCGAGACCATCGGCGAACTTCGCGCCCGAACACCCGGTGGCAGGGTCGAGGATGCTTTTGTCAGACTTGTCGACGGGCTGTCTTGACCAGCGGCGACAGCGACCGTTTTGTTCCCGCCTTTCGGATGTGCGTTGACAAGTTCTCATCGGTAGCAATAGCATTTTATCATTGGAGGATTGGTCATGGCGGGATCATGGAAAAAATCCTGGTTTGTGCATTCATACCCGGATGCGGTAATACGCATGATCAAACTCATGCCTCGAGTCTACGAGGATGGTGCCATGGCCGGGATTGTGGGCTGGATGGGCAGGACATATTCACACCAGCGCAAAGACTTTCGTCCCAAGTCACCGAAGCTTTCGGTCGACAAGGGAGAGCGACTGGTTTTCCAGCACGATCATATTACTCCCATCACCTACACCGTTCAGGTTGAAGAACAAGATGGTCGAACTCTCGTCGAGATTGAGGTCAAGACCTCCGGAAGCAGCCGGGACACGACCCCCGGCGAACAGGTTGTGACGCTTCTCTTCGCTTTGACCAAGGCACTGGAGCCAAACTAGGTTCTGCCGGAGGTCTTTCCCAGAAACGGCTCGAGTTCACGGGCGATGTCCGTGGCTTTTTTCAAAAACGGGCGGTAAAGCACTTTCTGTGCTCCCTGGTGGATCGCTTCGACGGCTCCTTCCAGGCCGTGCTCCATGGCCACGGCGATGAAATTCACCTCTGGATGGATCAACAACGTGCTGCGTAAAAAACATGCCTCTGCGTTGTCACGCTGGAGAATCTCGAGTTCGCAGATCAAAGCGTCTGCATCTTTTGCTCTCAGTGACTCCAAAATCTTTGACACCTTGCTGACCGAGATGGCCTTGTGCCCCAGCAACTCGACGCCCTCTTGCATCAGGCGACCGATGCGCTCATCGCTTTCGCAAATCAGCACACGACACCGGGTCGTCGCCGGGCGCGAGCGTATCGAACGGCCTTTTCGCTTCTCACGACTATCGAGCACCTCGATCACCTTGTCCTCGAGATCGGCGACATCAAAGGGCTTTACGAGGTAGTCGTCGACTCCGATGGCCATGGCCTCTTCGGCCGACTCGCGCGATGCATAAGCGGTGATCAACAGAGTGGCTATATTGGCGTCGTGCGACTTGGCCCGCCTGATGACGTCCAGGCCGGTAATTCCGGGCAGGTTTTTATCGACGATTAGCAAATCAAAATGCTCTTCGAGCGCCAGTGAAATAGCCTTCTCTCCGTCGGGGGCGTAAACCAGGTACCTTCCCGGACGTTCGAGCGTGTTGCGAATGACCTCCCAGACGACAATCTCGTCATCCACCACCAGAATTCGGCATGGTCTGTCGGCAAACGTCGTGCTCAATTCAACAGTCTCCCAGTGTTCCCCAAACTGGCGGCATTCTAACGCCGTAGTAAGTACTGTACAAGCTTAGTTGCCGATCCACTTGCATTCGGCACAGTCACTGGCTATGCTCGCGGCGATTTCCAGATCGGGAGGGTCGTTGGAAGATTTTCCTAGGGTTGAGGGCTACACCATCCAGGTAGAGCTTCTAAGCGATTTCCTGGCGCATATCCGGCGCTGCAAGCAGGAACTGGCCGGACTCGATCCCGCCGAGACCCAGGCCTTGTGTCTCCAGGCTGCCTCCAGGGCGACCGGCGGGTCTCCGGCTTTCTTGCTGGCGGCCGATTCCGGGGGCTCGCTTTTCAACCTCGAACTCGCTTCGGCGCAACTGGGTTGCGATCCTGAAAAGCTGAAACTGCGGCTCTCGTTCGGTGATCGCAAGAAAATTGCTAACAATCCATTATTACTTTGCGAATTGCCCGATTTCCGCAAAATGGTTTTCGACGCATTCGGTCGCGAAGATGTTTTCGGCAGGGCCATTGTGCGTGATTCACAGCCTTGCGCTGCGCTGGTTATCGTGCCTCCGACCGGGCGCTCGTTCACGACCAAAGAACTTGAAATGCTGCATCCTTTGACTGCGCAGATCGACTCACTGATCGAGGCATCCGAGATGTTCTCCGCATTGATTCGCCAGTCGCTGGTCGATGAATTGAGTGGGTTGTTCAATCATCGCTATCTGCGCACCCGTCTTCCCGCCGAAGTTTCGCGGGCTTCACGTTACGGGCATCCGCTCTCGATCATCTTGTGCGAGTTGGATGACTTGTCCAGCTATCGGGAAAACAACGGTCCGCATGCAACCGACCGCCTGCTGAAGGATTTTGCCGCATTTCTCGATACACACACGCGGCCCGAGCCTGGCTTGTTTTGTTTCCGGGCTTCCGATATCACCTTCCGCTACGAGACGAACAAGTTCGTGGCGCTGCTTCCCGAGACCCGCAGGTCGGGCGCCTTGATAAAGGCCGACCGGCTGGTCAAAGCAGTGTCAGAAACCACCTTTATAGGCGGCCGCGCCCAGCCGCTGGGTTTGATCACCATAAGCGCCGGCGTGGCCACTTTTCCAGATGATGCCTCTGACGCCGTCTCGATGCTGGATATGGCAGACCGAGCGCTATCGGCTGCCCGTGAGGCGGGAAAAAACAACGCCCGCAGCGCCTGATTTATTTTAATTCGGATAGATAAACGTAACCCCGTTGATATCGGAGGTCGCCAGGGTTACGCGCGACGGATCGCACGGGCCGATAGCATAGTACATTGTCGCGTCCTGGACGTTGGGGTGATCGAGTCCCAACAAGTGTCCCTCCTCGTGCGTGGCCACGCCTTCGATATCGGTCAACTGGCTCGACCAGCACGATGATGCAGCCGCCTCGGCGTTGGTGCCGAAGGGAACCCCGTTGTTGAAGACGATGTCCGAGTCGGTGATGCGATAGAAAGTTATTCCGTTGGTGACCATTGTCTGACCCGTGGTGTAGGCGGTGATGGTTGCTCCCAGCGTGCCCGTTCCAAGGTCTCCGTCCGGGTCGCCGAACGTCATTGTGTTGTGCCCGTCCCACGAGGCGAAGCCGCCGCTCGATGTTTGAGCCGTCTCCTGGAAAGTGATCGTGGCACCGGCCACGTCCTGCCAATGCTGGAAGCCGTTACGCACGGCGTCACGCGCCTCGGTCTGAGTCAATCCGGACTGCTGGTTGCCGCTTACAAAGCGGAACTCGACCGGCATGTCCTGGGGAAACCACTTGCGGGGAGGATTGAGCAACTCGAAGACATCGGTGGTGCCAATCGTCTGTGAGGACGGCCCATCGACGTTGTTGCCCTCGTTCGATTCAGCCACCGTCTGCAGCGTGTCGCACTGCACGTAGGCGCTGTACTCGCCTGGATCTGCGTCGGATAGAACCAGGTCGATGGGAATGCTGTCTCCCATAGCCAACTCGTCGTAACTCTGGCTCCAGTTGCCGTCCTGATTGGCCCCGGGCGGGGTTTCTAAATCGATGTACAGATCGACCCTGAAAGGAGCCACACAATCGACGTTGCCCTGGTTGGTGACCACGAAATGATAGTGAATGTCGTTGCCGGCCACGGCGGTCGTGAACTCGCTGAAGGCGAGATCGACCACACCGCCGGCCAGCCTGAGCGGCAGCCTGTCGTTCCAGTGGTTAGTTCCGTCGGTGATGTCGAGATCCAGCATATATTGATATTCATCGGCGCCCGAGGAGATCTGCACCTGGTAACCCGAGGCAGCTTTGGTCTGGCCGGCAGCAATGGTTCCATAGTTCCCGCTGTCGTGTCCCGCAACAACCGTAACATCCGCATCGGCAGAAGATATCGATGCACTTACATTGGTGGCATCTTCGGCGCCCTCGTTTTTCAGGGTAATGCTAAGATTGGCCGTGTCGCCGGGCGAGGGACTAGCGGGAGTGCTGGTGTGTGAATCGTAGCTCAATTCGGTGGCCTGGCAACCGTGTGGGCGTATCATGGCCGAGATTCCTTGAGCCGTCCAGCTTGAGCCGCTCTGATCCCAGAGCACGCCGCTGCTCCAGGACGGGTTGTTCCCGTCGTCCGTCAAGACGGCGAAATATTCCAGAGATGAAAGATCACTTTGCGACTCGACCAGTGCAAAGAAAGTGTCGCCCTGCTTGAAGGTCAGATCGGTGGGCAGATTGAATACGTGGCTTATAGGAGTGTTGTCACCCGGGCCCGAAACGGATTCCCAGCCCGAGGTTGAAATAAGCTGATCCGGGGCACCGCCCAAATAGGTGTAGACCTTGACCCTGAAGTTACTCGAGGCCGGGCTGGCCACCGTCTTGTAGAACTGCGCCTCGACCCCGGTCATGGTAAACGAAGTCGAATCTACCGCAAAATAGTTACCGAACATGTCGCCTGCGGCCAGCGGAATGACGTATGTCGCGGTGTCGTTATCGCTGGTCAGTGTATGGTTGTCCTGACTGCAGCCGCTGCCCTGGACGTACAAGCCGAATGCGTGACTCCACGAGTTGGCGCCGTCCGAGCTTGCCAGGCTAATGCCGTAGATGCCAAAGGCGGTTGCATCCGGCAGCACCGAGAAGTTTGGGCTGCCGTTGGCAGTGCCGTCGACCGTGATGTTACCGAACGAGGCGCTATCTGCCGTGACCACCATCTCAGGCTGGTCGCAGGACAGCACACCGTTGACTCCGCTGGCGTCCGCGAATCCCCGGTTGTGCAGCGAGGCGCTGACACCGGCGGAGGCACCGGGCTGCGCTATGGCCGGAGTCGATGAGTGGGATTGCAACTCCAGCCAAGGTCCATCGCCGCAACCCTCGACCCTGATCTGCCAGTTGCCGTTGGCCTGATAGTACTGGTCATCGGTAGCATCGTGCAGGAAGCCGCCAAGGTAGGGAATCAGCGCCGGCGGGCAGAAGATAGGCAGGAAGGCGTCGCCGTTGCCCTGGTCGTCGGTCTCCTGCTGATGGGAATGCACCGCCACCCAGAACAACTGACCACCGGCAAAAGACACCGGCGCCGGCAGAATAAAAGTGGCCCAGGCTATGTCCTGGGGATCGCTCTGGGGATCGCAGCCGCCTTGCCGGTTGACAGTCTGGGTGGCGCTGGCCGCGAGTTCCTGGCCGACCGATCCGTTGTCGTCGGCGTAGATATGGGCGGAGTACTGTCCCTGATCTCCGCCGCTATCGCAGTTGAAATCATAGAAGGCGGCCTTGACCTGGATCACGTTGTAAGAGCTCGACTCGACGAAGAAGGCATTCAGCGCCTCGTCGTCGGTGTCAATCATATACGCTCCGCCGAAAGAATCGTTGTCGATTACCAACTCGGCGTCCGGATCGACTGCCGAACAACCCGAGCAACCCTCGTCAGCCAGGTAGTTACAGTTATTGTCCTTTTCATCGCCGCAAATCTCCGGCGCGCCTGGGTGGCTGTCGGGATCATTGTCGTCGCAGTCATCGCCACCGCAGGCCTGGTCGCCATAGGTGTCCATGTCGACATCCTGGGGATCGCCGACACAAAAGCCATTTGCGCAATGGTCGTTGACTATACACGGATCGGCGTGCACGCAGCCGGCCCCGTCATCCGGCGGGAAAACGCAGCCGCTTTGGGGATCACACTGGCCGTCAGTAGTGCAAGGGTTTCCATCCTGGCAAGCAATGCTAGTGCCGTGGCAGGTGCCGGCCGAACAATAATCATTTTCAGTGCAGGCGTTTCCGTCGTCACAGGAGTTACTGTCGTTGGCCGTATGCACACAACCCTGGCCTGTAACGCAACTGTCGTCGGTACAATCCTCTCCGTCGTCGCAATCCGGCGCCTCGCTTCCCGGCTGGCAGTCGCCGCCCGAGCAGTAGTCCCCGCCGGTACAGTCGTCGCCGTCGCTGCAGGAGTTGCTGTCATCGGGCGTATTCGAACAGCCCGATCCTGTTATACAGCTGTCGTCGGTGCAGTCTTTGCCGTCATCACAGTCGAGAGTTCCGGCTCCCGGTTGGCAACTTCCTCCCGAGCACTGGTCACCCAACGTACAGGGATCACCGTCGTCACAGAACAGGCTGTTATTGGTATGCTGGCAGCCCTGTTGGGCATCGCAGCTATCGTCCGTGCAAACCTTATCGTCGTTGCAGTTCAAGGTCGTACCGGCCTGGCACTGGCCGCCTGAGCAGATCTCGCTGCCGTTGCAAACGTTGCCGTCGTCGCAATCCGGGTCGCCGCTGCAAACCTGGCAACCTGGATCGGCCGCGTCAAGCAGTCCGTCGCAGTCGTTGTCGATGCCGTCTGCGCAGCTTCCGGCGTTGGAGGTTCCCTCGAAGACACCCTTGTTTATCTGGGCCGCGCTGGCCGCTGTGCAACCGGGCACCGCCTCGGTCCCCGAGTCACAGCAGTCGTCGCCGCCGAAGCAGCCGTCGGCGACAGCACCGTCGCCGTCAGCATCCAGTGGGATTCCCTGGCAGGATCCGCTTGCACAAACATCGTTCATGGTGCAGGCGTCGCTGTCGTTGCAGGCCGCCGTGTTGAACTGATGTGAACATCCCTGCACCGGATCGCAGTCGTCGTCGGTACAGTCATTATCGTCATCGCAGTCGAAGGTGCTCGTGCCGGGCTGGCAGGTACCGCCGGCGCAGTGGTCACCGTCGGTGCACGGATTGCCGTCGTCGCAAGCCGCCATGTTGTTGTTGTGTATGCACCCCAGGGCCGAGTCGCATGAATCGTCGGTGCAAACCTGGCCGTCGTTGCAATCACGCGTCGAGCCCGCCTGGCACTCGCCGTCTTCGCAGCTGTCGCCAGCGGTACAGGCGTCACCATCGCTACAGGGATCGCTGTTGTTGTTATGCACGCAGCCGCTCTGCTCATTGCACAGATCGGTGGTGCACACATTTCCATCGTCGCAGTCGAGCGCGCTTCCGCCTTTGCACATGCCGTGGTCGCACTTGTCATCATCGGTGCAGGCGCTGCCGTCGTCGCAGGGCGCCATGTTGTACGAGTGCAGGCATCCCAAAGCATCATCGCAGCGATCTTCGGTACAGATATTGTTGTCATCGCAATCACGGTCGGAATCGCCCACACACACGCCGTTCGAGCAATGGTCGTTTGTCGAACAAGCCTGCCCGTCGTCACACGCCAGGCTGTTGTTGGTAAAGACGCAGCCGCTGGATGAATCGCAACTGTCGTCGGTGCAGGCGTTGCTGTCATCGCAGGTAATCTGGCTGCCGCCTGTGCACTGGCTGTCGGCGCAATGCTCGCCCTCCGTGCAGGCGTCGCCGTCATCGCAGGCAGCATTGTTTGACAAGTGCACGCAGCCTTGAGTGTCGTCGCAGCTGTCCTCGGTGCAGGGATTGTCATCGTCACAATCCATGCTCGTCTCGCCGACACAGACGCCGTTATTGCAGCGATCGTTCACAGAACACTGCTGGCCGTCGTCGCAGGCGGCAAGGTTATTATTGTGAGTGCACTTTCCGAAGTCGCAGAAATCGTCAGTACAGGCATTGTCGTCGTTGCAATCCCCATTAGTGCTGCACTCGACCTGTCCGCCGTCGCCGTCGTCATGACCGCCGTCAACGGGAGGGTTGCTGCCGCTCGAACAGCCGGCCAGCAGGAAAAAAGCGGATAAGCCACAAAGCCAGAGGCTTTTTCTTAGCGTCTTCATCTTGCACCTCCAGCCCGCTTGACAATCTGCCTGACCGCGGCAAGCGTTTTTGTGTCATCAAGTGAAAAATCCAGACCGGCCTGCCTGATCATCACGCCGGGTGCGGGTTTGGGCCGGAAGAGAATGTCTTCACCGCTTTGAGGATCCTTGACCACGCTGAACTTGCCGAGATAAAGCCCGAGGGTGTTGTAACCGTCGCCGTCCTTGCGCGGCTCGAGAAATACCAAGACGCGCTCTCCGGGCTCAAATTGCGGGGCCCCGGGAATTAGCGCCACCTTGTCTGCCAGCTTCCCGCCGATGGTCTTGATCGTAACGACACCGATGTCGCGGGATCCTTTAAGAACCTCGCTCGGCGTCACCAGCACTCGGGTGTAGATCTTGGTCTTGGAGGCATTTAGCTCCGCCTGGACCTGATTCACCTCACCAATTACCACGAGCGGCGCGAGTCTGGCCAGGTCTTCTATACGCAACGGCTCAAGAACTGTGGCCCGGACACCCAGCGACAACAGGATCGCCGCAAATAGTCCTCCCAACAGGAATTTTGATTTCATGATTACTCCTCCGGCTATTGCAAATGTTTGGTGAGAAAAGCCCGCATATTTTACGGATGCTTGCGTTTTTTTCAAGGCCGAAAGCAGGCCTTGGCTCAAGCCTATGCTATTGCTTGCAAAATCGTCCCGGCGCTGCAACACTCGCCCTGATCAACGCAAGGAGGCAAAGAGTTCATGCACCTGGATGATGTATACGAGGTCGATACCAAAGGAGTCATGTTGCTTGCCGGGCACGACGTTCGCGAACTCATAGGAGAGTATGGAAGCCCGCTGATCGTCATGCTCGAAGAACGCATCCGGGCAAACTGCCGAGCCTATCTCAAGCAGATCGAGTGCTATCCACGTACCCGGGTCTACTATGCATCGAAGGCGTTTCTGACCACCGGCATGTGCCGCTTGATGCAGGCCGAGGGCCTGGGTCTGGACGTGGCTTCCGCGGGCGAATTGCAGACGGCATTGGCCGCCGGTTTTCCCGCGGCCGACATCCTGATGCACGGCAACGCCAAAACAACGACCGAGCTGGAGCTGGCTCTTGGTTCGGGTGTCGGGCGAGTTGTAATAGACAACCTCGAAGAGATCGACAGGCTTTCCAAAATTGCAGCCGGGCTCGGAACCCGGGCGCGGGTGATGATCCGGGTTACTCCCGGAGTCAAGCCGTCAACCCATCGCTACGTGCAGACAGGTCAACGGGATTCCAAGTTCGGATTCAACCTTGACGGCGGTTCCGCGGACAAAGCGGTCGGGCGCGTGCTTTCCTCACCGCCCCTGGAACTGGTCGGCCTGCACTGCCACATCGGCTCGCAGATTTTCTCGGGCAAGCCTTTTGCCATCGCCGCCCGCGCGATGATGGAATTCTACGCCCGGGTGAAAAAAGAAATGGGTGCTCCCCTGGATGAACTGGACATGGGCGGCGGTCTCGGAATTCGCTATTCGCCGGACGACTTCCCGCCTTCGGTCAAAGAGCACATTGACAACCTGTGCTCGAGCGTTCTCGACGCCAGCCGGGATTTCGGCGTCGATCCGCCGGTGCTGTGCGACGAACCGGGCCGCTCGATAGTCGGCCGGGCCGGTGTCACTCTCTATGTGGTACAGAGCACCAAGCGTATCTTGGGCATCCGCAACTACGCCTCAGTCGACGGCGGTATGACCGACAACCCCCGCTACGCCCTCTACGGAGCACGTCACCAAGTACTGGCCGCCGATCGCCTGAGCGAACCGGCCGACGAGCTATGGTCAATCTCCGGTCGTTGTTGCGAATCGGGAGACATGCTCGTCCACGATGTCAGACTGCCCGATCTGCGAGCCGGAAACATCATCGCCTTGATGTGCACCGGTGCCTACACCTACAGCATGGCCTCGAACTACAACCGGGTGGCTCGCCCGGCGGTGGTGCTTGCAGCCCCTGGACGATGCGCCCTTTTGGCCAGGAGAGAAACTCCCGACGACCTGTTGAGGCTCGACAACATGCCAGGTTGGCTTGATGACGAAAAGGGCCCGGCCTAATGCCTCCCGAGATCGTCATGAAGTTCGGCGGCACCAGCCTGGGCACCGCCGATGCCATGCAGCGTGCGGCCGCCCTGGTTACGGCCGAACCCGCCGGGCGGCTGGTTGTCTGCTCCGCTGTCGGTGGGGTGACCGATCTGCTGATTGCGGCCGGGGGCGCCGCCCGCACGGGCCTCAATCCCGAACCGTACCTCGCCGAGATTCACAAACGCCAGGACGAGATAGTCGTCAAGCTGGGCCTGGACGCGGGCTTGCTGGCCGGGCTGAACGAAGAGTTGGCCCGCCTGATCGAGGGAGTGCGGATGCTCGGAGAACTCACGCCGCGTGTTCAAGACGCATTGCTCTCGCTGGGTGAGCGCGCCAGCACTCGCCTTTTCGCGGCGGTGCTCGAAAAAAACGGGACCGCGGCCCGAGCCTGGGACGCCTGGGAGTTGGGCATGCTCACCGATGAGCGCCATGGCTGCGCCGAAACCAGCCCGGACTGCGGCGAGCGCATGACGGAGGCAATGAGCAATCTCGATCCGGATCAGGTTCATGTGGTCACCGGCTTCATCGGCCGTTCGACCGGCGGAGAGATAACGACGCTGGGCCGGGGCGGCTCGGATTTCTCCGCGGCCTTGTTCGGCGCCGCCGCCGGGTCGCGCGAGATCCAGATCTGGACCGACGTGCCGGGCATTCTCAGGGCGGACCCGCGCGTGGTTTCAAAGGCCGGGATAGTTCCCGAAATGCTCTTCGAAGAGGCCGCCGAGCTGGCCTATTTCGGCGCCCGGGTTTTGCATCCACGCACCATAGAGCCGGCCCGCAAATCCGGCATTCCGGTCAGGGTGCTCGGAACTTTCACCGAGAACACCGAAAGCCTGCGGGCGGCTTCAGGAAAGGGCACGCTGGTGCACATGAACGCCCCGCCCGAACCGGTGCGGGCGATCGCCATGCGCCGCCAGGCGCGCTCGTTGCACCTGCAATCCACGCGCATGCTCGAGACACCTGGTTTTCTTGCACGCGTTTTCGGGATATTCGAACGTCACGGCATCTCGGTGGACGTGATCGCCACCAGCGAGGTATCGGTTTCGATGACCTTCGATCGCGAAAGCGGCAACCTGCCGGCAGCGGTGCAGGAAATATCCGCCTTCGCCCAGGTGGATTCCGCTCCCGAGCGAAGCATCCTGTGCCTTGTCGGTGCCGGCCTGCGCGACGATCCCGGCCTGCTTTCGCGTATCTTTTCGAAACTGGCCAATAAGAAAATCCCGGTAGAGGTAATTTCCCAGGGCGCCTCGCGAATCAACATTACTTTAGTGCTCAAGCCGGCCATGGGCGAGGAGGCAATGCGGGCCCTGCATTCTGAGCTGTTCGGCTGAGGGGGGCTCTAAAGATGAAAGTTCATCATTAGCATCGCGGCCATGACGTGGTTGGAGGTCTCTTTCCAGAAACTCATAAGCTTGGGCGGCGTCCATAGCAGGCGCAGGCCCAGGCCGAACTTTTCGGTGAACTCAAAGCCGCCTCCCGCCATGAACCCCACCCCGAACAGGTACTCGTTGTCGGACGGCCTGAGAAAGCCCGAAAAGCCGACGCCGAAATCCACGTAGCCCGACGGCCTGTCTGGGCTGAAGTAAAAAGTGAAGCCGGGCCCGGTCACGCTGTAGCTGCCCACGAAAGGCATCAGGAAGATCAGCGGCAACCCCAGCGTCATTTTCAGAAGCAGCCAGTCGTCTTTACGAAACAACCATTCATAGTCGGCGCCGATTTCATGGAAGTCGTTGAAAGACGCGCTCAGCGTGAAGTGAAATGAGAACCGGTCAGCGAAGGTGCCCCCGACCTTGTAGTCCAACCCGACCGATCCCCGGGAGTGGTACGCATCATCGGTAACCGAGTCTTCCGACATGTACCAATACCCTCCGCCCAGACCGACGGATTGTAAAGCGCCCGAACGCTTGTCGTCCTTGCCCGCCGTGGCTTCGGCGGCCGCGCCGACGATACTCGAAAAACAACCGCTGCCGCAGAGCGTAAGAACCAGGAGCAGGAAGTATCTGATCATGCCTCACCTCCCCGTTTCTATTATCCTACTATCTCCAGCCCGGCAGGTCCATTTCATTGACCACGGAGTCGACCGCCGGGTGGTTCACTGTCTGCTTTTGCAGCCGAGCACGCTTTCCGGTATTGATCGCGTAAAATCATGCCGCTGCCCGTATCGAGCACGGCCATGGCGGCCAACACAAGCAGCAAAGGCAAGAGCTTCCGCCAGGCTGCCCGTCCCGCACGCAGGCCTAAGACCAGCGACACGACCAGGCCGCAGGCCAGAACAAACCATGTCAGGTACGCGCCCATCCCGTCCAGAAGTTGCAAGGCGAACTGCCCGGAATCGTTAGCGGCCTTCAAGAATACGCGAGTGTGCCACAAGGCCTGCTGCGCCATGGCCAACGAGGCGACAGCGGCCGCGAAAAGACCAGCTGCGAAACTATAGGTTCGAACGTCCCGCGGGCGGCCCGCCAACACCAGAGGCAAAGCTCCCAGCCAGAGACAAGCGCAGCCCATGAAGCCTCCGAAGCGGGCACGTTCAACCAGGAAAACTGTCAGGCCCATCAGGTCACAATCGTCGCCGGCAAGGCCTTGTCCCAGGCTCAGACCGGCCATCAGCAGACCAAGCCCGGCCGGCACCAGTCCTACCCACAAATATAGAATCGGCCGCTCTCCACCTGAAGCGGCGAGCTTTGTAACCCAGATAACAATGCAAGCTATCCAGGCCACTAACACGGCCAGCAGGCCGAAATCCGGCATCTCTATTATTGCGGGCAGATCCGCCCCGGCATACAGCCAAAGCGATACCGCCGCGCCGGCTGTGACCGCCGCCTGCCAAACAAACGCTCTCGTGCGAATCCGAATCAGAACCCCCGACCGCTGTTTAGCAGATCTCCGCGGAACTTGGGAAATGAGCCGGCGCCGTCGAACAGGCCCGCGGCCCAGTAGTAGACGTATATCTTGCCGTCATGCGTGCCGATGTACACCTGTCCGTAGCCGACATCCAGCGCGTTCGGCGACGAGGTTATCCAGGCCACGTCATCCGAGGTACCGATGTAGTCGTACCACTCGAGCGTCCACTGCGGCCCGTAGGCCACGACGAAGGCGCCCCCGGCCCCGTTGCCGTATACGAACAAGAATCCGCCGTCTCCGGTTATGGTGACGCTGGAGGGCGCCGGGCCCATGTTGTAGCTCAATATGCTGGCATCGGAATTTATGATGTTGAAGTTGGTATCCGATCCGCTCGAGGTTGCGAGAATGACGTCGCCGCCGCCCGAGTCCGGGGCCACGGCCACCGAGCGCCCGTCAACCATCTCGGGCGAGCCCCCGGAGTCGGCGGAAATCAGCACCGGAAAGCCCGTGCGGGCCGCGCCGGTCGCCCCGTCGAAAGCATACAGGTATCCGTCGTCGCAACCGATGTAAACCGTGCCGTCCGAGCCAATGCCCGGCGAGCCGTTGCAGCCGCCGGTCGGTGTGCTGTCCGACCACACCTCGGCGCCGGTCGCCGCATTGAGTGCAACGACCTTTCCGGAGCCCACTCCTCCCACGCCGAAGACGACCAGTTCCACTCCGCCCGTGCCTATGTTGCCCAACGCGGGCGAACTATCGATCCAGTTCGTCTCGGGGTAAGGCACCCACTTCTGACTGCCGTCCGAATTGAGCGCCATGAATCCTGCGCCCCGGGTGCCGAAGTAGATTGACCCGTCCGCGCCCACGGCCGGGCTCGATCGCACTTCGATCGTGTCTGCGGCAGTCCACAGAACGGTTGGGAAGGTTGCGCCCCCGGCGGCGGTCTGGTAGGCCCGAAGCCCCGAATCGGATGCGCCCGCGCCGGCGCAAATGCCTACGTAGACGACCGTTCCGTCGGCGGACAACGCCGGCGAACTCTTGTCTCCAATGACCACGTCGTACCAGGCATAGCTGCTGAAGTCGGGCAAGACTTCGTCGAAGTAGTCATAGGATGGCGCAAAAACAGCTCCCGTCAAGGGATCTACCGCCGGGGTGGCGTCGACGTTGGAGAAGGTGTTGTACTCGGCCAGGCGCAGGCCGTAGCCAGCCCCGCCCGGCTGGCAGTAAGTGCGGGTCATGAAGTCAATCGAGTTATCGTTGGTGTCCAGGTAGGTGCCGCTGTCGTTATCGTAACGGCGGGCCAGGCAGTAGGTGATGCCGTTGGTAGTATCGTATTTTGCGCTCGGAGCCGGACTGCCCTCGCCGCCCTGGGGAGTGCCCGTGCCCGTGCCCTCGTATGCAAGTCCATCTACCACCGTTTGGCCGGCCCAGCGCACCTGCACTCCGTCGGGCCCATTTTGCAGGTCGGCGTTGTCGTCGAATATGTCGACCAGCGACTGATCCCAAAGAGTGGAGCTCGGGGCAACCACGAAGTGCCCGTCGTCGGGCATGGTGTAACCGCTGAGATCGAATTCGACGTAGTCGCTTCCGCCGTTTCCATTGACGCCTACCAGCGAGTAATGATTGAGGTTCAGCCCGGCCGGGCCGAAAATCTCGATGTAGGCGTAGTCGGTGTCGGGATAGCCGTCGCAATCATAGAGCAGCTTGCTGACAACCAGCGTGGCGGGGGCTGTCGTGCTGACGCACTGGGCCTGGTGACAGACTTCCGTGCCGGCCGTGCAGCTTTGCTGAGTCTTCCACTCGAAGCATGGATCGCTGTCACCGTCGGCGGCGCAGACTTCCACGGCATCATTGCCGGCACTGCACTGCAAGTCGTTGGGCGTGCAGTCGTCGGTGCAAACAACCACGCAGGAACCGTCCTGGCACTCCTCGTTACCGGCGCAGGCATTGAAGCTTCCCAGATCCAGGCAAGGATCGGCATCGAGGTAGTCACACAGACGCCAGCCGCCGGTGCCATCGCAAACCGTGGTAGCTGCCGTTGTACACTCGTCGGAGCAGCTGGAGGCACAGCTGCCGTTCGAGCACACGTAACCGCTCTGGCAGTCGGTGTCGCCGCCCCACTCCAGGCAGGAGTCGCTGTCCCAGTTGGCGCAGGTCTGCCAGGTGTCCGCATCGGCGCACTGCTTCGAACCACTGCCCGGGCACTCGTCGCTACAGTCATCAACGCAGTCGTTGAAGGCCGGGTCGCAGATCTTGCCGGCTCCGCATTCGTTGACGTCGCTCCACTCGAGACACGGGTCGGGGTTCCAGTTTCCGCAAACCATGTATCCGGAGTTGTCTCCGTCGCAAGTCTTCGAGGCGGCCGGGCTGCACTCGTTTGTGCAGTTGACAACGCATGTTGCCGTCAACTGGTCGCAAACCTCCCAGTCCTCGCAGGGCACCACCGCCAGCCAGTCGCGGCAGGTGTCACCGTCGCCGGACTCTCCGCACTGGTGGAAGCCCGTGCCCGAGCATTCCTTTTGCCCGACATCGCATTCGTCGGTGCAGGTGTCCGCGCAGACACCGTCCGAGCAACTCTGGCCCGCGTCGCAGGGAATCGGGTTGCCCCACTCGAGGCATGAATCCGAATCCCAGTCGCCGCACACCCGGTAGCCGGCGTCGCTGCCGATGTTCTGACACATGCGGTCGCCCTGAGGCTCGCATTCGTTCTTGCAGTCTTCGACGCACTGGCCGTTTGTGCACTTCTCGCCCGTATTGCAGGTGTCGATTATCCCCCACTCCAGGCAAGGGTCGGCGTCGTAGTTAGCGCACAGGTCGATCTCCGTGTCACTGTGACATTGCCGTTGTCCCTGCTGGCACTCGTCGCTGCAGGCAGTCTGGCACTGGCCGTTGGCCGGGTTGCAGACTTCCCACGACTGACAGTCGGTCACGGCCGACCAATCGAGACACAAGTCTGCGTCATGCTGACCACAGGTGCGATAGCCGGCGCCGTCGCAGGTTCGTTCACCGGTCGTGCACTCGTCACTACAGTCCGGAGAGCAGGTCACATTCCCGTCACAGGTTTCACCGCTCGGACAGGCATAGAAATCGCCCCATTCCTTGCAACCGTCCGAGTTGTAGTCGCCGCAGGTTTCTACGCCGTTCTTCGGAGGCTGGGCGCAACGGGTGGCGTCCTGGGTGTCACACTCGTCCGAACAGGTCGAGACACAATTGCCATCCACGCAAGTCAGTCCGACGCCGCAGGTATTCAAGGATCCCCAGTCGAGGCAATCGTCACTGTCGTATTCGCCGCAGACACGGTAACCGTTGGCCCCTTCCTTGTCGCAGGCCTGTGCGCCGACTCGAGTGCACTCGTCTGAGCAGCTCGTGACGCAATCGCCGTCGGTGCATATTTCACCGGCTCCGCAGTTCTGGGGCGCCTGCCATTCCTTGCAGGTGTCGTTGTCCGGATCGCCGCACACCTGAAACTGGGTGGTGCTTGACGGGGCACAACGTTTGTCACCCTCGCTGCACTCATTGTTGCAGGCGGTGCAGATGCTGCTAATACATTCCTGTCCGCTCAGGCAGGCGTTTTCACAAGAACCGCAGTGGTTGCGATCACTCGAGGTATCGAGGCAAATACCGCCGCACTCTAGCTGGCCCGCCGGACAAGGGCTGCTCGAACTGCCGCAGCCGGTCGCAGCAATAGCCAGTAACAAGGCCGTGCTAACACATAGGCAACGTATAGACATTTTCATTCTTTCCTCCAAAGAAATGGCAAGATCAACCTGTTTTTCCGGACCATTGAGACTCTGCCATCTGACACCGGTCGGTCAAGTAAAAAAGCCGCCGGTAATCTTGAAAGCGGCCTGCACAACGTGGTAACTTCCGTTACTCAAACGGCTTTTTCCGAGGAGGCGCGATGGATCGTTCAGCCGAGACGCAAACCAAGCTATTGCCCGCCAATGCCTATACCAAGCTAGAGCCAGGTCAGGAATATCAGCCCATCGTCCCGGCCTCGGACACGCGGGCCGAGGTAACCCCCTGGTCGATTGGTCTTGGGTTGGTAATGGTGATCATCTTCACCGCCGCATGCGTCTACATCGCGCTCAGGGCAGGCAATGGCATCGAAGCCTCCATCCCGATCGCCATTCTGGCCATCTTTTTCGGCAAGATGAGGAAGATAAAAAGCACCATACTCGAAAACGTAATGGTGCAGAGCGTTGGCCAGGCATCCGGTGTCGTGGCTGCCGGGGCCACCTTTGTCATCCCGGCTTTGTACATCAATCAACTCGACGCCGCCTGGTGGGAGATCTTTCTGGCAAGCGCCGTGGGCGGCTTCCTGGGAGTGGTGCTGATCATTCCGCTTCGCAAGTATTTCGTAAAAGAACTGCACGGCGAGCTGCCTTTCCCTGAGGCCACAGCCATCAACGAGGTACTGGTGACCGGCGAGAGCTCGGCGGCAGGGGCGGGTAAGATCCTGTTGATGGCATTTCTGCTGGGAGCCGGCTATGACTTCATTGTCGAGGCATTCCACCTCTGGAACCCGGACATTTCCACTGCAAACATCCTAGGCTCGTTCGGCCAGGCCATGGCAGGCGCGCGGATCGAGCTGCAGATTTCCGGCCTGGCGGCCCTGTTTGGTCTGGGCTACATCATCGGCATCCGTTACGCATCGATAATCGCCGCCGGTTCCGTGCTGGCCATGCTGGTGCTGGTGCCGCTGGTTTATCTTTTCGGCAAGAACATGGGCTCCTTTTCTTATGCAAGCCAGGTTTTCGATCTTGCAAACATGAACGCCAACCAGATTTTCGGCAACTTCGTGAAGCCTATCGGCATCGGGGCGATCGCCATCAGCGGCCTGGTGGGCATCATCCGCATGGGCAAGATCGTCGTCAGTTCCGTGACACTGGGCTTCAAGGGCTTCACCAAAAAAGGGCGCGCAGTGGCCAAGTCAGAAAGAACCCAGCTCGACATGTCGCCGCGCAACGTTTTGCTGATCGAACTCGGCTCGGCTTTGGCGATGGGCGTACTCTTTTTCGTGGTGGCCAACATCACCACGGTGGGAGGCGAATCCTACGGCTTGGGCCAGAGCCTGCAGTTTGCCGTTGTCGGGATGCTGGCCGGATTCTTGCTGTCCTTCCTGTTCACGCCGGTGGCCGCCCAGGCGATCGCCATCGTAGGTGTCAACCCGGTCTCGGGCATGACCCTGATTACCGTCACGATGGCCATCGGGGCTTTGATACTGGTAGGACTAGCCGGTAAGGCCGGCATGATCATCGCATTGGTGGTCGGCTGCGCTGTTTGCACGGCGCTCTCGACCTCTGGCGCTTTGATCTCCGATTTCAAGATCGGCTACTGGATAGGAGCCACTCCGCGCAATCAGCAGCGCTGGAAGTTCCTGGGTGTGCTGGTGGCCGCGCTGGTGGTGGCGGTCGTCATTCCCCTGATGGATCAGGCTTACCACTTCATCGACCCCTTGACCGGCCTTTCGAACAATCAGCTTCCGGCCCCGCAGGCCAACATGATGGCCGCGGTCTCTCGCGGCCTGATGGACAACCCGGCCAACCAGCCCTGGCTACTTTACGGCCTGGGCGGCATCGTGGCGATCATGCTCTTGATGGCTGGCGTGCCGATGCTGGCATTCGCCCTGGGGATGTACCTGCCAATCTCGATCAACATGGCCGTGCTGGCCGGGGCTGTCTGCGCCTGGATCATCTCCCGCACCGGGGGTAGCGAAGAGGTGCGCAAAGCGCGCACCGAACAGGGCACGCTGATAGCCTCGGGCATGATGGCCGGCGCGGCTATCTTCGGCATCATCACTGCCGCCATGCGTTTGACCGACCTGGGCGCGCTAATCCAATACACGAGTGTGGGCGTGGTCTTCTCGGTGAAAGACGGTGTGTTGAACGAAAAAGCCGCAAGTTGGTTCGCAGGCGCAGAAGGCCAATTGATCAGCGTTGGCATGCTGGTGCTGCTGTCGATCGCCTGCTACGGGTTGGCCCGTCTGGGAGCCAGATGGTCACTAGGCAGTCAGACAGCCAAGCCAGAGCGATGAGCATTTTCACGCTGAACTGCGGCTCTTCCTCAGTCAAGTACTCGATCTTCGACACCCGCGAGCATGATTTCACATGCCGCGGCCTGGTCGAACGGGTGGGTATGGGCCAGGGTTCTCTCAGACAACAATATGCCGGCCGCGAGACACGCATTGATCACGATTGCCGGGATCACGCCGCTGCCGTCGGCCTTGTTCTGGAGGTCCTTACCGCAAGCAATGACTCGCCCGTGGCCGACAAGGGCGCCATCCGCGCCGTCGGTCACCGGGTTGTCCACGGCGGCGAGGAGTTCGCGAAAAGCGCTCTGGTGACTCCCGAAATGCTGAAGACGGTGGAGCGCCTGGCCGAGCTTGCCCCGTTGCACAACCCGCCCAACCTGGCCGGAATCCATGCGGCAGGGGAACTGCTGCCCGGCATTCCCCACGTCGCCGTCTTTGATACGGCCTTTCACCAGGGCATGCCCGAGGAAGCCTACATTTATCCGCTTCCCTACGAGTGGTACGAGAAATACGGCATCCGACGCTACGGCTTTCACGGAACCAGCCACCTGTATGTCGCAACCAGGGCGGCAGCCAAGCTCGGCCGTCCGATCGAGGAGCTCAAGCTGGTCACGCTGCACATCGGCAACGGCGCCAGCGCGGCAGCGGTAATGCACGGCCGTTCGGTGGACACTTCCATGGGCTTCACGCCGCTGGAGGGCCTGGTCATGGGCACCCGCTGCGGCTGGATCGATCCGGCCATAGTGCCGTACGTCATGCAGCGCGAAAATCTCGACAGCGGCGAAATTGACAAGCTGCTCAACAAGTGCTCAGGCCTGTTGGGCCTGAGCGGCCGCTTCACCGATCGCCGCGATATATTGGCAGCTGCGGATCGGGGAGACGAACGTTGCAAATTGGCAGTACAGATCGAATGCCGAGCCATTGCCAAAATCATCGGAAGCTATGCGGCCGTCATGGGCGGGCTCGACGGCGTGGTCTTCACCGCCGGAGTTGGCGAAAACGCGGCGCCGATCAGGGCACGCGCTTTAGAGAGCCTCGAATTCCTCGGCATCCGCCTGGATTCGGCAAGAAACGAACAGGCGCTCGGCGGCCTGCGTGAGCAGATTATTTCGAGCGAGCAAAGCCCGGTCGCGGTTCTGGTCATCCCCACCAACGAGGAACTGGTAATCGCCGAGGACACCCAGGCCATTCTCGAAGGCCGGCACGACGATCCCGGCTTCAGCTACTCGTTCGCCCGTGAACCCTGATCAAAGCCGTCTGAAAGTCCTCGATAGTAGCCGGCTTTGCGATGACAAAGCCTACTTTTCAAATCACACAGCCAACTCCGAAACACCTATTCGAGACCACACCTGTTCTCGAGTAACACGCCATCGCCGCAAAATACATCGTTGCCATCGTCGAACAGCTTGCAGCCGACTGCATACTCTGGCGCCCCGGGGCCGGTCCAGACGCCAAACAGATTATACCCTGAGCTTATACTTTCGTCCTTCCACTCGAGGCCATCGTAGCGAACGACGGTCCCCAGGTAACCGACGGCGATTACATCGGTGGCGGAGCGTCCGGAAATTGAGTACAGACCATATCCGGGGACTTCAACATGCGACCATCCGTCTCCATCGAAGCGGTATAGATAACCGCCCGATTCACCTACATAGACATCGTCCGCACCTGAACCCCAGACAGCATTGAACCTTGCATATTCTTCGGTAATGAGAACCTCCTCCCAGCTTATGCCGTCGTAATGCAACACCCTGCCCACAGAAGTGGTATCGTGTTCGTATCCCACGGCGTAGACATCCGTTCCGGAGCTTCCCCAGAGGGCTTCGAGAAAATGATTTTTTGCAGTAGAATGAGGCGTTTCCATTTCTGTCCATGAAACACCGTTATAGTGAAATATCCTGGAATCCCATCTGGTGGTGGCAAATACATCTCTATTGGAGGCTCCCCAGATAGCGGAAAACGTCGGGCCGTTTTCCATCATCTCCGTCCAATTCCTACCATCGAAATAAATTACTCCCTTAGAACTCGTGAAAAACATGTCTTCGTTCGACGAACCCCAGATTTTGTTGCCTGAGAAAGGTAGCTTTCGCAAGCTTTCGCCGTCGAAGTGATAACTGCCTCCTGCGTATAAATAAATGTCTCTGGGTGATATTCCCCATAACGCTCCCATTACATCTCCCTGTCGGGGAAATTCCTCAATCTTCACCCAGCAACCGTCTTCTTCACACCCGGTAGACACCATACCCGCCCACGACAACAGTACTGCGCAAAGAAAAGTGTTCATAAAAGTTCGTAGCGGGCGGCCTGCATTGTGCTTTTTCATCACGGCTACCGATGGGCTCTTACAAAAACCATGGCAGGACTGTGATCCGAATAGACGTTGTTATCGCCGATAACGCGGTAGCCAAATTCACCTTTGGAATAATTATGTTCATCAATAAAAGGAAAACCAACCGGAGGATCCACGTAATCGGATTGCACGACGTCAAGCGACCTGTCGTGTTCCCAGGCCTCCGGTATACCTACCAACACCTTGTCAAGCCAATGACATTCCGATTGCGGCGCATCCACAAAATAATTTTCGAGGTAAGGTGAAACATCCTCGCAAGTATCGAAACAGCCGGAAAATAGTTGCGTATTCATGTCCCCG
>CAZENH010000024.1:54200-78849 GCA_964513625.1 uncultured Myxococcales bacterium | reverse complement strand
AACCCAGGGAGTGTCCGATTTCCGGACACCTCACAATGTCGATACCTCCGTCCCTATCTTTCCTCCCTGGCTTTTCCTTACAAGGCTTTTCCTTACAATGTCGATACCTCCGTCTCTGGCTTTTCCTGGCTTTTCCCTGGTTTCGACCATGCAGGCCGGCCTGGGCGCCGGCTTCGGGCGCCGGCTTCTGATGATTGGTCGTATTTTTCTTAAGATTCCGTTATTCTCCAGCTCAAGATGGCTGAATCCAGTCTATACGGCCGGCGCAAATATTGGGCCAAACGCTTCGTGCCAGCGCCGGTCTTGCCGATGTCCCGGAAAGAGATGGACGATCTCGATTGGGACAGCTGCGACATTATTCTGGTAGGCGGAGACGCTTACGTCGATCACCCCAGTTTCGGTGCGGCGTTGATCGGGCGCGTTCTCGAGGCCCGGGGTTTCAGGGTGGGGATAATCGCCCAGCCCGACTGGAAGGGTCCGGCGGATTTTTCTGCCCTGGGCAGACCCAACCTGATGTTCGGAGTGACATCGGGCAATGTGGACTCGATGGTCAGCCGCTATACCGCAGATGGTCGTCGGCGCTCTGACGATGCCTACAGTCCCGACCAACAGCCCGATCTTCGACCAGATCGGGCGCTGATTGCTTACTGCAACCGCTGTCGCCAGGCGTTTGAAGGCGTTCCAATCGTTATCGGCGGAATCGAGGCCTCACTTAGAAGAGTGGCCCACTATGACTACTGGTCGGACAAGGTTCGTCGCTCGATCCTGCTTGATTCAAAGGCCGACTTGTTGATCTACGGCAATGCCGAAAGGGCGGTGGTCGAGGTTGCATGGCGCCTTTCGTCCGGCGAGGAGATCGCGAACATCAAAAATGTGCGTGGAACGGCCTTTGCCCGGCCGACCGCCGAGACCGGCGGCGATGTCGTCAGGCTGCCGGCCTACGAAACAGTCTCCCGGGATCCTGTGGAATTCGCCCGGGCGACCCGGATGGTGCTCGAAGAAGCGCATCCAGTGCACGGCCGGGCCCTGGTTCAAAAACACGAAGGGCGCGACGTTTTCGTGTTGCCGCCGGCTACGCCGCTTAGCACCAAGGAGTTGGATCAAACCTACGAGCTGCCTTTCAGCCGCCGCCCGCACCCGGCCTACAAAGATGCCCGTATCAAGGCCTGGGAGATGATCAGACATTCGGTCACAATAATGCGCGGATGTTTCGGCGGCTGCAGCTTCTGTGCCTTGGCCTGCCACGCGGGCCCGATCATCCAGAGCCGTTCAGCGGAATCGATCTTGCGCGAGATAGAGCAGATTCGAGATCATCTGCCCGGCTTCACCGGGATCATCTCGGATCTGGGCGGGCCGACCGCCAACATGTACCGTCAGGGTTGCAAGCGAGATCAGCAAAAGAAAAAATGCCGCAGACTGTCCTGTCTTTACCCGAGCGTATGTCGCGAGCTAGAGACCAGCCACTCACCGTTGATCAAGCTCTATCGCCGGGCGCGCAAGCTGCCCGGGATCAAGAAAATCCTGATCGGTTCCGGTGTGCGTCATGACCTGGCCTTGCGTTCTTCAGACTACGTCAAGGAACTGGTAACTCATCATGTCGGCGGGCATTTAAAAGTAGCTCCGGAGCATGTTTGCAAAGATCCGCTTACTCACATGCAAAAACCGGACATAGAACTCTTCGAGCGTTTTCGGGAGTTGTTTGAAAAGTATTCAGCTGAAGCGTCGAAGGAACAGTACCTGCTTCCATATTTTATCGCCGCCCACCCGGGGACAACCGACCAGGACATGCTCGAACTGGCTCTGTGGCTCAAGAATCACGACATCAGAATCGATCAGGTTCAGACTTTTCTGCCGACTCCGATGACTTTAGCGACCGCCATGTATCATTCCGGAATCGACCCCACAAAGCCCTTCAAGGACGGCGGCGTCGAGGTCACGGTTCCCCGCGGCTTAAAGGCCCGCCGCCTGCACAAGGCGTTTTTGCGCTATCACGATCCTGTCAACTGGCCGCTTCTGCGAAAGGCTTTGAAGAGAATGGGCCGCGAGGATCTGATCGGCAACGGCAAGCGCCAGCTGGTTCCCGCTCGGCAAGCGGGCAGGCGCAAACGACCGGCATAGACCCTCATTTGCAGTAGGCTTCCTTCAGCAACTCGATGATGTCGACAATAGCGGTTTCGCCGGGGGCTGACGCTAGCTGGTTGACGCAGCCGGGGCAGGCTGTGACCACGCGCTCGGCTCCGCTGGCGGCTAGTTGCTTCAGGCGCAATTCGGTCGCCCCGGCGGCCACCTCGGGCAGCAGCTGCGGCACTAGGCCGCCGCCGCCGCAGCACTGCGCATCCTCGGCCGACCAGATCGTCTCGGCCGGCGGCTCGGCCAGTATACGTCCCAAGATCTCGCGCGGCAGGCTCGTCTCTTCCAGGTAGCGGGCCAAATAGCACGGGTCGTGGTAGACGTGGCTGCCCTCGATCTTGCGCTCGGGCTCGCGGCCGGTCAGCGGCTCGGACAGGAACTCGAGCACGTGCGACACTTTTGGAGAAAGCGAGACGTTCAGGGAGGAATAGAGAGATTTCAAAGTGTAGACACAGGCCGGGCACGGGCTTATCACCAGGCGGTATGCTGACAGCGCCGCGGCCACGCGGTTTGCCTGCTCGACGAAGCCGTCATGATCACCCGCGTGCCAGAGAGGCAACCCGCAGCAGAGTTCCTCCCCTTCGAAGACGGCGACGTAGTCAATATCCAGCGCGGCCAGCAACTCGAATAACGCGGGCAACGAGTTGGGATCTTGCCTGATGGCCTGACAGCCGGCGAAGAGCGCTACCCTGGCCTCGGGAACGAAGAGTTCATCGGCGACGACCGATCTCAGGCGCCGGCGCAGGTCTTCGCCCCAGGGATTGCCGGCATCGTGGTACCTTCCCATGATGACCGAAAGCTCGGGCGGCTCGCAGTCCGACTCGAAAACCTTTCGCCTGGCCTCAACCAGCGCTCCGGGCACGTCTACTCCGTGCCGGCAATGCGTCCGGCAGTGCAGGCAGGCGAGACAATGATAGAAGATCTCTCCAACCTCGTTCGTCAGCTCGAGCCGATCGCTGCGCACCATCTCGGCCAGGGTCATCTTGGCCCAGGGAGTCACCGTCTCGCGGTGCTCTGCCTCGGCCGTCGGGCAGCAAAAGCGGCACAGCTTGGGACAGTAGGTGCAGTTTTGAAGATCGCGCTTGTGGTGCTTGAGGCTCAAACATCACCTCCCACCCAGGGCAACGGCCAGGCATGCGGGTTCACCAGCCCCTGCGGATCGAGTTCGGCGCGCACCCTGTTCATGAAAGAGCGGGAAGTCTCGAGCGAAGCTTGCGCCTCTCCCTTCGGATCCACAAGTTCGCACCAGGCGTCATCCGCGCCGGGCTCATCCACCACGAAGCGCAAGCGACAACCCTCGATCTGCGGTCGATCGATCATTACCACAGACGCCTTGCCCAGGCGCTTGTCGGCACGCTTGAGCAAGCCCGGCAGTCGCGACCAGCTCACCGGGGCCGCGTGCACCCGTCCGCCGACCGCCTGTCCGTTTTCGATCCAGGATCCGGCTTCAGCCTCGGACACCTGCTCGATTCCCCTCCCCTTGCAAAAGTTCAGTATATACTTCCGGCAGGCCTCGACAACCGGCCTCGCCCCCTGATAGACAAGCGCCAGTCGCGCCTTGCGCCTGCCCTGTTCTTCTTCAAGCCAGATCGTGCCTGTACGCGGCGGGAGAAAATCACGCACGGCGCCTTTGAGCAAGCGAAGCGCGCCGCCGAGACCGGCTACGCGCCAACCAACCACGGCCTCCTTCTCCGGTAACGGCTCTAGTCGCAAAGTGACGCTGGTAATCACGCCCAGGCCGCCCCAGGTGCCCAAGAACAGCGAGTAGAGGTCCGGACCCATGGCCGCGCGGGGAGTCGTCACCGAGCGAATCAGGTTACCGGTGGGCAAGACCGCTTCCAGGCCGATGACCGGCGGAGTCCGGACACCCATGATTATGTCGTCCACCGAGGAGCAGACCGAAAGCCATCCCCCGGCGCTGCCTGTGCCGGGTGCCCCAATAGGTCTCAGGTCGTGCTTGGCCGCGGACGAAATGATCTCCCGCCAGGGCGTGCCTGCCAGCACCGTCATCCACAACGAATCTGTTTGCACTTCGAGAACGCCTGTCAGTCTACCGAGGCCCAGCCCCACGTACTCTCCCCCCGGAAGCGCCAGATCGGGCAAGCTGCCGATCCGGCTTCCGGTTCCAACGCATACAACGGGAACCCCATCGTCCCTGGCGGCGCTGAGAACGATGGACACCTCAGATGGATCTTCCGGAAAGAACGCCACGGCCGGAGGCGGATTCAGTCCCATCGCCTGCGCGGCCGAATCGCCGCGCTTTGCCCTGCGCTTTCCAAGGACGCCCGCTAACGCCGTCCATGACTTTCCCGGCCGGGAATCGCCCGCGCTCACGAGGCCTCCCGCTTGTCTATCCCGCGCAAACCGAGTTTGCCCGGATTGAAAAGGCCGTCGGCATCGAAGGCGCTCTTGACCGCCTCGGCCAGAACATGCGCCTCCCCCTGCTGGCGCACCAGGAAGCGCTGCTTGCTGGCGCCGATCCCGTGGTGGTGGCTGACGGTGGCTCCCTCGGCTATGACCGCGGACTGGGCGGCCTCCCAGATGCGATCATAAAGTCCGGCGGCCGCGGCGTCGTCACGGGCGGCGGAGGCAAAAGTGAAGTAGATCGAGCAACCCTCACGATAAGCATGCGAGAGATGTGCCATGACGAAGGCCAGCGGAGACAACGCCCGGCGCACCGCCCGATACAATGGCAACAGGCGATCCCAGGTGGTGGCCACCTCCATGGTGTCGACGAAGGCGCCGGATGCGAACATGGGCGACTGCTTGTACGAAATACTGTAGCGGTTTTTCCACCAGTGAATTCCCGGCTCCTCGCCCAGATCGACGGCGCCCCGGCTGCGGCACAGGTCGGCAATGATTTCGGCCGCCATTGTTCTTTCTTCTTCCGGGCCTTCCTGCATGACAATCAGCAGGCAGCCGCCTGGCAGCAGATTCACAATGCGGTTGAGGATGTTCGGCGCCATCAAGAGCTTCGGCAACGACATTCGCAGCAGGCCCTTCAGGGGGCTGCCGACTTTTCCGCCCAGGCTGCGCAGCAGCGACTCGCCTACCTCCTCGTCAACCGGGCCGGGGCCCGGACGGGCGATCAGCGTATCGAACTCATCGTACAGGCGCAGTACCGAGGGTCTGAGGCCCATGCGCAACATGAGTCGCATGGCCTGTGCCCCGCTGGGGACATCCGGAAACCGGTAGCCGCGTAACCAGCGATCGGGGCTCAACCTGCGCAATACAATAGTGGCCTCGGTGATTATACCCAGTGTGCCTTCCGAACCCACCAGCAAGGGATTCAACGACCAGGGCTCGCAACCGGATGGGGCTGTAGCACTAGTGCGGATTTCACCCGCCTGATCCACGAAGGTGAGCAAGCGCACCATGTCTTCGATCTTTCCGTAGCGACTCGAACACTGTCCTGCGCCTCGGGCTGCAATCCAGCCTCCCACAGTGGAACAGTAGATGGACGACGGAAAGTGCCCACAGGTAAAACCTTGCCGGTTGAGTTCACGCTCCAGGTTTTCGCCGATGATCCCGGCCTCGACTCGCAAGAGTCTGTTATCCTGGTCGAGTTTCAGAACGCGATCGAGGCGCTTGAGATCTACCAGGATTCCTCCACGCAGAGGAAGCGTACCGCCGCAAACTCCCGAGCCGGCCCCGAAAGGAATAAGCGGCAGTCGCGTCCGCCTGGCCACCCGGACGACCTTGGCCACTTGTTCAGTATTGGCCGGCCAAACGATGACATCCGGCGGACGATCCAGGCTTCCACCACGCTGGCTAATCAGAGAACGCGGCCACATGTCACGGGCATAAGCGATACGGTCAGGTTCCATCACAGAAACATGATCGTGGCCGCAGGCAGAAACCAACTCGTTTACCGTGGCCGAATCGGAAAACACGGGCTCGAGCAAGGACATGGCGCGCAGTGTACCGTATTGACTATTTTAGATTCAAGCTTCATTGTGTTGTCCATGAAACGCCAAGATCTATTACAGCTGGGCTCGCAGATAGTCGGACTGGATCCGCAGCAGGCCGGCCGGCAAATAGATAGCCTCGATCTTTCCGAGCGCGTTGAACTCGTGCTGGCCTTGCCGGCAGACAGACGGCGGTTGGATCTGATCCTGCTTTCGGCCAAGCCCGACCAACTCGTGCAGGCGCTGCCTCCCGAGGATTTTATCCTGACACTGAAGGGAATCGGTGAGGCCGATTCCGTCGAATTGATCGAACTTTCCTCTGACGAACAGACCACCTATCTGGCAGACCTGGAGTTGTACGTGCGCCGGGGCATAGACCTTGGACACTTGGCCTACCTCAACGAGCTTTTCTTCAAATGTTCACGTGAGCGCATGCTGCGCTGGCTTAGAACACTGGACTTCGAAATATTGGTGTTGCTGTTCGAAAGAACCCTGCTGCCGGTCGACAAGGAGGCGCTCGATTCGTTACCCGACAGGCTGGCCGAACGGGTCATGACTCCCGACGGCTATCATTACATGATTGTCAAGCTGGGGGCCGATTTCAAGCTTGTGAAGAAACTCGTAGACTTCATCTACATCGAGGACCAGGAACTGTTTTTTGCCCTGATGGGTAACATCGGAACGACACCAACGGCCGAAACCGAGCAACAAACGTTTCGCTGGCGCAATGGCCGGCTTGCCGACCGGGGTTGGCCGAACCTCGAAGCGGCACTTGAACTCTACCGCCCCCGAGACCCGGCTCAAATCAAGCGCTCGGCATTGCCATCCGGCCCGGAAAATCCGCCGCGCTACACTCTTCAAGCAGGTAGTTGGGGCAGCCTGCTTAATGCCGGCCTGGACACAATCGAGAATCCCTCTCCACAGGCCGGACAACTCGCCAACCTTGTAAACCGCGTGGCGATCGGCGACGGCCTGCTGCCCAGCGATCCCGAGACACTGCGTTTCGCCGCCGAGCGGGTCAAGGGTTACCTGGAAATAGGCCTGGCGCTGCTCGGGGCCCGAGACAATGAAGCGGCCGGGCGGTTGATATCCGATATTCCTCTGCTGCATATCTTCCAGGTAGCCTGGGAGGCGATCTCAAGACGGGCCGCCCGCGCACGTGAACTGCTCGCCAAGACTCCGCCGGGCATGCTGTCTTTGGTCGACGAACCCTACAGGGAAGTCCTGCCCCTGACAGCAGCCCGGCGCCCGTTGTTCATACCGGCAGGCGAACTTGTCGCAGGTGAATACCGGAGTCTTGCCGATCTAATCCAGACTGACGAGCGGCTCGATTTCATTTCTGCCCAGTTGCGCCTGGCAGCCGCTCTGGGACTCGATGTTGCCAGGCTGCCCGATCCTTTTCCGGAAGGCTCCCATCCCGAGTCATACGAGGCACTATCGCTCAGCACC
The DNA here is from genome assembly GCA_964513625.1 of uncultured Myxococcales bacterium. GTDB lineage: Bacteria > Myxococcota > B64-G9 > B64-G9 > B64-G9 > DATKYQ01. The sequence goes on along the minus strand of CAZENH010000024.1, from coordinate 71,362 downwards.
TGGTTGCTTACGGTATTCGCCCGCGATCGTATGCGGCTTGGAGAGCCACATCTCCCCTTCCCGATCGGCTCGCTTGAGCAACTTTTCAAGTCGCTGCCAAACGACGCACCAAAGCTGGAACAAGAACTCGGCCGCTGGGCGGGACCTTACAGCGAGCGGATACCGGCCGGCCTGGGGGCGCTGCTTGCAAAACTGTGTGATCTAATAAAAGAACTACTGGTTCACGATCCGACCACCCTCGATCCGCGTTTCATTGAAGGCCTGTGGATCTCCCAGTAAACGCCGCCGGAAAAAACTTGTTTTGCGCAAGATCGGCCATTCGACTTCTGCCTATTTGGACAAGATCATGGCTTTTGCAGCGTATGTTCTCGACGGTCTTGTCGAGATAGTAGCTTGCGATTTCACTGCCGGCAGCAGCAAACAGACGGGTCAGGTTGAGCCGTGACTTGAAATCGGGGTTGTCTTTGAGAATTCGTCTGATTATTGCTTTGGGACTCAACGAACCATTGCCGATCGGAATGTTGATCGCAATACTGAGATCATCCGCGCTTCCGTTGATTGCGTCCAGATACTCGACTCCCTTGGGGCCGGTCTTGGCCACCCAGCTGACATCTTCTTGTGATTGCAATTGCAGCCTGACCTGGATTTTCTGCTTGCCTAGAATTTTCAAGAAGCGTCCCATCTCGAGCATATTGTGGATACCCATTTCTTGTGTAAACTTTCGAAGTCGTGGATTGGGCATATCCATGACGAACATGGCCGGGTCGAGATCGGCAAACTCCTCACCGGCACTTGTGCCGATGAACGATAGAAAACCGGCCAGCACTTTGAACTTACCGGCATAAACATGCAGCTTCTTTTTCCGTGCCCCGCTTTGCAGGTAGCGGCGATACTCCTGCTGAAGCAGGAGATCGTCATACCACTTGGCATTACACCTGATGCAAAGTTCTCTTATCTTGCTGCGTGACAGTTTGTCGTGCCGAATTACCGTGTCCCACAGTCTGTATTTGGTGAAATCCTCTTCCAGTAACAAGTTATCCTGTTTCGCCTCGTCATAAAGTTTCGAGCCAGGCAGGGGGATCATGACCGAAAAATAGCAATCCGTCAGGTCGAGACTCTTGGCGTAGTCCACAAGGCCCAAAATGTCTTGCTCGGTTTGTCCGGGAAGACCCAGCAGAAAATTGCTCATTACCGCGGCGCCGCTGTCTTCGAGATACTTGGCGGCCAACTCCTGCTTCTCACGAGAGCAGCCGGCCTTGGCTATCGCCTGCAAATCCTCTGCTTTGGGTGATTCCATGCCGACGAATACATAGTCCATGCCGGCCTTGACCATTTTCTTAGCCAATCTCTTGTGATTGGCAATAGTGCTGGTCCTGACGCTGATGAAAAAGTGCAGATCGGTATCGCATGTGGCCCGGAAATCAATCAGCCGGTCGCACAGTTCTTCGGCCACCTTGACGCTGCCGCCGAAGTTCGGATCTGATATTGAAACTCTGAGTCTTTTCTTGCCCTGGTGAATCTTGACGATCTCCCTGAGTTCCTCGACGACTTTCTCGGGCCGTCTATATCGCTGGACTCCATGCGACATGAGAGGCTCGGTGCAGAACTTGCACTTTCCAAAACAACCACGTGAACTGATAATCATGTCATAGGCGGTCGAACCGTCACTTTCCAGATCCATAAAGGGCGAGTTATATGCATTTTTTCTAAGCGCTCTTTCGGGAAAGGGAATCGTGTCGAGGTCTTCAATCAGGGGACGATCTGCATTCCTTATCAACTGACCGTTCTTCGAAAAGGAGATTCCCTGAATGGTGTCTAGCGGTTTCTTCTGAACAATATCCAGTAAGGTTGCTTCACCTTCGCCTCTGACTACAAAATCGATGTTTGGGTTGACGGCCAGTTCATCAGCCATGGCTGTTGCCTGGTAACCGCCGATAACGACGTCGATGCCTTCAAGCTTTGCGATTTCAGCCAGCTCCAAGGCGCTGTTGTGAACAGACATGTAGTTGGCGGTGATGCCTACCAGATCGGGCCGCATCGCATGCAAGAAGTAGTGAAAAGGACGGGATTCCCGGTTGAGATCGATCACCTCGACCCAATCGACATATTTTCTGATATAGGCCGCCAGGTACTCCAGGCGTATGGGCACATCTTCCATCATGAACTCGGCGCCCATCATTTCCATCAGCGGATTAACCAACAGAATGCGGCGGTATGAGTTCGAGGACCCATATAAGCCGGAGCCATTATTTCCGAAGTTACGTGGAAATATCCAGGACTTCTTCCAGGGAATATTCACCTTTGGGGCTTTCAGGGAATGATCAGTCGCACCCGGTAGTTTCCGGTGTCGACGACGTAGAGAGAACCATCGTGGGCCACCGAGATCGTCTGGGGTCCGTTGAAGAGGGCGTCTTTCAGCGGCCCGTCGTAGTATCCCTGTTGTTTCGGAGTGCCGGTCAAGGTGCTGACCTTGCCGTCTGAAATCTTGCGGATGCAATGGTTGAATGTGTCGGCCACCCAGACCGTGCCGTCCGGGGCCACGTCGACGCTGTTGGGCTGCTTGAACCTGGCCGCCGAGGCGACGCCGTCCTTGTAACCGCCCTTGTCCTTGCCTGCCTCGCAACGTCCTGCGAAAGTCGTTACCTTGCCGTCGGCCAACTTGCGGATGCAGTTGTTCTTCCGATCGGCGATGTAGACCGCGCCGTCCTGGCCGACTGCGATCCCGGCCGGCTCGTTGAACTGCGCCTTGTCTGCCGGGCCGTCCGCGTATCCGAACACGATGTAACCCTCATCGTCCTGCTTGCCCCCGATGCCGGCGACCGTTTCCACCTTGCGATCCTTGGTTATGCGCTTGATCTTCGAATTGAGCATGTCGACCACAAGCAGGCTGCCGTCCTTGTCGATGTCGATGTCGATCGGGCACCAGAAGCGGGCCGTTGCCCAATCGCCATTCTGATCGAGCCCTGTATCGTCGGCCTCCGAGCTGCACTTACCGGCCCAGACAGTCACGTTAAGGTCGGGATCCATTCGGCGTACGCAGTTGTTGCCGCACTCGGTTATGTACAGGTTGCCAGTCGCATCCAACACCATGCCGCGCGGCTTGTCGAAGCGAGCCAGCGTGCCCTTGCGATCGTCGTTGCCTGGTTTGTTGGAGCCAGCCAGACGTATGACCTTACGTGTTGTAGCGTCCATCTTGTAGATGCGGTGCTCGTCAGAGATGTAAACGTCCCCGTTGGGGGCAACCTCGACACCGGCTGTCATGGTGGTCATGAACTTGACGACGGGATCCTGTTTGCCACCTAAAACTGTCCCCACGCAACCTTTCAGCCCCTCGTTTATCTCATCGTTGCAGTTGTTGTCCTTTGAGTCACATAGCTCCGAGGCCCCCGGTTTGATCAACGGATCCGAATCGTCGCAGTCCACGGGCGGGTCGCAGGCGTCACCGGCCTTGACCCCGTCGCCGTCCTTGTCCTGGCACTTGCCCGACTTCTTGCGCTTGTAGCGTTCGATGGCTGCCCTGGCCTCCTTGACGGTCATGCATTTTCCGGTCTTGGCGTCCGGCGGTTCCTTGTAGCACGCGCCGACTCCCTTGACCTGATCTCTGCAATCATCGTCTCTCTCGCACTTGCCTCCCTCGCGGGATTTGCATCCCGAAACCAGAAATACTACCAGCAGACCAATGAATATAAGCGCCTTCTTCATTGTTTTCCTCCTCGGATCAGGCCGCGTCAGGGAACAATCCAGCGGACGCGGTTGGCCACCGCGTCGACGACAAAAATGCTACCGTTGGGACCCATAGCCAGGTCGGTCGGCGTCTTGAAGCGCGCATTGGCGATTGGGCCGTCTACGTACTCGTCCTCACCCGGCTTTCCATAGAGAGTGCTGACGACTCCCTTCGGGGTCACTTTCCTGATCACGGCATTGCCGGTATCAGCCACGATGATATTACCCGCGGAATCGAACTGCATACCGTGCGGGTAGCTGAACTTGGCGCCCGCGCCCCTGCCGTCTGCGTAACCTCCCACGCCAAGCAAGGTGTCCGATTCGCCGGCCAGCGTGGTCACCTCTCCATGCTCACCCTTCTTGAGATCGATGCGCCGAATTCGGCAATTGAAGGACTCGGAGACATAGATGATACCCTTGGGATCGACCAGGATCGCCTGGGGATCGTTGAAGCGCGCCTGGTCGGCCGGTCCGTCTAAAAAGCCGATCTGACCCTCGCCCTCTTTCACCTCTACCGGGCCCATTCCGGCCACCGTGCTGACGTCTCCCGCTGGAGAAACCTTTCGAATGCGAGCGTTCTCGAGATCGACGACGAACAGGCTTCCGTCACCGGCAAGCGCCACGTCGGTGGGACAGTAGTAGCGTGCCTGCTCGCCCGAGCCGTCGGCGAACTGATTGGTGTACTTCGTCAGGTTGGAGCAAAAACCCGAGACACTGCTGACCGCGCCGACCGCCGATACCTTGCGCACGCAGTTGTTCTTGCAGTCGGCCACCAACACCCCGCCGTCGGGGCTCTCGGCCAACCCGGCCGGATACGAGAAACGGGCCTTATCGCCCGTGCCGTTGGCGAAATTAGACAGGTGACTGCCGGCCAGCAACTCAGCCCTGCCGTCTAAGTGAATCTTCCATATGTGGTGGTTATCGGAGACGATCACGAACCCGGCCGAGTCGTAGACAATCGAGCGCGGGCCGTCCAGCCGGAATTCGGCCTGGTTACCCCAGGTTGCTCCGCCGAAAAGCGTCTGCACGCAGCCTTTCTGGTCTTCGTTGACCATCCCGTCGCAATCGTTGTCCACGCCGTCGCAGAGCTCGGTCTTGCCGGGCGCCATGTTGGGATCGTCGTCGTTGCAATCGAGCAGCTCGCCCGCCGGGCAGCCGTTGCCGGCACGCACCCCGTCCCCGTCCTTGTCCTTGCAAATCTTGGGCTTCTTGGCTTCCTCGCGCTGCTTCTTGATTTCGGCAAGCTGCTTCATGGTTACGCACTTGCCTTCGAAGCAAACCTGGGCCCCGTCGCAATTTAAATCCTTCTCGCATGTGCCCGCCTTTCGCGAGCTACAGCCGGCAAAGGCAGCCACGAGCGTTGCCGTCGCAATCAAAGCAGCCAATCGTTTCATCAGCAGAAACCTCTCAAAGTGTTACGATGGGATGTACGCGGAACACGATAGGATAGCCGCCCATTGCTGTCAACCCCTACGGGAAGACTCTTGGCCTGGCAGCTACTTTTCGAGGTGCGCCTGGAATGAAACCGGAGTGCTTCCGCGGCAAGCGGCCGTGAGCAAGTGGCCGGACACTTCGGGCTGGGTCAAAGAACCCGGAGGATCGAACGATACCGTCCAGCTTCCGGAGGCCGTCAGCATTATCTGAACCAGGAGATCATTCTTGCAGTTGACGACGAACTCGATGCCGGGCTGGTCGAAATCGATCTTCAGATCTTTGGGCCGGGAGGGAAGCAAGACCGGCACCGGCGCTGCGATCATATTATCGAACACCGCTTTGCGGGTGCCTACGGCGTCGAGCAGCGAAAAGCCCCCGTCTCCCCTGGAAAAGGCCCACAAGGCGCTTCCCCACAGGTGCTCATAGAAGATCTGGTTGATGTCCACCAGGTACTGGTCGTAGTTCGGGTTTCCCGTGAGCCCGCCGTACTCACCGAACCACAGCGGCACTCCCTGGGCCTCGAAGCCGCCGTAAAGATCCGAAAGAGATTTCTCCAACGCCTGCTTGTCGCCGTCGTAACCTGCGCCCTGTTCATGCACGGACTGGGGATAAAAATGCGGCGCCAGCACCACCCGCCCACGGTCTGAAGCGGGAATCTCGAGCGGGTCCGCCAGGCCGAAGTCGAATGTGCGCGAGGGCTCGATGAAAAAAACGCGGTCGGGGCACACCTCGCGGATCCTGCCCATCAGCTTCTGGTAGAACGGGTAGAGCACCCGCTGGTCGAAATCCATCTCGCCCAGGGCGCCGCCGGGATAGGGCTCGTTCAATAAATCGAAACCTATGACGGATTCGTTTGCGCAAACCCGCCCGGCCACGGCCGCCCAGGCGTCGGCCAACTGGTCCTGCAGTTCGTCGCTGGCCCAGAAGTTGTCGAAGCAGGCGCCGACCTGGGACGAGAAATAGTTGGCCCACCAGGGAGTGGTGGGCTGGTAGCCCTCTTTGAGCTCGTCCGGGCAGGCCCATCCGGGAGCGCCGTTGCCGAACGGATCTCCCCAGACGTCCTGGTGCATGTCGACGATCACGAACATCCCGGCCGCAGTCAGCTTGTCGACCTCGGCCGAGTACCGGTCGAGGTAATCCTGGTCCAACTGGCCGCGCTCGGGCATTATCGCTTCCCAGCCGGAGAGCAGGCGAACCGCGTCGAAACCGCTCTGCAACAGGATCTCGACCTCGTGCGCGGAAAGCGGAAGCAGGTGCGTAGGCTCGTACTTGGCCGCCTCGTGAACGTTGATGCCGTGCAGGTAGACAAACTGTCCAAGCGCGCTGACCACTTGCCCCTCGCTTACCAGGTAACCGGTTCCCGGCGGCGGAAGCGCGGACGTCGAGCATGCCTGCCAAAGACACGCAGACAGCAATATGCAGCCCGAATAGCGTGTAAATCGCTTCATTCGTGGGATATTACCACAGACCTTGGTGTTTGGTAAGCTCCCGGAATTTTTTATAGAGATTGACGTCTTGTAGCAAAATCCGCTATAAGTTTTTCATAGATCCCACGATACTCGAAAGTTGAGCCTGGTGCATACTCATAGCGGGGGCAAATATGATGACGAGGACACCATGCCAGTGATCGCCTTCTTTAGCGCCTTATACTGCCACGGAGAAGATGTGGCCGGCATGGTTGCCGAAAAACTGGGTTATAGCCTGCTGACCGACGAAAAATTGATCGAGGAGGCGTCCAAGCGGTTCGGCACAACCGGGGATAAACTCAGGCGCACCATGAACGGCCGCCAATCCGTGTTCAACCGATTGACCCACGAAAAGCTGCTCAACCTCGCATATCTGCGATCGACGATCGCAGAGCAGATCAAGGACGGCGATTTCGTCTACCACGGTTTCGCAAGTCATCTACTAGCCAAGAGCCTGCCCCATGTTCTGAGGGTCTGCCTGGTAGCCAAGTTCGACTTCCGCATTTTAGTGGCTTCGGAAGCAAAAGGAGTTTCCCCAAAAGAAGCCGAGAAGATTCTGCGAAAGGAAGACGAGGCCAGAAAGAAGTGGACCCTCGATCTCTTCGGTCTGGGTCCCTGGGACAAAACACTCTACGACATTTTGCTTTCCATGGATTCAACCTCCGTAAAGGAAGCCGTAGAGTTAATCTGCGATAACGCCGCCAGGCCTTTGCTCTGGACAACTAAGGCATCGCGAAAGTCGACCGACAATTTCCTGCTGGCCTGCCGGGTGTACCTGGCTCTTGCCGAAAGAGGCCACGACGTTGAAGTCTCCTGCAGGGACGGCGTGGTAACCATGGAAATCAATCGCTACGTGACCAGGCTGGATCATTTCGAGCGGGAGTTGAAAAAAATCGCTTCGGCGGTAGCGGGAGTGAATAAGGCGGAGACCAAAATAGGTCCACGTTACTCCCAGCCATCTATTTACCCCAAGCTGGATCTTCCCAACAAGATCCTGCTGGTGGACGATGAGGAAGAGTTCGTGAACACTCTTTCTGAACGTCTCCAGAGCAGGAGCATGGATTCGGTGATCGCCTATGATGGCGAGGAAGCCATGGCCATCGTCGAGACCGATGCGCCGGATGTGATGGTCCTCGACTTGAAAATGCCGGGCATTGACGGCCTGGAAGTATTGCGCAGGGTAAAGCGAGAACATCCGGCTACCGAGGTGATCATCCTCACCGGTCACGGCTCGGAAAGAGAGGAAAAATTAGCGGAGCAACTCGGCGCCTTTGCATACCTCAATAAACCGGTCGATATCGATGTACTGGCCAATACGATGAGAGAAGCTTATAGCAAGGTCTCCGACGGCACACTCGACGACGCCGACGACCCGGGATCATCTCCATGAACGGCACCCCCAAGCCGCAGGAGAACAATAAAGCTCGACCGGATCCCCTCCTTCACAAGAGACGTTATCGCCGCCTGCTGGTTGGAGCTGGTTTCTCAATCGCGCTAGTCTCCGTGATCCCGCTGGTTATCATGACTCTAATCAACTATCACCAGTACAAAGAAGCTTTTCACACCGAGATGATCCGCCCGATCGCCCGCTACACCTCAAATGCCAAGCAAGCACTGGAGTCCGCTCTCTCCGAACGGTTGTCTGCCTTGTCTCTGATGGTCCGCGAGAAATCTGTTGAAGATCTCACCCGGCAGCAAAAACTGAAACGACTCTTGATAAACATGAAACAAGCATTCGGCGGGTTCATCGATCTCGGCCTGATAGACGCGGAAGGCCAAATGGTTTCCTATGTCGGGCCTTACCGGCTGAAGGGAAAAGACTACAAGGGGCATACCTGGTTCAACGCAGTGAACCTCCGCGGAGCCTACATCAGTGACGTGTTCATGGGATATCGGAACTTTCCTCACTTTGTCATGGCGGTAAAGCAAGATTCAGATTCCAGCGAAGTATCCATTCTGCGCGCTACGATTGACACCGAGATGCTCGACCGGAACATCTTGGGACTGAAACCGCAGAAGGCCAGTGACGCCTTTATCGTCAACCAGCAGGGAATCTTGCAGACTCCTTCAAGGTTCTATGGTTCTGTCTTGCAGCACTGCCCGTTGCCCATGCCTCAGTACTCGCCAAATGCCGAGGTACTGGAAATACCGGACGAGAAGGGCGAGCCGCTGGTGATGGGCTATGCCTATATCGAGCACTCACCCTTCGTGCTCATAGAGTTGAGCCGACCCGGCGCGATGCAGGAAAGCTGGCTTTCTTTGAGACGGGAACTTCTCGTGTTTTTGGGCATCAGCATTTTTATCGTTTTGGGTGTGGTTTTCTGGGGTACCCGCTACATGGTCAACAGCATTCGTGAGGTGGACATCAAGCGGGCCACTGTTTTTCACAAGATGGAATACACCAACAAGTTAGCGGCCATTGGAAGGCTGGGCGCCGGCGTGGCACATGAAATCAACAACCCCTTGGCAATCATCAGCGAGAAGGCGGGTTTGCTCAAAGATCTGGCATCCATGCCTGACAAACCCCTGTCCAGGGAGAAGATAGTCGAACTGATCGACTCCGTCTTGAATTCGGTCAGTCGTTGTAGCGCCATTACGCGCAGGCTTCTGGGCTTCGCGAAGCAAATAGACGTGCGCCATGAGAAGATCAACTTGGAGTTACTTTGCAAGGATGTTCTTGCTTTTCTCGAGAAAGAAGCCGGTTACCGCGACATAAAGATAGATTTTGATATTCCCGGTGATCTTCCCACAATTGAAAGCGACCGTGGACAACTGCAACAGGTATTTCTCAATATCATCAACAACGCCTTCGCGGCCGTGGAGGACGGAGGCAGAATCGTCATCTCGATGGAAGAGGTCGATGCCGATCACCTGGCGGTGAACATAACGGATAACGGCATGGGTATCCCCGAGGAGAACCTCGAACAAATATTCGAGCCTTTCTTCACGACAAAAAAAGGCTTCGGCACGGGCCTGGGCCTGTCGATCACCTATGGCATCGTTGAGAAACTCGGCGGTCAGATAAAAGCAATGAGCAAGCTCGGCGAGGGAACCTGCTTTACGATCGTTCTGCCTGTATCGCAAAGCTCTGTATAGGAGACTGCAAGTGGCGACATTGCGTGTACTCGTTGTCGATGACGAAGAAGAGTTCGTCAACGCTCTCGTAGAGCGCCTGAACATCAGGGGGGTCGATGCGCAGGGTGTTACGACTGGAGAGGAAGCCCTCGATCGTATCGAGCAATGCTCGTTTGATGTCGTTTTGCTGGACGTCAAGATGCCCAAGCTGGGTGGCGTTGAGGTCTTGATGCAGATCAAGGCTCGCCTGCCGGAGTTGCCGGTGGTCTTGCTCACCGGTCATGGATCGGCGCGGAATGTGGAAATGGGGGAACTCCTGGGTGCCTTTGATTGCCTGATGAAACCGATTGATATCGAAGATCTTCTCCGCGTCCTGCGCCAGGCGGCAACAGAAAATTGAAAAGGATCAGCCGACATGAAATCGCTACCCGAAAAGATGGCCTGCAAAAAGGGACTGGATTTTTTTGGAGCCGTGACTGCCAGCCTGTCACACGAGATCAACAACGTTTTGGCCATCATCAATGAGTTATCCGGCCTGATGGATGATCATATTTGTGCAGCCGGCCAGGGCCGCCCACTGGATCCTGCAAAGCTGAAAAACACAGTGGAGCGTATTGCCAAACAAGTGGACAGGGGGAAGAACTACGTCTTGCGACTCAATCGCTTCGCCCACTGTGTAGACCAGCCCACAAAGGCGCTGGATGCAAGGGACATACTGGAGCAGATCACGACCATTTGTCAGCGGTTCGCTACGCTGAAAAAGGTTCAACTGCAAAGCATTGTAGGCCAGCAACCTGTCGAGATTGTGGGCAGCCCATTCGACCTGGAACACGTCATATATAGATGCACCGAAATCGCACTGGGCGTCTCTGCCGTTGATTCCATGGTTGTCGCAAAGCTCGAAAAAACGGGCACCGGTGCCCGTATTATACTGACCGCCCGGGATCCCGGCCAGGTCAACCAGGAAGTGTCCGCCAAGCTCAGCCTGGTATCCCGGCTGGTCGAGCGATTGGGTGGAACGTTCGAGTCCGTGACCGATCCCGGCGCGGAGATGCGCCTGGTGGTGGACTTGCCTCGTTCCATGCTTAATGGTCAGGGCTCGGAAAGCGACGTGTGATTCATGATACTCGGAGGTGTGGCATGTCCGGCGAAAGAGTCTTGTTGGTGGACGACGAAATGGACTTTACTCAAACCCTGGCGGAGCGCCTGCAAACCCGGGGTCTGAGGGTAGAGACTGCGGGAAGCGGCGAAGAAGCCATAGAGAAGGCAAGGCAAGGAAGCTTTGACGCCATTCTTCTCGACCTGGCCATGCCCGGACTCGACGGGATTGAGACGTTGAAAGCATTGAGGGAAATGAAGCCCAACCTTCAGATCGTCCTGCTCACGGGCCAGGCGACGGTGCGACAAAGCGTTGAGGCAATGAAATTCGGGGCCGTGGATCTGCTGGAAAAACCCGCCGAAATACAAAAACTCTTGGAAAAGATCGAGGAAGCCAGCGCGAGGAAGGCATTGCTCTTGGAAAAACAGACAGAAGATCAGCTTGCGGACATAATGCGCAAGAAAGGCTGGTAGGCGATGTCTATCGCAGATCCGATTGAAAGAATAGAAACGGCACGAATCGGGGAGATTATGATCCCCTTGAAGGACTATCCGACCGTCACGCCCACCACAACCTTACGCGAAGCGATGGAGATTATAAGACAGTCACAATTGGTAGTTGAAGGCCGCAAGTCATTGCCCCGCGTGCTGCTGGTTCTGGATGATCATGGCCGGCTCAAGGGAACGGTTCGCCGTCGAGATATCATGCGCGGGCTCGAGCCTAGATACCTGGTGACTCAGCCGCTGAACTATCGCAAAAAACTGTTCGATGTGAGCATCGATCCCAACTTGTCAGAACTTTCCGGTGACAAGGTAGTCAACGGGATCAGGGAGCAGGCCAAGCGGCCGATAAGCGATGTCATGCGCCCGATCGAGATCGCCCTCGACTACGAAGACCATATCATCAAGGGAGTATATGAAATGGTCGGCTACGGCCTCACACTGCTTCCTGTCATGAAGGAAGGCCGGTTGGCAGGTGTAATACGCACGGTAGAGCTCTTCAACGAATTGTGTAGCGTTATCCTGGAATCATAGCAGCACCAATGGATGTTCGGGGAGCTCGCGCCCATGACAAGAAGTTTTGATTTCAGAAGAGCGATGTTCATACTGCTTGGTCTGGTTCTATTCTGTATCGTTTACTTTTCGCCGGACTGGCCCGATGCGCTTGATCCACAGGGCAAGGCATTTCCACTGACATACGAAGGCAAGGCTACCCTGGCGCTTTTCCTGCTCACGGTTGTCTGGTGGGTTACCGAAGTCGTGCCGATTGGAATAACCAGCATAACGGTAGCCGTGATTCAGGCCCTGCTGTTAATCAGACCGGCCAGGGTTGCCTTCACCGACTTCATGGACCCGTCGGTCTGGTTTATTTTCGGTTCCTTGATTATCGGCATCGTCTTTACCAAGACCGGGCTGACACGCCGCATGGCCTACAAGATGCTGGTCATGGTCGGTGAACGAACCAGCATGATCTACCTTGGGTGCTTTATCGTAACCGTGCTGCTTACTCTGATCATGGCTCACACGGCTGTGGCCGCGACGGTCTATCCGGTGTTCATGGCCGTCCACTCGATGTACACGGATGACGACAAGCCGACCAGGTTCGGCAAGGGGCTTTTCATCGGCATGGCTTTCGTCGCGGGGGCCGGCAGCATCATTACGCTGCTGGGCGCGGCCCGCGGGGCGGTGGCCATCGGATTCTTCAAGGACATAGTCGGCAGGAGCATCTCTTTCTTCGAGTTGACTTACTATATGTTGCCGGTCGGCCTGGTAATGACGATTCTGCTCTGGGGATTTTTCATGATCTACTGCCGTCCCGAGAAAAAAACCATCCCCGGGCTGAGGGAGCGCGCCAAGAGGCTGCACTCCAGCCTCGGGCGAATCAGCGGCAAGGAGATTCTCGCCCTGGTGATAGTGCTATCCGCGGTCACATTGCTGGGCCTGCGCTCATTCATTCCGGCAATAATGCCCCTCGACAAGAGCGCGATCATCCTGGTGGCGACAATCCTGTTCTTCCTGTTCAGAGTACTGACTTTAGACGATCTCGAGGGAGTGCCCTGGAACATCATCCTGCTCTTCGGCGGGGCCATGAGCATTGGTTTCTGCCTGTGGCAGACCGGCGCTGCCAAGTGGCTGGCTGTTCAGTGGCTCACGCTTTTCGAGCATGCTCCCTGGTTTCTGTTTGTCATGGGGATAGCCTTCTTCGTGATGATAATGACCAACTTGATCATGAACGTGGCCGCCATCGCCATCTCTCTGCCGGTGGCGCTGGTCATTGCTCCCTACCTGAAAGTGGCCCCGGAGGTCATCCTTTTTGCGTCCCTGGCCACCGCCGGGATGCCTTTCCTGTTGTTGGTGGGAGCCGCCCCCAACGCGATCGCTTACGCCAGCAACCAGTTCTCGCCGAAAGAGTTCTTCATGGCCGGGATCCCCGCAAGCATTCTTCTGATGATTGTCTTGGGCCTGTTCGTCTCGCTCATCTGGCCGGCGATGGGAATGCCGGTGTTGCTCCAATGAACCGGGCGCGGCATGCCTTTAGCGCCATGATAGGCTGGCGGAACCGAAGATGACGGCGCGACCGAAAATGCAATTGTTCATTCCAGCAGCCATATTCACTGTCATGACATCCCTGACACTTCTGGTCTGGCGGCAACAGGTAGGCTATCAGGACGACTTGCTTCTGAATCACACCGGGGATGTATGCGCCCAGGCCGCCCGGCGGTTGAAGGTGTTCATGGAATCGCACCTCAGGCTGGCCTCAATTTTTGCCAAGCGCTGGTCGACCCATGAGTCGCGGGACTTCTCTCGGCAGAGATTCGAGGGGTTTGCTTCCATCATTGTCGGGGCGTTTCCAGGATTGCATGCCATGGAACTATTTCCAGCGGGATTTAGATCGGGCTGGTCCGTCCCCCGGGGTGTTCAGATTCCAAAATCCATCGATGAGCACGAGCGTCAGCGGATGCAAGAGCAGGCGCTTGCTTCCAACCGGGCAGTGCTTTCAGCTCCCTTCAGTAGCGGCCCCGGCGGCACAAGCCTTTACGCCATACTTGCCCTGAAGCGTCAAGACGAGCTTCTGGGTTTTCTGCAGGTCGACTTTCTGGCCGAAACCCTGATCAACGACTGTTTTCACACCCGCATCCGGTCGGAATTCCATTTCATGGTTCAAGACGAGGATGAGGTTCTTTTCCGTTCCGAGCCGAATGTGGGAATAAGAGAATTCAACAACGCGCGCGTCAGGGCCAGCGAAAAATTCAGTGTGGAAAACCGCACCTGGAAACTGACCATGGCGCCAAAAACAGCGACGTCGCCTGGTTCAGGATGGACCGAAAGCCTGCCTGTTCTCTTACTCGGAATCATCCTGTCGCTTGGTCTGGGCTGGCTGGCATACATGCTCTTGCAACGCATGGAGATGTTCCGCCTGGCCCGCGACCAGCAAGCAAGGTTGTCTCGCAAGGTGCTCATGGCCCAGGAGCAAGAACGCTCCAGGGTTTCGAGGGAGCTGCACGATGAACTGGGGCAATTGCTGACCGCCCTGCGCCTTGAAATGGGCTGGCTCGAAAAGAAAATATCCGCATCGCAAGTGGACGAGAGCGGCGTTTTCAAAAACGCGATTGTCTTGGTGGAGCAGGCAACCGAGGAGCTTCGCCGCATGTGCAAGGGCCTGCGCCCTCCCCTGTTGGACGATCTGGGGCTCGAGCCGGCCGTCAATCTCCTGGTGGAGGACATCCGGGGCTGGGCGGACATGGAAGTAGAGCTGGATTGCTCTCTGGACGAGCAACGCGTTTTCATCTCCAAAGACGTGGCCTTGTGCACATACCGAATCATGCAGGAGTCGATTACCAACGTCAGCAGGCATTCGGGGGCAAAGAAAATGAGCATCAGGCTTCAGGCAAAGCCCGACGAGTTGTCCCTGACTGTAAGCGATGATGGAGTCGGCTTCGATATCGATCGGATTGGAGCCTTGCAAGGATGCGGCCTGGAAGGAATGAGAGAAAGGGCCAATCTAGTCGGCGGGACAATTGAAATCAGCTCCGTTGCCGGCAAGGGAACCCGCATACGCCTTCGTGTTCCACTGAAAGGGCCGGGAAAAGAGGATGCCCCATGATACGGATCCTGGTAGTAGACGATCATGCAGTTGTTCGTGAAGGACTTTGTCGCCTTCTTGACGGCGAGGGTGACATCGAGGTGATTGGCCAGGCAGGTACCGGCAGAGAGGCTCTTGAAATTTGCGAGCGCCTGAAGCCGGAAGTGGTCTTGCTCGATTACAGCTTGTCGGACATGGACGGGTTGGAGGCGACTTCCCGGATAGTACCCATGAAAACGGGGACGCGTATACTTGTGTTGACGATGCATGCAAGCGAAGAATACGCCATCCGGTTGCTCAGGGCAGGCGCCGCGGGCTTCGTCATCAAAGGCGCTTCGCCCGACGAGTTGCTGGCGGCGGTTCGCAAGGTTGCACGCGGTGGATCTTACGTGAGTTCGTCAATCCTGGATAAGATGGTGGGCCGCATGGGCCAGGCCGGGGCCGATCTGCCCGAGTCGGTTCTCTCGGATCGGGAGATCCAGGTTCTGGTAAGGCTCGCCAGGGGCACCACAACCCGTGAGATTTCGGAGGAGCTTCACCTGAGTATAAGCACTGTGGAAACTTACCGCAGCAGAATCCTGGAAAAACTCAGCCTGCGTAACAACTCCGATCTCACTCGTTTTGCAATACGCCGGGGGCTGGTAGACCTGGAATAATTTCCGAGTATAAGTTCTGTAGCAAAATCCACTAACTGTTTTTCATAATTCCAACGATACCCAAAAACAGTACCGAGTGCTTGACTTGGATCAGGAGCAACACTCCTCGATCACTGTGGAAACGCAGATGTCACGCTCGTATTCAATTTTGCTTTCCGAACCCAGCCCCCTGCTGCGTGAGAAGATCGCGGGTGTGCTCGCACGCGACAAGAGAATATGGAGCGTCACCCAGGTGAATGGACGAGGCGGGCTGGTGCGCGGCGCTTCGAGAATTCAACCCGATTTCATTCTGGCTGATTTGGTTACACTCAACGATCCCGAAACTCTGAGGTTCGTCAGGCGCAATTCTCCCGTTTCGCGAATCATCGCGTTGGTCGACTCGCTCTCGAAGCCATACCTTGATGCATCCGGACGAATCGGCCTGGACGGCACGATCGAGCGGGGGCGCGTCGAGGAAGGCATGCTGGCCGAGATTCTATCGCTTGACGAAGCCGAAGAGGTCACGCGTGGCAAGCAAGACTGAGCTAGACGGGGCGGGTGGTCCGATGCCTGCTCAAGGCAAACCCCACGGCCACGCATACTTCGAGCAATTGCGGCGCAGACTTCGCTGGCAACTCCTGCTTGTATACATAGTCCCGCTGCTGATTCTGTCCGCCTACTTCCATTTCGAATACAGCGCGACGCTGCGTCAAGGGGTTCACAACCATCTGAAATCAGTGGCCGAGAACCAGAGAAACACCGTCGACCTGTTTCTCAAAGAACGGGTTGCCGATCTTAGAGGCGCTTTCCGAAGCAAAGGACTGACATTTCCTCCCGCCCCGGGGCTTATGAACTCGGTGCTGGAGGAGTTGCAACGCGGGAGCAGTACGTTCGTGGATCTCGGGATGTTCGATCCTGCCGGCACGCTCGTTTCTTACGCCGGGCCATATCCGTCACTGACGGGAAAAGACTATAGCGGCGAGAGCTGGTTCATGAAGTTGAACAACCAGAAACGCGACTTTTTCATCAGCGATGTATACCTGGGCTTTCGCAACAAACCCCATTTCATCGTCGCCTTGCGCCGGGCAATAGAGGGCCGAGACTGGGTACTCAGAGCCAGCGTGGACCCGCAATTGTTCGGAGCGTTCGTCGCAAGCTCCTACCTGGTCAAGGACACAGAAGCGTTCATCATCAACAACATCGGCCAACGCCAGACACTCTCGGTTACGGCGACTCCCGTGCGGGAGTTCAGCCGTGTTCCGGTTCGTCAGCCGGAGACGTTGACCGACGAGGTCGAAGTGGCAGGCCAGAAATACCTGAGAGCGCTGGCCTGGCTGACTGAAAACGATTGGGCGCTTGTGGTTCGGGTGCCGCGAGACAAGGCCTATGCATCGCTGTCCGGCGCCAGGTTGGTAATGGCGGGAATCATGCTGGTCGCCATTTGCGCCATCTTTGTCGTCGTGCTCGGCGGAACGAAGAAGATGGTCGACAAGCTGGAAGCGACAGACAAAGGCAGGGAAGAACTGAGATTACAATTGTTCAGCGCGGCCAAGCTGGCCTCGGTGGGCGAGATGGCATCCGGTGTCGCTCACGAGATCAACAACCCTCTGGCAATCATCTACGAGGAGGCTTCCATGATGGAAGACA
>CAZENH010000024.1:0-54100 GCA_964513625.1 uncultured Myxococcales bacterium | reverse complement strand
GAGATCAACAACCCTCTGGCAATCATCTACGAGGAGGCTTCCATGATGGAAGACATCATGGACCCGCAGTTTCAGCAAAAGTTCGATCAGGACGATTTCCGAGAGCGGCTCGGCGCCATCAAGGATGCCACCTTGCGCGGGCGCGCCATCACCAGCAAGCTCATGGCCTTTGCTCGCCGACATGACCCCGACCCGGAGTCCTCGGACATCAACTTGCTGATAGATCGGGTGATCGACGTAAAAGACATGGATTTCAAGATCTCAAATATCGAAGTACTCAAGGACTACGCCGAAGACCTGCCGTGGGTAGAAGTCAACCGTAACCAGATGGACCAGGTTTTTCTCAACCTGCTCAACAATGCGAAGGACTCCATGAGCAAAGGGGGGAGGATCACGGTCCGTACTCGATTGGAGGATTCATGGGTACGCATCGACGTAGAGGATACCGGCTGTGGCATGCCTCGGGAAGTGATGGAAAAAGTGTTTTTTCCTTTCTTTACGACGAAAGGAGTCGGGAAAGGCACTGGGTTGGGTCTTTCCATCAGCCACGGAATCGTCGAATCATTCGGCGGGCGAATAAAGTTGAGAAGCAAGCTGGGGGTTGGCACGACATTCACAATTTTCTTGCCGGCTGGAGCGAAACTGAAAATGAAAACGACCGGAACTACCAGCATCGCGTGAGGTGGAAATGTCCGAAAAAACTGATGAGCCTTTAGACAAAAATGAAGCCGCAGCGGACCGCAAGGCGAAAATCCTCGTGGTCGATGACGAGCAGCGATTCAGAAAGAACCTGGCCCAGCGCCTTTCGATGCGGGGCTATCATGTAGAACACGTGGGCGACGGTGAGGATGCGATCCGCAAGGTGCGCCTGACCCGGCCGGACGTTGTCATTCTCGACCGCAAGATGCCAAAGCTGCAAGGCGAGGAGGTCTTAAAAGAGGTCAAGAAGATCGCCCCCGAAGTGCAGGTGATCATGCTTACCGGCCACGCGGACATCGAATCGGCCGCAGTATCCGGGCGGCTCGACGCTTTTGCCTACCTCCAAAAACCCTGTGAAACCGAAAATCTCATCGCCACCATCGAAGCGGCGTGCCAGGAGAAGGTATATGCCATGGCACGCTACGAAATTCCGGTAGTGAAAGGCCGCTCCTTCAGGGCCTGGATTTGGGGCACCTACAATTCCAGGCCCGGCATCATGATTCTCGGGGCCCTGCTGTTTGCCGGCATCGTCTTGATGCCAGCGTCCGACAACCTGCTCAGGCTGGTGAGCACGCCAAAGACGGGCGCCATGAGCGACTCGATAGCCGGTTATTCTTCCTTCAGATCCATGGAAAAAGGCCAGACCATTGCCGGATACTACAGCCATTCGTCAAAGCGCATGGTCAAAGAGACGGGAGCGGACGGTAAAACAACCGAGCGCGTGCAGACTCCCCAAGAGACCGCTCACAAGGCCAAGGTCATGCTGGGGATCCTGGTGGTGGCGGCCCTGTTCTGGGCCACTGCCGCCCTGCCGATCGGGATCACCGCCTTGCTGGTAGGGCTGTTAATGTACATCTTCGGCATCTTTCCGCCGGACCTCGTGGCCAAAGCCTATGCCAAGGACGCCGTAATCTTCATCATGGGCATATTGGCCTTGGCCGTGGGCATCGCCAAAACCGGTCTCGACCGGAGGATCGGCTTGCTGTTGTTGAATACCAGCAAGTCGATAAAAGCCTTTCTGTTCATGTTCCTGCCTCTTTTGGCGGTCAGCGCTTCGTTCTTGTCGGAACACGCGCTGGTCGCCTTCATCACTCCCATCCTGATGGTGGTCTACATGGCCGGGATCAGGGCCGCAGGAATAACCAGGGACCGTTCGCTGGCGGTCGTGCTGGTTTTGGGAATTTGCTTCGCGGCAAACCAGGGGGGACCCGGTTCCCCGGCCGCGGGCGGACGAAACGCGGTCATGATCGGGATCCTGGCCGATTACGGGGTCGCGCCGAGCTTCGGCCAATGGATGAAATTCGGAATGCCTTTCGTGCCCGTGATGGCACTGGTGATAGCGGCATACTTTTTCTTCAGATTCAGGAAAAAGTTGAAGGTCAAGAACCTGGATATCGCCGAGATCGTCAGGAAAGAATCCAAGAAGATAGGCAGGATGACCTTACAGGAGTACATCACGGCCGCAGTACTCGTCGCGGTAATCGTATTGTGGATCACCTCGAGCGACCTGCTGGGAATGGGGGGTCCTGTGCTGCTCGGCCTGGTGGCACTGGCGGTCTTCCGGATCATCGGCTGGCGTGATGTCAACAAGATCTCGTGGGATGTGGTCGCCCTGTATGCCAGTGCCTGCGCCATGGGAGTCGGCTTGGCAAATACGGGGGCGGCACTGTGGATCGCAAGCGGCTTCGTCAACATGCTTCCGGCGGCACTCTCACAAGGAGACGGTCTTTGCATCGCATCCAGCTTCTTCAGCGGGATACTCACTAATTTCATGAGCGACGGAGCTACCGTCTCCGCCCTGGGGCCCATAACGGTTCCCATGGCCTCCATTTCGGGAACGCATCCCTGGATGGTCGGTCTGGCCACGGCATTTGCGTCCTCGTTCGCGAACATACTGATCATCGGAACGCCGAACAACGCCATTGCATACTCGCTGGCAAAGGACCTGGACACCGGCGAGCAACTGGTCAGCTTGTCCGACTTCTTCAAGCACGGCCTGGTCGTTACCTTGTTGGCATTCGCGGTGCTATGGGGCTGGGCAATCTTGGGTTACTGGCACTGGATTGCCTTTTGATGAGGAGGAAGACGTCGTGGCGGAAAAAATCAGATTATTGATAGTGGACGACGAAGAAAGGTTTCTGAAAACCCTGACGCAACGGCTGGGTCTCAGGGATTTCGACGTGACTCCGGTTGACAACGGAAAGGCAGCCATCGAAGTGGCGGAAGAAAACGTCTTCGATCTCGCCCTGATCGACTTGAAAATGCCCGGAATGAGCGGGGAACAACTGCTCGATGTTCTCAAGAAGAACAATCCCTATCTCGAGGTGGTCGTCCTGACCGGGCACGGCTCGATCGACTCTGCCATTTTTTGCACCCAGCACGGATCATTCGGTTACCTCCAGAAACCTTGCGATACCGAGGAACTGCTGCGGGTTCTGAAGAACGCATATCAGAAGCGTGTTATGCGAAAACTGGAACTCAGCGAGAACAAGATCGACCGGTTGTTGAACGTGGCAAAAGGAGAGTCCGCCCTTGGAATCTTGCGCAGGTTGAGAGAAATGGAGGAGGAAAATGAAGCATAAGCTGGTTCGCGACCTGATGTTGTCGCTGGACGAATACGCCACTATCTCCTCCAAAGACACCATCAAGCAAGCACTGCTCGCCCTGAGCAAGTCACAGCTGGGCCTGACACAGGATCGTCACTACCATCGGGCCGTGCTGGTACTGAAAGACGGCCGGGTGATCGGAAAACTCAGCCACTGGGCCATCCTGCGCAGCCTCGAACCAAAGTTCCTAAAGCGCGACGACGAGAGTTCACTGTCCCGGGCCGGTCTGACAGATGAGTTCATCCAGTCGTTGAAGGATACATTCTCGCTTTTTACGGGTTCTCTGGAACAGATGTGCCGCGCGGCAGGTAGAATCAAGGCTGTGGACGCCATGGTTCCGGTAGGCGAAAGTATAGATGAAGACGCGACGCTGACCGTGGCGATTCGCAACTTTGCGACTAGACACACCCAGTCGCTCCTGGTTACCCGTAACGGCGAGGTGGTCGGGATCCTGCGCCTTTCCGACGTCTTCGAGGAAGTGGCCGACATCATCAGGAACAGTTGACGATCGACCGACAGCATGCGGTAAAGCTAGTACTTGTGCGTTTCCATGAGCCCGTCTATCTGCTCGCGTCCGGCCTCGGCCGCCCGTGAACGACTACTCTCGTAGGCTGCTAAGATCTTTCCAACCAGCGCCTCGGGATCCTGCGGCTTTACCAGGAGGTCGAAGGCGCCCCGCTTGACTCCCTCGACAGCGATACTGGTAGAGGCGTGTCCCGTGAAGAGGATGACCTCGCACGAGGGCTGCGTCTGCTTGATCAGGTAAAGGAGTGTGACGCCGTCTATCTTGGGCATCTTGACGTCCAGGAGCACAACGTCGAAGAGTTGCCTGCCGATTGTCTTGAGCGCCTCGGCACCATTATCTGCGGTCGTGACACGCATACCTCGCCGGCTCAGCGTAACAGACAGGCTTTGCGTCAGTTCTTTCTCGTCATCGACTATCAAAAGACGTATCTTTTCATCTATGGAGCGCAAGCGCCCCGATGTCTTGGCATGCTTGTTTGCGGCCACAGCCTTGCGCGCCACTTGTTCCAGCTTCTCGATGTCACACGGCTTGGAGAGGTAGTCGAAGACGCCTTCACGAGAAGTCTGAAAGGCCTGTTCGACGGTGCCGTGGCCGGTGAGCATGATGACCGGGATGCTCGGCCAGCGCTGCTTCATCTCCCGGAAGAGCTCGTCTCCATCCATACCGGGCATCTTGACGTCGAGCACTGCGATATCAAACGGCTCTTGCTCGAGAATCTTGAGCGCGGTTGCTCCGTAGCGGGCCGGCGTGACATCGAATTCCCGGCGCTTCAGTGCCTTGGTCGTCGACGTCAGGAAATCCATCTCATCATCCACTAAAAGGAGCCTGATTCGTCCGTTTTTTTCTTTCATGGTCTTCACCTCAATCCCTTCGGTTGTAGTTTTCGGTTTTCTCGATCTGCAGTCTCACGATCATCGTCGTGTTTTTACCGGGTTCGCTTCTGGCCTCGATGGTTCCGCCCCAGCCCTGGACGATTCCATAACAGACAGACAGTCCCAGGCCGGTGCCCTTACCGGGCGCCTTGGTCGTGAAAAAGGGTTGAAAGATCTTCTCCAGATCCTCCGGAGAAATGCCGCTGCCCGTGTCGGCGACGGACAAGATCACATCGCTTCCTTGCCTGCCCGCCGAGACGAGGATCCGACCTCCGCCACTCGTTGCGTACAACGCATTGTTTATGAGATTCACCAGAACCTGTTCCAGCTCATTCGGGTCGAGGAGAACTTTAGGAAGATCTGGTTCCACTTCAAGTTGCAAGTCGATGTTACGCAGTTGCGCCTGCCGGTTCATGAGCGAAACGATTTCCTCCAGCCTGGGAGCGACGTCAGTCGGTCGTAGTTTCGTGTCCGTTTTTCGTCCGAACTGCAGCATCTTTGCGGTAATGCCGCCGCACCTGATTACCTGCCTCTTACAGCGTTCTACGGACTCGAGTAGATCGTTCCTGCCCGGTGTGTCCGGCTTCAGCTCACCGGCCACGTCGGCGATATTGGTCTGCTCGGCGCTGATGATCGCCAGAGGATTGTTGATCTCGTGAGCCAGGCCGGTGGACATCTCGCCCAGGCAAGCGAGCTTGGCCGATCTCAGCAAGTCGAGCGAGAGCTTGTCTCTCTCCGCCGTGGCCCGGTTTATCCGGGTCGTCAAGTGCCAAGTGGACAAGACGGCGGTTGTTACGACTACGGCCACCGCAAGCAGAATGACCAGAATGCCCGAGAACATGGCGTGGCGCACCGGTTCATTAACCTCGGCCTCGCTCTGTTGCACAACCAGCATCCAGCGACCGGCATTGAGCCAGGTCGTCGCCCGTAACAAGGTCGCGCCATTTTCGTAAACACGATGTTCTCGAACGCCGCGGTGCTTGTGCGGCGATCCAATCGGAGATTGCTCCAGAACCTTGCCGAACCTGGAGGGCGTCTGGTATTGCCCTGTTGAATTTACGACGAAGGCGTCGCCTGTCTTGGCGATTTGCCCAGTTTGAACCAGCCTTTCGAATTCGTAACTATTGATGGTGGCGCGCAGGATCCAGACTTGATTGCCGGCCCGCCGCTTCACCGCAATCACGCAGTGTGGAACATGGCGAAATCCCAGAAATACATCGCTGACATAGGTGTCCCGTGACATCACGTCTTTGAACCAGCGCGCCCGCAAATAGTTCTTGTCTTGCAGCTGATATGGACCGGCATAGGCAAGATGCCGTCCGTCTTCGCCGATCAGGCCGAGATCAATGAAAGCCTTGTCATAAGAATCGTTGAGCTGACCAAGGAGGAGTCGAAGTTTGTCCGTGCTTTCCAGTTCTTCGAGGCTATGGCTGCGCGCCAGCAGGTCGAGCACTCGAACTCTCTCGGCAAGATAGCGGTCGATACTACGCGCGTGCGTCTGCACCACGCTTCGATGAAGGTCGAGAGTTTTGTCTTCGATCATGTTTCCGAAAACAACCCATGAACCAATTCCCAAAAGAGCCAGGGGCAGTAAAGAGGCCAGGAGCAACACGGCCACAATCCTGAGACGCAGGCCCATGCTCTTTTTTGTTTGCGCCCGATCCACCAGGTTTCCTTCCCGTGGTTCAAGTCTTTTCAACAGATGAACGTAATTACGATTACGCCAGATGTGTATCCGTAGCGGTATCCCTGATCTTGTGAAATTCGTGTGGGGCTATTTTTGATTTCCGGATAGCGGTAATTGCTACAAGGAGCAAAATACGTGTGCAGCTCGTAGCAAAATTTGCCAGGCGAATATCACAATAAACACCAGGCCAAAATCATAAAAAACCGGATTGTCGACCCGGGCACGGTTATCCGAAAATGCCAGTGTATTCT
This sequence comes from uncultured Myxococcales bacterium, assembly GCA_964513625.1. Taxonomy (GTDB): domain Bacteria; phylum Myxococcota; class B64-G9; order B64-G9; family B64-G9; genus DATKYQ01. The sequence goes on along the minus strand of CAZENH010000024.1, from coordinate 47,459 downwards.
GGAAACTGTCTCAACCAAACGAGGAGGTAACTAAAATGGCAAGATCAGAAACCATCACTGACAGGAAATCCTCGGCTCCGCGCCGGATATCGGGGAAAAAAACGACCGGCAAGGGCGCCGGCAACACTCCGGCCTCGAACCCTCAGCTGATCGCTCAGTGCGCCTACGAAATCTGGCAACAGCAAGGCAGGCCGCACGGTCAGGACGTCGAGCACTGGCTGCAAGCCGAGCAAGAGCTTGCGACCATGAAGAACTAGCGCCGGCAGCCGGGGACGGAGGCAGAAGATAACAAGAAGATCTGCATTCGCCTTGCGGACTGGAGATCGGCATGGATCACCTCACTGATATCACACCGGATGCCGCCAGCGTGATTATCGTTCCGATGATCGCCGCCAGTATGGTGTAGAGGCCCTTCTTGTAGAACAAGACTTCTTTCTTGCGAAACATGGAGGCGAACATCCCCCAGACGCCGACGACCCCACCGTAGCAGGCTATCACCAGACCGATCATGGACAGCTCGTCACCGTCCAGGCGCTGCTTCAGATACCAGAAATGCTGCGGCATGCTGGAGAACACGGAATCCCGCACCCAGATAGCGCTCTCTCCTTTTCCGCCGAAGAGATCTCTCATCAGGTCGATCTCGTTGATCACCTTGCCACCGAAGACAAAACCGATGATCAGGCCAACCAGGGCGATGATCATGCCGGCGATCGTGATCCAGGCGGAAAGCTCGGCGTAGATGATGCCCTCAACGGCGGGTTTAGGTCTATCAGGTCTCGTTGTCATAGCAGGCTCAATCCCGTGATTACCAGCTTGACTCCGGTGCCCAGCATTATGGCAATCAGGACATAACGAATGACTTTGGGCTTCACTTTTACGGCGATTCTCGATCCGATCTCGGCGCCGAGAATCAAACCGGTTATCGTAGGCACGGCGTAAACTGGAAAAACCGAGTTGGACATCAGGTAGGGAAATACGGCGGCCGTGTCGCCCAGGCTTATGATCACGGCGCTAGTCGCGGCGGCGACCTTGAGCGGTACGAGCATGACGAAGTTGAACAGCGGAGTAATCGCCCAGCCCGCCCCGAGACCGAGGGTGCCGGATATGAATCCCACCAGGCAGACGACCAGCGCCCCGGTCAGGCTCCTGGTCACCTTGTAGCTCACGGGTTTCTTGAGCGACTCCTCCCAATAGGCCATGTCCAGGCCCAGCCTACTGGTAAACCTGTCCCCCCAGTCTATCTTGGGATAGGCGGTCCCCTTGACCAGCAGGTACATGGCGCCCACTGCCATGACTATGATCCCCAGTGTGAGTTTGATGATCGCGATGCCGCTGTCTCCGAACTTGCGGGTGATCGTCAACCCGAAAAGAGCTCCGATCACGGCGAATAAGGCGTAGCAGCTTCCCAGAAGCAGCACCAGCCTGATGTTGGCGATTCCCCGGCGCAGGTAGCGGCGGGCTCCGATACGCGTCCCGCACACGGCGGCTAAAAGCCCGGTTGCCCGGACGATGTCCGGGTGAATCGATGTAAATCCCAGAAAAAGAGTGGTGAAAAGCACTCCCCCACCCGTCCCGGCGATGATGGCGATGGTGCCGATAGCGGTGCATACCAGAAAAACGATCAACGCAAACAGCTCAGGTGAAATACCCGCCTGAGGGGCGGATCCTGCCGCCGCCGCAGATCCACCGGACATCAGGCAAACACAGGCAAATACACCGAGCAAGGCGAGGATTCTTTTCAATGACATCTGCAATTTAATGCTCCTGGTACAATTGCCTCAGTCGTGATGGCGCACGGCGTGGCCAAACCGGATCTCCACATCCGCCACTCCGGCTACACCTTTTGCAATCTCCTCAATTTCCCTGCACAGCTCGCTCTCTCCTTTCTGGGCCGCTTCGATTTTCACAAGCACCTTTCCGTTGTCTGAAAGAACCTCGATATCCGGCCGCAGGTGTATCAGAGACGCCTTGACCAGTGCAGCCATCGACAGGTCTTCGAGTTTGCGCCGGGACTGCGGCGTGGTCTTGAAATGATCGAGCCGAGCCATGTGGCAGATTACTTCGGTTGCTTCATCGACCGAAATATCGTTGATATTGAGAACCATGTTGTAAAGGCTGGGATCCCAGGTGTCTATCCCGTACAGGTGCCGGCTCCATTTTCTGCGGTCGCGATCCTCTTTCTTGATTATCCGGGCCGCGTTCTTGAGGCCGATTTTTTCGCGTCCGGTCAAAACCCGGACGCGCTCTTCCAGGCCCGTGATGATACGCATCTTGATTCCATGGGAAACTCCCTGGATGAAAAAATGTCCGGCCAGGCCGTGATAGACGATGTCGTCACGCTGCAGCACTTCAAGCAAAGCAGCTTCGAAAAAAGCCACGTACCTCTCCCTGCCGTAGTGAAAATGGTCGGAAAAGGACGGCGCGTCGTGAATGGCTCGCAATACCTGAGTGTCGCGGACGTCGAACTTCTTGGCCGTCTCGAACAGGACCTCCCGGGCCACGCACTCGTAACCCAGAGTCTTGGCGACCCGTTCGGCGACTTCGGCGCCCCGGCTGAACGGGCGCCGTGAGATAGTTATGATCGACATCTCAAACCTCCCAAGAGGCAACAAGGCCAAAAAGCTGGCAAACAATAGGTACTTGATTACGCGCCTGTCAAGGGTGTCTTGCGTTCTTTGGCTTGCGGGCGAAGCTCTTCTCGTGCAAGCTGTTGTCAGGAGGCGTCGACCGTGTGCACACTAGTCGTGGCCTGTAGGATGTGGCCGAACATTCCCCTGCTGGTGGCGGCCAACCGTGACGAGAACAGCGAGCGTCCTTCCGGGAGGCCGCGGGCCTGGAAAGATCGGCCGCTGCCAGTCTTCGCCCCGGAGGACTTGCAGGCTTCGGGTACCTGGCTGGGGATTAACGCGAGCGGTCTGTTTGTCGGCATCACCAACCGCTTCGGCGCAACGCCTCCCTGCCCAGGCAGGCGTTCGCGCGGTCTGCTGGTGCTCGATGCGCTCGAGGAAAGCAACGCAGTAGATGCCGCTACCCGTATTGTTGCCCTGCCGGGAGAGGCCCACAATCGTTTCCACTTGCTCATGGCCGACGCCAACGACGCGCGACTGGTCTGGAGCGACGGAGTGAGGCTTTCTTCCGCCGTATTGGGACGCGGCCTTCACCTGCTGACCGAGCGCAGCCTCAGCGCCGGGCCGACTACCCGTGAAGCATTGATCAAAAGGCGCCTCGAAGACTTTGGAGAAAGTCCGCCCGGCAATGACGCTCTGGCCGAACTGCTTTCCATCCATGCAGACGATCCATTCGATGGCACCTGCGTGCACGCTCCGGGGTTGCACTACGAAACAAGGTCATCGACCATCATCCGCCTTTGGGACAATCCACTCAAGATCGAGTTTCTGCATGCCGACGGCCCCCCCTGCCGCACAAGTTACGAAGATCTTACAAGCGCGGCCGCAGCGGCCCTTTCTGGAACCGGCCGATCTGCATCTTGACACTCCAGCGGCACGATGGTTCAATGACCGCCCATGCGGCAAAAAGCGATCCCGGCAATACCGGGCAGGAGGTAATCCCATGATCAAGTGCCAGAACTGCGGGCGCGAAAACGACGACTCTTTTTCTTTCTGCCTCGATTGCGGCTCCGACTTGAAACCCGGCTCCGGGGCGAAAACAGGCACGGGAACAGCGGCTGCTCCCGCGGCGCCCAAAACCGGAGTTGCTCCCGCGGCGCCTGCAACCGGAGCTTCCCCCGCGGCGCCTGCGACCGGAACGGCTCCCGCTGTGCCTTCAACAGGAAAGGCTCCCGCGGCGCCTGCGACCGGAACAGCCCCTGCCCAGGCTTCGCGTCCAGCACAAGCGGCCGTGCCGCCGACTCCAGCACAGCCGCAACAGGACCAGCTTCCCTGCCCCAACTGCGGCACGCCGGTGAATGTCACCGACGTCTTCTGCTCGAGTTGCGGCCACCGGATGGGTGAAAATTCCAGCCAGGGAAGTACCATGTTCATGCACCGCGCTTCGCCCGAAACAGCCTCCAGGCCCCGGGCGCGCATGATCCTGGTAAAACCCGACGGAACCGAGGGAACAGTCTTCACCGTCGCCGCGGAAAAAACCATAATGGGCCGCAGCCAGGGAACAATAATGTTCCCCAAGGATCAGTATATCTCCCCCAGCCACGCCGAAATCGGCTTGAAAGACGGCAAGCTGACGATTACCGATCTGGAGAGCCTGAACGGAATATTCTTCAAGATCACCCAGGAATCACGCATCACACCCGGAACCTACTTCAGAATCGGACGTCAGCTTCTGCGGCTTGAAGTCCCGGGAGATTTCCAATCACTGGATGTCAAACCGCCGGAAGGTGATGACAGCGCCTTCTGGGGCAGTCCGCCGCCGCAGGTTTGGGCCAGGCTGGTACAGGTACTCGAGGGCGGCAAAATCGGCGAGATTCACTTGCTCATGCAACCCGAGGTGATGATCGGTCGTGAGGAAGGCGAGATTCGGTTTCCAGAAGACGGGTTCATCTCTTCCAAGCACTGCCTGCTTGCAAACCGCGACGGCGACTGCTTCCTGAGAGATCTGGGCTCGTCCAATGGAACCTACATGCGCATCCACGAGCCCCAGGAACTCAAGAACGAAGACCGCATCCAGATCGGCAACCAGGTTCTCAAGGTCGACCTGTCCTGAGAAACCCTCAGAGCGCGAGGATCACCAGCAGGCCTCCCAGGCCAAGCAGCAGCCCGGCAAGAGGCAGGACGATAGACGGCGCACGACCGAGCCCGGCGGCTGAAAGGGCCGCCAGCCACTTGCGCCGGCCGCGCTCACGATCCTCGCAGGCTACGCGTATTCTGCCAAGCTTGATTATCGTGCCGTCACGAATCTCGACCGGCCCAAAAGCTTTTTTTCCGTCCACCAGACTCCCGTTGCTGCTGCCGATATCGAGATATGACAGCTGTCCGTGCCGGTAACTCACCAGCCCGTGCATGCGCGACACCATGGCGTCATCGAGGATCAGTTCGCACTCATCGGAGCGTCCAAGACGCAGCTCTTCTCCGGTCCTCACAAGATAACAGCTGCCTGCCAGCGGGCCGTTTTGCACGCGCAGGCAGGGCAACTGCTGATCGTCACGATCGCCGTCTGTCAGCCCGGACAGGACTCCCAGGATTCCACGCGATCCTTGATTATCTACCGCTTGTTCGACGCCCATAAAGACCACTTTGTAAGCACCCGCCCTTATCTCGTCGCCCACCCTGAGCGGTACGGCTAACCCCGGGGCGAGACGCATGCCGTTTACGGCCGTTCCCTGGCGGCTTGAGAGATCCTCGATTGTCCAGCCTTCACTCTCGGCTCTAACCGCGAAGTGCCGCCGGGAAACCGAGATGTCGGGCAGCAACAATTCGACTCCACGCTCCCTGCCGGCAATTAGTTCGTCTCCATCAACCAGGCGATCAAGACCGCTACCCATCAAAGTCCCCTCTGTCGCCAGCGCAATGAATCTGAGCCTCATTTTCCCCTCGCGGATAATTCTTTTCTTTCTATGCGCTGGCGCACGCTTTCCAGAAAAGGATCTTTTGGAGATAGCAGCGCCAACCTGTCCAACTGTTGCCTGGCCAGCGAACGGTCGCCCAAGTCGAGCGCGGTGGTGATCAGGTTACGACGGGCATCGAGGTAGCCGGGATCCATGCTGACGGCCCCGGAAAAAAGCTCCTCGGCCCGGGCAAGATCGCCGCGGCCGCGCATTATCGCGCCCAACCCGTTGACCGCCTGCACCAGGTCGGGCCTGCACTCCAGCGCTTCGCGCTCGTGTTTTTCAGCCCGATCGAGATCGCCGCGCAGCAGGTACACCAAGGCAAGGTTGTGCAAGGCATCGGCGTGACAGGGGTTGTATTCGAGGCTCAAGCGAAAGCTCGTCTCGGCCCGCTCGAGATCCCCGCCTTTCAGAAAAGTCACGCCACAACGATTGTGTCTTTGAGCCTCGGGATGAATGGGAGCCGTGGCCAGGCAGGCGTTCAGCGAAAATGCCGTGAACGAAATGAGTAACTTTGAAGCAATCTTCATCTAAGCCTCCGGATATCAAGCAGCCTGCAGGCTGACCTTGCCCGCTGGTTGAACGGATGTGCCGGGATCAAGCTCAAGGAAACTCACAACCCGGACATCGGGATGTGTCTGGCAGACAAGCTTCCAGAAGGGACGGCGGATCTCTGGACGGGTTAGAACAACCGCGGTCCTCGAAGGCAGGGCTAAAAGAGCGCGGTCGAGCCCCTTCAAGACAGCCTCGCCGTCTTCGGGGGCTAAAGCAAGAGTGGTTCCGGTCTCTGTTCTTATAAGCGACTGCTCGATGACCTGTTCAATTGACGGATCGAGCAGCAACGCATCGAGCCGACCGTCGGGCGCAACCTGGTATGAAATCAGGGGAGCCAGCGCGTTGCGCACCCGTTCGGCGAGTTGGGACGGGTCGGCTTCGACGCGTGCCCATTCCGCCAGCGTGGCCAAAATGCCCCTCAGGTTGCGAATCGGTACTCGTTCCTCGATTAGTCGTGCCAAGATTTCAGAAAGCAAAACCGGCGGCACCAGGCGCGGCACGACTTCCCTGACCAGCGCCGGCTGGACCTTCTCAAGCGTGTCCAGCATGTCCTGTACTTCCTGCACCCCGATGAAGCGGGTAGCCGAGCGGCGCAAGGCCTCGCCGACTCGCTCGAGCAACATGTCGCCACCGCGCTCGATCGCTCCCGAGGCGACCGGCACGTCGTCGACAGCCAGTAGCCAGCGCCGGCCCGGCATCTGCTTTTGCATCTCGATGCGTGGAATACTTATTCCGAGTTCATCGCAAAGCAATCTGCGCAGCGAGTCGATCTTCTCATCCAGCAGCTGATCGGGCCGCTCGACTTCTCCAAGCCGCAGTGTCACGCCTACAGCGGATCGTGATCCGGCCGCGCGTTTGGTAGACAGGTTCCTCTTCTTGGCGGTCATCGTCAGAATACCCAGGAGCAGCAGCGTAAGCCCCAGAACACCGAATGCCAGAGTCGGCATACCCGGGACTATGCCCAGTAACGCGAGCACGGAGCCCGCCATCAGTAGAACTTGCGGGTGAGCACCGAGTTGAGCGGTCATCTGGCGACCGAGGTTTTCCGAGGGCTTCTCCGAGCGAACCCTTGTTACGACTAACCCGGCCGCGGTGGAAATCAGCAGGGCCGGGATCTGTGAGACAAGGCCGTCTCCTATTGTCAGCACGGTATAAGTCTGCACAGCCTGAGAGGCAGACAGGCCGCGCTGCAGAGTGCCCACCAGCAAGCCGCCGATGATGTTGACCATGGTGATGATGATGCCGGCAATGGCGTCTCCCTTGACGAACTTCATGGCCCCGTCCATGGCCCCAAAGAACTGTGACTCGCGTTCGAGCCGCAGCCTGCGGCGGCCCGCTTGCTCCTGATCGATGGCTCCCGAACGCAGGTCTGCGTCGATGCTCATCTGCTTGCCGGGCATGCCGTCGAGTGTGAATCTCGCCGTCACCTCGGCAACCCGCTCGGACCCCTTGGCGATTACAATGAATTGCACAACGGTTAAAATCAGAAAAACGACCCCGCCCACCAGCGGGTTGCCCGAGACCACGAAGTTGCCGAAAGAGCGCACTACTTCACCGGCGTCGCCGTCGAGCAGAATAAGCCTGGTAGTTGATACGTTGAGCGACAGGCGGAAGAGCGTGGTCACAAGCAGCATTGTCGGAAAGGCCGATACCTTCAGGGCCTGGCCGACCTGAAGGGAAAGCAGCATCAACACCATGGCCAGGCTGATGTTGACCGCAAGCAAAATATCGACCAGACCCTGGGGAACCGGCAGGATCAGAAGGGCGGTGGCCAGAACCATCATGCCGCCCAGCAGAAGCTCCGAACTCTTTAGCAGGCCGGTAAACTTGTCGACTTTGGGAAAATTCATGGCTCTCCCGCGTGTGCGTTATCAGGCGGCGAACGGAGCAAAATGCGTGCCACAACCTTCCCGCGAGATATTTCAAGAAGTTGCGCCATCGTCCTTTACTGCCGATGTCCGGATTCCGGACAGGCTGTCCAAAACAGCACTACACCTGCCGAAAGATGCAGAGTAATCCTGGATGGCGCGAATGATCTCGGCCGTCGCTTCGTAGAATTGCTCGGGAATCTCCTGGCCGGGCTCGAGCGCAATCAGCGCCCGGGCAAGCGGAACCTGCTCGACAATCGGGATCCCCAGCCTTGAAGCCGCCATTCGAATCGTCATCGCCCTTGAACCGCGCCCGGCAGCCACCACCCAGGGAGCCTCGTCCTGATCGCCGTCGTAGCCCAGAGCGACGGCGATGTGAGTCGGGTTGACGACCACTACTCTGGCGCGCTTGATGGACGCCATCCCGATTCCCTGCAAGAGTTGCCGGTGCCGGCGGCGGCGCTCGGATTTCAGACCGGGATCTCCCTCCTGCTCCTTGTGCTCGTCGGCTACCTCCTTGCGGGTCATGCGCATCCGCCTAAAAAAACGACGGCGTTGCAACCAAAAATCGAAGACACCGCCCAGCAGCGCGAAAACGAGCATGGCCGACATGATCTCTAAAAGCGCCCTGCCGCCCGCGCCTGCCGTCTCGCCAAGCGAGCGCGATCCGGGGCCGATAAAGGCCGCGATGCGGTTCACGCCGGCCAGCCAGGCGATGCAGACGACCACGAACAACTTGCCGAACAGCAGCAGCAGATCTACGAATCGTTTGCCGTTGAACATGCGGCCCAGGCCCGTTACGGGGTTTAGCCTGCTAAATTGCAGCCGCATGCTGAAACGAAGACCGACTTGCACAACGAGTGCAAACAAGGCGGCCAGCGCCGCGGCCCCGCCGATGATGCCTGTGTGCTGTATGAGCAACTCGACAGCCGCCCGCCACAGCGCGGGCGTGGGATCAGAAAAGCAAGCTTTGAGAAACAGCCGCAGGTCAGCGGCGATGCGACCGGCGTCGAGCACGAGAGCAACAACGCCCGCCGTCGCCGCGCAGGCTCCGGCAAGCTCGCGCGAGAGCGCCACTTCGCCTTTTTTCCGGGCTTGATCGAGCTTGCGCTTGCTGGGCGGCTCGGTTCGCCTGTCCTTGTCTTCGGCCATCCCCCCCAGGCCGAGCAAGACTCGTGCCACAACCAAGAGTCTTTGTTTACGGTCGCTTACATCTACTCCGTCCCCGTTCGGATGTCCGGATATAGGACAGCCTGTCCGATTTACGCTTACTCCGTCCCCGTTCGGTTCCGTTAGGTTATGTAAAAAAACCAGCTTGTGATAATCTCTCGACCCATGAAAAAAACTGCATCCATCTGTCTGCCTTTGTTGTTGCTGTGCTGCGCCTGCAGTGAATCGCCGTCTTCGGAAGCTGTAGTGGACCACCTGGCTATACCGCAGCATCCATATCTTGCGCCCAACGGCTCGAGTAACATGCACGACGATGCATACATGACGGATACTTACGAGATAGCCGGGCCCGCGAACATCGACCCGCAAGTCTCACTGAAAAGCTACGCGGACGGCACCAACACCTGCGTCACGGTCGCCTTCGACGGCAAGGGACGAATACTTACAACCAGCGCGGTGATGCTCCAGTTCAGCATACTGCTTGTCGATCCCGACACGCTCGAGGTGCTGGCCTCCTATCCGCTTCCCCCGCGAAACATCAGCGATCCGCTGTTCCCGTACAATGACACCTCCGGCGCGACTTATTTCGTTCTCGACCATCACGATCGAATCTTGCTGGCCGATTCGGAAAACGCCATCCAGATCATCGAGTACGACGATGCGGCCGGTGAATTCCGGCAGTTGAAAAGGTATGATCTGTCAGACACTCTCGTGCCCAGGGATCCGCCGTCCGTCGATCACGTACAGATGACCATCCCCGACTGGAAGGGCAACTACCTGTGGTTTACGACCCGCTACGGGAAAGTAGGCACTATCGACCAGGACAGCGAGCATGTGCGCTCCGTCGAACTTGCCGGCGAGGAGATCCAGAACTCGTTCGCCGTCGGCGAGGACGGAGTCTACATCGTCACCGATCATGCCATGTACCGTTTCAATGCCGACGACAACGGTGTGCCCCGTGCAGACTGGCGCACGGAATACGACCGCGGCAGCGGCGTGAAACCGAGCAACTTCAACCAGGGCTCCGGAACGACGCCCAACCTGTTCGGTGACCTGGTCGCCATCGGCGACAACGCCTATCCGAAAATGAACATCCTGTTCTTAAAGAGATCGGATGGAAGCGTCGTCTACAAGATGCCCGTCTTCGACGACGGCCAAAGCACAACCGAAAACGGACTGCCCGGCGTTGTGCGTCGCGGCCCTGATGGTCTTGAGTACTCGGTGATCGTCGACAACAACTACGGCATCGAACGGGACAACATCATGGGGGTTGGCGGAGCCTGGGCAAATCACGTCGGCGGGCTCTTGCGCCTCGACCTGATCCCCGACGGAAGCGGCTCGTATTCCTGCACCCAGGTATGGCGGAGCCCCGAAAAGTCTTCCCAGGTGCTTCCCAAGCTCTCGCTGATGAACGGCCTGCTGTACGTCTATACCTACCAACTGCTGCCGGACGACGAGTACACCTGGTTCTTGACCGCGCTGGACTTCGAGACCGGCCAGACGCTATTCAGCGTACCCACTGGCAAGGGTATCGACTACGCCAATTTCGGACAGCCCCTGACGCTAGGCCCGGACGGCGCTGCCTACCTCGGTACAATGGGCGGGCTGTTGATGATCAAGGATGCGATTTGAAGAAACCGTCGGTCATATTGCGGGCCGCCCGGCTGGATGGATCTTCCCGAGTGAGGACCTAGATGCATTCGCTGATCCTATTTTGCGGAACGGTGTTCATGGGCTTCTTCGCCATTATGAACCCGATTGCCAACACACCAATCTTCCTGGGCCTGACTTCCGACCTCGACGCGCGCTCATCCAAGCTGGTGGCCGCCAAGGCGCTCTTGATAGCCCTCATAATCGTGTTGGTCTTCAGCGTGCTGGGCAAGGCTATCTTCGAATTGTTCGGTATCAGCTTGCCCGCCTTTCGCATCACCGGCGGCATCCTGGTGTTTCTGGTAGGCTTTCAACTGCTGCACGGGAAGTCATCAGCGATACACTCAAAAAGCCTTGGCGAAGAGGAAAGCGACGAAGAGGCGGCTTTGAGCGTTGCGGTCTCGCCCTTGGCGACGCCCATTTTAGCCGGCCCAGGCACGATAGTAACGGCCATGAATTTCGCTGCCTCCGGATCGATAGCACATGTTATTCTGACTGTAGCCGTCTTCGCCCTGATGTGCCTGATAACCTTCCTGCTCTTCACATACGGCGCGAAATTCGTTCGCGCCATCGGCAAGGAAGCCGTCGCCGTTGTCACCCGCATGATGGGTTTGATCCTGGCCGTCATCGGAACCCAGATGCTGATCCAAGGAATCTTTGAAGCCATCGAGATGTTCAGCAAGGCAACTTAATAAACCGCCCTCAGGCTCAATAACTCAAGCGATAAAATAGTCAGGGCTCTTGATAGGAAATCTTGACGATCAGCAAATCGGTCGGGCCTTTGGGGCGCTTGACAGTCGCCCATTCGCCTTCTTGTTTACCAAAAAGGGCACGGGCCACCGGGGATTGCGAAGAAATGTAGCCTTTCTTAAGGTCGGTTTCATCGGGGCCTACTATGCGGTAGGTTTTTTCTTCACCTTCCTCGTTCTCGACTATCACCCAGGCGCCGAAGTAAATCCTATCACCCTCGCTGCGCGGTTTGACCACGGTCAGGCTGTCAATCAGTTTTGAAAGATACCGGATGCGGGCGTCGATTTCTCTGAGACGTTTCTTGCCGTAGATGTATTCGGCGTTCTCCGAGCGATCTCCCTCAGCGGCCGCAGCTGATACCATCGCGGTAACCTTGGGACGTTCATCGCTCCAGAGCTGGTCGATCTGTTCCTGCAGGCGCTTGAAACCCTGGGGCGTAATATGCCGCGGACCTTCTCCTATTGCGGGTTCGGCGATCGGTTCGTCCTGGTCGCCTTGATCGTCTTTTACGAATGCTTTTGACATTGTAACTAAAAAATTAGCCAAAGGCGGGCTGATTGTCAAAAGAGGGTCAGATCCTCTTGCCTTTGGCCGTTGCGTAATCGACCAGGTTGCTCTCGGTAATCTTGGCACTCCCGGGCTGGATTTGGACTCTGTTTCTCGTATAGAATTGTTCATCCGACAGAGGAGTCGCCATGATTTTTCGTAAGGCTATTTCTTTGCTTCAACCTTCGGTGGAATTACGAAACAAAATATGGTTGAGTGCTGTTTGCAAGTTGTGTGTACGAATTGGGGAAGGCGGTAGGGACGCAGATCATCTATCGCGAAGACGGGATTCCTGCGGCGTCCTGGACCTACGAGGACGGCAAGGAGGTCGAGCACCTGACCTACTCCACGGTCTTTGGCTGGCAACCCTTCAAGAGGTGACGAGGTTGCCCACACGCCTACAGTTTGAAAAATACGCGACCCATCATAATACTACTGGCGCTGCCTGTTTCGCATGAGGGCGACGACGAACAGGCCGGCCGCGGCCAGGCCGGCGGCTATGACGGCCCAGACCAGTTGGGCTCCCAGGTAGAAGCCTGCCACCACGATTACGGTTAGCGATCCTATTCCCACGATAACTGACTGCGTCCGACCCAGGCGGATCTTCCACAGGCCGGCGCGGCCGGCGGCCAGGCCCGCCAGCATCAGCACGGCCAGAATCATCAGGGCACTGCCCGATGAGCTGGCGCCGGCCGTTGTGTAATGAATCGAGAATCGCGCCGGTTCCTTGCCGCGGTTGGTATACAGCTTCTCGAACCTGAAGTGAACTCCCCGGCGTGGAACATCGATGCGCAACGGAAGAACTCCGACAGTTCCGCTTGACGCCATTTCGGATTCTGCCTCTTTTCGCCCGGCAGTGGCGATCTTCTGCAGATCGGACCCGTCCCTGCCCGTGTCGCTGAGCATGGCGCGCGCGTCAGCGCCGTTTTCAGCGCTTTCGAAAATCGCGCCAGCGTCTTCGAGGATTGTCATGTTCGTGTCCACTCTGCCGTAGGTCAGGCTCTCGGGTAAGAATACCTCCCACAGACTGCGGGTCTCGACGATATCCGGAACCGGCAGCCTGCCACTCAGCCAACCGGCGAAGCCCACTGCGCCAATATCGGACTTGTAAACGATCTCGACCCGGAAAGGATTGGCCGACTTCAACAGAGGCAACAAGACTTCACCCTGCCCTTCCCCGGCGGCCGGTTTGACAGGCTGTCCTGCAAGCTGGGCCGACCAGATCTTCGATGCATCAGGCAGGCGCACCTTGAGAAACTGTTTTCTGCGGTTGCGTACTATGTAGCTGACCCTGGTCAGGGCCAGGCCGTCTTTTGTGTAGAGTGTCTGGTAGACGGCCCGGTCAATCGAAGCCACCTGAACCTTCATCTCCTCGTGATGCTTGACCTGCAACACAAGTTCAAATGGAGGATCGGCATGCACGTACTTGTAGGCCAACAAGATCGGATTGGTGGTTCGTAGCGTGAGCTGGCGCGGTAGCTCTTGCACGTCCAGAAACAACACGCGCTTGTCCTTGATGGCCTGGCAATCGTCAACGGTCTTGACCTCTACGGCTGTCAGGGCCTCGACCGCCAGGCGGCCTTGCTCGGTGTCGGCGCCTTCCACGTGAATGACCGGAACACCGACACGCTCATGCTCTCCGCCGAGCACTCGTTCGTAGGCGATCTCAACCCTCAGCGTCCCCTCCATCTCCTGGGTGAACATCAGGTGCAAAGACTGCCCGCTTCCCTCCTGGCCGCCAAGCTTGTGATCGCGCATTGAAGGCGCGTTGACGTTGATCAAGTTGATGTCCTTCGGCAAGTTCATGTCGAGATCCATGATCTTGCCCGACTTGATCGAGATCTTGACCGAAGCGGACGCCTTCATTACACCGTCCCCGATGGAAAACAGCGTGTCCACCACGGCGTCGAAGCGTCCGCGCTTGCGCTCCGGCGGCGCCAGCTTCACCGTCAGCCGCGAGTTGGTGTCCACGTACTTGTAAGTGTGCGCCACGGTCTGCTCGACCTTCTCGCGTACCCAAGCCGGCAACTGGTTCTCGCCCACCCGGGTCATTCCTTGCGCCACCTCTGGCTGCATCGACAGCTCGCTGCCGGCCACAAGTGCCAGCATGCCCCTTTGGCGATGCACATCGGCTTGTGTAAGCATCGGGATAACCAGGGGCTTGTTCTCGGCAATCCCGGATCCCGTAAGCAATTCGTAAGAAATCCGGTAGCGATAGTCCCCCGTCAGATCCCTGTCGAGATAGATGTTCAAAAGACGACGTTTCTTTGTCTCGACCACTCTCCAATCACTGACGCCTACGCCTGTGACGTGGTTGACTGCCACGGCAGGCGGCAGTGCGACGCTCAAAGAGTTCGTGGCGCCCCGAGTAACATGGTAGTCGATCAAAGCATCCACCTGCACTACGCCTTCCTCGGCCCGAACCAGATGATAGACCTCAGCGTTGGCGCGCATTTTCTCCTCGGCAACTTGCGGCAAGGCCGCAGACCAGCTGAATGTGGCGCTATCGGCGGGCGGAAGGTGAATCAGCGCCAGCGTCTTGCCGGCCCGGCGAGTGATCTCCAGGCCGGCCTTGGGTGAGACGTTGATTTCCTTCTTGCCGTCCAACGTAATTGAAAAAGACGAGGCCGGGGGTCGTGGAAGCCAGATAGTCGTCGAAGTCGGCCCGCCGTCTTGAACCACCGGGGTCTCGAACTCGAGCGTCACCTGGTGATTGCCTGCGCCCCAGAGCTGGACTGCCAGATGACCTTGGTGCTCCAAGGCGATCGCTTGCTTGCCGTCGACCAGTGCGCGGGCCAGGGCCACGTCGGCCGAAAGCAGGTCGAGCGTATGCGGCTCGGGGTCCATCAGCTTGACGCCCACCCGCGCCCGCCAGGCCATGATCGATCCCTTCAGAACTCCGTCGTAGTCGGCGCCGGTCACCAGCACGCTTCCTTCAAGCGGAGCATGCCAGGCCAGCAGCAACATCCTGGTGCGAGGAATCGACGCTGTGAGCACGGTATTGCCCGACCGGCTTTCGAGTTTGACTCCGCTGGCCGGCACGACCGAGACGGAAATTCCTTCCCCCGGGACAAGCGCCTCGAGATTTATGACCGCTGCGGCCGGCAGCGGTACTGAAAGCGACTTACCAACCAGAGCCTCCTGTACCGGCAAGCCGTATTCGAGTTTCAGCTCATGCTTGCCCTTGTTCCTGGTAGGGAAGACCAATTCGCCTCCCACGACAGAGAGCGCGATATTGGCTCCGTCCAGTGTGGCGCTTTTCAGAGCCGTTCCGGAAGGCAACAATCCGATGCTGACCCAATCGTCGGAGAGCACCTGGATTTTCACGGCAGCCGTGACCTCAGCCGGCAGCCCGGCCTGTGTGGGTACCGTTACCCGGACGGCCGCATCGGAAATACTGTAGTCAACCGGAGGCGGGGTCTTCTTATCGGGCGGCTTGTTGGCCTGGCTGAACAAACGACTGTACTCGCTAAGCGGCAAACGCACCGTTCCCGGGGCGTCTTTCTCTTGGGCCCCCGCGGCGCCGCATGCGCCGAGCAACATCAGCACTAAAAAACACACAGCTGTCCTGTCAGAAGCATGGATCATGTCCGCTCCTCCTCGTAAAAAACGGGTTATCTCAGAATCATCCGGTTCAGCGTCGATCGCCGGGTGGAAGCTTCGCCTTGCCGGCGTATGCCAGCGAGTAAACCAGATGAATCTTGGTATCCGGATCGTCCTGCCAACTGGCCCGATCATGCAAGACCTGCCGATAGTCGGCGAGCATCGAGGCATCTTCGCTTAGCTCACGGTCGTTGCCTAACGCGGCCGAAGTTCTCTTCAGCAGGGCGACCTGCCCGGCCGCCAAAGCCAGGACTTTCTCGGCCTCCTCGGCCCTGCTTGCCTCGACCAGTTCGGCCGCCCGCAAGAGCGCTTGCGAGATGCGATAAGCAATCACGTTCTTGCGAACGTTCAGCGAAAGAGGAACATTTGCATCCTGCCCCGCGTCTAGGCTCAGGCTGGAGCGAGCCACAGAGTTGCGCATGCCGATCAGATCCTTGTATCGCACGCGGACATCGGCCAACTTGCCCGGGCCGGGCACCACGACATCCAGCAGAATGACGTGATCATCGTCGGCATAGTAGGCCGGGATGATAATCTGAATGCCGTCCTCGTCCCGGCCCCTGTCCGAGTCGATACCCAAGGTCTTTGCAATCCGCTTGTCTATGGCTTGCTCCACCTTGCGCTCGTGCTCGCTTTGCCCGGCCGTCAGCGGATGAGAGCCGAGTACTTCGACGAGCTTGACTCCCGCGGCCAGGCGAATGCGCAGGCGCAGGGCGCGGGCGACCACTCGTCCACCGGCCCTCAACTCGTCCTCCACAGCCAGGCGGGCGTTCTTGGCATCGACGATCAGTCGCCGGCGTCCCTGCCCGGTATAAGCCAGCTTGCCCAGTGAGCTCATATCGGCCTGCGCTCCTACGCCCAGGGCGACGAAGTGTATACCGAGCAGAGCCTCCTGCTGAACACGGGACTGCATCCGGTCCAGTTCGCTTTCCAGTGAAGCGGCAGAAATCAGCATGACCATGTTGGCGCCCAGAGGAGCATCATCTGCGCTCTCCGTTGCAACGGATTCATAGGCCGCGTCCAGGGCGGCGGCCAGGCTCCCCTTTGAACCCGTCTCCTCCACCCGCTGCAGCGCAGCCACGAGTTCGCGGCGAACCGTAACCTGGTCAAACTGCCCCGGCTTGACACGCATGTTGTCTGCTACGCCGGCCACGACCAGGCGATGCCGATCACCGGCCTGCTGTTGGGCGGCGATGGCATCGACGATCGTCCAGATGACTCTCCGCTGGCGTTCGTCCGGCACCTGCCTCAAATCGACCACCACCGCCGAGTTGATCGCAGCCCGCCTGCCGGCCTGTCTGCTGGCGCCCTTCAGACCGACCTGCAGCATGATGCGCGAAGGTCCCTCGACAGCCGTTCTGTCCGCGCTGAGAAAGACATCCAGTCCGTGCGAGGTTGGAGCATCGAAAGGCTGCCGGTAGGGGACGGCGCTCATCTCGGGGGCCAACTTGCGGCCGTCGATAATCAGGCCGGCCGTCAGCTTGCGGCGCAGCCAGGCCAGCGACGGGTCCCCGGGCAGGTATGTGTTTTTGAAATAACCCCGGGCCGGAATGTAGTTCAGCTCGTCCAAAGGTTGCCGCTCGGG
The DNA here is from genome assembly GCA_964513625.1 of uncultured Myxococcales bacterium. Lineage (GTDB taxonomy): Bacteria > Myxococcota > B64-G9 > B64-G9 > B64-G9 > DATKYQ01. The sequence continues at coordinate 30,211 of CAZENH010000024.1, read as the reverse complement.
CACGAGTTGCAATTCGGAAAGTTCGCCCCGCTCGACGTCCACGCTGGTCTCATATGGCGCGTAGCCCGGCTGGTTGACTCGTACTGAGTGTTTTCCGGCAGCCAGTTCAATCGGCGCCGGTGACGAGGCGTCGACATAACGCCCGTCGACGAACACTTGCGCGGCAGCAGGAAGACTGTGTATGGCCAGGAATCCCTGTGCGACTTTTTCTTCCTTCTTGCCGCTCTCGCGGGATGAAATCTTATCGACCGGGACAATCCGGGCCTGACGAGCCAACGACTCGTCACCATCATTGTCCTTGCCCTTGTCTCGATCCGGCTCGTTTTTCGTCTCGTCTTCTTTTTCTCCCTCTTCGTTGTCACCGGGAAGGCGAATTACCTCAAACGATCTCTCGCGTATTTTCTTGAGCGATTTGACACGCTCGCCGCTCAAGAGGGTCTCTACCGTGGTCCGGGAGGAAGGCGGCATGTACTTGCGGTCCCAGCCGTCAGTGATCCTTCGATCATCGTCTGTCGCAGTCTTGTACGTGTCAGCCTGATCGGTGTTCGAAATCAGTCCCAGATCCAAACCGGTCTTCGGTAAATCGATCCCGCCATGTCCAGGTGCTGGACCTTGTTTGGCTCCGCCCGAGCCCCTCAAGTTGCGGTGCCGGTAATATTGTTGCGCATCTTGTGGTTTCAGATCTTCCTCGTCGAGTTCCTTGCCCGAAAGCGCATTTGCGGTCTGACTTGCAAGATCGCGCATCTTGCCCTGGAAGGTAAACATGGTCGCAAGAAGCAGTACGACCGGCACGGCGGCCGCAACTGAGAGTCTCACCAACCTGCGGCTGCCTCCGCTGCGCCGTGCCTGCACGGCGTCGACCGTCTTGACTATCAGACTTGCGGGTACTGCCGGAACAGCTTCCGCCACCGCCGTCAGGCCGGCGTCGACTTCGGCCAGACGTCTTTTGAAGTCGTTGCAAGCCCTGCAGTTTTCGAGATGAGCGGCGATCTCGGGGTCGCTACCCGCAAGTTCGATTTTCTCGGCCAGCAGTTCCTGTACCTGGCGACAGTTCATGACTCGTGCTCCGTGTCCCTGGCCTCAAGGGCGGCGACCAGCGATAACCGTCCGCGCCGCACCCAGGTCTTTACGGTCGGGAGCGGCACGTCGAGGATCTTGGCGGCCTCGCTCTGGTTGAAACCTTCGACATGTGTAAGCAGCAGGGCGTTTCTCGGGCCCGCGGGCAGGTGCTGCATTTCCGCGGCCAACCAGCGCACCCGTGCTCTGGCTTGCGTTTTTACTTCCGGCCCGGGAGAGTCATCGGCGGGATCCAGCGGTTGCGGGTCGGCGTGCGCATCGCCGCCCGACCTCCTGAACCAGCCGGTCATGATTCTTCTGACTTTCCGTTTGCGGAAATGGCTGCGCACCAGATTGTGGGCGATGGTGAAGAACCATACCCTGAAGGGATATCTCGAGTCGTAACTGCGGGCAGACATATGAACCCGCATGAAGGTATCCTGAAAAAGGTCCTCGGCCTGAGATCTTTCTATGCCCGAACGGGCCAGGTAGCCGTAGAGCGATCCTCCAAAATGGCTTACGATTTCCTCGAAAGCACGCGGTTCTCCCGCTATGTGCCGGGCCAACATCCGAGCTCCCTCGTCCACGTCCGTTTGGGTAGCGTCGGCCAATGAAATTGCCTCCGCCTTCATGTAAAACAAGTACGCGTGAGCAGGGAGCAGGGTTTCAAGAATTTACCAGACGCCCTCGGGCGTCGCTTTCACGGGCCTTCCTTCGCCGGGTTTCAGTACCCAGATCATCGGGTTACCGTCCCCGTCGATGTCGCAGACGGCATTCAACAACAGGCCCGTCTCCCCTACCAGGGCCGCCTGGTAGCTGCAATACACCGAATCATTTCCCGGATTGAAGCCCAACTTCTCGAAACAGGCGTCCTTGCCCCAGGCCCGCGGCTCTCCGGCCGGAGGCTCGGCCGGATGCGGCCCGCAGGCCAGGTATGAGCCCTTTTCCAGCCGGTAGGCGTCTTCGGCGGCCTCGAGCTTTTTGAGCATTGTCTGGACCTCGGAGGCCTTCGACATCCGGATGTACTTGATGAAGGCCGGAATGGCTATGGCCGCCAAGATGCCCACCACGAAGGCACTGCCGGTCATGGCGTCCTGAGAAGCTCGCAGCGTCACGCTTAGCCCATCGACATCCAGTTCGGGCAGGGCCGTCTGGGGCCCCAGGTATTTGTTCATCGTATCCAGAAGCGCCTTGCGGTTCTCGAGCGCGCCGCGGAACGGCTCTGGAATTCCGGTCATCTGGCCCAGATTCAGTCCCAGTGCAAAATAGGCGTAAGCCCTGAACATATATCGCCCGCCGATCATCATCTCGCGCATGCCGGCAAGCAAATAATGCACGTTCTCGGCCGCACGCTGCGTGGTCGATCTCACCCTGAAAAATATTTCTTCGCCGACATCCAGCATCAGGTAACTCAACCCGCGCAGGGTCGTCATCATCGGCGCCTGGGGCTCGCCGATCGTGCGCAGCCACTCGGGCAAAGCGAAAGAGACGCGTACCAGAAACCCTTTCGGAAAGGGCAAAGAAAGATCCTGGTGTAGCTTGTTGTTCGCCCTGGAATCCCTCTTGTTGAAAAGTTGCGGCAAGATCGACATCTTGGCAAGCAGCAATAGTTTGCCGTTTACGATGGCCAGTCCCATGCCCTCGCCTATTTCCCATACCTTTTGCTTGTCGATCGTGCGCGGAGTCGCACCGGGCTGAAAATGCGTCGGAAAATCCGCGGGAAAGTTGCCGGTGACGACAGCGGCCACCTCCGGATCCTGGCCGGGTTTCAACCACAAGCCCAGCGCCGCTTGGCCCAGGTCATGTAACGGATCGAGTCCCAGCTTGGCGGGTGCCGTGGCCAGCATCCCTTCGAACATCTTGCGCTGTGTCTTCCAAAGCTGCAGCAGCTCGGGATTGGCGGCCACCAACGGCACTTTCTCGATTCCGTCCATCAGTCTGTTCAAGGCGCGCCCCTGCGCGGAGATGTCGACAAGTACGAGCAGATCGGCTCCCGGGGGGAGTCGATCGAGCAGGGAGGAAAAGGACACTCCATTCCCGCTTGTCCCGTCTGCTGCGTTTACGGCGGCGGGAGTTTTTTCCGAACACGAGCCGGCTACTAACAGCATCCAGGGCATGGCGAGCAGAATCATGCGTTTCATGTCAAGCTCCTCTGTTGTGACGGTATGCTTCGAATACCATGGGCAGACAGGTATGGTCAAAACAAGTTCGTCTGTGTATCATTGTTTCAAAGGGAGGATCTCATGAAAGTAGCCTTGCTTCGCATCTTGCTGGCAGCAGCGCTGCTGGCTGCCTCGGCCTGTTCGGGCGGATCCGGCAGCGCATCACCGGATTCACAAGACGCCGACGACGCGGACTCCGGCATTTTCGACGGATCGGGCGATCCCGGCTTGCAGCAGGACGACCAGGGAGACGAAGCGATCCTCGACGGCGACGGACGGGTAGAGCCCGATCAGATCGACGGCAGCGACGACGCCGGCGATCCGGATCTTGCCGACGGGGACTCAGACCAGAGCGACACCGTTGACGGGAGCTCCGCAGACGGCGGCGACTCTGGAGATCCCGATTGCTCGTCGACAGGTTCGTTCGACTATTCCTGCGACATTGCAGATCCCGAAAGCTGTCCGGGCGGGTTCTGCGTCTTGGGCATGTGCATCGGACCTGTTCTCGACCCCGAGCGCTGGGCTGCTTGCGGCGACGGAAGTTGTGGACCATGCGAGGACGAGAGTAGTTGCCCGGCCGACTGCGGCTCGCCTCCAGAGACCAGCGGTACGAAAGAATACGGCAACGCCACAACGATAACGGTCTGGGTTCACGGCTTCTACAACAAGAGCGCCGATGAAATGGCCTCGATGGTGTACGGAGAAGAGGACGGTTGCGGCGGCATCCTGAGCGAGTTCGAAAATTACGGAATCCAGCGGCCTTGCGGCAACACCGATGCCAACCGGACGGCACCAAATCAGCTCATCGGTGTCGAGTACTACGGGGGAGTTCCGGCCGCCTGGCTGTCTGCAACCGATGTCGAAGAGATCGAGAACCTTTCCTACGACGGCATCGACGCCCTGCATCGCTACGCAATGATCGTCGCAAAATTCATATCCAACAGGCTGGCTATCTCGGGGGCTACCCATGTAAACCTGGCCTGCCACTCGATGGGCTGCCTGATCTGCCGCTACGTTATCGAGCACGACCTCGAGGGACTGGCCTCCGGAAACCACCTTGTGCGCTGGTTCACCAGCGCCGGGGTCATCGCCGGCGCTCAACTGGCCAGGTTGTACGACAACCCCACGGTGCGGGACGGCGCTCAGCTTCTGGGAATGGAACTCAACGACTTCGTCATCATGCACCCGGACTTCGTCCAGGACAGCACCTGCATCTGGGATCACAAGTTGCATTCCGGAAATAATCCCCTGTTTGCAGGCATGCTGATCCACCATGCCTGCGCCTGCGACCCGCAAATTCAAGAGGCACTCGGCATCGCTTTGCTGGACATCTACAATCCCACGGATGATCCCAACGACGGCATCATGTTCACGGCCGATGAGTACTTCCACTCCCAGGACCCGGCTGCGTCCTTCAGCGCGCCCGACGGCACGCTGCTCGCCTCCACGCACAATCTGGCGCACTTCGATCACATGACTCTACCCGGAACGCAGGCCGCGGCCTTGATGGCCACGGCAAGCCTGTTCCACAGGCGCAAGGTCTTCATTACACTAGACCAGATCGAGTTATTGGCAGACCGCGAGCACCACGACGCTTTAGATGGCGAACACGGCGACCCGCCCGCCGAGATCATCGCCGAGAGCCAGGTTCGCTATAATCCCTATGTCCAGGACACGTTCGGACAAGACATTCTGGTACACGACGACCAGCTCGAATACCGCACTCCCGACATATTCACACAGAACCAGGGCGAGATAGTTCAGCCGGAGCTGAGCATCTTCGAAGGCCCGGTCTTCGACGAAATGAGTTCGCTGCAGCTCGATCTGGAACTGCTGGAGGTCGACTGGTACCCGCACCGCGAAGTGCGCGAATACATCTTCGACTATCAACAGGGCCTTGTAGGTTTTCACGGCCAGCTACAGCTTACAAACGGTGTAGTCACATTCGAAAACGAAAACGCTAGAGTGCGACTCAAGGTAAGAGTCGTTCAGCTATACTAGATATTCCCTAAAAGACTTGCATTTGACAGATTCTCCAATCCTTTGATATATCGAGGCTATGCTCGTATCACATGCGCGTTTCAGGTTTTTTCTGGTGTTTGTAGCCGCCCTGGGAATGTGCCTTGCGAGTGAAATCTCGCGGGCCAAGGGATGGAAAGGGGCCTTGCCCGGCGTCAGCACCCGCAAGCAGGTCGTAGAAAAATTCGGCGAGCCGTTCAAGGATTTTTCCAGGGGCGGCAAGCTGTCGAACGCCTTGAGCTACCAGGGAGACCAGACCATCGAGGGTTCTCTGGAAGCCAACTTTTACTTCGACAAAACCGATGTTCTTTTTCGAATCGATGTATTTCCGGCTCGCGAGATAACAGAAAAACAGGTCAAGCGCATTTTCGGCAAGAAATACGTCGAGCGGGTAACGAAAAAGGGGTTTACTTTCTTCGACTACTATCAGCTCGGAATGGTCGTGTTTTTCGACAAGGATAGCGGTTTCGTAAAAACCTTTATGTTCACAGAACCTGAACAACCGGGAAAAGGCGGGGGTAAGAAGTGATAAGTGCGGACCACACCAGAAGCAGACCGGATTCATGCTCAGCTACGGTCTGACCGGCGGAATAGGCAGCGGCAAGAGCAGCGTAGCCGAGATGTTCCGTGACAAAGGTATACCCACGTTCGATGCAGACGAATTGGGTCACGAGTTGCTTGAAGAAGAAGGTCCAATTACAGCCTCGATCATCGAAAGACACCCCGACTGCAAGGGAAGCCCGAGCTTCATAGACCGTCGAAAACTGGCAGCCAAGGTATTTTCCTCGCCCGCCGAGCGGCGCTGGATCGAGGATCTTTTGCACCCGGCAATCTGGAAGACTTTCATCACGCGCCGCGAACTACTACCACGGCCACGCCCGCCGGCCTGCCTGCTTGAGGGCGCGCTGCTCATGGAAAGCCGCTCGCCTGACTTTCGTCTTGCCGGGTTCGCGGGTTTTCTGGTAGTCACAGCACCCGTGGCCGTCCGCCTGCGGCGCCTGCAGGAACGCGACAAGGCATCCCTAAACAGCCTGGAGAAAAGGCTTGCCGCCCAACTTGCGGAACACGAAAAAATATTGGCCGCCACTCATCTGATCGACAACTCGGGAAATCCCGGCGACACGCGGCATCAGGTAGAGAAGATATATTCGCTCATGTTACAGGAATGTGGAGGAAGTGCATGACTCAGGCTAAGACTACAAAAACAAAGCGTTCAGTTAGGCGAACCGCCCCTGCGGCGCGAAAAAGCAGGAGCAATACCGCAAGTGCCAAGAAAAAACGCACCATCCTGGTCACCGGCTACCCCGGATTCATCGGGAAATGTCTGGTTCGAAAGCTGATCGAGACGGAGCCGCACAGCAACTACTTTCTGCTGGTGCAGGAAAAGTTCGTCAAGGACGCCCAGAAATACATTCGCTCGCTGACGCACAAGAAGCTCAATAACGTAAACATCCTGACGGGCGACATTGCCGACATGCACCTGGGGCTCTCTTCCGATGAACTGCAATTATTGACACGCAAAGTCACCGACATCTACCACCTGGCGGCCATTTCCTACCTGGGTGTCCCGGCTTCCAGCATGTGGCGCGTCAACGTCCAGGGCACCGTCAACCTGCTCGAGATGGCCGAGGAAATGAACCGTCTGAAGAGGTTCAACCACGTCAGCACCTGTTACGTATCCGGAAGTCGCGAGGGAGTGATCACCGAATCCGAACTCGATGCCGGCCAGGCGTTTCGCAACAACTACGAATCAACCAAGTTCGAAGCGGAGAAGAAGGTTCGGAAAGCGTCGAGTTCCCTGCCAATCTCGATTTTTCGTCCATCCATAGTGGTCGGCGACTCGAAGACGGGAGAGATAGGTCGCTTCGACGGCCCCTACTACCTGGGAATGCTGCTGGCCTCGTCACCGGTGTCCGTCCCGTTGCCCCTGCCCGGAAAGGGTGATGCGCCCTTGCACATGGTTCCAACCGACTACGTGATCGATGCCATGTACTACCTTAGTACGCACCCTAAGGCCGTCGGCCTGACGTTTCACATCGTAGATCCCAACCCGCTGGCGGCCAGAAGCGTTTACGAACTGGTTGCGGCGCGATCGGGTAAAAAGGCTCCCCGGCTCAGACTCTCCGCCGCTTTGACCAAGACGCTTTTGAAAATTCCCGGCCTCGAAAAGGTCTCCCGCGCTCATCGCCAGGCCATCGACTATGTCAACACTATGGCCTTTTATAACAGTTCGAACACAGAGGAACTCCTGCGCGACTCCGGGATCCACTGCCCTCGTTTCGAGGAATACATCGACAACCTGATGTCCTACGTCAAGGCAATATACAAGGCCAAGAAGAGAGAAGATGAAGCTTACGATCCTCTGGCATAACTTCGTATGCTGGATTGCGATCAGTAGATCAAGGAACCTCGATCACCTTTTCCTGTAATAGCTGAACGAGAATCCGCATACCGTCGGTGAGTTCGAGGCCACTGACCGATAAGATTTCATCGAAAGACATGCGGCCGTCCACAAGCGACAGGACGAAACCGGCGCGATGATCGAGGTTGAGCCAGATGACCTCGTCCTGAGCCATCAAAACACGCGGAATCTTTCCAAGGTCTCCGATCTTCGAAGAATAGATGGAGATCAGGCCGCTCTGCGCCTCGGCTCGCATTTGAGCTATTTCATCGTTGTCCGGCACTAGTTCGGCAAGTTTTGACAACAAATCCAGCGCACCGCTGAAATCGTCCAGTTCAAGCAGATCCCTGGTGCCTTTCATCAGGGCGGCCACATCATCCGAGCCCATGACTCCGGTCATCGGCGCTTCCGTCACCGTGGATCCCCCACTGGAGCCGACGACAAGATCCAGCGCAGCACCTGACTGTTCGTCGGGCGGCATCTCGGAGGCCACCTGCTCGAAAACATCCGAGTCGGTCTCTTGCATGGTCTCAGATTCCAAATGAGGTTGATCAGCTATTGGCGCAGGATTGTCCCAGGTACTTTGGGGTTGCGCAAATGGCGCCTTGGGCGTCAGCTTAAGAACCTCCGGCGGCTCACGATCGGTCAGTGCCTGCTCCTCGGGCGCCCTGACAATCGTCGGTACCGAAGCGTAGCTTACGGTAACTGCATTGGGTTCTGGTATCGACTCTTGTTCTGGCTGTTTTGGATATGGCGGAAGCGTGGAGGTCGAAAGATCTGCTTCTTTACCCGGCTTCGATGGTTCCGGTTGCGGCTCCGGTTCTGGTTGCGGTTGCGGTTCCGGTTGCGCTGGCGGCGTTGGCGGCTGCGATGCCTTCAATTCGCCCGGCTGGGAGCCAAAATCGTAAAGATCGCCCCACTGCGCAGCCTGCACCACGGGCCGTGCCGGAGGAGAATAGGCTTCCTGGGTGTGTTTGGCGGTCGGCTTGTGCTTGCTAGTCTCCGATGTCGCTGCGGGTTGCTTCGCGACTTCGGCGGGTGCCGGCTGATTTTCTTGCGCAATATTCTCCTCGGCCGGCATTTGAGCCTCTGTGGTGCCGGTCGTGTTCCTTGCGGCTTCGGGATCGGAACCCTCGTCAGGCCGATAGGGCTTGCCGTCCCGGGCCTGGTTCGGCGCCCAGTTCATCTCGACGAACTTCATGTACTCTAAAGCACGCGGGTTTTGCGGTTCGAGTTCCAACACCCGCTTCCAGACCTCGCATGCTTCTTGAACCTGCCCGAGACCATAGTGAGTCAGTCCCTGGTCCAGAAGCTGCCGGATGGAAGCCTGGTCGGTCATGGGACCTGATATTATCTATATCACCCGCGGGATGCAAGGTTCTGAAATGTATCAATGGTTCTTTGCAAACCATCCATGACGTCCGAGAGACTCTCCCGGCTGCCCCGCTCGATTGCCAGGCGGGCGCGCTGGACGAAGGATTCAGCCTTCTTCAGAGCATCCCGACTGAACTTCGAAGAGGCAATCACCTCCTGTACAACGGGAAACAGTTTTTCTATCTTGCCGATCATGGCCTCTGCGTCCGACCTCATCTTCTCGAATTGCTCGTCCTGGACCATCTCGACCAGGTAGTCCTGGGTCTCTTCGGTCATTTGCTGGATCTCATCCTCGGTCAGGCCGCTGGTCGCCGTAACGATGATTGACTGGCGGCGGCCGGTCTCCTGGTCGCGCGCGGATACGCCCACGATACCGTCGGCGGAGATCTCGAAAGATACCTCGATATCGACTTCTCCCCGGGGGGCTTCACGCAACCCGGTCAGGATGAACTCCCCGAGCAGCTCATTTTCCGCGGCCACCCTGCTCTCACCCTGAAAAACCATGATCTTGACAGTCGTCTGCCCATCCTTGACTGTGGTGAAAATATGCGCGGCGCTGGTAGGAACCGTTGTGTTCTTTTCTATCAATATCTGGAAGTAACCGCCGACAATCATGATCCCCAACGAATGCGGCGTGACGTCCAGCAACAATGTCTCTTCTTCATCTTCCTTTTCGGCTCCTGCAATCAGCGCATAACCCTGGATGGCGGCGCCCAACGCGACGACTTCGTCTGGATGGACGTTCTTTGACGGCTCGCGCTCAAAAAACTTGCGTACTTCCTGCTGTACCCTTGGCATGCGACTTTGCCCGCCAACGAGAATAACCTCGGCTATATCGGCTTTACGTATGCCCGCCTCGCGAATCGTTTTCTCACATATCTGGATGGTGCGTTCCACCAGGTCGACCGTCAACTCCTCCAGCTTTGAGCGTGTAAGCATCTTCTGAAAGTGAACCGTCTTGCTCTTGCCGGTACTGAAGAGGAACGGCAGGTTGATCTCGACTTCGTTTTGAAAACTCAGCTCGCACTTGGCTTTCTCAGCGGCGTCCTTGACGCGCTGCAAGGCCATCGGATCTTGGCGCAGGTCGACGTCGTGCTCCTTGGCGAACGTGAAAACCATCCAGTCGGCAATCCGGTTGTCAAAATCCTCGCCTCCCAGAAACGTGTCGCCGGCGGTCGAAATTACCTCATATACGCTGCCGCCGATCTCGAGGATCGAAATGTCGAAAGTTCCACCACCAAGGTCGAACACGGCCACCCGCTTGTCCATCTTCTTGCCGAAGCCGTAGGCCAGGGCTGCCGCCGTCGGCTCGTTTATGATCCTGATGACATCCAGGCCTGCGATACGGCCGGCATCCTTGGTTGCCTGCCGCTGCCCGTCATTGAAATAGGCCGGTACCGTAATGACGGCGCGATCGCAGGCTTCCTGCAGGTAGTAATCGGCCACCCTTTTCATCTCGGTCAGCACCATGGCCGAGATCTCCGGAAGGCTAAAATCCTTGTCTCCCAGGTGTATGCGAATGTCGTCGTGAGGCCCTTCCACGAGTCTAAAGGGAACGTGGCTGCGCATGTCCTGGACAATCTCGCTATGCCATTTGCGACCTATGAAACGCTTGGCGCCATAGACCGTGTTCTTGGGATTCGTTACCGATTGACGCTTGGCCAGGTGACCAACCAGCCTGCGCTTTCCTGCCGTAACGGCCACCATCGAAGGGGTCGTGCGATAGCCGCCCTTGTTGGCGATGACGACCGGAGCACCCTGTTCGACAATCGCCACGCATGAATAGGTGGTTCCCAGGTCGATTCCCAGCACGTTGTCCATGCAGCTCTCCTTAAACCTCTCTTACCTGGCCTTCTTCTTAAGATCCTTTAGCAAAGCCGCAGTCCGTTCGTCCAGAGGATTCTCGGCAACGTACTGCGATAACTCCCTGACGGCGTTCTTGTGCATTCCCATGGCCACGTAGATTCGCCCGAGAATCAGAACGATCTTGGTGTTGTCGGGTTCGAGCTGTTTCGCCATACGGCAAAAAGTAAGCCCTTGCCGAAGATCACGATTCAGTTCGAGTAGCAGCGTCGCGGCATGCAGCATCGGCCGCGCATCGCTCGGGTTAGCCTCGATGGCACGCAGGTAGGCCTCGAGCGCCTCCTCCTGCCTGCCCATCGATTCTTCCCCCTGCCCGCGTTTGAACTCTTTTGTCGCGCGCATCTCAGACGCCTTGGGGTTTACTTCATCGTGCAGTCTCTGGATCTCATCGTTGTCCGGGTCGAGCACCAGGGCGATCTTGGCGCTGTTGGCTGCCTGTAGCAGGTCGCCCTCCTGTTTGTGTCTGATGGCCTCCTCCAGGTGTCGCCTGGCCTTGGCCTTCTGCCGGCCGATCGGCATGCGCCTCATCAGGCGCTTCCGGCGCTCTTCCTTCAGGTGCTCGTCTCTCTGTTTCAGATCTTGTTTTCTCTTTTGCTCCTCGATTTCCTCCGGGGTGGGTTCGTAAGGCAGGGTAGCGTCGTAGGCCGCACGCTTCTGTTCGTTTGAGAGCACCTCGTAGGCATTGCTGATGCGCTTGAAGATGGCTTCGATCTTCGACTTGTACGAGCCAATGCTCTTGCGGAAGAAAGTATCGGGATGAAACTCCTTGGAAACTCCGAAATAGGCCCTCTTTATCTCCTTCGGGTCCGCCCGGCGGTCGACGCGCAGCATCTTGTAATGCGTAAGTTCTTTCATCTTAGCGTGCAAGAAAAGAATTTTCTTCTTGGTATCCTCGTCGAGATCGATGTCCTCCGCCAGTTCGAACGGATCGAATTCAATGCCGTCGTAGGCTTCTTCTTCGGATAGCACCTCTTTGGACGGTATCTCTCCGGCCGGATCTTCGCCATCCCAGGTGATTATCCCCTTCTTGCCAAGTGAATCGAACACCTTTTGAGCCCTGTCCGTTTTCATGCCGGACTCCTGGGCCAGGCGGCCAAGGCTGGTGGATCCGTCCACTCTGGAGAAAAGGAACCCTTCCTCCGGGCTAAGGGAGAGCTCATTGAGATTCAGACCGGGTGTGACCTTTGGTATCTTATCCAGATCACTCCCGGTTTTGGATTCTTCTTCCAAGCCCACCCGCCCTCCGATTTGTCAGGCTCAAACGAAACACACCACAGTATTCATTATCTTCGAGTGGTGCCAAGTGTCAAGCAGATGGGTGAAAAACGGCGGCTTGCGACTTGTAACTACAAGATATAGCGGCTTAGATCCTGATCCTCTATCACATCCCTCAGAGTCCTTTCGACATCATCCGCCTCGAAGGCCGCCCGCTGGCCGCCCATTTCGGGGGCCCGAAAAGAGATTTCCTCGAGCAGCTTTTCCATCACGGTGTGCAGCCTGCGCGCACCGATGTTTTCGGTTCTGGAGTTCACCTCGGCAGCGATATCGGCAATCTTGGCAAGAGCATCGCTGGAAAATACCAGATCAAGTTTCTCCGTGGCCATCAGCGCCTGGTATTGTTTGGTGAGCGCGTTTTCGGGTTCGGTCAGAATACGCAAGAAATCTTCTCTTGTAAGGCTGTCGAGTTCGACCCTGATGGGAAAACGCCCCTGAAGCTCGGGGATCAGGTCTGAGGGCTTGGCCACCGTGAAGGCGCCGGTGGCGATGAACAGTATGTGCTGGGTGTTGACCATGCCATACTTGGTGGCCACCGTGCTGCCCTCGACGATCGGCAGCAGATCTCTCTGGACGCCCTCCCTGGACACCTCGGGACCCTTACCGGCCTCGCGTCCGGCCACCTTGTCTATCTCGTCGATGAACACTATTCCGCTTTGTTCGGCCCGATGAATGGCCTCGCGAGTGACCTTTTCGTTGTCCACCAGGTGGCTTGCCTCTTGCTGAACCAGAACACGCAAGGCATCGGCCACCTTCATCTTGCGCTGCTTGGTGCGCTTGGGAAACAGGTTGCCCATCATATCTTGCAGGTTCATGTTCATTTCCTCGACGCCGGAAGTCGAAAAGACCTGCATGAAAGGAAATGCTCCCCCCCCATCCTGAAGCTTCAGCTCGACTTCACGATCGTCGAGCTTTCCCTCGCGCAGCATGCGCCTGAACTTTTCCCGGGTACCGCTGGAAGAATCCGAGCTATCTTGCACGACGGGCTCGATGCTTCCCATACTGACATCGATCGTTCCGGGCACCTGCGGGCGTGCTTCGAAGCTCGGCTTCGGTGGCACCAGGATGTCGAGCAGCTTTTCCTCGGCCAGTTCCTGTGCCCTGACCTGTACCCTTTGAGTTTCCTCGTCCCTGACCAGCTTGACCGAGATCTCGACAAGGTCGCGGATCATTGACTCTACATCCCGTCCAACATATCCAACCTCGGTATACTTGCTGGCTTCCACCTTGAGAAACGGAGCCTGGGAGAGATTGGCCAGTCGCCGAGCGATCTCTGTCTTGCCGACGCCCGTTGGTCCGATCATGATGATGTTCTTCGGGGCGATCTCGTCTCGCAAATCCTCCGGAACCTGCTGACGGCGCCAGCGGTTTCGCAGCGCAATGGCGACCGCGCGCTTGGCGGCGCCTTGCCCGATGATGTAGCGATCGAGTTCCGAGACGACCTCCCTGGGAGTAAAGGCACCCTTGTATTCTTGTATCTCGTTTGACATGTCTGACATCCCTTTCAGTGATTTATCCGCCGCCGATGGCTTCAGTTTGCCGGTAACTTTTCGATCACTACTTCACCGTTGGTGAAAACGCATATTTCCCCGGCGATGTGCATGGCCTCGGCTGCCACTTTATCCGCCGGCAGATCCGAATGCTCGACCAATGCCCTGGCCGCCGCCAGGGCATAAGGGCCCCCGCTGCCGATGGCCATGACGCCTTCGTCCGGCTCGATTACATCCCCGGTCCCGGAGATCAGCAGGATCTTCTCCGTGTCGGCCACCAGTAGCAAGGCCTCCAGCCTGCGCAAGATGCGATCCGTGCGCCAATCCTTGGCCAACTCCACGGCCGAACGCACAAGCGCCCCGGAAAACTCCTTGAGCTTCCCCTCAAATTTCTCGAATAGTGTCAAGGCATCGGCCGTGCTGCCTGCGAATCCGGCCAGAACCTTCCCGTCCAGCAGCCTGCGCACCTTGCGTGCCTTGTGCTTGAGAACCACCTTATCCATTGACACCTGACCGTCTCCGGCCAGAACCGTCATACCATCCCGGCGAACCGCCAGAATGGTCGTTCCCTTTATCGCATTCATGATTTCTCTCCCTTACCGCGGCGCGCCCTCGGGTGAGCGCCGTCGTAGACTTCGATCAACTTCTTCATGTCGACATGCGTATATACCTGGGTCACCGAAAGGGTCGCATGGCCCAGAAGTTCCTGGATGACTCGCAGATCGGCCCCTGCCTGCAGCAGGTGGGTGGCGAACGAGTGCCTGAGAGCATGCGGGCTAATATCGCGCAGAATGCCGGCCTTGATTATTGCTCGCTGCAATCTGCGGCGTACCGACCTGGCCGAGAGCCTGCCACCGAAGCGATTTAAAAAAAGTGCCTCGGGAGCGGGATTATTCTTTGCCCGCTTCTTCGCAGAAGCCAAAATACGCCCGCGCGCGGGCAAATAACGTTCGGCGGCGTCAGCCGCCTTGCTTCCGAACGGCACAATGCGTTCTTTGTCTCCCTTGCCAATCACCCGCACAGTCCTGGCCCGCCTGTCGACATCGTCAAGGTCCAGTCCGGTCAACTCGGAAACTCGCAACCCGGTGGCATACAGCAGTTCCAGCAGGGACCGGTCACGCAATCCCAGATCGCTTTCCTCATCAAGGGCCGTTAGCAGGGCGGTGATCTCGTCCCTGTCGAGGAATTTGGGCAAGCGCTTTTCGACCGATGGGCTGGCGATGCGCTCTGCCGGACTGGCCGCTACCAGCCTGGACTCCAGGCAGAAACGATAAAATGACCTGATGGCCGCCAGCTTGCGCCCCAGGCTGCGGGCGCCGAGTTGCTTGTGACGCGAGGCCAGAAATGCCCGCAGATCGCCCGCTTCGGCCTCGAGCAATCCAATCCGCCGTGATTCGAGAAATTCCGCCAACTGACCGAGATCGGTACTGTATGCGCGCAGCGTATGGTCCGAAAGGCGACGCTGCACCCGCAGGTTGTCAATAAACGCATCCACGGGTTGGGCGGCTTTTACAGAATCTGACATGCGCTCACAATCTGCGCCCTGTCACCGAAATGTCAACCCCTTGATGAAACATCGTTCTTCTGAATTAGACTTGCCAACTCTCGTTCGAGTGTCTGTAGATCTTCGGGCAGGTCGGATTTGAAAGATATTTTTTTGTGTGTGCCTGGGTGGTTGAAGGTCAACTCGTGAGCATGCAGTGCCTGGCGCGGCGGCAGGATTTGAGCGGGAAATTTTCGCGCGCTGCGTCCTCCGTACAGCTTGTCGCCCAAGATGGGATGATCCGCATCAGCCAGGTGAACCCGGATCTGGTGCGTACGACCCGTTCGTGGCCTTACCTCGACCTTGAGCGCCTCGAAACCTTCACTCGCGAAACGACGCAGAACCGAAAAAACGCTGAGGGCCTTTTTCCCTCTCGTCACCTTCGAGGAAAAGCGCTTGCGATGCACCGGGTGGCGTCCGAAGAGCGTGTCAAAAGTTCCCGAGGCCGGCAAGGCCCGTGCACCCGGCCTGCGCCCGCAAAAAGCAAAATATGTCTTTTCGACCTGGTGTTCGTGAAACTGGGCAGCCAGGTCTCGGTGGGCCCGGTCATTCTTGGTCACAACTAAAACCCCGGAAGTGTCCCGGTCGAGACGGTGGACAATTCCAGGCCGCGCCACACCTCCGATACCCGACAGATCCCGACAATGATGGATCAGAGCGTTCACAAGAGTCCCGTCCGGGCTGCCTGGCGCAGGGTGAACGACCAGTCCGGCAGGCTTGTCAACTATCAGAATATCCGTGTCCTCGAAAATCACGCGGATCGGAATGTTCTCGGGTAAGGGCCCGGCGGGGACTACGGGTGGTTCATCAAACGATATTTTCTCACCCGCCCGCAGCTTGTGCGCGGCACGTACACTATGTCCTTCAACCCTGATGTGTTTCGCGGCAATAAGTTTCCCGAGATAAGAGCGTGAATATCCTTCCAGCATGGCGGCCAAGAAGACATCCAGCCGTTGACCCTCTGATTCAGGATCGACAGTGAAGATCCGCGGAAAGGCAGGGCGAAAAGTGGGCGAAGAAGGCTCGTTCACCAGATCTTGGTCTTGATGTGAGCCTTGGACTTTACGATGATATCTACCAGAGCACGGTCGTAGTAGTTGGTTTTGCCATATAGTTCGGGGTTTACTCGGCTCTTGTAAAGTTCGCGGCCTTCCTCGATCTCGTCTTTCAGAACTTCGAAAAGGTTGTCGTTCTCGAGCCCTTCAATGATCTTCTCCTCGTTGTACAAGCTGAGATCGGATGCAATTGCGCGGGCCAGCCGAGTGGCTGCTTCCGGTGTTGTTATCTGGGGTCGAGCCATACCCTGTAATACCTCCTGTAACTTTTACCAAGTGTTGCGTAACTTACAGCAGTTGTCAAGAAAGCCGTGGCGCATTGACAGTTCGAGACCTGTTGATGTAGCATTGCATCCCGATGCCACCGAAACAAATAAAGAACTGCGACGTGATCGGCGAGATCGGCTCGGGTGGAATGGCAGTCATCTACAAGGCCGTACAGAACTCCCTAAATCGCCCGGTGGCCATCAAGGAACTCAAATCAGACTTCACTAATGATCCCCAGGTAGTCGCCCGCTTCATTCGCGAGGCCACAGCCTTGGCGGCCCTGCAGCATGAAAACATCATCCACATCTACGATTTCTTCAAGGAAGACGGCAACTTCAGAATGGTGATGGAATTCGTGGAGGGAATCGATCTGTTCGACCTGCTCGAGAAAGTCACCCTGCTGCCGCCCGACATCGGGCTGGTTATCGGGCAGGCCGTTTGCTCGGCGCTGGAATACGCCCACTACCGCGGTATCGTTCACCGGGACATCAAGCCGTCCAACATTATTATCTCCCGCAAGGGAGAAGTGAAGCTGATGGATTTCGGTATTGCCCGTGACGAGAACCTTGGCGATCTGACGCGTCCGGGAACCTCGCTGGGCACGCCGGCCTATATGTCTCCCGAGCAGATCATGGGCGTCAAGATCGACTTTCGTTCTGATATTTTCTCTTTCGGCGTGGTCCTGTATCAGATGCTGACCGGCATGAAGCCGTTCTCCGAGGGCGGCGGCAAGAGCATCATGCACAAGATCCTCAATGCCGAGTTCACCCGCCCTCGCAAGCTCAACCCTAACATGCCGCGCAGGCTCGAGCGCATTATCCTCAAGTGTATGGCCAAGGAGCCCGACGATCGTTACACCAGTACGGGAGATCTGCGCCGCGAAATCGAGTCTTGCCTGTCCCGCCGAGTAAAAATGAACTATTCGGGACGCATTGTGACTTACCTGTTTCACAAGGGCCTGGTGGAGGGCGACGAGGCTCGCACCTTCGTGCAACCCAAGGTGCTCGAAGAATCCGATTTGATCCGCGAGGACGAAAACCTTCCTCCCGCGCTGTCGGTGAAGATGATCGGTGCAATCCAGGCTATCCTGGGTTGCTCGTTGCTGTTGTGGATTTTAACCGTCAACATGGTTGCCGGGCCAGGCAACGAAGCGGCGGCCGCCGTGGCAAGCGGACCGCCTGGAGCACTGAAGGTGGTCGCCTGGCCCTGGGCCAAGATCTACATTGATGGAGCCTACGTTGAAACCACGCCGGTGGCGCGCAGTTTTTCGCTGTCACCCGGAATACACGAGGTCGTTCTGAAGAACCCGCACTTCGAGACAGTAACCGACAAGGTTTTGATAGAACCGGCCGGAGTGTTGAAGAGAAAGTACACCATGGTTCGGATCGGTCCTTAATGACCTGCCAATAGAGATGAAGATGAGGATCAAGCTCAGTTGTGTTGTTATTGCGGCGGCCCTATGGCTCATGCTTCCCACCTCCAGGGCCTTGGCCTTGAAATACAGGCCCAAGCCGGAGGAAACTCTGTCGCACATCGCCTTGATTCACTACGGGGATCCCAAGAAATACATCTATATCGCCGCCGTCAACGGCATTTCTAATCCTGACAAGCTCCCAAGCGGAAAAACTCTATGGGTTCCGACGGTCTGGAAATACCGTATCAAGAAAGGCGACAGTCTATCGTCGATCGCAATACGCTACCTGAAAGACTCAAATCGTAGCGAGTTTCTTGCCTGGCTAAATCGCATCCACCATCCCAAGGATTTAAAAGCCGGCACGCTCATAAAAATCCCGTTTCTAATAAGCCACAGGGTACAACAGGGCCAGACCATGGTCGACCTCGCCCGACGTTATTACTTCAAGAGCAAACCAACCAGCCTGTTGCGCAAGTTCAACGGTAAACGCACCAATGCTCTGAAGCCCGGTGAAATAGTGTATGTCCCCATTTTCGATCACGAAGCGTCGTTCGACAAGGTCAAGGAAAGACTCAAAGACTTCAAAGAGCGCGAAGCTAAAATAGCCGCTGCTGCCAGAGAGCGCACGCAACGCGAGGTTACGGCGAAGAATTCGGCTGCAGTCGCTTCCGGCCCGGATACAAAGAGTGACTTGAAGAAGTCGTCGGTTGCCGAGGTAATAAAAGTTCTCGAGTCCGATGACGGTAAAAACGACGTCCGGGTCACACCCGCCGGAGATGCGGCCTTGATTCGCAAGGGCTTCGCTCAGTATCGAAACGGTGAGTATGATCTGGCACGGGCCAACCTGATGCGCGTGCTCGAGAAAAACAAGCTGTCACAGGCCGACGAGGCCGAGGCCAGGGAGATCCTGGCCTGCAGCCTGGTGGCGCTGGATCGCAATAAGGAAGCCGAACACGAGTTCGTGCGCCTATTGATGGTGGCGCCCGAGCGCACACTCGATCCTGTAACCACTTCTCCCAAGATCCTCGCAGTATTCAAGCGTGCCAGGGGGGCGCGCTGAAGTTACGAATGTTTAACTCGGAGGCAGTCATGAAAAAGTCTTCTATCGCCTTTCTGATCGTGCTTGCCGCGATCGCGCTGCCGGCTGCGGCGTCCGCCCAGGTATGTACGGTCACAACCACCGCAGGCGATCACTCGCCCGGAAGCCTGGGTAACTGCATCGACCAGGCCAACATGAGCGTGGGTCCCTTCTTAATCGACTTCAACGTTCCCCTGTCCTCGGGCCCGATCGACATAGTGGCCGATCAAGAATACCTGATCACCTCACCGGATCTTGTTATCGACGGCTACACCCAGCCAACGAGTTCGCCCAATACGCAGGCCTTGCCGCTGGCACTGGACACTCAGCTTGCGATCTCGGTAAGCGTGCTCGAGGACAATTCGGTCTGGCGCGGCTACGCCGTCTTCCGCATCGAGACCGACAACGTCATTATCCGCGGTCTCGATATCCACTCCGGGCCGTTGTTCGAAGTGGCCATCTGTTACCAGAACACCGGTTGCCAGGGTAACAAGGTCCAGGGTTGCTTCTTGGGCACCGACATCACCGGAACGGCCTCATTGCCGAGCGGCTGGCTGAACTGGAACCAACCCTACGGGGCGGGCGTTTACCTCGGCCGCAGAGCCACTTTGAACTGGGTCGGGATGGACCTCGACGGATTCAACGACGAGGCCGAGCGCAACCTGATCTCGGGAGAGGTGCGCGACATCAGCTTCGTCGGTCACGGGGTTCTGATGGACGGGTCCAACGGGGGCGTGAGCAACAACCAAGTCATCGGCAACCTGATCGGCACCACACCGGATCCGGACGTGGCGCTCGGCAACAACTACGGCATCACCTTTGCAGGACCCACCCTGGACAACCTGGTCGCCGGTAACGTGATAGCCGGCAATAACTTCGACGGCGTCTGGTCCGGAAGTTGGTCAGGCTCGGTATCCGGAGCCGGAGACGGAAACATGTTCATCTCCAACGCCATCGGCATCGATCCCAACAGCGACACGGCCGTTCCCAACGCAGAGGACGGCGTCCATCTCGAACCCGGCAACCGCGACCTGGTGTTCGGCGTGCCGGGCGACTGGAGCAGGGCCAACCTGATCTCCGGCAACGGCCGCCACGGAGTATACATTTACGCCGGTTATGCCAACTCGACCAGCGGCATCATTTTCACCAACAACGTGATCGGTCTCGACTCGTCGGCCGCGTTTGACGTCGCCAACGAAGGCGACGGCATCAGGTTCATAGGCACCCGCCAGGCGAACAACATCGGCCAGGGACTGAACGGCAACGTCATCTCCGGTAACGCCGGCAACGGAATAACACTGATCGGCTCATCGAGCACGATCATAGAAAGCAACCTGATTGGATCCAACTTCGCCTCTGACACCCCCGAGCCGAACGGCCTGGACGGCATCAGTCTGATGTGTACCGACACGAGTTGCTCGGACGACAGCGGCATCAGGAACAACCATGTGGTCTGGAACACAGAAAACGGCATCGCGCTTTACGGTCCGCATGCCGGCACGGTCATCGACACCGGAAACACGGTCAACGACAACGATGGCATCGGCATCTATGCCATCCTGGCGGATAACTCGAACAGCATCTCAGGCAACACGGTCTCGACAAACGGCAGCCACGGCGTCATGCTGGTCGGCAGCTCGGCCTTGGTTAACGGCAACACGATTCAGGACAACGGCGAATGGGGCATTGCATTGTTGCCGTACTATAACGGCACATACGGCCCGCCCGGGGCTGCGGACGACACCATCGCCGTGCCGGACATAACCGGAAACGACATCGACGGCAACGGCTCAGGCGGAGTCATCGGCCAGGATTGCGAGCCGCAAAACGGCTCCACGCTCGCAGCCGACAACAACATCGGCGACAACTCCGGCAACCTCGACGTGCTGCAGACCTGGGTCGGGGCGGTCGAGATTCTCGACTCCGTAGGAGCGCCGATCTCGTCGGGGGCATACACAGTTACTATCAACAACGCGCTGGGCTTCTTCTCTTCCGGCGACGCGACAGCCGGCGGACTATGGGGTCCGAGCGGCTTTGACTACAGCGACGTATTCAGCTGGTTCTTTGTCGTGGCCTACATGGTCGACACCGACGGCACTTTCTACCAGGGTAACCCCTACACTGTCACCGTGATCGGGCCAACCAGCGGCAACGGCGTTTATACCTTTGACGGAGTGAACAACGATCTCGATCAGGGCGGGCAGCCTTCCGGCATCGACACCGGAGGCCAGTTCCGCTACCAGGTCGCGGACGTGATCACCTATCCCGACGCCGACAGCGACGGCGTGCCCGACGCCATCGACTGCGCCCCGGACGACCCCAACTTCCAGGGGAGCCTGGGTATCGCCTGCGACGCGGACAGCGACGGCTACTGCGACGACCAGATCACAGGCCAGGTGCAGCAGTCCGAGTGTCCCAACGACTGCGTAGCGGTAATGTGCACCCCGACCGACTGCAACGACTCCGACTCCAGCATCAATCCCGGCGCGGCCGAATCACCTTGGGACGGCGCGGTCTGCGCGGATGGTGAAGACAACGACTGCGACGGGCTGACCGACATTGACGACGACGGCTGCTGGCAGTGCACGGCTGATTCCGATTGCGACGACTCCGACGTCTGTACCGGTACGGAGACTTGCCTGGGCAACCTGTGCCAGAACGGAAGCGCACTCGACTGCGATGACGGCGACGTCTGTACGACCGACAGTTGCGATTCCACAACTGGTTGTGTCCATACCTATAACACGGACAGTTGCGATGACGGCCTGTACTGTACGGTCGGCGACGCCTGTGACGGGGCAGGCAGCTGCACGGGTTCCGCACGCGATTGCTCGGGCGAATCCGACC
The DNA here is from genome assembly GCA_964513625.1 of uncultured Myxococcales bacterium. Lineage (GTDB taxonomy): Bacteria > Myxococcota > B64-G9 > B64-G9 > B64-G9 > DATKYQ01. Next base: position 8,367 of record CAZENH010000024.1, on the reverse strand, counting down.
AGTGCAACGACGGCGTCTGCAACGAAAGTGACGGCGCTTGTGAGGCCCAGCCCGTCGGCGACGGAACGGCCTGCGACGACGGAGATGATTGCACCATGAGCGACGCCTGCACGGGCGGCGTGTGCGGTGGAGTTGCACTCGACGGCGACGCCGACGGCCACGTCTCGGATGCCTGCGGCGGCGACGACTGCGACGATACGCTGGCGGCGGTAAATCCCGATGCAAACGAGGGTCCTTTCGGCGATGGAACTTGCGCAGACGGCCTCGACAACGACTGTGACGGCGATACGGATTCCGCGGACACGGGCTGCGTCGCAACGGACGTATGCGGAGACGGAACGCGATCCGGCGACGAAGAATGCGACGACGGCAACACCGATGACGCCGACGGATGCAGCGCCGCCTGCGCCGTGGAGGACGGTTGGGCCTGCCGCACTTCCGTCGAGCCGAACCTGTGCGGCACAGCGGCATCGGCCGGCGATCTGGTGATCACCGAGATCATGAACAACCCCGGCTGCGTGGATGACAGCGTCGGAGAATGGATCGAGATTCACAACGTCTCGGGCCACTCGCTGGTGCTGCGCGGCTGGCTGATTTCCGACGACGGCAGCGACAACCATGTCGTTTCCGAGCTGGTGGTGCTTGCAGACGGGAACTTCGCCGTGTTTTGCCGCGATGCCGATACCTCTACCAACGGCAACATCAGCTGCGACTACGATTGGAGCAGCGTGCAGTTGAGCAACAGCGACGACGAGGTTATTTTCTCCGATCCCGCGGACACGCTGGTCGACCGGGTGGCCTACGATGACGGCGCGACTTTCCCCGATCCCAACGGCGCCAGCATGTCGCTTGATCCAACCGCAGACGCTACTACAAACGACGACGGCGCCAACTGGTGCGAGGCGCTGACACCGGTTCCCGAGGGCTGTGGTGATCTGGGCACGCCGGGAGAGGCCAATCCCTCCTGCTCCGGTTGCGCCGACGCCGACGGTGACGGTTACCAGGACGAATCCTGTGGCGGCGACGACTGCAACGACTCCGACAACGGCATCAATCCCGGTGCGACCGAGATCTGCGACGACACCATCGACCAGGACTGCAACGGGTCCGACCTGGCTTGCACTTGCCCGGACGGCGACAGCGACGGTTACGCCGACGACAGCTGCGGCGGTGACGACTGCGACGACGCCGACAACACCGTCTACCCGGGTGCTACTGAGATCTGCGGCGACACAATCGACCAGGACTGCGACGGTTCCGACCTGGTCTGCACTTGCGACGACGTCGACGGCGACGGTTACGACGACGAAGCTTGCGGCGGTGACGACTGCAACGACGCCGATGACAGCATCTATCCCGGAGCGGACGAGATCTGCGACGACACCATCGACCAGGATTGCAACGGCTCCGACCTGGCTTGCAACTGCCCCGACAATGACGGTGACAGCTATTACGACGAGAATTGCGGTGGTTCAGACTGCGATGACAACGATGACACCATTTATTCGGGCGCGGACGAGATCTGCGACGGCAAGGACAACGACTGCAACGACCAGACGGATGAAGGGCTGGGCGATCTTAGCTGCGGCGTAGGAGCCTGCCAGGCGACCGTTGCCGCCTGTGTCGGCGGTCAAGCGCAAGAGTGCACTCCGCTCGATCCGCCGGAAGACCCCGAGGCCACCTGCGACGACGGAATCGACAACGACTGCGACGGTTATGCCGACAGTGACGACCTCGATTGCCAGGTTTGCGGGGATGCCGACGGAGACGGCTTCGAGGACAGCGCCTGCGGCGGTGACGACTGCAATGACGGCAATGATCAGGTTTACCCCGGCGCAGATGAGCTGTGTACCGACAACGTGGACAACGACTGTGACGGCCTGACCGACTTCGATGACCAAGACACCTGCAAGCGCGGTTCTTCCGGATGCGGCTGCGCGACCTCACACGAGTCGAGCGCCGGGCTGGCCTTTGTAATGATGATGCTGGGCCTCGCTCTACTGAAGAAACGCGATTCATAAAGCGGGCGGGTACATGAAGTGGTCTCTGGCCACCAAGATATTTCTGGGATTCAGCCTGGTAGTGGGCGTTTTCGGCGCCGTGTCGATCTACGGCATCACTCAACTTGCCAGCGTGCGTCACCAGTTGAACGCCGTCAATCGCGGTTTGTTGCCGATGAACGGAATAGCCGCGCAGATGGAGACTCTTCAAGAGAGTATCCGCCGCAGTATCGACAGCGTCCTGCGCTTCGACGACTTGCACCGGCAGAGGGCGCTTCTGGAGAGTAGTCGACAATCTTTCAGGCGCAACATGCAGGCCGGTTTGCAACGGGCACAACTCACCCTTGGACGCGTGGAAAAGGCCCGTCTTCTGGAAGATCGCGGCGCGGTCAAGGATATCCGCAGCCGGCTTGACCGCATTAGCGACCTGGCCGACAAGTTCGGCGTCTCTCTCGAAAGCGTGGTAAAAAGCATCGATCTCGATGTCGGTCTTTCGGCAGCGCAGGATCTGGTAAACGATCACCGTCGTACAGGCCGCTTGCTGGCCAGAGAAGTTCGCCAGTTGAAACGTTCGTTGAAGAATATGATCACCACCAGCATGCTCGGCATGGAAAACGATGACAGTCGGATCACCGGTGTCATCCTCCGGCTTTCGATCCTGGCAGTGGCAGTCGGTATCGTAGTGACTATTCTGTCTCTTCTGGCTTTAAGACCCATACGCCGCCTGGCCGAGGGCGCACGGCGGATATCCATGGGAGAATTCACTCATACGGTCGATGTCCCGGCTCGTGATGAATTCGGGCTGCTGGCAGGCGAATTCAACCGCATGGCCAAGGCGCTTGCGCACCGAGAAGAAGAGGCAGTCCGCCAGCAGGAGGAAACCGAGAGAATTAACCGCCAACTGCGGCAGTCGGGCATTGACCTGGAATTGATGAAACTCTACAACGAAAACATCATCCGCTCGATTCCCAACGGCATTCTGGTGGCCGATCCCCAGGGAGTAGTAACCTCACTCAATCCAACTGCTGAAAAACTATGGGGGCTCGACCCGGATGCAAGCGTGGGCCTCAAGCTTTCCGATCTGCCCATCGCCGATGCTCTGGCCAGGCTCACCGATAGCTGGGAGAAAGTACTGCGTAACAAAGATCGGCTGCTGTACGAGGCTGTCGAGTTCACGGTCGGCGATGCCCGGCACTTGCTTTGCGACCTTTATATTACACCACTTGTGGGACACGACGGCAACGTCCAGGGCGTGTTGCTGGTCGGCGAGGATGTCACGGAAAAGGTCCGCACCAAACAGGCGCTGATCCAGTCGGAAAGGCTTGCCACTATCGGCCGCATGTCGGCACTGGTGGCGCACGAGATCCGCAATCCTCTCAGCTCGATCGGTCTGAACACGGAGCTGCTGGTAGAGGAACTGGCAGAGAGAGAAGGCGCCCTCGACGGTGAACCCCGTGACATCCTGCGAGGTATCGCCCGAGAGGTAGAACGTCTGACCGATGTTACCGAAGAGTACCTGAAATTCGCCAGGCTGCCCAAGCCTCGACTGGGTCCGGAGAACTTGAGAGATATTCTCGAAGATCTGCTGCGCTTCGTCCAGGAGGAATTAAAAGAGGCTGGTATCGAAGTTCGCAATCGCCTTGGCGACTTGGCTCAGCCGGTGGCGGCCGATGAGAGCCAGCTGAGACAGGCCTTTCTCAACCTGCTCAGAAACTCGCTGGAGTCCATGCCATCCGGTGGAGTCCTGACCATTGAATCCAGACAAGACGATGGCCAGGTGCGAATCGATATAAGCGATACCGGACAGGGGATCGACAATGCGGCCATCGCGCGAATTTTCGACCCTTTCTTTTCAACACGTGACAATGGAACGGGCCTTGGCCTTTCTTTGACTCAACAAATCGTCAACGAACACGGGGGCAATATTTCGTGCCACAGCCAGCCAGGCCAGGGCACGCGTTTTACGGTGGAGCTGCCCGTATTCAGCGGCGCCAGCGAGGCAAACGACGACGCACAGGCCTGAGCGGTTGCGAGATGAGTAACAACCGTAGACAACGGAGATCAATTGGCGGTCGGTAAGCAATTCGGAGCCTTCACCCTGTTGCGAAAACTGGCCCGCGGCGGCATGGCAGATATTTTTCTGGCCAGCAGGCGCCTTGAGGAGTCAGAAGAACTGTGCGTCATCAAGATGATGCTGCCCAGCTCGCTCCGCAATCCCCAGGCGCTCAAGCTTTTCCTGGGCGAGGCCAGGCTTGCGGCACAGCTCGAACATCCCAACATCGTGCACATCATTTCGTTGGACCGGGTCGACGATTACTACTTCATCGCCATGGAGTATGTCCCCGGGGAAACCCTGTTCAGCATGCTGCACCAGGCGGCCAAGGTCAGAAGACCGATCAAGCCTCTCGAGGCGGCGGCCGTCATCAGGCAGGCCGCCGTCGGCCTGGCCAGCGCCCATGCCCTGTGTGACAAGGCCGGTAAACCGCTCAACCTGGTCCATCGTGACGTGAGTCCTTCCAATATAATCCTGTCTTATGACGGCCAGGTGAAAATTCTCGATTTCGGTATCGCGGCCGCGGAAACCCGCACGGCCGGATTTCCCGAGGGAAAGGCGTTGGGCAAGTTCAGCTATATGTCGCCCGAACAGTGCCTTGGAGAAGATCTCGACCGCCGCTCGGACATCTTCTCGTTGGGGATCGTCTTCTGGGAGTTGGTCACGGGCGGAGCTCTTTTCAGCGGCCAGGACAAACGGGTGATCGTGGCATCCATCCTGGACGGGCTGATTCCGACGCCGTCGTCATGCAACGCGGACGTCCCGGCGGAGATCGAGGACGTGATCATGAAGGCGCTGCGCAGGCGATCTCGGGACAGGTTCCAAACCGCTTGGGAAATGTCCGAGGCAATCGAGAAGGCCTGCGGCGACAGCTTGCCGGCGGAAAGCGATCTTTCCCGGATGATGGAGCAGTTATATACCAAGCACCGGGCTGACCTGGCCAGGACCGGCGATGTGGGAGAAGAGCTGGCACTCGAAAACCTGTTGTTCGATGATCTGGATGCCCCGGTTCCCGTGCGCGAGGAAGATCCGCCAAAACGACGACGCGGTCGTCTGCCGCGCTCGACAATCGTCTTGCTGGCGATCGTGGTCGTTCTGCTGGCCGCGGCGGCCGGTGTAGTCTTGCTGAAGAAAAACCATCCGAAAGGCGCCGTGGACAAATCGCCCGCGCTGTCCAATAAGACCGGCACGATCATGGTCGACTCCAGCCCGCGAGGGGCGCGTATCTCGGTGGACGGCCGGGATACAGGAGAGATCACGCCCGGTTACCTGTCTGATGTACCGCTGGGTGCCGAACTGGAAATCGGCCTTTACAAGAAAGGCTTCGACCCCTGGCACGGCAAGGTGTTGCTCGAAAGCGAAGATACGCGCAGAGTGAACGCCCTGCTTCAGGCGAGCAAGAAGCCAAGACGCAGAAAGCGCCGATAGCACCGGGCATGCGCAGAAAAACCGTTATAACCTGTTTGCTTGCCTGCTTGTTGTGCGGGCCGGCCTCGGCCTACGACCCGTCGCTGGCCTGGAAAACAATGAAGACCGCGCACTTTGCGATCCACTTTCACACCGGCACCGACGAGTTGGCCGTAAGAGTGGCGACGCTTGCGGAAAAGGCTTACTCGCGGGTGGTCGGTGCACTGGAATATGCCCCTGCCGGTCGCATCCAGTTGGTAATATCCGATCACAGCGACTCGGCCAACGGATCGGCCGGCGTGCTTCCATACAACCAGGTCAATCTTCTGGCCAGCGCCCCCGACGACTTGAGCGTCCTGAACGACTATGACGACTATTTGTGGATCCTGCTGCTGCACGAAATAACGCACATCGTGCACATGGACACCGTCTCGGGCCTACCGAGAATAATCAACCTGGTCTTCGGCCGAACGGCCTTTCCCAACGGGGCGCAACCGGGCTGGTTCACGGAGGGCCTGGCGGTTCACATGGAGTCGGCCTTTTCCTCGGCCGGGCGTATACGCTCGTCGCTGTTCCTGATGTTTCTCAGGACCGCGGCACTGGCCGGGACGATTCCGACAATCGATCAGCTCTCGGGACTGATGAGAGACTGGCCCCAGGGAACCGCACCTTACTTGTACGGATCGTTTTTCATAGATTACATCGCGCATCGCTTCGGAGAGACCTCGCTTGCCGATCTTTCCCACAAGATGGGCGGCATGCTGGTGCCCTGGACGCTGAACATCGTGGCCCGCGATGTGCTCGACCTCGACTATCCCACCCTTTACAAGCAATGGAGCGACACGGTCCGCGACCAGGCCAGGCGAACTCTTGCCGAACTACAACGGGACGGGCTGACGCCCTTCCGTTCGTTGACCAGCCGCGGCCATTACCAGGGGCATCCCCGGGTCAGTCCAGGTTCCGGCCAGGTACTTTACTTCAGCTCGCCGACCGACGACTGGCCCAGCCTGCGCCTGGTCGACAAGCTTGGTCACAACGATCATCGACTGATCGAGGTAAACAGCGACGGCGGGGCGAGTTTTCTGCCGGACGGCCGGGGTGTCGTCTTTGGCCAGAGCGAGGTAGTCGACGAGTTCTATTTCGTTTCAGATTTGTATCTTCTCGATCTGGCAAGCGGGCGGCAGCTTCGGCTGACTCGCGGCCTGCGGTCGAGATCGCCGGACGTCTCGCCGGACGGTCGATCGGTAGTGTTTGTAAAAAACATGGCCGGACGAACCCGGATAATAACGGCTCGCCTGCGGCCCAAGCAGGGATCGCTCGACAGTATGCGCGTGCTCGTCGACTACGACGACGGCACGCAGCTGTACTCGCCGAGATTCTCTCCCGACGGACGACTGGTTGTCTTCAGCGCGGCTAAACCCGGGGGCGGCAGGAACCTCGTTCTGGTCGATCTCGAAAACGGCCACCGGCGCAGAATAACTCACGGGCGTTACATGGACAGCGAACCGGTCTTTTCCAGAGACGGCCGCAGGATAATATTTTCTTCGGATCGCACCGGCATTTACAACATCTGGTCGCTGGATCTCGAGAATCTCGCGCTTTCACGTCTTTCGAACCTGGCCACGGGGGCCTTCGGTCCCGACCCCGCCCCGGACGGATCGGGCATCGCCTTTCTGGTCTACGGGAAAGACGGCTACGACATCGCCTGGCTCGACGATCCGCAAAAGAACTTTCCGACAAGCGCGAGCAGGCCCATACGCCCCGCGGCCCACATCATAAAAACGGAGGCGAAACCGACGACCACTGGTTACACCCCATGGTCGACCCTCTGGCCGCGGGCCTGGTGGCCGGTGTTCGGAGCGGACCAGTGGGGCGACACCTACGGCGTCATGCTCGGCGGGCGCGACGCGTTGGGCAAGCTCGATTACCAGCTCGAGTTAAACTACGGGCCGGGGAACAACCAGGTCTATTTCGACCTCGGTCTGACCGCCCGGGTGATCTATCCGACTTTGTATTTGTACACAGGCCGGCGCGTCGACCGCTACTACAACCAGGCTCTGGTGAACGGCTATTCATTCCCGGTGGACAAGGAGCGCCTGACGATCTACGGCGACCTCTTCTTTCCCTTCTCGTCCATCCGTCAAAGCCACGGCCTGTTTATCAACTACGAGTTGCAGATGTACGACCGTTGGACCAGGGTACCCAGAAGCCCCGACGACACCGAACCGCTTTTGCCGGACGACAGCAACCTGGCCTGGCTGGGGATGGGCTGGTCTTTCTCGAACGTCCGCTGGTACGCGCATTCGATCAGCGCGGAGGAGGGTATCAGCACAACCCTCTCGCTGCGCTGCAGCCACCCGTCGCTGGGAAGCGGATCGAGCCTGGTGGAAGCACGCTTCTGGTTCCGAACCTACTTTTCGATCTGGCGCAGCCGGCACCACGTATTAGCACTGGGTTTGCAAGCAGGCGTGGTCATGGGAGACAGGCGCCGCAAGTGGGTATACGGGCTGGGCGGGCTGCCGATCGACGACATCTTTCTGGACGCCTACTACGGCTATCGTTACGGGGGGCTGTACCTGCGCGGCTATCCCCGAAACGCCTTCATGGGCTCGATGTTCGGCCTGGGATCGATGGAGTATCGTTTTCCGATCGTCGATATCGAGACCGGCGTGCTTACCCTGCCCTTCTACCTGCGCAGGCTGCACGCGGCGATCTTCGTAGACGTCGGAGAAGCAGCCATAGACAGTCCCGACCTGGATGCGCTCAAGGTCGGCCTGGGCGCCGAACTGCGCCTGGACATGTTGCTGGCCTACTACCTCCAGACCACCCTGCGCCTGGGCTACGCCAGGGGCCTGTCGGCCGGCGGCGGCAACAACTTCTTCCTGACCATGGGTTGGGGGTTCTGAC
>CAZENH010000023.1:81844-83398 GCA_964513625.1 uncultured Myxococcales bacterium | reverse complement strand
ACATGCCGACCGGCGGTTGTGAGGTGCAAGCCGAACAACCGTCCGACCCTCCCGCCTACCCCGTCAGGTTCAAACCCTTGTTAGCCAGCGCTCTCGTCCAACTCACCGACCACACGTTCGCTCTCCGTCACGGACCGTGTGACGGCCAACACCAGGTCTGAGTCCGGCCGAGGAATGCCGATCTCGAGCAGGAGGTACTTCTGAAAGTCGTGGTCCTCGAAGTTGGTGTTCCACGCAAAGTACCAAGCCACTTCGAGTGGGGGCTGGGCGGTGTGCCAAGAGGTTATGATGAAACGTTCATCCGACTCTTTCTCGGGCACCATTTGTATGAAGCTCTCGTCAATCTCGTCGTGCCATCGCTCGCAGCCCGCGCCCCCGCACACTGCGTAACGACAGTCGGTAGCGATGACCGATCTCGTGAGGGCGTCGCGTTCTTCCGGGGTCCAATCTCCCCCATGGTCCCAAAGGAGGCACGGGTAGGGGCGCGGCTCAAATGGCGTCGCGAAGGCAGCGGGTCGAGCAAGTGCTAGCCGGTGGTACTCCCGGCCGTCGTGTCGTAGTAGGAGGCTCATCACCTTATCGCTCACGCGCTGGCTAACGTTCGGCATCAGCGGCGGCCTGGTGGTGGCCGTCCGCTGCATGCTGTTGTTGGGAGTTAAATTTCCTCTTTTTTAACGGTTTCAATTGATGTTTGAACTTGTTTCGCGTCTAGATCAAACCCAAGAGCTTTATCTCCGCTACAGTTAACACCAATAAGAAGACCATCCTTGGTTAATCCGGGGACCCATTTGTTACAAAAATCATCCCATGAGATTTCATAGGGTTCAAAACCCGCATATGCAGGGACAATTTTTATTATGGTTTGAACTCTGGACAAGGAGGACCAAAATGGTTGTGAACGTTTGCCATCACGATTTTTTGGGGCAGGGAATCCACCTTGGTCTCGAATGGTCCAGACTTTTTGGTTTTTCGCAACCTCGCGGTAGAATGCCCATGCTTGTGATCCTGCCTGTGTCATTTTCTATTCTCCTCCCAACTATTGTTTATCTGGTTTCCAGATAAACCCTAACTTGGTTTTTTTCCAGACAACATGCATTCCCTCTCCAAGATGGAAACCCTATCAATTCAACTGGATGCCGTTGACCTCGGAAAGAACCGGCGTCTTAGATGGTTTCCGCATAACGCGCATGATATTCCTATCTACAAAGTGTCCACGGGACTCTTTACGCCACGCCCGCCACGGTTCAGAACGTGGGTGTAGATCATCGTGGTTCTTACATCGTTGTGTCCCAGCAACTCCTGGACGGTCCGGATGTCGTAGCCGCTTTCAAGCAAGTGGGTTGCAAACGAATGACGCAGCGTATGGCAGGTGGCCCGTTTGGTCAGACCTGCCTTGATGACTGCCTTCTTGAACGACTTTTGCAGGATGGACTCATCGACGTGGTGCCTGCCTTCTTCGCCGGTTCTCGCATTTTTCCAGCGGTTCTGCTGGGGAAAGACCCACTGCCACCGCCATTCCTTCGCTGCATTCGGGTATTTTCGGTCCAGGGCCTC
>CAZENH010000023.1:0-81744 GCA_964513625.1 uncultured Myxococcales bacterium | reverse complement strand
CCCACTGCCACCGCCATTCCTTCGCTGCATTCGGGTATTTTCGGTCCAGGGCCTCCGGCATCAGGACACGGCCCCAGCCGTATGCCGGGGTGTCTTCACGGACCACGAAAGGGCGAAAGACATCCTGGCTCCATCCGGTCGTTTGGCCTGTCGCTGCCGTGTTCATCCGCGCCCCGCCCGCTGTGCTGCTCTATAATAACGGGTAGTATAGCAATCATGAATTTCGAGTCAATAGCACCCCGGGGCCCAATTGGCCCCGGGCGTTCGGGCTTGGCGCTAGCGGGCTTGCGGAACTGGCGGGCTCGTGTTTTCTGCGGCGGGTTCACGGTTTTTTGAGGCTCGTGCTTTCTTTGTCATATTCATCTGCCCGGAATTTCAGCACAAATTTTCTGGTCGGGCTGGCACGCGGATTGCTTGGCACTGGGGCTGGTTACTAATCTTGCTTTGGAGGCATGTTATGAGGCGTACGAGGATTTCCAGTTTGTCGGTTTGGCTGCTTTTGCCGGCCTTTCTTTTTTGCGCTTGCGGTGGCGGTACCAGTGAGGTGACGCCCGGACAGGAGGTCAAGTCGGACAAGTCGCGCCTGGCGGCTCCGCCTGATAATGATGTGCCCGAGCTGGTGGCGGGCAATACGCAGTTCGCGGTCGATGTTTATAAGAAGCTGGCGGCCGACCCGGATAACGTGAACGTGTTCTTCTCGCCCTACTCCATCTCGGTGGCGCTGGCGATGACCTGGGCCGGGGCGCTGGGCGATACGGCTAGCCAGATGGCCGACACTTTGCACTTCTCGCTCGACCAGGACGCCTTGCACCCGGCCTTCGACTGGCTCGATCTGGCCTTGAACTCGCGCGGCGAGGGGGCTGAGGGCAAGGACGGCGAGCCTTTCCGGCTGCACGTCATCAACCGGCTGTTCGGCCAGACCGGCTACCAGTTCCTGCAGCCTTTCCTGGACACCTTGGCGCTTTACTACGGGGCGGGGCTTTACCTGCTCGACTTCGCTTCCGACCCGGATGCCGGGCGGGTGGCTATCAACGACTGGGTGGCCGAGCAGACCGAAGACCGCATCAAGGATCTGATTCCCCCGCCGGCCATCACCTTCAACACCAAGCTGGTGCTGGTCAACGCGATTTACTTCAACGCCAAGTGGAAGGAAGTCTTCGACGACCAGCTGACCGCCGACGGCTCGTTCAGCCTGCTCGACGGCGGCAGCGTCAGCGTGCCGATGATGGTTCACGAAGACCCGCTGCCCTACGGGGCGGGCGACGGCTGGCAGGCGGTCGAGATCCCCTACGACGGCGAAGAGCTTTCGATGGTGGTGATCGTGCCGGACGACTTCGGCGCTTTCGAACAGGCGCTGGACGCTACGAAGATCGCGACCATCTTCTCTTCACTCGGCAGCGACTCGGCCACTATAACGATGCCGCGTTTCAAGATCGACGGGGCCACCTTCTCGGTCAAGAAGATCCTTTCCGAGCTGGGCATGAGCGATGCCTTCACCATGGGCGTGGCCGATCTTTCCGGCATGGACGGCACTCATAACTTGTACATCGGCGACGTGCTGCACAAGGCCTTCGTGGCCGTGGACGAATACGGCACCGAGGCCGCGGCGGCCACCGCCGTGGTGGTCAACGACTTCGGCGTTCCCAACCACCTCGACGTCGACCGTCCCTTCGTGTTCGTCGTCCGCGACATCCAGACAGACAGCCTGCTTTTTGTCGGCCGGGTGCTAAACCCCGGCGACTGAAACGCTCAGAACCAGGCCGAGACGCTGAGCGCCAGCAGGTGGGCTACCGTGGTGTACTTTCCGTTGGCCTTACCCAGCGGATTGCCGCTCGGGTCCCAGCCGCCGATGTCGTTATTCTTGACCACCGACCAGAAACCCAGCATGTAACCCAAGTCGACCTTCCAGCCGGAGCCCCGCCAACCCGCACCGATACTGATGTTGTCCTGCCGGCTATCGGGCACCGAGGGCTCGAGGGTGTCGGCCGGCACCGGGCTGAATGAAGACGCGTAACCGCAGCGCAGGCTGAGACCCCTCCAGACCCGGTAGTCGGCGCCCAGCGAAAGCTGCCAGGCGGTTCCCCAATGTGCCGGAATAGGATCCAGTTTCAGATCGCAGGGCGGATCGTCGGTCAGGCAATCGAATTTCATCTGCAACTCGTCGTAGCTCTGGAAAAAGGCCAGGTAGAGATCGAGCGCCAGCTTGAGCCGCTCGATCCCCAGAAAGGCCAGGCCGAAGTTCATGTTCCAAGGCAGATTGACCGTCACTCGCCCGGTGGTCTCGTCCGGGATACGGGTGTTGGTAAGAAGCAAGGCGGCCTGCCCGGCGGGATTGAAAGAAAAACTGGCCGTGCCCGAAAACGGCAGGCTGATGCCGCTGCGAATCGAGGCTCCGAAAGCCAGAAGATCCGGAAGCTCGGCGTAGAGCGCGAAGTTGTAGCCGTGCCCAATGGCGCTGCCGGTAAGCAGCATGGATCCCTCGGGATCGACGATCGGATCGCCCGAGGGCAGCATCTCGGCGATCCGCAAGTCGATGCGTTGGGCCATGCGTGCCGTTCCGTACACAAAATCGTAGCCTACAGCCAACGACAGCTTAATGTGTTCTTTGAACCCCAGAAGGTCCGCCAGATCCAGGGCGACAACCGGCTGGTTGACAAAGGTCGTGATCTCGGACTCGGTGGTGATGAAACGCCCGTCCCAGTTTCCCGGCCAGTAGGTGCCGAGCCCGAAGGGGTTGTTCAACCCGTAGCCGATCGAAACGTACGCCCCGGGGATACGGTAAGCGGCATAGATGTGAATCGGCGAAAATCCCTTGAGCTTGGCATGGGTGTCGTGCATGCCGTCGTTGATCTGGACGATTTCGCCGCTGGGGAAGCGTTTGTAAGTTCGCTCGGGGTCCGGCTGCTTGGCCGCCTCGTAGGAAACGTAGGGCAACACCCCGGTGACGCCCAACTCCAGCTGCAGCCCGTCGAGTTCGCAAATCGCGGCCGGGTTGAAGTAAAGCGCGTTGACGTCGTCGGCCAGAGCCGTGCGCGCGTCGGCCATCCCGGTCGAGGTGGCCCCGTGCTCGTACATCAGGAAACCACCTGCTACAGAGTCGCCGCAGGTGAACAGCAACGCTGCACAAAGCAATGATCCGGCAAGAGTACTCGAGTCTCGCGTTATCCTGGACATGTTCACAGCCTACCATCAATGCCCGGAGGCGGCCAAGTCTTCTGCGACTCCCAGGTAGAATTCAAGATGATCGAAGTTGGGACCGGTCACGCCCAGCACCTGGCCGATCTCATCGAAGTGATCGGCCGGAATGGTTCCGCGATAATCGCCCCAGGGAGCGCTCGATACGGGCACCATTCCGTCATTGTCGCCCGCCGAAAGGTAGATCAAGTCGTAGGCCCAGCGTATCTCCACGTCGCAAATATCCTGGCAGTTTATCCCCAGCGGGCAGGTCAGGCCGGTCCATGAGATGTAGCTCACCCGCGGATCATCCGGGTTTGCCGGGTTGAATTCGTTTTGCACGAAGTCCGTCGAGATCGACTCGAACGAGGCCACGGCGTCCGACTCGTTGCCGCCGGCGGCGCCTATCAGGTTCAGCAGGAAGGCTAAAGCGTCTTCGCCCGGCCCCGGCCCGAGACCCAGGGCAATATCCGCGATCGGCGTGCCGCGGTGCGGTGTGGCGATCGTCACCAGGGCCTCCACTCGATCTCCGTATCCCAGAGTGCTTATCGCCCTTCGCGAATCGAGCCCTCCCTGGCTGTGAGCGATGATGTTCAGCTTGCGCGATCTGCTCTTTTTCAGAAAACCGTCGAGCTGCTCGGCGAGTTGGGCGGAGCGCACTTCGACCGAGTTGTAAGGATCCAAAACGGCCACCAGGACCGCGTATCCGTGTTGTCTGAGAGTGTCGGGCACGTTGTAGAAATACTCGATCGGACCGATCTGATCGAATCCCGTCCAGCCGTGGACCAATACGATCGGAAAGCGGCTGCATTCGAGTTCGCAACCCTCGAGACAATTCAGCCCGAGATCGTAACTGCTTTCCTGTTCGGGATCGATCGAACGCACCTGCAGGAAAAACTCGCCCGAGCGCGGCGGCGAAAAAGTCAACCTGCCGGGCAGTCCCGCCGCCGCCGAGATCGAATCGAGCTTTGCGCTCCAGTCCGCGTCGTCAGGGTAATTCACGGCCGCAACCAGCAGGTTGTAGCCGCGCGCGGTCAGGTTGATCTCGATCTTGCTGCCTTGAGCCGCCACGAAGGTCCAGCGATCGCGGCCGCAGGCTTTGAGGACTACATTTTCAACATTGTCACCCGCGTAAATCAGGCCTCGATCTTCGTTGGACAGGCCGGCGGGATTGCAAGACGGGCTTTCGTCGGGCAGACTGTCCGAATCGCTCTCGGTCTGACTCCCGCCGTCGGCGTCAGGTCGGGGCTCGCCGTCGGCGTCGGTTTCGGCATCGGGCGAGACCAGCGTCGGCGAGTCGCAACCGCAGGCAAGCAGCATGATAATCAACCCGGCCCGCCCACACAGACACCGAAAATCTGAAAACGACAAGACGTTCATGAATCAGTCAGCCGTCACCGGTCCGGTCGGAATGTGATCGATTTTAAAAAACAGCTGGGCAATCTTCTTCATTTTTTCCGCAGAGGGCGCGGCCATCAGAAAGAAATACCCGCGCTCCCGGCGGGGTACGCTGATTAGCACCGCCTGCTCGCGCTGCATGTAGCCCTGGGCCTTGCGCATGGCCGAAATCAACTCGTCGTAACCCTTAAAACGCTTGGGCAGGCTACGCAGATCATCCGGAGTGAACAACAGCAACACCGAGCGCCCCGGGTAGTCCGCAAACTTTCTGGGGTAGTTATACTTCTTGTCGACGGGGAACTTCCATACAGTCCAGCGAACCACCTGACTCTTGAAAACCCCGATAGCCCGCTCCCCGCCAATCACCATGCCTCCGCCAAGGAAATCCGCGGGCCTTGCCGGGTTGCTCTTTATGAATATCTCCGCTGCTTGAAGGGCAAACTTGCCGTCTAGAGGCCGCTCACGGGACAGGTAGTCCCGAAGCAAGGGGACCAGCGCCTTGCCGAACTTCCGCCGGCGCTCGTCGCCCGGCCAGGGAGGTAGTTTGCCGCCCGCGGACATCAGAAGCGGCGCGACGATCCCGTGGCTGAATGCATCCAGGATACCCTCGGTAAGCTCGAACAGATCTCCCCGGTGCCCGGCTCGTTCAACGAAGCGGATCGTGGCCAGAGCTTTTTTTGCGGCCGGCATGCGGCCAAGCAGCCGCCGGCCGATCTCATGAAGCGCCAGGCAGGCGTGAATAATGTCGGCCTTGCTTCCCTCGGCAAATGCCACCAGGATCCGGTCGCCGTGGGCTATGGCCTCCAAAGCCGCCCCCTCGGGGCCCCAAACCGGGTTGATATCGAAATGCAGTCCGGCGGTGTCTTTGCCGGCAAAGGCCGCCAAAGAATTCAGCAGACCGAAAACAGGTTTGCGTTTGATAAGATCTGTAAGCACCTTCACTTCGGGTCCGAAGCCTGCCCGCTCGGTGGTCAACTCTCCCAGTCTCGGCGCGAAGCGGGTCAATGCCTTGGCCGTTGTATCAGAGTCAGCGGGCGCCATCAGCCCGGCCAGGGCGGCGGCCACCTTGTCCGGACGACCGGCCGAAAGAACGCCGGTCCAGAACTTATCGGCCGGGCTCAAGGCCGCCTTGGGCATCAGCCCCTCGGGGCCGAAGGGCGCCTCGAAGGTGGGCGCCGGAACACCCTTGAAGGAGCGCTCGAGCAACTCCGATCGGGCAAAAGCGAATTTTCTCAGAAGCTCTTTATCGGCCCCGTCGAGACCGAAAAGGTCGTCGAAAGCCCGGCGGTAAGTGCGCGGCATACCCGTACGCCACAGGCTGACTCCCTCGATCATGTTGAGCAGGTCGGCCATCAAAGAATAGTCGACTACAATCGTCATGGCCTTGGGCGCCGGCGCGGTCACCGCGGTTTGAGGTACAGGCTTGACCTCGGTCTTTTCGACCGGACCACACGCCGAAATCATCGACAAGAACATACCCGCCGTCGCGGGCAAGATCATATTGCATCTCATTTCGCAGACTCCTTCCCCTTAGTCGACGGAGAGCCGAGCAACCCGGGAAGCCGAGGCGACACCAGCCAGCGTCCCTGGCGGTGGATCAGCCTGACTCTATTTATCGAGCAGGCCTCGTCGGGGCCGCATTTTCCAGCCGTGACCTCGAGCGTCACCTCACCTTTTTGCCTATCGACAACCTCAACCTTGCGCAGCGGAGTGGCACGCTCGCCCTTGACCTGCTGCAGAAAGAAATCCAGCGGCTTGCCCGGAAAATCCACCATCTTTGACAATCTCGCGCCGACCTCACGAAAGACTTTCAAAACCTGTGGATCGAGATTGACCATCGCCGCGTCCCAGTCGGCCTTCGCCGCGGCTTGGTAGAATACGCGGTAGACCTCCTCGGGTGTCTGCGGTGCCAGATCGGCACAGTTCATGGCCAACAGCGCAAGAAGTGCGGCGACCCATGAGATTCCCGGGCTTGATCGAATCGGTTTAGCATTCATCCGGATCCTCGTATCTTTATGAAATCAGCAGGCCACAATTTCGAATAATCGCATCTGTGAGACCCGATGGCAACCACGATCCCATCCTGGTGGATCTTGAGTCAGCTTTACGGCATTATTCGGGTTGTGAAGATCGAAATTGAAGCCCCGGCCAAGATCAACCTATACCTGCGGGTGCTGGGCCGCCGGCCCGACGGGTATCACGATATCGACACCTTGATCACCAGGATCTCGCTGGCCGATACCGTCACCATCGAACAGCGGCCCGAAAAGCGGCCCGCTGAAATCTCGGTTAGTTGCCCCGGCTTCCCCGAGATTTCGGGAAAGGCCAACCTGGCCTACCGGGCGGCAGAGCTGTACCTCGCGGCCAAAGGCTCCAATTTTGGACTTAACATACTGATTCACAAAAAGATACCCGTAGCGGCCGGTCTTGGGGGGGGAAGCTCGGACGCAGCGGCCGTCCTATTAGGGCTCGATCGCCTGTCGACCGGCGGCCTGGGATCGGAGCATCTTCACCAGCTGGCCTGCGAACTAGGCGCCGATGTGCCGTTTTTCCTGCGCCGTGGAACCTGCCGCGCCCGGGGTATCGGCCATGACCTGGAGCAAGTCGGATCGCTACCTGCGTTTTGGGTTATTTTGGCCTGTGCTCCTTTCGGCCTGTCTGCTCGAAAAGTCTATGAAAGTCTAAAATTCCCGTTGACATCGAACTGTCACGATGATAGGAATACACCCCTTATTCGGGACGGGGCTCTTTCTGAGCTCGCGCTGAGACTGCATAACGATCTGCAGGCTGTGGGCGAGCGAATAAAGCCCGTCATCCGGAGGGTCTACGATGAAATGCTCAGAGCCGGTGCCACAGGCGCCCTGATGTCGGGGAGCGGGCCTACGGTTTTCGGTCTCAGCGCTTCGGAAAAAGAAGCTTACAGTGTCAGAGAGAAAATCAAGAAGGAACGTGATTGGCGCTATCTCGTGGCGAAGGGTTAGATCAACCTGAGTCTCACCCAAGTGAGCCCGGGGGAACGCGGGAGGTACAACATGGAAATCACTGAAGTCAGGGTATTCCCGGTCAATGAGGAGAAACTGAAGGCCTACGCGACGATCACCTTCGACCGCTGCTTCGTCGTGCGCGACCTCAAGGTTATCCAGGGGAACAACGGTCTGTTCGTCGCCATGCCCAGCAAGAAACGTAAAGATGGCACGTTCAAGGACACGGCCCACCCACTCAATACCGAGACCCGTGAGAAGATAGAGTCAGCCGTGTTGGCCGAGTATCGCGGCGAGTTGGAGCGTACAGGTGCTCCACCACCCGATGTCGGCGACCGCAAGTTGGAAAGTCAACCACCAGATGAAATAGCAGACGAACCCGATCCTTCATCCGATAGCGGCGACGGAACGGACACTCAGGGAGATTGATACAGCGAACCGCTTCCGTTTTAATAAATACTTAGCCAAGGCCGGCGGCAGGAAACCGGACGGTCGAGAGGAAGGCACGCAGTGTACCGTGAAGATGCACCCCTGATATTCTCAGGCAACTCCAACCCCAAGCTGGTGGAGGAGATTGCCGGCTACCTCAACACCGCCCAGGGCAAGGCCAACGTGGGCAAGTTCTCGGACGGTGAAACGATGGTGGAAATCGGCGAGAACGTCCGCGGCAAGGATTGTTTCGTGGTACAGTCCACATGCCAACCGGTCAATCATCACGTCATGGAGATGATGGTTGTCATGGACGCTTTGCGCCGCTCCTCGGCCGGGCAGATAATCGCGGTAATTCCTTACTATGGCTATGGACGCCAGGACCGTAAAGTAGCCCCGCGCACTCCGATAACCGCCAAGCTGGTTGCCGACATGCTCACCGCGGGCGGCGCCAACCGGGTGGTATCCATCGACCTGCATGCAGGACAGATCCAGGGCTTTTTCAACATCCCCTTCGACCACCTCTATGCCGCACCGGTCTTTCTCGAAGACATCAAGCAACGCTTCGAGAAGCCTCCGGTCATCGTTTCCCCTGACGCCGGCGGAACGGAGCGTGCCCGGGCTTATTCGAAACGCTTGAAATCGACGCTGGCCATCATCGACAAACGCCGCAGCGCGCCGAACGTTTCGGAGGTGGTGAACCTTATTGGCGAGGTCGATGGCCATGACGCCATCCTGCTCGATGATATGGTCGATACCGCCGGCACGCTTACACAGGGGGCCAAGGTGCTGATGGATCACGGCGCCAACAGAGTCGTGGCCTACGCC
Source organism: uncultured Myxococcales bacterium (assembly GCA_964513625.1). GTDB lineage: Bacteria > Myxococcota > B64-G9 > B64-G9 > B64-G9 > DATKYQ01. The sequence continues at coordinate 72,934 of CAZENH010000023.1, read as the reverse complement.
GTTCATCCGGTGTTGTCGGGACCGGCAATAGATAGAATCGATAAATCACCCCTTGAAGAAGTGGTTGTCACTAACACAATCTCGCCCCACGAAAAGGCGCAGCGCTGCAAGAAGATCCGCAGCCTGTCGGTCGCGCCGCTTCTGGGCGAGGCTATCCGGCGCATTCACTTGCAGGATTCCGTGAGCGCCCTGTTCGTTTAATAGAGCCTTAAGCTACCGGAGGAAATGATGGACATCCCCGTACTGAAAGTCCAACAGAGAACGATCAATGGCAAGGGACCGACTTCTAAGCTGCGTAACCAGGGCCTTATTCCGGCTGTGTGTTACGGGCGGGATAAGAACCCCCTGTCGCTTTCACTCGATCCAAATGAACTGATCGGGATCTTGCGCGGTCCACGTGGCCTGAACTCCTTAATCAAACTTCAGGGAGCCGAGGATCGCACGGTCTTCGTCCAGGAATTTCAGAAAGACCCAGTCGACAGGAACCTGCTGCACGTGGACTTTATCCATGTCGACCCCGATAAACCGTTGATTCGCAAGGTTCCCGTCTTGCTTTCCGGAAAACCGGAAGGCGTCAAGCTGGGCGGCGTTCTGCAATTCAGCCGACGTTCAATCAGTATCGAGTCCCTGCCGGCGCAGATCCCAGACAAGGTCGAGATCGATGTGTCTGAACTCTTGGTTGGACAGTCGATTCACATTGAGGGCGTCGACCTGCCTGATGGAGTCAAGGCGGTCTACGATCGCAACTATTCCATCTGTGCCATAGTCGCCCCGACCGAAGAGAAGGAAGAAGCTCCGGCCGAGGAAGCCGCCGCTGAAGGCGCTCCCGCCGAGGGCGAGGCAGCCGAGGGTGCACCGAAAGAGGAAGAAAACAAGAAAGAGCCAGCAAAAGCGGACGCTGATGCCGCTAAAAAGACGGACACCAAGAAATAGCAGACACGGAAAGTATGCTCTTTGTCATTGTGGGCTTGGGAAATCCCGGCCGAAAATACGATCGTACGCGACACAACATGGGATTCCAGGTTGTGGATCTTGTGGCCGAACGGCACACGCTCTCGCTCGATCGTGAACGCTTTTTTGCCAGGACAGGCAGCGGCAAGATTGGTGATTGCCAGATCTTGCTTATGGAACCTGTGACTTACATGAACCTGAGCGGAAAATCGGTTGCCGCGGCGGTTCGCTTCTTCAAGGTTCCGCCGGATCGCTTGATGGTGGTTCACGACGACGTCGATCTCCCGTTGGGTCGCATCCAGGTCAGGCAGGGCGGCGGTCACGGTGGACACAAGGGCCTGGTGTCAATCATCGAGTCGCTGGGCGAGGCCAACTTCACGCGTATCCGCCTTGGAATAGGTAGGCCGCATTTTGATGAAGATGTCGCCGATTTCGTTCTGCGGCCGTTCGAGCTCGACGAGCTTCAAAGGATTGGAGACTCACTGGAAAGGGCAGCTTCAGCAATTGAATGCTGGCTGCATAACGGGCTGAAGACGGCGATGAACGACTACAACGCTTTTGAGCAAAGCGAGGAAGAAAAGTGAACTTCAAGCGAATGCTGGTTTTTGGATTTATCACCGGAATGCTCATCTGGGGCATGTCCGAGTTGTTCAACTGGGTCTTGGCAGATCTGATCGGTGCCGGAGAGGTAAGTCGAATCGCTCCCGGTATCGCCGGATTGGTGCTCGGCATGACTCAGGCGGCACTAGTACAGATGATGAGGAAGAAGCGAAAAGAAATGCTGGGCGGACAACAGTAACTTTACTGATGCCGCTCGATATGCTCCTTGCTCCTCAATCCGGAAGCTACCGGTTGGGGGGCTATAACCCGTAAGGAGGTTGGAATGTTACTCAGAGAGTACGAAACCATTTACATCTTGCGACCCGATCTGGCCGAAGAAGAAGAGGCCAAGGTCGGTGAGAAGATCTCTGCCGTGCTCGATCGCGAGGGCGCCAAGATACTCAAACACAGCGTCTGGGGAAAAAAGAAGCTTGCCTACGAAATCAACAAGCAACCCAAGGGAGTCTACGTTTCCCTCAAGTACCTTTCGGAGCCGGTGACGGTCAAGGAATTCGAGCGCAACCTGAAGATCTTCGATCCGGTCTTGAAGTATCAGACCATCAAGATTAGCGACAGGGTCGACGTTGAAAAGCGCCTGGCCGAACAAGAGGTGGAAAACAGGGCCGAGGAAGTAATCGAGGCGAAGCGACGGGAAGAGAGAGCAGCCAGGGTTGCGGCCGAGGAAGCTGCAGCCGCTGCAAGGGCCGAAGAACAAGAAAAAGCCGCGGCCGCTAAAAGCGAGGAGAATAAAGCAGCAGAAGATGATTCCATATCGGACTCCGCCGGCAACCTCGCAGGCGTTCCGCAAGGTGAGGAGGAATAAACCATGCGCCCCAATAACAAAGACAAGAAGGGCAGAAAACGTCGCCCTATTCCCAGGAGAAAAGTGTGCCGGTTCTGCGCCGACAAGTCCCTCAAGGTCGACTTCCGTGACGCCGGCAGTTTAAAGTTTTTTATAACCGAGCGAGGCAAGATCATTCCGCGTCGCATTTCGGGCAACTGCGCTCATCACCAGCGGCAGGTTTCCATGGCCATCAAACGGGCCAGGCAAATTGCCTTGCTGCCGTACAGTACCTCGACCATCTGATGATCGGGCGAGCAGCGGAGAAAATGTCATGAAAGTCATTTTGAGCGAAGAGGTACCCGACCTCGGTTCGGTAGGAGACCTGGTCACGGTCAAGGATGGGTATGCCAGAAACTACCTGATTCCGAAGCGCATGGCTGTCCGGGCAAACACCAAAAACATGCACCAGTTCGAGCATCAGAAACGCCTGATTGAAACCAACAGCATCAAAGTCCGGAACCAGGCTCAAGATCTGGCCAAGCAGATCGAGAGCAGCTCCTGTACGATCCCGATGCTGGTTGGTGAACAGGACAAGCTGTTCGGATCGGTGACATCCAAGGACATCGAAGAGGCCCTGGCACAGGAAGGCATACAACTTTCTCGCAAGCGGATCATGCTCGAGGAGCCTATCAAGAGCCTTGGCGTTTACACCGTGGATGTGCGCCTGCACACCGAGGTCACGGGCAAGCTCAAGGTTTGGGTCGTGGCCAAGTAAACGGTACAACTGAAAGTCCCGGCTCGAGGGGGACATGGAAAACCAGGTCGCTGCGGCGAAAAAGCCTCCCCAAAATATAGAGGCCGAGAGATCCGTGCTGGGGGGTGTGCTGCTGGATAACGGCGTGCTCGATCAGATTCTGGACATAGTCCAGGATGGTGATTTCTATCGCGAAGCAAACCGAAAGGTTTTCTCCGCGATGAAGGAAATGGCGCAAAAGGGGGAGGCGATCGATTACCTCACACTGGAGGATCGGCTCAAATCGCGAAACGAGATCGACCAGGTTGGGGGTGCATCATACCTGGCTTCTTTGACCGACGCCGTTCCCAGTCTCGGCAACGTCACCCATTATGCCAAGATTGTCCGTGACAAGGCTGTCGCGCGGCGACTAATCAGCGCGGCGACCGAGATCCTCCAGGCCGGCATCGAGGATAGCGACGAAGTTTCAGACTACCTGGATCGCGCCGAACAACTGATCTTCAACGTCTCGCAGCAGCGGCGCCTGGCCGGAGTCGTTCCGCTCAAGGATCTCGTACGCGAGAGTTTTGACACGATAGACCGGCTATACCAGGAGAAAGGCCAGTTCACCGGCGTTCCCTCCGGATATCGCGACCTGGATGACTTGACGTCGGGATTCCAGAAGGCCGATCTGATCATCGTCGCCGGAAGGCCTTCGATGGGCAAAACCAGCCTGGCCATGAACATGGCCCAGTACGCCGCTCACCGCGCCGAGACTCCGACGCTTTTCTTTTCGCTCGAAATGAGCCGGCAGTCCTTGACCATGCGCATGCTAAGTACCGAGGCACGCGTTGATTTCAAGCAAGTGCGCACCGGCCACCTGACGGATAGCGACTGGGGAAGGTTGGCCCGGGCGGCCGGCCTGCTCAGTGAAGCCGAACTCTACATCGACGACACTCCCGGCATCCGGGTGATGGAAATGCGCGCCAAGGCCAGGCGCCTGCAAGCGGACCTGGCAAAGCAAAACAAGAAGCTGGGAATGATCATGGTGGATTATCTCCAGTTGGCCTCGGTCGGCGGCCGGGTAGAGAGTCGCGAACGGGAAATCTCGGAGATCTCCCGGTCACTGAAGGCGCTGGCCAAGGAACTGGAAGTTCCGGTGGTGGCTTTAAGCCAACTCAGCCGCAAGCCGGAATCGCGCGAGTCCAAACGCCCGCAAATGTCGGATCTGCGCGAGTCAGGAGCCATTGAACAAGACGCAGATGTGATCATCTTCATCTACCGTGACGAGGTCTACAACGAGGAAACTCCCGAAAAGGGCATCGCCGAGATAATCATCGGCAAGCAGCGCAACGGTCCGATCGGCACGGTCAAGCTCAAGTTTTTTCCGGAGTATACGCGTTTCGAGAACCTGGCGCGCGACAGGGACTATTGATTGTGGTATATGGTTGTATATGAGCAAGAATGTGAAAATTTTGGTTGTCGACGACGACAAGTTCAACGTCACCTTGATGCGTGAGCTTTGCGAGACGACCGGCTACGAGGTCATCGAGGCGCATGACGGCAACGAGGCGCTGGATCTTGCCCGCTCTGAATCACCCGATCTGATGCTGCTAGATATCATGATGGGCGGCAAGAACGGTTTCGATGTCTGTCGGGAGTTGCGCTCCGCGGAAGATTATTCCGACCTGCCGATCATAATCGTCACGGCCCTGGATGATATCGACAGCAAGATGCGCGGCCTTGAAATGGGAGCCGACGACTACGTCACAAAGCCCTTCCGCCTGTTCGAGTTGCAGCAACGCATTCGCACGGTGCTCGAGGCCAAGTTGTACAAGCAACAACTCAGGGAAGCCCGCGAAAAGCTGATCAAACTGGGTGAAATCGACTCGCCCGGACGAATCGGCGGCTATCGTCAGCTACGTAGCGGCCTCGAGTACGAGTTCCAGCGAGCCCAGCGTTACGAACACTCGCTGGCTTGCGCGCTGTTCAGCCTGACCGACTACGACAGTATTTACGACGAGCGGGGCAGAAAAGAAGCCGCCTCCTTGATAGGCGCGCTGGTCACTGTTCTGCAGAAGACGCTACGCTCGGTCGATCGCATCTACCGACTGGACAATGATGAATTCCTGTTGCTGTTGCCGGAAACGGCATCCGCAGGCGCTCATCGGGCAATTGAAAGAATCCGTGAGGCTCTGACAAGTGTCACCGGGAGCAAGAGCACGACTACCGTCAACATGACCGCCGCTCTGGTATCCTACCCGCACCCCGAGATCAAAACCGGCCAGGATCTGCTCTGGAAGGTAAACGAGTTGCACAAGGTGCAGCGCCAAGACGAAGGCAAGTGGCTTATCGAACTATGAGCTGATGATCCGTGCTTGCAAGTAGCGGCGCAGGTAGCGCCTTGCGCCCTGCAACGCCCGGCGCAATGAGCGGCCTTGGGCCAATCCGGCAGCCACAGCCGAACTGAACCTGCAGCCTGTCCCGCGCACCTGACCGACGTTGATGCGCCGACTCCTGTATTCCACGACTCCCCGTTCGTCGCACAGCACATCCAGCGGGTCAGCGCGGCGATCGCCGCCCGTCACCACTACCGCACGCGGTCCAAATTCAAGAAGATCACGGGCCGCGAGCCGCATACCGCGGCTGCCTACAACCTTCCGGCCCAGGAGCACTCCGGCCTCTTCGATATTTGGAGTAACAATCGTCGCTTTACCGAGCAACATTTCCCGCATCAGCGCCACTGCGGCCTGCGGAAGCAAGTCGGTACCCGTCGAGGCCCGCAATACGGGATCGAGCACAACCGGTACACCCGCCAGCCGATCCAGCAATCTCGCGACGGCACGCACCACGCACACCGAACCGAGCATTCCGATCTTGACGGCCGCGGGCTGTCCCTGTTCGAGAAGCGCGCTTGCCTGCTTCAGCACACGGTTCGCGGCAAGGGGATAGACACCTTCAACACGTTTGATGTTCTGTGCGGTTACGGCGGTAACCACTGCCGCAAACCCAAAACCGAAAGCGGCGAAGGTCTCAACGTCGGCCAGCAGGCCTGCCCCGGCTGAAGGATCAAACCCGGCGATTGAAAGGCAAAATGGTTTCACGGGCGTTGTTTTTCGATGCCCAGCGCTTTGATCCGATTGCGCAGGCTGTTACGGTGTATTCCGAGTATCTCGGCAGCCAGCTTGCGCGATCCTCCCGAGCGCCGCAGGGCCTGCTCGATCAATACTCTTTCGACTTCGTCGAGCACCAGCCTGTAAAGGTGAGGCACGCGATGCGTACCAAGCTGGTCCAGAAGTCGACCGAGTCTTTTGCCAAGAAGATCCGAAAGCGGCATGCGTTCAATCGACTGCTGTTCGGCGTTCATCCTCTCTTTTCCTTGTCGTCGAACACCACCCTGCCTTTCCAGCGTACGCCCGAACCGGTGCGATGAAGGCGGGCCGAGTGCGCCAGCACGTAAATAGCCAGCAAGCTCCCCAATGGAGCGAATGGAGCATAGCGCGGGTACCAGTGATTCAAACGGCGCAGCACGAACTGGAAAACGAGCACAAGAACGTAGACGCCAAGTGCGCCCCATAAGTATGGCTGCGGCAAAACATTAGCACCGGCTATCAATGCACCACTCGAGAAGAAACCGACAATAGCGGGCCAAAGGCTGAGCAGAGACATGGCGCTTACGGCGATCAAAACCCGCGGCAGCCTGGAACCGAGGATCATGTAGAAGTTCTTTGCCCAACCCTCGATTATAGAATGCAGGTTAGTGTACATGCGTGTCGAAAAGAGATCGCGACCCATGGCAAGAAAGACTCGCCCACCCGCAGCGTTGATGGCCCTGGCCAACTCGACGTCTTCGAGCACCTTGCCGGCAACTGCAGCGTGCCCGCCCGCCCGATCGTATGTTTCCCTGCGAACCAGTATATACTGCCCGTTGGCAAAAATGTCCGGCAGGCGCGGGTCGTTTACCCGGCTCGGCCTCTGAAAAATAGCAATCAATGCCGCCATCGTCGGCTGCATCAGACGTTCCCAGAAACTACAGGCCTCGAGATGCGGAATCAACGAGACGAAATCGAGTTTGCGGTCGAGTGCGACCTGCAACGGGGCGCTGATGCTCTGTGACTCATGCCGCGTGTCGGCATCGGTGAACAACAGCCATTCGCCCCTGGGATGTCCCCTGACTACCCCCTGGTATGCAGCGTTGCACTTTCCCGTCCAGCCCGATGGAAGATCACCCAGGCGGACCAGGCGTACGCGGTAATCCTGACGGGACATCCGGGCGACAAGATCCGCGGTTCGGTCGGACGAACCGTCGTCGACCACGATAACCTCGATATCGGTGTGATCCTGGCTAAGCAGCGATTCGAGGCAGTCTATTATGTTGGCTTCCTCGTCGCGGGCCGGGACGATCACGCTCACTCGCGGGAGAGGCCCGTGGCTCGCGCCGCGAGCGGGTACAACTCTAGGCAGCGAGCGGAGTTCAAACAGGCTGGCTATGAAGATCGCCAACCACACTCCCCCGACGCCAATCGTGATCCAAAATAGTTCCAGCACCTATCTTCGCTCCCTTACAGATAAATCCCCTTAACTTTCTGTCATGTCAAGCGCGAGCGTGGTATTTTACCCGCATGAAAAGTCGCTTCGATCCCGTCCTCTTCGATCTTGACGGCACCTTGGTTGATTCCGGAAGGGATATCGCTGCTGCGATCAACCACACCCTGGAAGATCTCGGCCTTGTGCCCCTGCCGCAAGACGAAGTGCTCGGCTATGTAGGCGACGGTGTGCGCCGTTTGATGGAGCGAGTCTTGAGAAAGCTGGAGCGCGACGACGTTGACGAGCAGATCAAGAACTTCAGGGCCTACTACCGCGAGCACGCCCTCGACAACACACTGCCCTACCCCGGTCTGCCCGAAATCCTGCGCGATCTTCGGCCCGCCCGGGTAGGCGTGGTGACCAACAAGCCGGGTTACTTTGCGCGCATGATTCTCGACGGGCTGTCTTTGTCAGAATACTTCGGTGTGCTGATTGGCGGAGACGAGACCGAAAACATGAAGCCTGACCCCGAACCGATTTTTGCGGCTTGTGAAAAACTAGGCTTGCCGCCCGCGGCAGGCATCATGATCGGTGATTACCATAACGATATTCAGGCCGGCCGCGCCGCCGGGATGTCCACCTGCGGAGTTCTGTGGGGCTTCGCCGGGTCCGAACCCGTCATGGCAACCAAGCCGGATTACCTGGCCGCTGACGCCGATGAGTTGAGAAAAGTACTTTTCGAATAGCTGGAATAGCCGTCTTTCGAGATCAGACCGCGTTCAAGCGCATCCTTATTCGACTCTTCCTGCCCGAAATGCGGCAGCAGCGAGCGGCAGGCTTCGAGCGCACGACCGACAGCCTCGGCACGAAGCAAACCCAACTCGTAGCAGGCCAGGGCCAACTGGTAGGCTCCCTTTACCGGAACCACCAGCGGCGCAAACTTGGCGAAACGCTCGGGCGGAGATTTGTCAGCCAGGTGTATGAAAATACGTTCCACCGAACCGTGCTTGTCGCCAAGACTATCTAAAAGCGCGTGAACGCATTCTCGATCGTCCTTCTTGACGCCGGAGGCCTTCATAGCCTCCTCGGCCTCCCCGGCCGACAGATCGCCTGAAAGCAAACGTGCATACAGGTGAAAAGCTTCGGCGTCGCTCTCGACGTCGTCACCGAACAGGTACTCTCTCGAACATGGCCGGTTCTGACGGGTCGTCAGCAATGCGCATAGCTTGAATCCCACCTGTTCGCGTAACCTGCCCGGCCGCAGCCTGAGAATCGTCGCCGCCCAGTTCTTGAAAGCTATTCCGTCGTACTCCACGCCGTCCATGAGCATCTTGCGCTCGATCACGCGCCGCATCTGCGGCGGACTGGCGGAGACAAAATAGATCGGGGCAGCCGCGAATGTGCGCCCGGCGCCGCGGCGCAAGCCGCGCAGCACTTCCGGCATACCCGCGATGGCCTTCTTGTCTATGGCGAATTCGAGCGGAATGCGCGCCATCCCTTTGAGCGACGAGAAACGAGTTGCCAAGTATGTCTTATCAATGTCCCAGACGAAGACCTTGCCGTCGAAATCGTCCGCGTATGTTCGCTGTTCATCCAGGCTTAGAGGATAAGACTGCAATATGCCCTCAGCGGTAGTTTAGTACGGCGAGTTCCTTCTCGACCGGAAGGGACATCAGCCGGACCAGAGCCTCGTTGCCGCTCCAGTCCTCGTACAGAATTCCGTGCACTGCCCTGACAATCGGCAAGTCGATATTCATCTGCAGGGCCTGAGCGTGCACGGCCTTGGTAGTCGGCACTCCCTCGGCGACCTGGGTCATACTTTCGAGGATCGCCGAAATCTTCTCACCCGTTGCCAGGCGCTCACCCACCTGGTGATTGCGACTGAGTTTCGACGCGCAGGTTGCCATCAGGTCACCGATGCCGGCCAGGCCTCCAAAGGTAAAAACGTCGGCGCCAAGTGCAACGCCGAAGCGGGCCATCTCGCTCAAGCCCCGGGTGACAAGCAGGGATTTGGCATTGTCTCCCAGGTTCATGCCGTCGGCTACCCCTGCCGCTATGGCGATTATGTTCTTGAACGAACCGGCGACCTCGGTGCCTATCACGTCCCGGCCGCTATAAATGCGCATTCGGCTGGAGGCGAAGAGTGGCTGAATGGCCGCGGCCACTTCGTCGTAACGCGAAGCCAGAAGCGCCCCGGACGGTTGGCCACCCATGATTTCACGCGCCAGGTTGGGGCCGCTCAAGGCTCCGATCTTCAAGGCGCATGTCTCTTCCCGCAGCACTTCGGACATACGTTTGAAAGTCTCTATTTCAATACCCTTGGTCGCGTGAACAATAATCTGGTTGCCTTGGGCGGTATCTCCGATCCGGCGGGCAATATCCCTGAAAGCCTTCGATGGAACAACAATCAAGACGATCGGCGTCTTTTTTATCGATTCTTCCAGTTTTGTCGTGGCTCTGAGATTAGGCGGTAGTTCGAACCCGTCAAGGTAACGGGAGTTGGTGTGCTTCGAGTTGATCTCCTCGGCCAGTTCGGGTCGACGAACCCACAGGAGAATCCGGCGCTTCATCTCGGAGAGAATCGAGGCCAAGGCTGTGCCGAATGTACCTCCGCCAACCACCAAAATATCGAGTCTCTCGCGATTTTTTCCCGAAGCTCCTCTCATGCCGACTCTCCGTTCCCGATACCAGCAAGACGATTCTGGTAATACAGGAGCAGATTGCGATCGACGTGGAAGAGGCGATCTCCCCGACGAACCAGGGCCGGTTTACGATGATAGGTGCCAAGATGAGCAAGTGCCTCGGACACGACGGCTACCGGGTCGTTGCGGGCCACGATGTCGTCAATCCGCACCTTGCCGCGCCGGTTCAGCTGCTGCACCGTCTCGAGCGTATCTTCGACGCTGCGGTAGACATCCGCCAGCGAAAAGCTCTCTTCCGAACCGACACCGCGCAGCAGGCGGTAGAGATCGAGACCGGGGTTCTTGTCGCGAAGCAGCTTGAAAACCGCCCGGGAAACGAGGTTAGTCGACTTGATCACCGTATTCCTGTGATAAGCCTCTATGATCGAGCTGGCCAGTTCCCGGGTGTACTCACGGTCACGTTGCGAATCAAATATTGGCCGTCCGGCAGCGTCAAGCACATAACGTGAGCGTTCTACCGGTCGGCCCCGCCTGTCGCGGGAGACTCCCCCCTCGTCAACAAGATTGCCGAAAACGTCCAGCGGGCTCGAGACGACCAGGTGGATGGTCGAGTGCAGCGAGAAGAGTTGCCGGATGAACTCGAAGACGCGTTTTGGCCTCGAGAATTCATCATCTTCGATGATGTAGCGGCTCTTGCCGACATCCTTGAGATGATCGTCGATCAGCGTCTCCGCCTCGAGAACCAACTGATAGTTGATCGTGCAGGGAACTACGAAAATATCTGGTCGCTCTTTGCCGGCAGCAAGATTGTGTATATAGGCATCCAGGCCCATACCCAACAAGCCCATCTTGAGCTTGCTCTCCACGGCGCCTGAACGGCTGCGCGTGCCGCCGGGAAAGAACAGGTTGTGATAGCCCAGTTCCATGCTGTAGCCGGCATAAGTCTTGAGAACGTCCTTGTAGACTGGCGCCTTTTTGCGCCGGTCAACCTTGTAGGCGCCCAGGTTGTGCATGAAGAAGCCTATCAGCTTGTTCGAGAAAAGATTCAGTCCGGCTCCGTAGGTGTAAGGCGGCAGGCCCAGGCGATAGAGTGCGAAACCTATCAAAATGCTGTCGAGGTTGCTCGAGTGGGTGGGAACAAGGATGGTCGTCCCCATTTTAGCTACCCGACGCAAAGCCTCGCCCTCTCCCTCGATTACCAACTGGTCGACCAGGCTATCGGCTCCCTGAAGGGTTTCGATCAGGCGCAGTGGACTTACCGTGTTCAGAAGCAAACTCAGACCGGTGGGAATTACACGCGTTGCCAGAGAATAGACGCGCGGATCGAAGTGTCCCAACACCTCATCGGCGAAGAAGCTGACCACCTCTTTGAGCAACTGGCGATGAGAAGCGCCCTTACCGCTTAGAGCCTGGTGATATATCCGCTCGTAAAAGGCGCTTTCTTTTCTTACCCGGGAATTGTTCCGCTCGGACTCCAGCCGGCGCCGCTCGTGGTAAATTGTGTCGAAGAGGGATTCCTCGCAACAAGTGGCGTCCGAAGTCCAGTGGTCGAGGATGCGTTGAACAACCTCGACTTTGACCCTGTCTTTGTCTTCCGGCCTCACGGCATAAGACCCTCGCCAACGCGAAAACTCCGCCAAATGGCAATGCGTATCGGCGCAATAGTTCAATGGCGGAAGTGCATGGGAATCGAACCCACCCAACGCGCTGCTCGCACGTCACACCGGGTTTGAAGCCCGGGGGGCCCACCAGTGACCCTGGCACTTCCAGGCAGGCAGCTTAGGGTGGATAGGCCGGACTGTCAACCGGATATTGGATCGACTTCAGCGCTCGTTCGGGGTCAGACTGTCCCAGATTTCCTGAAGCCCGTTCAACTGGCTCTTGCTAACAAACAAGATCACATGCCCGCAGTCGCCGCATATTCGGCCCCGGTCAATCTGGGCTACCTTGAGCTTGCCGTTCACCTGAAATCCCGACCGGAATGAAGTCTTGTACGGCCCGGTTTCGGTTTCCGGGGAAAGACGCGTACTCGAACAAACTGGACATTGCATGGATTCTCTCCCTGTCAACCCAGCAACTGAATCACCAGGTTGTGAAACTCGGCGGCCTCCAGGAAAGTCATGTTCAACCCCCCAATCCTGATGCGGGCGCCCGATTCGAGCCGAAGCGGAGGCCCGGACCCCAAAACGGGCACTTGTTGCTCCTGGACGAAGGTTCCGTTACGCGAACCCAGATCTTGAATCTGAAACTGGCCGCGCTTCGTGATTTCCACGGTCGCGTGGTTGTCCGACACGGACGCATCCGGTACAACGATATCGTTGTGGTCACCGCGGCCCAGCCTGATCACACCATCTCCATCCTGTTTGCCAAAGCCCAGCGGAAAAACCAGAAAATCCTTGCCCGGGTCGAAGGCCCGGACAGATTCTTCGTGCTCGATGGCCTGGGTCGAGGACATGTCCTCGACCACCCGGATTTTTCCAAGTGGGCCGTGGTGAATGAGATATGCCTGTCCGTTACGGAGCGCGAAGCCTTTGACATCGTAAGACGCCGCATCTTTGAAAAAATCTCTCATGGTGAGGAGCACGGTCATGATCGGAGTCTCTTCAGACATGATTCCTCCTGGAATCTCCACTTGTTTTCATTTCTCTACCAGAAAAGCAAGTACTTGGAACGGTTTTGGAAACCAGGCAAAGTAATTGTCGAGCCACACCAGACCGTCGTAAGTCAGGCTTTCCAGGCCACCCCGGCCGACGTATTTCCAGGCAACCCAGACCACCCCGGGCTCGAACAACCCGGCGATTTGATTGTAGCCCTCCGGAAAGCGGCGTGCCAGCGCGTTGCCGCTGGCAAACCACTCTGAAAGGCAAGCCGTGACCTTGACTTCAGTGTGACCGGGACCGGGAACTATGACCGGGCGAATTTGACCCCATAGACCTAGGTAGGCCTTCAGGGCACCGGAAGCCGCCTGGCCTTTGAACACGCGTTCGTAGTCCAGCGGGTGCGGTTCGAGCATTGAAAACCTCTGCTTCCACGTCTCCGCCTGTTCCTTATCGAGCGACAGTGAAAGAAGCGCCTGGGCTTCTTGCTCGGCCCTGTCCAGAACATCGGACCACCCGTCGATTTTCTGTCGCCCGCGCTGTCCGACCACGACATGGGCCAGTGCCTCGCCGTCCGCATGATCTCGATCTGTATTTTCCGCCAGGCGCCGGATCAGTTGTCTTGCCTCCCGTCTCTCGCGTGCCTTGCGGGCCAGGGACAATCTCTCAAAAACCTCCGGTGCACCCCGCAGCAGACCGACGGCGCGGGTTCGCAGTAAATCCGCATAGCCTTCCAGAATCGACATGAGCAGTTCGGGGCTTCTGGCGCGGGCAAACCGCCAACGCAGGCGCCCCGGCGGCTCGGCCAATTCGGCCAGGTCTTCGGAATCGAAGACACCGCCCACTTGCTTTTCGCCCCGTAACGGGCCGAAAGTAAGATCGACCCGGTCGTTGTCCAGTTTGAAAACGACCGTCAGAAACATGTTGCTGGATTCGAAACGAACCGAAGTGTCGCCGGACTGTACGAGGCTGAATCCGTATTCTTCAAGGAACGAGAAGACCTGCTTGGCCGCCTCAACGCGAGCGGACGGCTCAATGTATCGAGCGTTATCCATTTATCAGATTGAATTTAACAAACACCTCGAAGAGAGCCAGTGCTATTCCAGCCGAAATTGTCGGGGCACCGATCCAGGCAAAGAGTATCTTGAATAAATTCCTTTTGTTGATGCTCTTGGTGCCTTTCAGAATTCCAGCACCCAGTACGGCTCCAATTATTGCTTGCCCGCTGGAAACCGGCACCCCGATGATAGCAAACACATGAACGGTCGCGGCCGCTGAGATCGATGTTATCAGTGCTGTGAACGCATTCAGTTGCACCAAACCCTGGCCGACGGTCATCATGACCTTTCGACTGTACGTCAGAACCCCCAATGCGATTGCGGCAGAACCTATCAACGTGGCCCAGAAAGGCGTCAATCCTCCAGGCCCCGCAAACGGCCCGGTTACATTGGCGACGTTGTTGGCCCCTAATGCATAAGATGCATATGAACCGGCAATGATCAATAACCAGCGTATTGAGCGGTCATACATGAAGAGAGAAGGCGCCAGCAGATTAGCCAACTTGCCGATTGTGAAATACAACACGATTGTTATGAGGCCTGCACCAACCGGAGTACTGACCCAGCAGATAACAATCTTGACGAGAGAGGCGACATCGAGGTCGGATCGGATCACGCCTATCAATACCATAGCGCCAACGATGGCCTGCGAGCTGGAAACCGGCAGCCCCAAAATGCTCATGAGCGCCAAAGAGATACCGGCAGCCAAGGCCACAATAAAGGCCAAGTTCAGATTCATGGGACTAAGTTGCTGGTAAGTACGAATACCCTCTTGGCCTTCCAGAATCGCCCCGAGAATGACGAATACAGAGCATAGGATGGCAGCCGTCCAGAATTTGACCATGCGCGAGGCTACCGCCGTGCCAAAAACGTGGGATGCGTCGTTCGCACCCAGCGACCATCCCATGAAGATGCCGGAGGTTATCTGCCACATGTCAGATCTGGCGCTTGATGGCTATGATGCCAATACGATCGGCGACGGTTTCGGCCCGGTCGGAGATCTTGCCGATCAGCAGGACGATTTCCTTGAGCAGCAGTTGCATGCCCGGGCTCAAATCCTGTTGTTCGAATATGCTCCGAATGATTTTTCGCTCCAGGCGATCGGACTCGCTTTCCTTTTCGTCGACGTCCTTGGTGGTATGCAGAGTCGCCCTGGGATTGTGCAAGAGTTCATCCACCGCCTTGCGCGTGAGAAAGTAGGCCTGCAGGTTGAGCTCGACCAGTTTCTTGTATAAATCGAGCAATCCTTGCGGGATGACGGTCTTCTGACAGAGAATCACGAACAACACCGTCTCGGCCATGTTGGGCAACTTGTCGAAGGCCTCCAACAGGCCCAGCAAGTCTCCGCGCGACTCCGGCAGCAAGGCTTTGCCGTAGAGAGTCAGCTCTATCTCCCGGCGCTGGTCATCGGCGGCCGATTCGGCTTCGTGCGCTTTCTGAACAGCTGCTTCGAATGAAGCTCCGTGGCCGTTAGCAACGTAGGTACTGAAGGCCTTTTCGAAGAGCTCGAAACAGGTGTCACAGCGATCGAAGTACTGCGCCATCATTTTTTCGACGGTTTCCTGCTTTTTCCAGAAGAACGCCATTGTAAAATGACTCTCTAGTTATTTCGTCGGTTTGGGTTTGACAACCTTTGCCGGCGCAAGCTTCGACCTCAAGGTCACCGGGACCTTTCTCAGCTTGGGCGCCAACTTAAGACGACCCGGCTGTCCCAGGGTGGGACGTCCCTTAAGCAAATGGGCGCCGGGAGGCGGCTGGCCCGGAACTGGTCGAGGAAGACGTCTTCCAATTGCCGCTCCCGTGCCATAATGCACGTCGATCGATTTCTGATCGTCACGATCGGTCATGATCTTGAGCGTGCCCCTGCGCTTGTCCGGAATGCCTGCCAAAGCAAGATAGACATGCCAATCGTTGTCTTTCTTTTCCGAGTAACCGACGACGACTCCACTCGGATCGTCGATGCTCTCAATATCGAAAGGTTTGCCGCTCAGCGAGGATACCTTTACCTCAACGATACCGCTGCGCCTGCCTACCATGCCAGCAAGCATGCCGAAGCAACGGGCGATTGTGTCACTTTGCGGAGATACCCTGGTCGGTGTGAAAAAAACGTAAGATCTATCGACGATAAGGTCGGGAGACACCTGTCCGTAGACATATAGTTGCAGTTCCTTGGGCGAAGCCAGGTTGGTCTTGACCTTCACCTGCGCCGAGATGCGACCCGGCTTTTCCTGGGCCAGCAACGTCACCTCGATAGCCTGTTTGCCGTCTTTTTCGATCAGTTCGGCCTTTATCTGATCCGGCTTGCTGGATGTTACTTCGCTGATCTTCAACTTGTCGGGATCTTTTGCGACAATCTTGACGGTTTCGGTGACGCTTTTTCCCATTGCCACGTTCTTGAGATTGAGACGCTGTGGTTCAAAACCGGCGATGACCTCCACCTGTCCATGCAAGGTAAGCTTGAATTGCGGATTTTGCGGGTCATTGGAGTAGACAGTGACCGATTTCTGAAGCTTGCCCTTGCGACCTGCGGTTTTTACCTTGACTTCAATTTTGCCTTCCCCGCCCGGGGGAATGTCCGACGCCGAAACGACGGCAGCCGTGCAGCCTCACCCACCGCGGGCGCGCTGTATATTCAGCACACCCTTGCCCTTGTTTTTCATCACAAAAACATGCTGAACCACGTCGCCCTGGGAGACCGAACCGAAGTCGTAATCTGCTCCGTTACAGGCAATAACGGGAGCCGGACCGGATAGTTTTACCGACTTTACGCCCTGGGGCGCGGGAGCCGTGAGTTTTTTCAGATTGAGAGGCTTCCTGAAGCTCGGCGTGATCTTGGCCCGGGGAGCCTGGGCAAAAGCAGGCGCTGTTAAAGAAAGCGCCAGAAGCCACGGTAAGATTCCAATTCTCTTCATTTCACACACCTCCAATATCCCCTTGATTCCGGCTATACTATGATCAACATCGGTATGGTGCAAGGGGTTAAAGCGTACTGCTGCTCGTTGACATACAAACAGTGCGCATGTTACACCACGAAATCATGGCGGTTCATCCTCCGGATCTCAGAGACCTGTGCTCGCTGATGCTCGAGCGAGGACTAATCGATGAAGAGCAGGTGCGTGAGGTGTTGGTCAAGGAGAGCGCCCAGCGTCAACGGCTGCTCAAGGGGCAACAGGCGTATTCCCGCCAGGGTCGCCATCGGATCGAGATCGCCAATCCGGAATTGCTGGCATCATTCAACCTGCCCGTTCCCGGCAAGGTAAACACCTTCTTGACCGAAGACCGCATCGCCCAGGTGCTGGCCGAAGCCGCCAATTTGCCTCACAAGAAGATTGATCCGCTCAAGCTGGATATGAAGCTGGTGACTTCGATTTTCTCCCGGCCCTTCGCCCGCAGGCACAGTGTGCTGGCTCTCGGGCTGGATAACGGCACACTCACAGTGGCGCTGGCTGATCCTTTCGATGTCGAACTGGTCGAAAACCTGCGTCGGATCACCAGTTACCAGATCTCGCCCGTGGTTGCCGCCAAGAGCGACATCCAGCGCATTATCACCGAGATGTACGGGTTCCGCACCAGCGTCAAGGCGGCCGCCTTGACCATGGAAGCCGGAAGCGATCTGGGCAATCTCGAACAACTTGTTCGTCTCAAGGCGGTCGATGAACTGGAAGCAACCGATAAGCACGTCGTCAATGCCGTCGAGTATATGCTTCACTACGCATTCGATCAGCGAGCCTCGGACATTCATATCGAGCCTAAAAGAGATCACAGCCGGGTCCGTGTGCGCATCGACGGGATCTTACACGCCGTCACCACCTTGCCCAAGGTAGTGCATGCCGCCGTCGTCTCGAGAATCAAGATGCTGGCACGCATGGACATAGCCGAGAAACGCCGCCCCCAGGATGGTCGCATCAAGACCGGCTCGGCGGGACAGGAAACCGAGCTTAGAGTCTCAACCATGCCGGTGGCCTTCGGAGAGAAGATTGTCATTCGTATTTTCGACCCGACCCTGCTGATGCAGGATCTTTCCAGCCTGGGTTTCTATTCCAAGGAATACAAGCTGTTCGAGTCGTTCATTACCCAGCCCAACGGGCTGATACTTGTCACCGGACCGACCGGCAGCGGCAAGACCACAACCCTCTACTCGGCTCTGAAGTACCTGGCCGGACCGGACGTTAACATTGTTTCGATCGAAGACCCGATCGAAATGGTGGTCGAAGACTTCAACCAGGTAGCCGTGAAACAGAACATCGGGATCACTTTCGCCTCGGCGCTGCGCACCATCCTGCGTCAGGATCCCGATATCATAATGGTCGGCGAAGTGCGCGACGCCGAAACCGCCTCTAACGCAGTGCAGGCAGCGTTGACCGGCCATATGGTCTTCGCCACGCTGCACACTAATGATTCGGGAGCGGCCATTGGCCGGATGAGCGACCTGGGAGTAGAACCGTTCTTGCTTTCGTCCACCCTGATGGGTGTGCTGGCCCAGCGACTTGTGCGCATGATTTGCGAAAACTGCAAGCAAAAGGCCTTCCTTACCCCCGACCAGATAAACTCGCTAAGGATGAAGATGCCCGAGGGTAGTCACAAGAAACTACCGGTTTACTACGGTGAGGGGTGCCCCAACTGTCGCGGCACCGGCTACTTCGGACGGGTTGCACTCTATGAACTCATGCCGGTTAATGAGAAAATCGTCAGGTTGATCAACGAGAAAGCCGACACCAAGGAAATCATGAAGGTAGCCCGCCTGGATGGAATGATGACGC
The DNA here is from genome assembly GCA_964513625.1 of uncultured Myxococcales bacterium. Taxonomy (GTDB): domain Bacteria; phylum Myxococcota; class B64-G9; order B64-G9; family B64-G9; genus DATKYQ01. Next base: position 54,282 of record CAZENH010000023.1, on the reverse strand, counting down.
TCAGGGAGGTGGCTATTAAGAAGCTGGCCCAGGGGGTGACTACTTTCGAGGAAGTCATCAGGGTCACGGCCGAATGAAAAGGCCTATAAGCCGGCAGGTCTCATTTGCGGGAGGACAACGATGCACCCGGTAACCGAGGAACTCAAGCTGCTGATCGAGTCCGGGTATCCGCTGATATACCTTCTGACCCATGAAGAGGATCGCGCCATGCGCCTGCTGGCCGGGGCAATGTCCGAATTGGGACAGAAGGCCGGTATCTGGAGCCGCACCGGCGGCGCCCAAAGCAAGGAACTCAAGGAACCCACACAGCTTTTCAAGTCGTTGGTTGACGTCAAGGCCGGCGCAACGTTGTTGCTCGATTTCCACCACTTCTTGAACGATGTGGAAGTATTACGTCGAATTCGGGATATTCTCCCCCTGCTTGCCCGAGCCGGCCACAGCCTGATCATAATTTCACCTATCCTGGTTCTGCCTCCCGAACTGGAAAAAGACATCACCCTGCTGGAGTTGCCGTTGCCGGCGCGCGAAGATCTCGACGTTCTCTTCAGGCAGATCTGCGCCGCCGAGAAGGTGATCTTTCCCGAGGATTTTATCGAGAGCGTAGTGCGGGCGGCGCGCGGCCTGACAGAGAACGAGGCCCGCAGAGTGTTCACAAAGGCTTTACGCAAGGGGGGCGGCTTCAAGCTGGATGACATCTCACTGATCCTCGAGGAGAAAAAGAAATCCATCCGCAAGAGCGAGGTGCTCGAATATCTCGAACTGGATGAGCAACTCGATAATGTGGGCGGGCTGCAAGAGGTCAAGCGCTGGGTAACCGATCGCTCGCGCGCTTTCGATGACGAGGCCCGACAGTACGGTCTGCCGGCTCCCAAGGGCCTGCTTTTGATCGGTGTTCAGGGCTGTGGCAAGAGCCTGACCGCCAAGGCGGTAGCCAGCGCCTGGCGACTGCCGCTGGTGCGCCTTGATTTGGGAGCGGTTTTCGGTTCGGCCTCGCCTGAAACGGCCATCCACAGGGCCGTAACAATATCCGAGTCGCTGGCCCCGGTCGTTTTGTGGGTAGATGAGATCGAAAAGGGATTTGCAACTTCCGCTGATGGCTCGGGCAACGCCTCGCGAGTGTTCGGCTCTTTCGTAACTTGGCTACAAGAAAAGCGCGACGCGGTTTTCGTCGTGGCCACCGCCAACGAAGTCGCTAATCTGCCGCCGGAGCTCCTGCGCAAGGGTCGTTTCGATGAGACCTTCTTTGTCGACCTGCCAGATATTCACGAACGTCGGGACATTCTCGGTATACATCTCGATCGCCGCGACCGCGACCGTAAGGCCTTCGACCTGGATATTCTGGCGCGCCAGTCCGAGCACTTCTCGGGAGCGGAACTCGAGCAGGGTGTCGTTGCCGGAATGTACCGGTCTTTCGGAGAGAAGCGCGAAGTTACCAGTGCGGATATCAGCAAGGAACTGGACGAGATCGTACCGCTCTACGCCACCTACGAGGAAAAGATCAAAGGCCTGCGTGAGTGGGCCAAGACCAGGGCGCGGCGCGCCAACCTGGACCAGTCGCTTGTAGATCTTTTCGATCAGGAATAGAGAGCCATTAATGAGCATCAAGGTTGGAGTCATCGGGGCCGGAGCATGGGGCACAGCCCTGGCCCATCTGATGTCCGATGTCAGCGATGATGTAATTATCTGGGCTTTTGAGCCCGAGGTTGCCGCCGAGATCAACAGCGGCCACGAGAACAAGACTTACCTGCCCGGCATCAAGTTGCCCGAGGGCTTGCGGGCCTCGGCCGTTCTGCCCGAGTGTTTGACCGATCGCAACCTGATCTTGTCGGTGGTTCCCTCTCACGTCGTTCGCCAGGTAATGAGCGCCGCCGCCGATCACATTCCGACCGGTGTGCCAATCGTCAGCGCATCCAAGGGGATCGAAAACGATACTTTAATGACCATGAGTCAGGTGCTCGAAGACGTCTTGCCGATCGCCTGTCACCCTATGCTGGCTTTTCTTTCCGGGCCGAGTTTCGCCCGCGAGGTGGGGCAACGCTTTCCAACCGCCGTCAGCGTGGCGGCGCGTTTCGAGAAGGTCGCCACATCAGTGCAAGAGATCATGTCCGGTACGGCCTTCCGGGTCTATACAACGACCGACGTAACCGGGGTCGAGTTGGGCGGCGCACTAAAGAACGTCATCGCCATTGCATCCGGTGCGGCTGACGGACTGGGCCTCGGAACCAACACCATTGCGGCTTTGATCACCCGCGGGCTAGCCGAGATAACCCGCCTGGCAATCAAGATGGGTGCCAATCCCCTGACCTTATCGGGTCTCAGCGGAATGGGCGACCTGGTCCTTACCTGCTGGGGAGGACTTAGTCGCAACCGCACTGTGGGCCAGAAGATGGGTCAGGGCATGAAGATGGAAAGGATCCTGGCAGACATGCGCCAGGTGGCCGAGGGTGTCAAGACTGCCAAGTCGGTTCATTTCCTCGCCCTGCGTGAACAGATCGAAATGCCAATCGCCGAGATGGTCTATCGGATGATTTATGAGGATCTACCCGCCCAGGACGCCGTGGTTGGGTTGATGTCGCGTAGTCTGAAGAAAGAAATCTACACCTGAGGTAGTAAAACATGGATCGAAGACGCAAACGGCGCAAGAGAACCGACAAAGAGACCACTGGGGCAAAAATTGAACGCCGCAGGGGTGAACGACGGCGCGAGAACAGGGTAGCTGCTGAGATCATGGTTGAGGTGGAAACCAGCGGACTGCGCACTTATCGCCGCACCGCCAACATTTCCGCCGGCGGTGTCGGCTTTTACCAGCCGATCCCGTTTACCCGGGGTTCGACAGTAAGGCTCTCGTTGAGGCTGGCCGGTCGTGAGGCTGCTGTCCGGGTTACGGGCGAGGTAGTCGGTGTCGACAAGAACGGGCGCGGCAACCGGGTCATGTTCACCAATCTGAGCCCGGCGACTCGCAAGTCACTTACGGCCCACCTCGAACTTTTCAACATACCGACTAAAATTGGTCGCCCGGGCGGCCAATTGCCCTCAGCTGGTCACTCACGCGCCAGCGTGCGCGAGGGAATCATGATTGTCGAAGATCATCCCGACAGTCTCGAGTTCAGGTTACGCGGCAGCGACAAGATCATCGGCCGTGATCCCCATGAATCTGATTTCATCATCGATGATGCGTCCGTCTCGAGGCGTCATGCCCATGTTTACCTGCACAACGGCCGTCACGTTATAGTCGACCTTTCCAGCACGAACGGTATCCACTTCAGGGGAAGGCCGATCCACAGTCTGGTATTGAGCAACGGTATGGTTTTCAAAGTAGGCAAGATACGTCTGCAGTACCTGGTCACTAAATCCGTTTGAGCCCGGAATGTCCAATCCTAAGGCCGTGATCTTCGACCTGGGCAGGGTGCTGGTAGGTGTCGACGTTTCGCGTGGACTCTGGAAGAGACTACTATCCACTCTTGAGAGGCAAGACAACGACACCCCCGCCGGGCGCGCCTGGCGCGAGGCCTACGCCAACTTCGCGACCGGAAACATGCAACCCGGGGAGTTCCACTCCCTGGTGTGTCGTTTACTGGGCGATCAGATGTCCTTTGCCGATTTCAGCAGACAGTGGTGCGACGTGTTCTACGATCTTCAGGGAGCGCAGCAAGTGTTGCGATCCGTTGCCGCTCGCCTTCCCACGGGATTGCTGTCTGATACCGATCCGTTGCACTGGCAACACGAGATCGACAGGAATCCCTGGCTGGGTCTGATCGAACGGCCGACATTGAGTTTCGAGACCGGAGTACTGAAACCAGCCGCTGGGGCCTACCTGGCCGCGGCCCGAAACGTCGGCGTCGAGCCGACGGGCTGCCTGTTTATAGATGATCTCGAAGAAAACGTCACAGGAGCCCGCCAAGTTGGCATGCGGGCCTTGCATTTCACGGATCACACCAAGCTTAAAATCGATCTGGTTAGATTGGGAGTAATGACTCAGTAACGCACCATGGTGATCGCCCAGGTATAGCCTGCTCCACCGGTGTAGAACAGAATCAGGTCACCCTTGGCGATTGCCCCTTCGCGCCGGGCGCGGTCCAGGTTGTAGAAAGTGTCGGTACTGCCCATGTGAGCGCATTCCTCTATATAATCGATGTTCGACTTGCACCCGGAAAGCCGCATGCGTTCGAGAAAAACACTGTTGTGTCTCTTGGATCCATTAACGGTGGCGACGAAGTCGATCTCCTCACGGGTCACCCCGGCTCGGGCACAGGCCTTGTCAATCAGTTCATCGGCGATCTCGATCAGGCGTTCTCCAAACTCTTGCAATTCTTCCCGGGTAGTGCAGAGAGGACGCCAGATCTGCAATTGGTGGCCGCCGCGCTCGACAACTTCCATGCTCAACTTGGAATAGGCGCCGACTTCAGGCACACAAAAGTTGCCGTGATGAATGCCCCAAGTCTTGTAAGCGGTCGAGATTATATTAAATTCTGAATGGTCGCGTTTCAGGATTCCAGCGCTGCCGCCGTCGCCGAACAGGTAAGTTCGGCCAAGAATGGGAGGGTCGAGGGTGCTGTCGAAACGTTCCCCGGAGGTGATCAGCACGGCCTTGATATTCGGGTCCGAGCGAATCATCGAACTGCCGATGTTCATGGCCATGTTTTGTCCGTTGCAACCCTGGTAGATGTCGAAGCCATAAGCGTTCTTGCAGCCGAGTTCGTACTGTATCTTGGCCGCCGCCTGCCAACGCGTGTGGTCCTTGACCGAGCCGGTGTAGATGATCAAGTCGATCTCGGCTGGATCCAGACCTGCATCATCGAGGGCCAAGCGACTGGCCTTGATCGACATGTCGCTGGGCATTTCACCCGGGCCCGCCTGGTGCAATCGCTTGCAGCCGATGCGATCGAACTTCTTGCGGCTGATCCCGCTGTCACGCACGGCTTCCCAGGCATCGATGGTTTTCTCCGGCAAATAACTGCCGATGCCCGCGATTCCGACAGTCTGCTCGTCCATTGCCATACATACCTTTCGCCCCGCCTTTTTGAATATCGCACTCCATGGGCTCACTGACAAGATTGCATCGCACGTTTAAACCGGGGTACAATCTCTCCCCAAAGTCCGGGAGGAAAAGGTGGTCCGCATACTGACCATATTGGTCCTTTCCAGCCTGCTGGTTGGAGCGGCATTATACATAATGTGGAGGCAAGTCGGTCAACTTGATGCCGGGGACAGTTACTCCGGTGAGACCGATCGCCCTGAGGCGCCGGGCGGCACGGAGCCGGACGAACAAGACCCGGCCGCCAGGGCTTTGGACCTCTATCATCAGGCAACCAGTGGCCAGCAGTGCAATCCCGCACGATCCCTGCGATTGGCGCGTCAGGCCCTGGAAGTTGTTCCGCCGGAGGCAACTAACATAATAAAAAACATCGAGGAACTGATCGCAGAATTGGAAAAGCAAGTGGACGAGCCACTTGTCGCGCCGTAAATCACCGTGCCGGGAGCCTGCAATGAGCGGTAATGACGATTCGCTCGACTGGAATGACGAAGAAGAAGTGACGCGGGAAACCGAAGTCTGCGTCACTCCTTCCAGAACTCTGCCGCGAGTTGTGATATTAAGCCAGGTCGAAGGCCCGGGCGCGCCTCGTGACTTCATCCTGTCAAAGGACGCCGTGGTCGTAGGACGCTCCGCGGAAGCGGATATCAGGATCAACTCCGAGCAAGTTTCCCGCAAACACCTGCTGCTGAAAAGAGTCAGCGGCGAGTTCTCCTGCACTGATCTGAACAGCCGTAACGGGGTTCACCTGAACGGTGTAAAAATCCACTCGGCGGTCCTGCACGACGAAGATACAATCCAGATAGGAAACGTTATTTTCGACTTCTGCTGCGGCACGGGTCTCTCGTCGATCAAGGAGTACAAGCCGGACAAACTCTGACGTGCTGATCGACGCTTGTCTTTCATGCGGTAAATTCCAAGTGCCCGGGATTCAAGATCCCTTCGGGATCCATTAGTTTGCGTACGTCTCTGACCAGCCTGCGAAAGGTGGGATCGATGCGCTGGGCATTGCGTTCCCAGACCCACTGGGGAGTCTTGTATGGAAAGAATCCCATGTTTATTGCCATATCGGAAAGCTCCTGGTTTACCACGCGAACTTTCTTGCATTCCTCCTCGTTGCGTCTGTCAAAGACGGTTATCCAGCGCAGCACTCCGAAGTGCGACCCGAGCATCGGGCGGCAGACGACCACCGGGGGCAATCCGTGCTTGGCCAGGATCTCGGCACCTTTCTTGAAGCCTTCTTCGAAGAGGCTGGTGGGTCCGTACGTTCCCACCCAGGTCAGCCCGCCGCCTGGATGATCGAGCAAAAAGTCGAGTCGGGTTGGAAACTTGGCGAACTTGGCGAAGCGCGGTTCCAGGCTGACCAGATCCTCGAGATCCAGCGGGCCGTCGAACCTGGCGCCGTCGGCGCGCCATTTCTCTACCTGTTCGGCAATGATCTTCTGCTTGCAGTCGATCTCGTGTTCATAGTTCGAAGAGTAGTCGATGTAGACGAACACCAGAGGTTCATTAGGATCGCGATAGGTAGGACGATACTCACCGAAAAGCATCTTGCCCGAGGCCAGGCTGAGCGTGCCCAGGTCGTCGGCGAATTCGTCACGAGCCAGCTTCTTGACCAGGCCATAAGCGTGATCGACATCATAGGCCAACAGAAAGGCCCGCCGGCGGAACTTCTTGTTCGGCCAGAGCTGAACCGCCATTCTGGTAACCACTCCGGTGCTTCCGGCGAATCCCACGAAGAGCCCGTTCAGGTTGGGAAAGGGAGCGTTGCCGCACGGCCGCCCGCCGTAGGCCAAGTGACCCGTGCGCAGCATTTCGCCCGACGGCAGCACTGCTTCGATGGCATTTATCCAGTACGAGGCCGAACCATGCTTGAGTGAAAGATTGGCCAGGCCGTCCATCAGGCAGTTGGGTACAATCCCCGTGTCCGGCGGTGAAAGCGGATAGGCGAAACGCAACCCCGGATGGTTCTGTGCCAGGTAATCGCTCATGTCCTGCCAGGTCACCCCGGGCTCGATTTCGGCGTACAAGTCTTCTTCTGAGACTTTAAGGATGCGATTCATGCGGGTCAGGTTGAGCACTATGCCCCCCCTGAGCGGGATGGCAAGTCCGCCCAGGTTGGTATTGGCGACAACCGGGTAGACCGGCACCTTCAGGCGCGCAGCCTCGACCAGTACCGTGCGCACGTTTTCAGCCGAGCGCGGGAAAACGACGATCTCGGGACGCTGCCCTGGATTCTCGGTAATATCGTGGCTGTGAAGTTCGAGCACCTCTTCATCGTCTGTAACAATCTCCTTGCCCATCTTCTGGATCAACACTTCGCGGATTCCGTTCGTCATTTTTGCTTCTCCACTCTCATGAGCTTGAGCATGCGCAAAAGTCTCCAGATCTTGCCGCCCACCTTGAGCTTTCCGGAAAGCACCGGCATAACCATCCCGTGTCCCAGGGCGACTCCCAGCAGGGTGTCCATGCTGCCGCGCACCCTGGTGTCCGCCCTGTCCCCACCTACCGCCATCACCAGATCGCCTCCGGTGAATTCCAGCATCACCCGCATCCGAGAGGCGCCAACTAAAATCGTGCCCTTCATTTTCGCAAAGGCCCTGGCCCCGGGTGCGGTTCGCAGGTTGCGCTCGATCAACGAGCGCAGAATGTATCCCAGCAGGTTCATCTCGCCCGGGATCTTGAATTTGACTTCAGGCATGTTCTTGTCCTGTCCGTAGTTTAGTCATCCCGAAGTGGAAGATGTTTCCATTTCAGCCAGGTTGGCAAGAATTTCGCTCAGCAGATCCATGGAGGCCTTGTCGTCCTGGTCCGCCGCCACTCCCACTCCAGGCACTACGCTCGTGTAATGAGGATCTGGTTGAATAACTCTGACTACTCTGCCCGACAACTCGAGCGTCTTTAAGGTGTAGGGGTCCACCAGGCTCATCTCTATCCGGCTGCCAAGCGGGGGCGGCATGCGGCTTTGCAGGAAAACGCCCCCGCAACTGATGTCGCGTGCGTCGGTTGTTCCAAACCCGTTCTCGGCCTGGAAGCGAACCTTGGTTCTGCGAATAAGGCGCGCGTGCCGCCGGGGCTCATCGTTGGGGTGGCGGATATCGCCCAATACCCGCCGTCGGATGTAGTTTCGGATAACGTGTTCGTTTTCCAGGCTGGGCTTGACGAAAGCCAGTCCTATTCCCTGTCCCATGCCCTGACTGGTTTTTTCGGCCCGATGCACAACCTCGGCCGTGCCTTCGTCGGTCGGCAGTCCGCCCGGAACAGACAGCTTGTAGGCCAGCCTGGCGCCGACCGGGGCCGGCAGATCACAGGTTGTAAACATACCCCCGATACACAGATCGTGAGTCAGAGCGCTGACTCTGGAAGAAGCGTGCGAGAGAGTCACTTCCAACCGAGTATCGATACGGGCGAAACGCCGCCGCTCCAGTAATCCCTGACGAACGCGGTCGTCTACTAAAGCATAGACCAATCGCCGCTCATTATCATCCAGATCGACGAACTTGATGCCCATTCCACGACTCTTTTCCGGGCCCTGGCCCTGTGACCAGACTACCTCACCCAGAACTCGAAAAGGCGCACCCCTACCGATCGGGTAGCCTTCTATCTGCAAGCGGCTGCCAAGCGGTTCGGGGTCGCTATCGGCAATGAACAAGCCTCCCTCGCCCAGGATGGTCAAGTAGCTCTCGCGTCTTTTTCCGCCCTGGCCGTAACATGCCTTCAGCGAAATGGGTACCCTGAGAAACTCCCTCGTATCGGTAGCCGGATCGCGGATCTGTTGAAAAAGGGCTTCCTCGATCTGGCAGCGCATCATTCGCCAGCGAGCCTTCTCGGTCTTGGAAAGGCCGTGTTGGTCGAGTCGCTTGCGCTCGTTCAGCGATTCGAAGGCCTGCAACAGGCCGTCAAAGGAATCCGGCGGTGCGCTCCGAAGTCCGCTGCCTGGTAGCGCAAACATCATTTCTTGTAGTACCTGCGCACGGTCGCCAGCTTGGTCGTGTATTCGGGGCGGGGATCCAGTTCAACGGCCATCTCGAGTAACTCGACGGCCTCGGAGATTTCTTGCAGGTTGAGTTTCTGCTCTGCTTTGCCGAACATCAACTTGGCCGACTGTGAGCGCATTGCCACCGATACCTCGATACCCCGCTGCTCCATCCTTCGTTGTGGGTTGGTAAGAACCTCGAAAGCCTGCTTGGCCATCTGCAGTCTGCGCTGGCACAACTCGGCAAGGCGCGCGGATGATTGCGCCAACTCGCCGCTCGGCCCGAAATGCCTAGACATCTCTTGCATGGCCGTCACGAACATGCGGGGATGGGCGCTCCAGTGAACTCCGAGCCTGTCGAACAGGCCGCACTCCTCCAACCTGGCCAGCTCTTCCTCGAGCTCTCCTGCCTGATCTGCGTCCGGCGTTGTTTCCCGTGTAGCCGGAGCAGGAGCTTCGTCCCGGGCGCGCTGCGGTTTTTCTTTTCTTGGCTCGTTTGAAGAATCGACTTCGAGCGTACCCAAGGCTAGCAGCGACAACACCAGCCGAACCGACTTGTCGCGAAGCTTCTTGTCCATTCCTGCCAGGCTCTTCTTCAGCGTAAGGCTTCCGTCGAAACGCTGGGCAAAGCGATGGCAGTGATCGTCGAGATCGAGTTGGGAGAGGGTAAAGAGAGGCTCGCGGCACAACCTGGGAGCGCCATCCCAGATGGGACGCAGCATGGTTTTTACCTTCGCCGCCTCCAGGGCGGTCAGGGCGCGTTCCATCCAATGCATGATCATCTTCTCGAAGCGCAATCCACCCTCAGACTCGACCGGCTCGAGATCGAGCAAGAAACGAACCTGGCCGCGAGAGCGGCACTTCTCGAGAGCATCTATCACCTGGTCGCGAAAAACTATCGATACCTGGTGCGCGGTGACGACACCTTGTGCCAGTGCCAGTTCGCTGGCCTTCCTGGTTCCACCGAGCTGCGAACGCAGCTCGTCCGCGATCCCTTCATCTATGAAGTGCGCTCTGGAAAGGCGTTTAAGAAAGTCTACTTCCGATCGCGGGCCCTCAAATTCGCACAGTTCTCCGTTGGCATTGAAGCGAAAGGTCATCCTGTCGCCGTTTGATTCGACCAGCAGGCGACTGGGCTGACAGGCCGCGGTCAGTGTGGCAATCAACTCGAAGAGAGTCGTCGTCTGGCCGTCCTGGTCTCCAAACTGAACCGGTCTGATCGATTTGAACTCTTCCTTGTCGCGCGATGCGGTGGCGATTCCCTGAAACGCATGCAGGACCGGTCCCCGCCCATGCAAGTCTTCTTCCCTGGACTTGGCCTTCTCCCTTGCCTTATCTTTTGCCCGCTCTTTCTCCTGTTCTTGCTCTCTTCTTTTCGCGGCCAGCGACCCGATCTCTTGTTTGCGCTGCTTGCGCAGCCTGACGACCAGGCCGTTGATGGCCGAGATATTCTCGCGCGTCGGCTCGATCTGCAGGCTGACCATGCCACTCTGAGACATGACCGTCTTGGCCATAAAGGGCAAATCCGAGTCCACTCCGCCGATGTGAAGTGAAAACTGAGCGAGTTCGCCAACCTGCCAGTCACCAGTAGCCGTGGCGTAGAAACCGCCGGTTGCGACGTTGGCCTCGAAATCGGCCAAGAAGGCGGTGACCGATCCATAGTTGACCACGCCGTCGTCGGTCAGGATCGGACCTCCCCTGAGCTGTTCAGCCAGCTCGGCCATGGCCGCGGTGTCATTCGAGTCGGGCGCGATCTGCAAGCCCACTTTGCCCTGCCCGCAGTAGACTACCTCGGCCTCTATTCGCACACCGGTATCGGTCGTCCCGATTCGCACGCTTAGTTCGACCGTCGTGCGCAAAGGCCACTCGGCCGGGCTTTCGAGGTAAAACCCGCCTTGCAAGATATGGGAGTCATACTGGTCGAGAAACTCCGCCTCAGACGTATATTGAATGATTCGATCTTCGCTGAGTGTTGCCATGGCCCGGACTATAACTCAGGCGCTTTGTGTTTTCCAGGCTTTGGTAACCCGGAATTGGCCAGGCGATAAAGCCCGTAGACGCGCTCGTGTAGCGTAGTTGTAACAAACGCCTCCAGCTCGAAGCCGTCAAGCACACGCCCGCAGAAGACAATACCATCATTGCCTTCGAAGCCCGGCTCGCAATACATGTCGCGCAACAGAAAGACGGGCCGATGCCGGATGGTCTCAACCAGGCGCTCGGGCCCAGCAGCCATGGCCTGCCCGGTTGCCATAACCTCGAGTTTGCTGAGAGCCAAAATGCTTGGATGCTCGGCCAGCACCAGCGCATCGGGCGGCAGCCGTGCACCGGCCAGCATGCTTGCCAGACGTGTTTCCAGCAATTGCGTTTCTGGAGGTCGCGATGCAAGTTCGAGATTCGGCCAGGATAGCCAGAGTGCACATCCCACCAGGCAGGCAGTCACAAGGGCGGGCAGCTTTCCAAAAAGGCCGCCCTTTTTCAGCGAGATCAAGTCGCCGGAAAAACCCGCAAGCGGTAACAGGGCTATCAACGGGGCGATTATCATTCTTTCCTGAAAGAGTTCGAACATCAGGACCAGCAGCAAGGAAATTACGCCCGCGGTAAAGGGCGGCGACATCGTTCTGCGCTCGCTGCGCCCGAGAAACAGGGCCGCGGCGCCGGCCAGCCCCAGGCCCAGCAGAAACAAATCGGCCGCTCCGTAGCCCGGGGAGTTGATCAGCACGCCCAGGCTGCGCGGTAGATTGGCCGGCGAAAAGAAGACTCCGCCATATATCCCGCGATTGAGGTTCCACATCGGAACGGCAGAAAGCATGGCAACAAGCAACCCCGCACAGACTGCCAGCGCCGCCTTCCATCCCGGCCTGCGGATAAAAACCGTGGCCGCCACGGCCGAGATCGCGGCCAGCAGTAGTTCCGGGCGAATCGCGGCCGAGAGACTCAAACCCGAGATCATCAGCAAGCCGGCGCACACTCCCCCGCGACGGATGAAGAGCATGCCACCGCACAAGCCGGCCAGCAGGCAGGTCGCCGCGGGCACCGCTGTCTCGGTCGTGGCCGACCAGGCCACGTGTGGCGGGAATAACGCGGCCAGCGCGGCCGCCGCCAGAACCTGGCGCGGACCGCCTCCCAGCAGACGTGCCCCGGCCGCCGCCAGCAGTATCGTCAAAATTCCCAGCAAGCGGGTTGTCGTAAAAGCCGTTGTCTCCGATCTTTCTCCGATCAAGAAAACCCCGGCTAGCAGAGTCGGCCATCCAGGCGACTTGGGAAAGGCTCGGCACTCGCGATCGGACCAGGTTAGCCTGCACAACTCCGGGCTCTCGCCGGCTGACAGGCGTCCGGCGATCTCCAGGTACCAGGACTCGTCAACGTACATCACGTGATGGGCCGGCACCAGGCAGAAGCGCAGCCAGACTGCAACTGAAAGGATGGCCAGCAAGCCGATTGCCGTAAGCATCGCCCGCGGCCCGAAAACAGACGGTTTTCCGTGGGCTACTGAGCGCACAAATCGCACGGCGCAGACAGAGCCGCTTGCAATCAGCCCGAGCAAGAGAAGCGCGCACCCAATGACGACAACCATTGAAACAGCATAGCCACCCGGGCGAACGATGTACAGATACCGATAACGCTTGACCGGCAGCTAAAGCTGGATAATATCGACGATGGCATGCCAAAACCAAAAAATGCCGGCGGCTACCTGGTTTCGATGGTGACCGGTATCGGCAACTTCGTGATCATCTCGCTGGAGACCGTAATCTCCTGTTTTTTGCCGCCGTTCCGGCTGGGTATGCTGATTCAGCAGATGGATTTCATCGGGGTTGGTTCGCTGTTCATCATCGTCTTGACCGGAACTTTCGCCGGCGCGGTTTTCACACTTCAGAGCCTGTATGCTTTCTCGATGTTCAACATGGAAAGCATGGTCGGGGCCACTGTAACTCTGGCCTTGACTCGCGAACTCTCGCCGGTGCTGGCCTCGCTGATGATTACCGGGCGGGCCGGCTCGGCCATGGCCACCGAGTTGGGTACCATGAAGGTGACGGAGCAGATTGACGCCCTGGCTTCGATGGCCGTCAACCCGGTGCAGTACCTCTTCGTGCCACGCTTCATTGCCGCGCTTATCATGTTTCCCCTGCTGGCGATGATCTTCAACCTGGTAGGAGTCTGCGGATCATACCTGGTGGCCATAAACATGTGGGGCGTCGATCCGGGCAACTTCCTGGCCAAGATCCGCTGGTACGTGGATGCCCACGACGTGATCTCGGGCATGATAAAGGCAGCCGTCTTCGGGGGATTCATCACCCTGGTGAGTTGCTACAAGGGCTTCCAGGCCGAGGGCGGCGCACGCGGGGTCGGTGGAGCCACCACCCAGGCAGTGGTGATCGGCTCGGTCAGCATTATGATCCTGGATTATTTTCTGACGGTGCTGATGTTCTGAGCAAAATAGCGGATTAACAGAAAAAGACCAGCAACAGTAAGCCCGGCACTAACAACCCGGCTCCAAGTGCAAAGGTTGCCTTGCGTATCGGGCGCCGGGGGGTATTTTCGTCGGCCCTCTCTGAAACCCAGGCCACGAACAGTGCGTAAGCCAAAGAATATGCCAAAAACACGGAAAGCGAAACTAGCTGGGTCGTGAAGGACATGATCTTACCCTAATCTTCTCCCCCAGGCACTTGAGATGGCAACACCCTTACAATTTATTCAAGTAATTGTTTTGGCGTCAACGACAACAAGTATCGGCCTGGTCCCGCGTTTTTTGCGGGACTCGCTCACTTCCGCTCTCCTTGCGCCGGCAACACGAGTTTGATATCAGTTGCTGTGCCAGTCGGGCAGGCACAGATTGTGAACTCACACGGTGGCTATGTCAAGTTCCAAATCAGCTGATTACGAGATTGTCGACGCCGTCGTCTTGGCCGGCTCGCGCGGCTCGCTGGAAATAAAGGTTGGCGGGCGCAAATTGCCCAAACCCTACCTGGAGTTGGGAGGCGAACCGCTGGTGCGCAGGGTTGTGCGCGCTACGTTGGGCGCTAAAAGGGTAGGCAGGGTTTTCGTCGTCGGCCGGGAAGAGATGCTCGAGCATGCTCTTGAACCATTACTGGGCGAAGAGCCCGGGCGAATCCATATCGTGGCCGAGGGTGAGAGCCTGGTCGAAAACGGCTACCGGGCCTTTTTTCTCAACCTTCTGCCGCAACGAGGCCTTGGTGCTCCCGATAGCTTGCTGCTCGACGCCTCTGCCGTGGCCGACTACCAGCAACGCGTTCCAGAGTCGTGCAGTGTGCCCGCTTTAGTGGTGACTTCGGATTTGCCTTTCCTGACGAGTTCCGACATCGACCGTTTTCTCGACCGAGATCCGGGCGATGCCGCCATCGTCATCGGCCTAACCGATCATCGCGAAATCGAAAAGATGATGTCGGACATCGGTGAACAATCGGCCCTCGACATGTGGAAACTGGGCGCCATTCATTTCCGCGCTTTCTCGGTCAGGCTTTCCAACCTTTTCCTGTTCCGCCCGCTGATGGGCAACCCGGAAATCTATGCACTGGCGGCAGGCCTCTACGAGAACCGCTGGTTGCTCAAACAGGACGGCTCGGTCAACTGGCGCACATGGTTTCGGGTGGCCAGATCGATCCTGTCATACTCGATCAGGGTGAACGGATGGCTCAGGTTTCTGCGCGGCTTGCTCAACTTGCTGCCGAGCATGGCGGCGGCCAGCCTGGCTCGCCTGACACACGGCACCGGGCACTGGTTGTCCTGGCCGTTTCGCCTGTTTCTCGGTCAGAAAGACGTCGAGTTCACCGGATCGACCATGGTTGGTGCGCGCGGTGTGCTGGCCGTCGGCCGCGAGGTGGGACCGGCAATCGACATCGATGTCGAGGAGAGCTACTACTCTTTAGCGGCCGACTCTGAAAGGGAATACCGCCGCATCTCGAACTACCTGGCCCAGTGCAAGGAAACCGAACCGGATGCCGGCGGCCAGAGGGAATGCACGCAAGCTTCAGGCACGACGCCTGACAATCAACAACAAGAATAGCAAGCCGAAAAGCAGCCCCGTCGCACGTGCAAACGGGACAGTAGACCCACAACCGCAGCCGCCACCCGGCGGATTGATTGGCAGGCTGGTAACCTGGAAGGCCTTAGGAGCTGTCAATTCGACCGTTCCCATTTTGACGGTCACGTCACGGGCCGTCTTTTCGGCATCGGCGGCGATTGTCAGGCCGACTTTTATCTTGTTGGTCTCGTCTGGATTCACTTCGGGCTGAGAAATACTGATGCCCGTACCCGAAAACGACACCTCGTTGCTCTCATCGAAGACTACGTCCTGGCCGGTTATGGTCACGGAAATATTTGTTCCGGCCAAACCACTTGGAGGAATTACACTATCGATTGCCGGACTGAACACGTCTATCAGGCCCTCACCCAGGGCAACCTCCGTGCCCGTCACGGCCGTGGCGTTTCTCGGCACACCCGAGGCATCGGCGGAAATATCCAATGTGGCACTCAAGTGATCCGCGTCCGTTACGCTGAGATCGGTCACCTCTATGCCTTCAGGGGGCGAGATGACCAGGCTGGTCTCTCCCTGAACGAACTGACCGTCGCTGGCAGTAATTTCGACATCAACACTCCCACCGGCCTCGAGCATGTCCGGGACGATGCCAGTCAGCGTGCCCGGGGTAGTAATTTCGAAGCCGTCCGCCAGAGTGACTTTCTCACAGTTGTCGCAGCCGGAGGCGAGCCCCAACTCGACGCTTATATCCGTCAGGCCCTCCTGCGACAAAGAACCCAATACCAGTTTGGCATCCAGGTGAGTTGCGTCACTTGCATCGAGGTTTGTAGATCGGGTGTTGTCGGTAGACAGTGAAAGGCTCACATCACCGGCATCGAAGTGCGTGTTCTGGCCGACCAGACTCACAGACAGGCCCGGGTGCCCACGGTCGCCGTGGTCGGGATCGACCGACAGCAAGAGTGTGTCGGGCCCCTGCACGACGATGAACGCCCCTGGTTGTTGCAAGGCCGGCGAGGTCAGCACCAGGTCGTGAGGCCCGACCGGTGCGTCTGCCGCAATCGTTACGTCGGATAAAACAAGCGTCTGCCCGTCCGGGCTATCCTTTGATCCAATGGTCACGCCTTCTCCGAGGCTAACTCCCGTGCCTGTGCTGAAAGTTCCCGGGCCGCCGTTAATGGTCAGCGTGGGTAAAGTGCTGCCCTGAGTGCCGCTCGAGGGCGTTATCTCGACCTGGGGTTCCTCGACGCTGAACATTCCCGCGCCGTTGGCGACCTCGTCCGCAGTGGTCACGCTGACGCTGCGAGCGCCGGCGGCCGCGGCCGAATCTATGCTTATCTGCGCGGTCAAGGCGGTGGCGGCGGAAACGGATGTCGAGTCGACGGTGATTCCCGCTCCCGAGAATGAAATGCTCGAAACTCCTTGCTCGAAATGAGTGTCGGCTCCCGTCACGGTTACCTGCAGCGACTGCCCGGCAAAGGCCGAATCCGGGACAACCGAGACCAGTTGCGGCTGGCTTGTTCCGCAGACTACCTCGAACAGCGCCTGGCCGCTGTACGTAGTGGCCTGATCAACGACCGTCACCGTCTGAACACCGCAATGACTGCCCTCCGTTTCCTCGGGAATCTGTATGGTAACTGCAATTGCATTGGTATCCAGCAAAATCGGTTCATCGGTGGTAGTGATTGTCGTGCCGGGGTTGAAATTCACGACGGCCGGCAAAATGAATACGTCGTCCTGGCCGGCAGTGATGACTATTTGCGGGCCGTCGCCCGGCGAGGCGCTGTCCGGTACGACCGAAAACAGTTCGCCCGCCCAGGCCAGCCTGCCGGCCAGGGTCAACCCCAGGGCAAGCGCGACGAACAGAAGCAGGGGGGTTCTTTTCGTCATCGGGCACCTCACTCGCAATTGTTCAAATACACAATATCATTCACGGCCTGGCCAGGGCAACATTAGATCGAATCGAGTTGATGGTTGACGTCCGCATCGTCGGCTGGCAGTCTCTTCCCATGGCCGCCGTCGAACAAGCCCGCCCCGAAGACATACAGCAGATTCGCGAAATAGCCGGACAGGTTTTCGGCATCTACGGAGACTACGGCGAGATCTTGCCGCGCTTTTTCGAATCGCAGGGGGTAACCACTTTCGTAGGCAGGGTAGGCCCGAAGATAATCGGCTTTGTCATGTTCGGGTTCATTCCCTGGACCAAGGGCAGAACGGATTCCTCGGCCTGGATCGCCGACTTGTTGGCCCTGGCGGTAACGCCTGAATATCGTCGACATGGAGTAGGCAACGAGTTGATCGCGCGCGCCATGCAGTTAATCGACGAGATGAGCGAATGGCGCGACATCCGGGAGATCCAACTCACCTGCGCCGAATCCAACAGCGTCGGATTGGAGTTCTTCGCGAATCATGGATTCAAGGTGATCGATCCCCGGCACGGCAGCTATTCGGCCGGACAGACAGCCGTCAGGCTGGCCCGGCCCTATCCATGAGGTTGCCTCACGGGCCCCAGGGGCCGTAGCCGGCCAGTTCGATGTAACCCAGGCCTCCGATGTCTTTCCCGTGCCGGGTGCCGCTGATCTCGACCTCTCCCTCCCAGTAGGTATTGAGAGTGGTGGCGCGACAATCCATCTCCTGATCATCCACCGTCGCGGACAGCTTTAGATCGAGGCCGACCGATGGGATCGAAAGAGTCCAGTCCATCGGGTAGACGGCTCCTGTGTGGGGACTCGTCCATTCGCTCAAAGCCTGCGCCTCGAACGAATCGAACGTGCTTGCGCAACCGTCGCCGTCGACGAATGTTCCCCCGGTTAGGGCCGTGCCCTGATCCTTGAAGTGCAGCAAGAAGATCATCAATTCGGTCCGGTCGTCGAGCTGCAGGCTGAACCAGTCCCAGCCGTTGGAGGCGAAAACGTCGAAGTCGCCCCACTGGTGATCGTGCCAGGCTATGCCTGTAACGACCTCGTCCACTCCGTCAATCTTCAGTGTTCCACTGGCCTGCATACGAGTCATCGAGTAGTAGTAGGATTGCATACCTCCGCCCATCTCTATCAATCCCTTGTCGCCGTGAAAAGCCTCCGGCTTCAGAGGCACAAGTTCGAGATCGATGGCGAAGTTCTCCATCTCGGCCTGCAAACGATGCGATTCTCCGTCGCGGCGGATATTCCAGCTGTCGATATCGATATCAAACGATGGGAATATTCCGGGCGGCGCCTCGATCTTCTGCGAGTAAGTGTGTTCGCCCGCCTGCGGATCGCTAATAGCGAAGTGCCCGACGTATCCCACCTGGTCATTGGCGAAAGTCTGAAAAAAGCTCAGCTCGAACCCGTAGCGCCGGCCCGAGGCCGTCGATAAGTGCCCGGTGTAGTACCACCATTCCATGACGTTATCATGCGGCGATTCATCGTCCGGCAACACGATGTCGGTATCCGCCGGCGGGCAGGAGTGCTCGCCGGTTCCGCAGGCGCATAAGAGGGCGGCCAAAGCAACAGACATAAATGTGATCGCCGAGCGTTTCATTTCTTCTTTCCATCCTCAGGTCGCAAGACCCGTGCCAGGCTCTCTCGCATCTGCTCAGCCCTAGAACGCGTCGCCGCTGGTGGATCCAGGGAGAGCAACAGATCAATAAGCTCAAGCGCACTTTCCGGGTCTCTACCTCTCTGAAGCGATCCGGCCTCGAATAGAAGCAGGCTGTGGTTCATAGCTTGTCCCTCTTCGGCGCGCATCTTCTCGGATTCCAGCGCCGCCTTCCTTGGCGCCAGGTCTGAAAGCAATGGGATGACGAAGGCGGCAAAGGCCTCGGGTTCCCGAGGGGCCTTGCGCGCCGCCATTCTTAGAATTTTTTCTTCCATGTTTGAGTTGCCCAGCAGACGCGCCGCCGCGGCCCGCAGGCGCAGTCCTTCACGCGTGTCCGGCCGGAATTCGTCTGCGGTGTCCAGCGCGGCCAGCGCCTCGTTGGGTTGCTTTAAATCAAGGCGGCAGGCCGCCACTCGCAGCCACAGGTAGTCCGTCTCGGCAATCGCCAATGCCAACCGGAAATACTCGAGAGCCTCGCCCGGCTTTTTCTTCTTGCGCAGCACGTTGCCCATCACCACCAAAGCCCGCGGATCGTCCGGATCGTCCCTGAGAATTTCACCGGCCAGTCCCATCGCCCTTCGGTATTCGTCGCGGCGATAATGCAGGTCCGCTAGCGAGGCCCTGGCCCTGAGGTCGTCCGGATTATCCTCCAAGGCAGCCTGCAGCAGCTTGTAGGCCTCGTCGAACTTGCCCCGCACCTTGAGTTCGCGGGCTCGGCTGACAGGGTCAGCAAACATGTCCTGTTGATCGCGGCTCACTTAGGCTCCTCGCGCAGCCAGCCTATCACCCGCCCTGCGCTGCAAGCAACCCGCGCCGAGTCAGGATCAGCGCAGGCTGCGCGACGTCCGGTCTCATGACCGTCTCGAGCGTCCAGCCGCAAGATCATCCCAGCCTGTGCCACTTCCACAAAGGATTGATTCATACGGGGCGGCAGCCTTGTGACCTGGGGCAGAAACTTCGACCAGGCCAGCTTGACCTCCCCTAAATTCAGCGAGTAGACGGCCGAACTCGAATGTCTGCTGATGGTGAAAAACATCATTTCGTCCTGCATAACGACCGGTGCCGATACGCGATCGCCCAGGCAATGGAAATCGAATAGCCCGCGTCCCGACACAAGTTCGACCGCGCTGATTACAATATCATCCGGGTACTGTCCCGAAGGCATTGCCAGAAATATTATAGTGGGAGTCACCAGCAACACGGCCGGCCAGAGACCGCCTCGGCGGCGGCTCCATCGATAACCGTCAGTAACCGTGCGCCGGGCAAGTCTGCGTTTATCGAGGGTCAGGTAGTCGCCCCCGGGCAACTTGTCCGTGGCGACCCCCGGACCATCGTCGTCCTCGAGATAGGGGCCGAGCAGCCAGGAGCCGTCGATCCCGGGCAGCTTGGTAGTGTATGCCGACATCTGGCCGCGCAGGCCGGCACGTTCGATGCCGCCGTCGAATCGCAGAACATAACTTGCGACGCCTGCGCCGAAAGCCAATGCTAGTGCCATGATAGCCAGTGTCACCCGGCGCACCCAGACGAACTCCTCGAAAACGCGGCATATGGGCCAGAAGAACAGGAAGGCGACACCCGATATCGGCAACCATAAGACCGCGAAGCGATGAACCGAATCCGAGTACGCCTGCAGATCGAGATAGGCCCGCGCGCCCGAGGGACACAGCAGCCAACCCAGGCCCAGTCCCAGAAAGAAAATTCCCAGCAGCGCCGCTCTGGTAATCCAGCGCATGCGCTTGCGTGCCGCCTTTTGCTGATCATGATCCATGAGCCCGATACTATACGCTTTTGCCAATCCGGGAAAACAGGAAAACCGATCTTTTCTCTCCCCGAGACCGGGGCGGTTCATGATACAATTGATTTTTACGGGAGGCACAGATGGATGTTTTCGAGAGCATTCGCGACAGCAAAGATTGTCGAAACTACAGCACGGATCCGGTTTCATCCGAGCTTCTGATGAAGCTGGTAGAGGCCGGCCACCTGGCCCCCGCCGGCACAGACGGCCGGCCGCGCGAATTCGTGGTCATCACCAACGTATCCAGTCTGCGCGAGCTTTCGAAGCTTGATCAAGGCTGTAGTTTTTTAGCCCATGCCGCCGCCTGTATCGCCGTTTTCTGTGACATCGAGTCCGGCCAGGCGGTTGAGGACGGCACGGCTGCCTGCCAGAATATTATGCTGGCCGCGGTCGGCCTGGGCCTGGGCGCCTGCCGGGCACGCTGCGACCAGAAGTCCTGCCGGCCGGCCATCGGCAAGCTGCTAAGTGTCCCCGCCCATCTCGAGTTGATCGGTATTATCGGCTTGGGACACCCGGGAGAAGATTCCGTGCAGGAGGTAAAGCGCCCCGCCCTCGAAGAGGTGCTGCACTGGCAGCATTTCTAGCACCGTCTCTCGGGATGATTATCGACTAGACAGTGTCGAATTTCAGAAACTGCATGCTGAATGTTGCCCGGCCCTCGGTGATCGAGCGCAGATCCGTCGAATAGCCGAACATCTTGGTCATCGGCGCTCTGGCCCGAACCAACGAACGCGTGGCGCGTTTATCGATTCCCTCGACCTTGCCGCCGCGTGCGTTGATATCGCCGATGACCGTGCCGGTGAAATCGTCGGGAGTTACTACCTCGAGCGCCATGATCGGCAACAGCACCGCGGTGCCGGCTTTCTGGCACAATGAGCGAAACGCGGCCGCACCGGCAATATGCAGCACGATGGGAGTAGTCTCGCCCTCGCGATACTCGATGGCTTTCAGCACAATCGAAATGTCCGTCATCGGATAACTGGTCTGGGGACCGCTGCCGGCCGCCTCGCGAATACCCTCTTCCACTGCCGTTATCCACTCGGGCGGAATCTGGTGGCCCTCCTGAGGTTGTTCCACAACGCTTCTGAAGCTGATCCCCCCGCCGCGCTCTGCCGGTTCGGCGGCGATGGTCAACCCGGCGAACATGTTCCTGGCCTGGGATGACTCATCGAAGCTTCGTTCGAAGCGCTCGCGTACCTCTGCCTTGCCCTTTAGCGTCTCGCGGTAGACCACCTGCGGCTTTCCGGTGTTAACCGGAATGTGGAACTCACGCTTGAGGCGATCGAAAATGATCTCGAGGTGCAACTCGCCCATCCCGCTCAGAATCGTCTGGCCCGTGTCGGGATCTTCGGTCACCGTGAAAGTAGGATCTTCATCGACCATCTTAGCCAGGGACTCGAGCAGCTTCTCTTCGTCGCGACCCGTCTTGGGCTCGACGGCCATCGAGATGACCGGGGTCATGAACTCCATCTGCTCGAAAATCACCTGGTGTTCACGAGTGCAGAGTGTGTCGCCCGTGGTTGCCAATTTCAGGCCGACCACGCCGACTATATCGCCGGCCTGGGCCTTCTGCAAACGCTCTTTCTTGTCGGCGTGCAGCTTGAGCAGGCGCGAGATCTTCTCGTCCTTCTGTTTGCTCGAATTGAAGACGCTGGCGTTGGATGAGAGGGTCCCCGAATATATCCGCAGGTAGGTATGTTTGCGACCCTCCCATAGCTGCACCTTGAAGGCCAGCCCGGTAAAGGGTGCCTTGCGCGTCCGCTCGAACTCGACGCTCTCTTTGGTTCGCGGATCCACGCCCTGCACTGGAGGTAGTTCCATCGGGGCCGGCAGGAAGTCAATCACCGCGTTCAACAGCGGCTGGATGCCTTTATTGCGCAGGGCCGACCCGCAAAGAACCGGTACTGCCCGGTTAGTCAGGCAAGCTCGGCGCAATGTTGCGAGAATATCATCGGTACTGATATCCTGACCGCCGAGAAAAGCCTCGGCAATACGGTCGTCCTCATCGGCCAGCGCCTCGATCATACGCTCGCGCCAGGGAGCGGCTTCTTCGGCCCACTTTCCGGTCAAAGGCTCGCTATCGTAGGTTGCTCCCATGTCGTCGGTGTGCCAGCGCAGCACCTGCAAATTCACCAGATCGATCACACCCTCGAAACTTTCCTCTTTACCCAGTGGGATCTGTATAGCAATCGGCCGGCAACCCAGCCGTTCTTCCATCTGCCGGATGCAGGATTCGAAATCGGCGCCGATACGGTCCATTTTATTGATGAAGGCCAGGCGCGGTATCCCGTAATGCTCGGCCTGGTGCCAGACTGTCTCTGACTGAGGTTCTACTCCGCCCACTGCGCAAAAGACCACCACCGCCCCGTCGAGCACGCGCAGACATCGTTCAACCTCGACCGTGAAATCGACGTGTCCCGGGGTGTCGATCAGGTGAATTTCGTGCTTGCGCCAGGGCAGCACGGTGGTGGCCGAAGTAATGGTGATGCCGCGTTCCTGTTCCTGCGGCATCCAGTCCATGACCGCCTGGCCGTCGTGAACCTCGCCCATGCGGTGAATTACGCCGGTGTAGTAAAGGAATCGTTCGGTCACAGTGGTCTTGCCGGCATCAATATGAGCAATGATGCCGATGTTCCGAAGCCGCAGTTGACCTGAACCCTTGTTGCCAGACACTTCACTTCCTCCCATTCCGATCGAGGGGCATGATACACGATTGTGTGGGCCAGTCAATCCGACCGGCGGCATGTTCTTGCTGTTTTCAGCCCGTATGAATATTCTCACAAGCTTGAGAGATATTTTGATATGACGTAAAATATTGGGTATAGCAACTTTAGCGCAACAGAGGAAAAACATGGAAGATGTTCTCGAGACGGCCGGCGAGCAGGAGGAACAGCCGAATAGCAACCAGTCAAAAACTGAACTCGAGTTGGACTGGGAAGCACTGGCTGTTGCCTTTGAGAACCAGTTGCCGAGGTCACATAGCTTTCTAGATTTGACCAGCGGCAAAGTCGTCACCCTTACGGGCTCTGACGAAATTCCCGATCCGCCCGATCAGGCTGACCATTTTCTGTACCTCAAGCCACGTCCTTCGCGCGAGGGATACCGCACCATGCAGAATTTCATCCACACGCTCGATGACCCGGTGCTGATCGAAAAGCTCTCGGCCACTCTGGTGGGAAAAGGCGCCTTTAGGCGTTTCAAGGATCAGTTGCTTGGCTACCCACATGTGCGACAAGAGTGGTTCGCCTTCAAGGACGCGGAGGTCTATGCCTATGCCTCGGCCTGGCTCGAAAAGGAGGGTGTCAGAGCCACCAATGAAATACCGGTCACGGCGCGATGTGAGTCATCGCCTGACATGCCTCCGCCGGCAGCTCGCTTGCGGCGCGAAATGGTGGCCGCCATGCCTTCGCCCGAGACCGACTGTATCGAAAACGGAGACCTGGCGGCGGCAATCGCTCCATTCGACCGGCCCGGGCTGATGTTCAGACCCGCCAGTAGCGCCCTGCTGGTAATCGACATGCAGCGAGTGTTTGTCGACCCGCAGGGATCCAGTTTTCTTCCAATGTCGGTCGCAGCCGGTGAGCACCTGGTCACAGTGATCGACGCCTGCCGCCGGGCCGCCGTGCCGGTTATCTTCACCCGCCACGTTCATGAATATCCCGAACGTGATGGTGGCGCAATGTCGCGTTGGTGGCGCAGCCTGGTCGTAGCCGGAAGCGTCGATTCCGAACTGGCCGAGCGATTTCAGCCGCTCGAGAACGAGCCGGTTGTCAGCAAGTGCCGCTACGACGCTTTCGCCGGCACGCGGCTCGAAATGATCTTGCGCTCCGGCGGCATCTGCGACCTGCTGATCGGCGGGGTGATGACCAATTTGTGCTGCGAGACCACCGCCCGCGAGGCATTCGTGCGCGATTTCAATGTCTTTTTCCTGGGCGACTGCACCGCCGCTTCGGACCCGGCGCTGCACATTGCAAGCCTCAAGAATATCGCCTATGGTTTCGGAAGGGTTCTGGGTTCGGCCGAGGCTGTCGGGATACTGGAACGAGCGACCGTCGGCTCCGGGTACTGACAGGCGAGCCTAACAAACGAGGGAATTAATGGAAGGCTTTTCTAGCATGTTAGAAGCTTTCGAAGCTCTTAACGCAAGGAAAAGGAAAGATCCTGATAGCCTTTCCGAACAAGAGCGAGGTCAGTGGAAAGAGTATCGGCGCGAATTCGAAAAGATTCTGTTTCAGGCCGAGCCCGATCCGGCGGCCGATACGCGCGAATTTCTGAGAGTACCAGTTTCGCTGGCCGTACGCTACTGGACGCGCAACGAACTCAAGGATCGCTACATACCGGTGCTGGGCGAGGGTGGCCTTTTCGTGGCCACGGTGGATCCGCTTCCGATCGGTTCGGAAATAGAACTGGAAATCGTGTTGGCCCAGAAAGGATTGAACTTTCCCGTCAGGGGAAGGGTGGTCTGGGTCAACCAAAGCGGGGATCCGGCCAAGCGGGGAATGGGAATCAAGTTCATCGACTTGACCTACGAACAGAAACGCAGCGTGTATAACCTGGTTGACGATTCGCTGCATCAGCGGCTGCTCGAGCGCCGCAGGTTCGCCCGCGTGGACGCCAAACTGCAGGTCGAGTTCGTCTACGCCGAGGGATTCTTCGAGCTCAAGACCGAGGATCTCAGCCTGGGGGGTATGTTCATCGCCACCGAGCACCTGGTTCCGGTGGGAGAGAAAATCAGAGTCATCCTGCACATGCCGGGAGAGATGCCCTCGGCCAAGGCCATCTGCGAGGTGGTCAGAGTTATCGACGATCCCGCTCCGGGTCGCCCGGCAGGATTGGGTGTACGCTTCGTGGAAATGGAACAAAAGAGCCTGTCGGCGATTCGAGACTTCCTGGGCCTGCGTGTGTCCGGGCAGCATGAAGAGCAGGATATGGAACGACGCAGGGCGCCGCGTGTGGAGCGCCAGGTAAAGCTGAGATTCCAGTCGGTCGATAGCATCGGCACTTCTTTGGCGCGCGACGTCTCGGCAGGCGGCGTATTCATTCAGACACTCGAGGGTCCACCGGTTGGCAGTTCGATCCAGGTGACTTTAATCCACCCGCTGACTCTGCAGAAGCTCGACCTGGTCGGACGCGTAGTTCGTTCGGTGCAGGCCGATCCGTCCAAGCCGAAACAGGCCGCCGGTGTCGGGGTCTCCTTCGAGGAAATCGGCGAGGAGAACCGGGAAATACTGCAGCAGTTTCTGAAAGATTTCGTTCTGCTGGACGCCTCAGAGGCATACACGGACGAAAAAGAGCAGTAGAATACAATTCACCCGTTCAGGGACCGTCCCGGCGCTCCTCCTTTAATACACGCGGATCGAGAAGGTAGGACTCTAGAGTCAGGCCGAACCACGGCACAGGACGATCCTTGCTTGCCGGGCTTGCCTTGCCGACCGGCGTTCCCGGCCGCACACGTTCGCCAGTGCGAACCAGGGCATTACTCAAGCCGCAGAGCGTCGAGCGCAGTTCACATCCGTGGTCTATCTCGACACATAATCCGCGCCGACCGTTGCGGCCGATCCACTCGACGCGTCCGGCCATGGGCGAAGCGACGTCCCCGCCGGCGTGGACGTTCAAGGTTACGCCGCCGTCACGCGGGCCAGCCTGCGGGTCCCGCACCGGCCAGCGGGCATCCAGCGCCAGCGACAGCCCCCATACGCTGCACAGATAGCGGCGGGCCGAGTTGAAATCAAATGCCGGCAGTCGCCGGCGCAAAGCGTCCATGACTTTCACGATATCGACACCGGCTCCGGCAACGGCATGCAGGCTGCGCGCTATCCCAATCTTCCAGGCCGCCAATGCGCCGGCGATGGATCCCGTTTCGCGGCGGTAGCGGGCCAGAACGGCCACCGCGGCCCGAGTGCGCGCCAGTCCCTCGTTGGGTTGCTTCAGGAGGTTCGAACTGTCCTCCCACTCCGGCAGCCGCGGCCAGAACATGCCGTCCGCAGCGGCCACCCCGCGCGAGGCCATGGCCAGATGTGCCTTGAGCAGAGAAAAAGGAAACTGAAACTTGTCGGCCAGGCTGTGAACCTCCGGATCGGCGCGCCGGTCCCAGCGCAGTTCGACCAGGGTGACGGGTTGGGCCTGGCCCGGCCCGCGCGGGAGTTGGGGCGTGTCGGCCGGGCTGAGCGCAACCGCCAGCGGCGGCAGATCTTCCGCAAGAGGTTGCGAAAAACTGCGTCCCAGCCAGGCTAGCCCGGAAACTATCGGCACCTGGAACAACGCGCAGCACAGCACTATCAACGTGCAAACGAGAGCCAGCAATCCACGATTGCGGTTCATGGCTTTTTCCTCTTCACGCTTCGCCTGCGCCTGCGGCCGTGCTTCTTTTTCCGCGTTCTCCCGCGCCGGCGCTTGGTCTTTGCATATTTCTTTTTCTTGCGATGATCGACCTTGCCGAGTTTGGTCTTCTGGTCGGCAGGTGCGTCCGGCTTTTCGGCAAGATCGTCCGTCGATTCGACACCGGCATCGGCCTCGGGCTCGATACCGGCATCGACTTCGACTCCAGCCGGGCTGGCCTCTTTTTCGGCCTGGGTCGGCGGCTCTGTTTCGATCTCCGGCGCGAGCGCGCCCGTTGCAAGATTGACACTTGGAGTTTTCAGCTTTTCAACTTTTTTTCGTTGCGTTCGCGTGCCTAGAAAAATCACGGACATAAGCGCCGCCAGCGCAAGCGCCAGGCCCACTAAAAGCTTCAGTCGGCCCGAGCGCGGGACCTTGAGCCGCGCATCGTCTTCTGGAAAATCAGTCGCCTGATCGCTGTAGGCATCGATAATCGCCTGAACCTCGTCTGCCAGCGGTATGCTAAGTCCGCCCGTTGGAGGCGCCGTGACCCGCGGACCCCCGGGAGTCACGGGTCTCAGGCGGCTGGGCTTCTCGGGCTCGGGCGCTTGTGGGTGTGCGGGAAGACTGGGAATGGGTGTGCCCGAGTGCGCCTTTACTCGCCGGCTCTTTTCCGGCTTGGTCGGCACCTCGAACCCGGAATCCTCCTGCTCCGGCGCGACCGGCGGTTGGCTGCCCGAGGAAAGGGCCGAGAACGGCTGCGGAGAGGTCGACACTCTTTCGATTGCGTCGCTGCTTGCATCCGCCAGTTCGTCGCCGAACAAGCTGGCCGGTGAGGGAGATTTGTCGGACAGGCGCTGGCTGGGTATTGTTCCGGCCACGGCCCTGAACTCCCTGGTAGTGGCTTTGACCTGCTCTCGAGGCTGCCCTCCCGAGGCAAGCATGCCGGCCTGTCCGATCTGCTTGAGCAGCTTGCGGGCCAACTTGTTTTCGGAATCGATATCGATGGCCTTCATGCAGGTCGCCGAGGCTTGTCGCGAATCGCCGTTGCGAAGGTATATTTCGGCCGCCGTTGCGTAAGCCTCGGCGCTTTGCGGGTTGAGTTCCAGGGCGGTCTTGACGGCAGCAAGGGCCTCTCGCGGACGACCGAGTGCGGCCAGCACACAGGCATGTACGACGTGACCGTCTGTGAAACCGGGATTGACTTCCAATCCCATGCGACAGACCTTCTCCGCTGCGGCGGGGTTTCCGCCTTCGAGAAGCAGTCCGGCCAGGGCCGCGAATACACGCGAGCGGGGATCCTGCTTGAGGATCTGCAGATAGTCGCGGATCTGCTTATCCAGCGAAGATCCCTTGCCTTTCTGAAGCTCTGTCATGTTCCTCTGGCACGGGCGTGTCTCGAATGCAACATGCTTGCCATTACGAATACTTAGCAGATATAGATGGTCTGGTCAAAAGCAGCGGGTGGGCTTTGAAAGGAATGCTCATGGGTTGGCTTGTAAGAACGGGCGCTGTTTTGTTTTTTCCCCGCGCGCTTTTTCGAAGGATCATGACCGGCGAGGGCAGCGGGCTTGTCGATGTCATGCTGCTGATGTTTCCGGTCATGCTTGGCATTGCACCGGTATCGGCGGCCCGGGTGGCGGCCGGAGCCGGATCGCAGCCGGGAGTGCTGCTGTCCCGCCTGGTATCCATGTACATCGGTTTCGCAGCTACTCCGTTACTGGCTTGCGTGGCAGTCGCCTTGTTGCTTGCGGGCTTGCTGCGCCTGCGGGGCGAAAGGGCACCGCTCGAGAGACTGGTGACGGCCGCTGTATACCTGTGGGTGCCGGTGGCGGTGCTGGGCCTGCTTGGTTCGGCACTTGCGCTACTGGGTGCGCCGACCTGGATCTTGCCGAACATCCCGATCTCGGTCGCCTTGAGAATCGATCTGCCGTGGTGGATTATCGCCATCAGGATTCCAGTCTCCTACGGTTGGAGCGCCTGGCTGGCCTGGCTGTTGTATAGAGAAGCCTCCGGGGAACAGACAGAAACTCCTCCGGCTCCGTCGCGAACGGGGGCTTTTGCGCTTGGAGCCTGGATCCTTGCGGCCTGGACCGTCGGCGGATTTTACGTAAGCGCGCATTTCGATCAAATTCGCCCGCCCATGGCCGGCGACAAGGCCGAGGCTTTCGACCTGCCACGGGCCGACGGCGGGGGAAGGCTTTCACTCAGCTCGCTTTCCGGCAAGCCGGTAGTGATCGAGTTCTGGGGTACCTGGTGTCCGGTGTGCGTCAAGTCCATGCCGGGCCTTTTGGCCTGGGCTAAAGCGCATCCCGACGTCAAGCTCCTGCTGATCCACCAGGGAGGAACACCGAGCGAGGTCGCGGACTTCGCCAAACAGCGCGGCTACAAGACGGGTATCTTTCTGGTCGATGACCAGGGAGAAGCCTCGGGCGCTTACCGCGTGGACACGGTGCCCTCGTGTTTCGTGGTCGGCCCCGACGGAGTCCTGACCGGCGTGCACGTGGGCGCGCCCTCTCCCGCCTGGCTCGATAAGCACCTCGTTACCGGCCGAGATTCGGGTTGACACTATTTTGATATGGAGATAGCTTTTCGCCCGCTGGAGAACATCGTAAACAACTATTTCACTCAAAGGGAGAATCGCAGATGAGAACAGATACTTTTCGCAAGCGTGATTTTTTGACCCTGCTCGACTACTCGCGAGAGGAGGTCGACACCATCCTGGAGTTGGCCCTCGATCTGAAGCTCAAGCGCGCCACGGGCGAGAAACATCACCTGCTCGAGGACATGACCCTGTTCCAGATCTTCTACAACCAGTCGCTCAGGACGCGCAACAGCTTCGAGGCCGGCATGACCCACCTGGGCGGCCACGCCCATTTTCTGGATCCTTCGAAGATCTATACGCCCGCCCTGGAAGGGCGCGAGGTTGCCTACTCCACCGAACGCGTCTCCGACGTGGCGCGCGTGCTTTCACGCATGGGCGAGGGCATCGCCATCCGTTGCTACGGCGACCCGGTCGACTGGGAATACGGCGGCGCCCACGAGATGCTGCGTGAATTCGCCCGCTGGTCGGACATTCCGATCATCAACATGGAGTGCGACAAGTACCATCCCTGCCAGGCGCTGGCGGACGTTCTGACCGTGCGCGAGAAATTCGGTACATTCAAGGACGTCAAGTTCACCATGAGTTGGGCCTATTCGCCCAGCGTCCACAAGCCGCGCTCGGTGCCTCAGAGCGCCATCATCGCCGCAACCATGATGGGTATGAAGGTCACCTTGGCCCACCCCAAGGGCATGGAACTCGACCCCGAAGTGCTGGCCAGTTGCCGCACGTTGGCCAAGCAGAACGGCGGCTCCTTCAGGATCAGCAACAGCTTCGAAGACGGTCTAAAGGGCGCAGACGTCGTCTATCCCAAGGCCTGGTGCGCGACCCCGATCTTCCAGCCGCCGGTGGGCCAGAGCGATCCCAAGAAGACCCAGGCCATTTTCGATCGCAACAAGAAATGGATCTGCGACGCCAAGGCCATGCGCAAGGCATCCAAGCGCGCCATCTACCTGCACTGCCTGCCCTGCGACCGCGGTTACGAGGTAACCGACGAAGTCATCGACGGGCCCCAGTCGGCGGCTTTCGACGAGGCCGAGAACCGGCTGCACGTGCAGAAGGCGGTCATGGCGCTGACGATGCGCTAGACCGCCGGTGAAGGCACCAGCTCTGTAATTGACCGGGATCTACCCGAAGCCGGCTTCGCATCTCATGGCACGTCTGGTGCCGCGCTTTTCGCGGTGCTTGGCCCGGCGCTCGATTGGGAACTTTAGCCCGCCGCGGGACTCTATCCTGTAGAGTCGAACAGCCGGCGGCGGGTCCGATGAATTCATGCACTAAATCGTCTGTCTTCCTCTTAACCATAATCGTCTTTTGCGTTGTCTCGGGGGGATCCGGCAGCCTGGTCAGCACCGCCCGGGCGGGCCAGGTGGAGCGAATCGTCGAGATCAACCGCTATTTTTCACGTTACCGGATCCCGTTATTCTTCTGCTACACATGCTGGTTCAAGCGCTGGCACGTACCGCGGCTGGCCAAGCTCCCTTCGCGCTCGGGGCCGCTCAATACAGCGTCCATCGAACGGATCATGAAGCGCAACCGTTACGAACTGATCCGCTGCGTCGACTGGTCGGTGATAGCCCAGCCCTCGGTCACCACCAGCTTGAATTTAAAATTCGTCATCCAGCCCGACGGGGAGGTGGGCAAGGTCACAATAGAGACCGGCAAACAGAAACTGCCCCATATTCGAAAATGCCTGACCCGTAAGATCAAGAGACTGTTGTTTCCGCGCCCGGAAGGGTTCGACCCAGTTGAAGTTCATTATCCACTCGTTTTCGCATACTAAGAAACCCCGTCCGTGCTGTACGGACAAGCTGCAGCAAGAACCACTGGATCGCCCGACCGCATACGGGTATCATGTGGCCCATGCGAGTGCCAGGACCGATCCTGCTTTTGCTCGTTTCGCTCTCGATCGCGGGTTGTGAGAAGAAGCAGCCTCCCAAGGCCAAGCACTCGTCCGACCTGGGCATCAAGGTGATCCCCGCCGGTCAGAAACCGGCCCGGGCCCCGGGCTCCAAGGGCACCATGCTCGAGATGAGCACTTCAGAGGTGCGCATCCTGCTGGTCAAGCCCGGCGGTCAGGCCGAGAACAACTCCTTCTGGGCCGGCGACGTGATCGTCGCGGCCGACGGCAAGAAAGTCGAATCAGAAGACGATCTGAAAGGCGCACTGGTCGCCGCCGGCAAGCGCAGGATCTTTCTCGAAGTGCAGCGGGACGGCAAGCTCTACACGCTGCCCTTGAGCACGCCCGAGCCGGGCTGGTTGGTGCTCTCGGGCGACACTTTCAAGGGTTTCCTGCTCACCAGGCTTCAGTCGGCCCAAAAAGAGAAGCATCTCGAAGTCGGCAGCAGGGCTCCCGAGCTGAAGCTGCCCGCTTTCTCGGGACCCGATTTCGTCCTTTCGAGCTTGCGCGGCCGACCTCTGGCCTTGCTCTTCTGGGGTACTTTTTCCGGGCCTTGTTATTCACAGCTCCAGGCGCTGGCCAAGGCCTGTCGCAATGCGCACAGCCACGAGCTGGCCTGCGTCGCGGTCGACACCATGGAACTTTTCACGGCGGTCGGCAAAACCGAAAAATACCAGGCCGAAATGAAAAGAGTCTGGCGCGATATCTGGAACAAGGGCATCATGCCGGTCGACATGTTTCTCGAATCCGAACGTCTCTTCGGCGTGCACAAATTGCCGCTGCTATTGCTGATCGATTCGAACGGCGTGATTCGCGAGCGCCTGCAAGGTCCGCTGGAGAATCCCGAAGCCGAAACATCGATGGCTATTACGAAACTGCTTGGAGGATCGAATGACAACTGACGAACACAAAGATCTCGAACAGCTGGCTGTCGACACCCTGCGCCTACTGTGCGTGGATGCCGTGCAACAAGCCAACAGCGGCCACCCGGGCATGCCCATGGGCATGGCCGATTGCGCCTACGTCCTGTTCCACGACTTTCTCAGGCACGACCCCGCGGCACCCGACTGGCCGGGTCGCGATCGTTTCATTCTCTCGGCCGGTCATGGTTCGACTCTGCTTTACAGCCTGCTGCACCTGTTCGGCTACCCGCTGACCATCGAAGATCTGAAACGCTTCCGCCAGTGGGGCAGCCACACACCCGGCCACCCGGAATTGGGCTGCACCCCGGGAGTGGAAACTACCACAGGGCCATTGGGCCAGGGCTTTGCAACCGGGGTCGGTTTGGCGCTGGCCCAAAAGTTGCTCGGCGCCCGGCTGAACACGGACGACTTTCAACCAATCGACGGGCGCGTATTCGCTATCGCCTCGGACGGCGACCTGATGGAAGGCATCTC
Organism: uncultured Myxococcales bacterium; assembly: GCA_964513625.1. Taxonomy (GTDB): domain Bacteria; phylum Myxococcota; class B64-G9; order B64-G9; family B64-G9; genus DATKYQ01. The sequence continues at coordinate 21,694 of CAZENH010000023.1, read as the reverse complement.
GGCAGAGGCCGCATCGCTGGCCGGCCACCTGCGGCTTGGCAACCTGATCTATCTTTATGACGACAACCACATATCAATCGAGGGAGACACCAACCTGACCTTCAGCGAGGACGTCGGCCGGCGATTCGAGGCTTACGGCTGGCATGTCCAACACGTCGACGGTCACGATCGACCAGCGATCGCGAGCTGTATCGAGCAGGCGCTAGCACAGAATGAGCGCCCGTCGATCATCTGCGCCCGAACCCATATCGCCTACGGCAGCCCGAATAAGCACGACTCGGCTTCGGCCCACGGCTCGCCGCTTGGCCCTGACGAGGTGCGGGCCACCAAGCAGGCCATGGGCTGGCCGCCGGATGAGAGCTTTCGCGTGCCTGAAGAGGTGCAAAAATTATTCGCGGCCCGGTCTTCTGCCCTCAGCCTAGCCAGGCAGGAATGGCAGCAACGCTTCGCCGCCTGGCGCGAGAAGCACAAGGACAAGGCCGCCCTGTGGGACAGGCTATACGGAGGTAAAATCCCGGACGGCCTGCTGGACAGCACGGTCGATGCGGCCGGCAAGGACGTGGCCGCCACCAGGGCGTTGTCCGGAAAGGTGTTGCAGCGAGTGGCCGAGATCATCCCAGGCATCGTCGGCGGTTCGGCCGATCTGGCCCCTTCGAACAAGACCATGATCTCAGACAGCCCTGCAGTAGAAGCCGGTTCATTCGCCGGGCGTAACTTCCACTTCGGGATCCGCGAGCACGCCATGGGCGCGATAATGAACGGCATGGCGCTGAGCGGGGGCCTGATCCCCTACGGCGGCACTTTTTTGGTCTTCTCCGACTATATGCGCCCGGCCATCCGCCTGGCGGCTCTTATGAAACTGGGTGTGATCTATGTCTTCACCCACGATAGCATTTTCGTCGGAGAGGACGGTCCGACTCATCAGCCGATCGAGCAACTGGCCGCGCTGCGTGCCATTCCCGGCCTGGTGGTCTATCGCCCTGCCGACCCCGTCGAGACGGCCGCCGGCTGGTCTCTTGCCGTCGAGCGCCGCAATGGCCCTACCGCCCTTGTGCTGACCCGCCAGAAGGTTCCCGTGCTCGAACGCCCGGCCGGCTTCACCCCGGCCGACGCCCTGCGCGGCGCCTATGTGGTATGCCAAGAGCGCGACGGCCGTCGGGATGTCGTGGTTGCCAGCGGTTCGGAGGTCGCTCCGGCGCTTGCTGCCGCGCGCGAACTGGGCATCCGGGCAGTCTCGATGCCGTCGCGCGAGCTTTTTTTGGCTCTTTCACGGTCCGAGCGCGAGCAGATCATTCCACCCGGCTACCGGGTCGCCGTGGTCGAGGCCAGCCTCGACCTCGGCTGGCACCTGCTGACAGATCGAGACGGGTTGGTGATCGGCATGCAGGGGTTCGGAGCCTCGGCCCCGGCCAAAGTCCTGGCCGAGAAGTTCGGCTTCACCGACGAGGCGATCCTGGATAAGCTCAGGAAGTGGACAACCAAAGCGGCCGGCAACCCAGGGAGGTGAAGATGGACTTTCGCTTCAGCGAAGAGCAGGAGTTTTTCAGAACCCAGGTAAAAGACGCCGTCGACCGGCTGATTCGGCCGCGGGCGCAGGAGATCGACGAGACCAATGAATTTCCGCGCGACCTGTGGCGGGAGTTCGCGGCCCTCGGCTACCTGGGGTTGCGGCATCCCGAAAAGTACGGCGGCCTGGAAACCGACGTGATCACCTCGATGATCTTCTACGAGGAATTGGCCCGAGGCTCATGCGGCTTCGCCATGTCGGTTACAATGCAAATTTTGATGGGCACATACTTCATCGGGCGATTTGGCTCGGAGGAAATCAAGCAGCGGGTTCTCGTTCCGGCCATCCGCGGCGAAAAGATCGGCACGATTTGTTTCACAGAAGATCAATCAGGTTCAGACCTGGCCGGAACCCGCACAACAGCCACGCCCAAGGACGGCGGCTGGGTACTTTCAGGGCGCAAGATGTGGATCACCAACGGCCCGGTGTGCGATTTCTGTACCGTACTGGCAACGACTGATCCCGAAAAAGGCATCAACGGCTTGAGTTTCTTTTTGGTGGAGAAAGGCAGTGAAGGTTTCAGCACCGGCCAGGAAATTTCCAAGCTTGGCTCGCGCGGCTCGGTCACCGGTGAACTGATTCTCGACAATGTCCTGGTTCCAGCCGAGAACCTGCTGGGCGAGGGGCCGGGAAAAGGCGTCGGCTACACCACCGATATCCTGAATGAGGTGCGGGTGATGACAGCTCTCAACGCTTGCGCCATAGCCAACGAGGCCATGCAGGACGCCAAGCGCTATGCTCTCGATCGGGTGGCCTTCGGCAAGCCGATCGCCCGCTACCAGCTTATTCGCTCCAAGTTCGCCGATCACTGGGCCTGGTACGAGGCGGCCCGGTTGTTGACCTACAAGGCGGCCTGGATGATACAAGAGGGCCTGCCGTGCCGCGAGGAGTGCATGCTGGCCAAGATGTTCGCCACCGAGATGTGCCAGAAAGCGGTAGACGAGGCCAGCCGCATCTACGGCGGCAACTCTTTCGCCATGGAGTATCCCCAGCAGCGTTTCCTGCGCGACGCCCGCTTCCTGCTTTTCGGCGGCGGGTGTCATGAGGTTCTGCAAAACACACTGGGGGCGGCCTTCCTGCGCCGCTGAAGATGCGAGAAGAGGCATGTCATGAAAATAGCAGTGCTCGTCAAACAGGTTCCCGATCTCGAGGCCTTGATCCATGTGAAGGCGGACGGTTTGGAGATCGAGAATCGCTACGTTTGCTCTTTTTTCGACGAAGTTGCAATAGAGGCCGCGCTCGAGATTCGAAAAGTGTATCCCGATTGCGAGCTTCTGGCCCTTGCTGCGGGGGGCAAGCGCCAGCTCGAAGCTCTGCGCCGGGCTGTGGCCATGGGAATCGATCGGGTCGAACAGCTAGGCGACGAGAGCCTCGATGGCGCAGACAGCCTGGTAGTGGCGGCCGCGTTGGCCGCGAGGTTAGGGGCGATCGAGCCCGATCTGGTGCTGTGCGGTAAGCAGGCCGGTGACGACGAGCGTGCAGCCGTCGGACCAATGCTGGCCGAGTTGCTCGGAATGCCTTATGTCGCGGCTGCCATTTCGCTGGAGCTGGATCCCAAGGCCAATACCGCCAGGATCGAACGGGCCGTCGAGGGCGGCAGCTGGACAATCGAATCCGGCATGCCTTTGCTTGTGTCTGCAGAAAAAGGCCTGGCCGAGCCGCACCTGCCGGTAGTCACGCGGGTGATGAAGGCCATGAAGGCCAAGATCGAAAACATCCCCCTGGCCGATTTGTTCTCCGACGACGCGCTACCTGCCGGCGGCACCAGGCGCCTGCGGGTCACGGCGCCTCCCGAGCGTGCGGCGCTAACGATGATTGCAAGCCCCTTCCCGGATAACGTGGCCGAACTCGTGGCCAGGCTCGATCAAGCAGGATTGCTGCCGGAGACGGGAGCTGGACGATGAGCGCATCCGAGATCTGGGTGGTGGCCGAGACCCGTGATGGGACCTTGACGCAAGGCACTCGTCAGGTTATCAGCGTGGCCCGCGAGCTTGCCGAACAAAAAAATATCACGCCGGTAGCCGTGCTTATCGGCCCCGACGGAGGTGCGGCAAGCGAACTGGCATCGATTTCGCCTGTCGTCGTACACATCGAAGACGGCCAACCGTACGAGGCCACGCGCTGGACGCACTTTTTGCACAGCCTCACCAAAACGCGAGGGGTTCCAAGCGTGATCCTGACCGGCGCCGGTTCCGCCGGCACGGAGTACACGCCCGCATTAGCGGCTCGTCTCGAAGGCGGGCATGCTTCGGCAGTGTTGAAACTGTGGTGGGAGGAGGATCAACTGGCGGTAAGCCGGGCCATTTTCGGAGGCCGGGCCTACGAAGAGCTGGCCTTCACGACGACACCGGCCGTGGCCACTGTTCGAGCAGGCGCCTACCCAATTGCCGAATCCTTGAAAGAGTACGGCAAGCTCGAGACGGTGGCGATCGAGTCGCCCACAATCGCAGGCCCCAGGGTCACTAACCAAAGCGCGGCTTCGTCAGGCGGTCGCGATCTGGGTGAGGCGGCCCGGGTGGTTTCCGGCGGCCGGGGAATGGGCGGCCCTGAAAACTTCAGGTTGATCGAAGAGCTGGCGGCCGCGCTGGACGCTGCAATCGGCGCCTCGCGGGCGGTGGTCGATGCCGGTTGGCGTCCTCACTCTGAGCAGGTGGGCAAGAGCGGCAAGACCATCTCGCCCGAGCTGTACATCGCCTGCGGCATCTCCGGGGCGATACACCACGTGCTGGGCATGAACACCTCCAAGCTGGTTGTGGCGATAAACAAGGACCCCGAGGCGCCAATTTTTGAAAACGCCGATATTGGTATCGTAGGTGACGTGTTGCAGGTCGTGCCGAGCCTGACGCAAGCTCTCAAGGACAGAGACAAACGATGACGGAAACCGCGGGCGACGAAGACACTCTCGATGTCATAGTGGCAGGAGCAGGGCTAGCCGGTCTTGCCTGTGCGCACGAGTGCGCCGCGGCCGGACTGCAAACCATCGTGCTCGAGCGCGGCGACGCCCCAGGCGCCAAGAATCTCTCGGGCGGCAGGTTGTACCTCGAGCCACTGCGTGATCTTTGCGGCGAGTTGCTCGCCGGCGCGCCGTTCGAACGGCCGCTGACGTCCGAGAGTATCGTGCTGTGCGGCGAGCGCGAGGCAGTCAGCCTGCGCACGGACAAGACCGCCGTGGACGAGGATCCCCATTCAGTCACCGTGCTGCGCGCGCGACTGGATGCGCACCTGGCCGAACGCGTGACCGCCAAGGGCGCCATGCTGCTTCCCGGGCAACGCGCAGACTCGCTGATCAAACGTGACGGACGGGTTACCGGGGTCAAGGTGGGCCCCGAGAACCTGCACGCCCGCGTTGTCGTCGCCGCGGACGGAGTGCTGTCTTTCCTGGCCGAGCAGGCGGGACTGAGATCGGAGCGCCATGCACAGGCCTATGCCGTGGGTATCAAGGAAGTAATCGAGCTCGACTCGCAGACGATCGAGGAACGCTTCGGCCTGGGGCCGGGACGGGGAGCGGCCCGGCTGTATATCGGCCGGGTGACTGGAGGCCTGCCCGGCGGCGGTTTCATCTACACCAACAAAGACAGCCTCTCGCTGGGGCTGGTGGCCCGGATCGACGCTCTACGAGAGTGGAAAGACGAATCGGTTTTTGCAGACCTTCTCGAAGAGTTCAAGCAGCGCCCCGAGCTGGCGCCCTTGATTGCCGGGGGCAGGACAGTCGAGTACGGCGCCCACTTGATTCCCGAGGGCGGCTTGCACTCGTTGCCCGCTCCCGGCCTGCCGGGCTTGCTGCTAGTCGGCGACGCCGCCGGGCTGGTGCTGAACACCGGGGCCGTGCTGCGCGGCATGGACCTGGCAATGGCTTCCGGAGCAATGGCCGGGCGCAGCATCGCGGCATCATTTGCGGCCGGCGCTGGCGGCGGTGACTGTCTAGAGCGATACGGCTCAGCTTTGAAAAGCAGCTTCATCGTGCGCGAGATGCGCAAACACCGGCGGGCGGCGAAGGCCCTTTCCCAACCCCGGCTGTATGCCGACTATCCCGACAAGCTTGCTCGCTTAGCGACAGAGCTGTTCGAGACCGACGCGGCCGGCGAACACCACTCCGCCCGCCAGGCAATCAAGAAATTACGCCGGGCTGTCAGGCTGCGCGACATCTGGCGTATAATACGCATGTGAGCAGAAGATGAAGATTGAAGAAAAGATCGCCCTGTGTTCAATCAAGCAGCATCCCGAAAGCCACATCACGCTTGACGCATCCGGCTGCGCGAATTGCGAAAGCCGCATCTGTACCAGGGCTTGTCCGGCGCAGCTGTACACCTTCGAATCGGGATCGATCAAGGTCGATCATAGCGGCTGTCTCGAGTGCGGTACCTGTCTGGTGATTTGCCCGCTGGGCGCCGTAAGTTGGAACTATCCCGAGCCGGGCTTCGGCATCCACTACCGTTTCGGATAATTGAATGTCAGGCAAGATTACAGTTCGCGCAGGTACGCTCGATGTCCCCGAGCAGCCGATCATTCCCTTTATCAGCGGCGACGGGGTCGGGCCGGAGGTCATCGCTGCAATGCGCCGGGTGGTCGATGCCGCGGTGCTTTATGCATACAAGAGGCAACGAAAGATCGCCTGGAAAGAACTCGAGGCCGGCGAGAAAGCCTATAAAAACCACGGCGAGCACCTGCCGGAAAAAACTATCGATGAGTTGCGCGAGCACGTGGTGGCCATCAAGGGTCCCTTGATGACACCCGTGGCAGGAGATTTTCGCTCGCTGAATGTCGCCATCCGCAGGAAGCTCGAACTTTACTCGTGCATCCGGCCGCTGCGCTATTACGGCGCCGCATCTCCCCTGGCGCACCCCGAGAGGCTCGACCTGGTCGTCTTTCGTGAAAACAGCGAGGATGTCTACGTCGGAATCGAATTGGCATCAAAAAGCGCACAAGCAGGCAAGCTGATAGATCTACTTCGCCAGTTCGGCTTCGGTGACGATTTGCTGGCCGGCGATTCCGCCGTGGGAATCAAGCCGCTGAGTCCCGGGCGAACCAAACGCCACGTGCGCCGCGCGCTGCGCTGGGCGCTAGCCAACCATCGGCGCCGCGTCACTTTCGTGCACAAGGGCAACATCATGCAGCTCACCGAGGGAGCTTTTCTGCAGTGGGGTTACGATGTGTGCGCCGAGGATGAATTCAAAGATCGCATAGCCGTCGACGACTGCCTGGCGGATCACATGCTGTTCGAGATCCTGACCCGGGCCGACGAGTACGATGTATTGATCACCCCCAACCTGAACGGTGACTTTATCTCCGACGCCGCCGCAGCGGTGGCGGGCGGGCCGGGAATGGCACCAGGCGCCAACATCGGAGACGCGCTTGCTGTTTTCGAGGCCAACCACGGCAGCGCAGCCCGGCGCGCGGGAAGGGACGAGATCAACCCGACCGCCTGTGTTCTCTCGGGCTCCATGCTGCTCGATTACATCGGCTGGTTTGAAGCAGCGGAGGCCGTCCGCGGGGCTGTATCCGGGACGCTCGCACAGCATCGCGGAACCTACGATCTCGCCCGGGCCTGGCGGCAAGCCGGCGCGCGCGACGTGGAAGAACTGAGTTGCAGCGCGTTGGCAGATGCCTATATCGACAAACTTCGGCATACGGGAGAAGACGGATGAAGGTGCTGGGCATCCACGGCAGTCCCAGGAAGAAAGGCAACAGCGCCCTGCTGCTTACGCGCTGTCTGGAAGGCGCAGCTGCAGCCGGGGCCGAAGTGCGGACCGTCAAAGTCGCCGGGATGAAAATCGCAGGCTGCCTGGAATGCGGCGGCTGCGACGAGACCGGCGAGTGCGTGGTCAAAGACGAGATGCAGGAGGTCTACCCGCTGATCGTCGAAGCGCACCGGATAGTGATTGCCGCGCCGATATTCTTTTACGGCTTCCCGGCCCAGTTGAAGGCTCTGATAGATCGCGGCCAGGCCCTCTGGTCGCGCAGGCGACTGGTAAAGAGCGCCGCCCAGCGCAAGAGCCACGACTCGGGCCGGGGCTACCTGATCGCAGTCGGCGCGACCCGCGGCCAGAACCTGTTCGACGGCTGCGAGCTGGTCGCGCGCTATTTCTACGACGCGGCCGACATGGATTATCAAGGTGGGCTGTTCTTCAGGCAAGTGGACAAGAAGGGCGCCATCAGCGAAGTTCCAGGCGCCCTCGACCAGACCTACGAGCTGGGCAAGCGCCTTGTGCAGGATAAAAAGAAGCAGGACAAGGGGGCTGAGCAGTGACAACCACAAAACGGATTGTATCGACGTTATTTTTTTTGCCGGTGCTCTTTTCCGCCTGCGGCAGGGATTGGGTAGCGGGTCTGGGAGTTGACGCCGGGGTGGATGCCGGGGTGGATGCAGGAACTTCCAACTGCCCGCGAGGACTGATGGAAGGTATATGCGGAATGGAAGGCGAGTGCGTCGAGTGCAACTATGACGCGGAGTGTGAAAAAGGAGAAGTCTGTTCCGATCTGGGATTATGTGAAGCCCAGTTCAACTCATTAGATTGCCCGGGCGAGCGCGTTTATTGGGAAGGTGGCGGCTGGCAATACGGCCACTGTCGTCCAAAGTGCAGATTCCATCCGGACTGTCCCCCGGGAATGCTGTGTACGGGTTCCAGGGTATGTTACGTCTTGCGCTGCACGAGCGATGGTTTGTGCCCTAAAAACTGGGAGATGGTAGCAGGATCACGAGCCTGCCGGGTTTCGACCTGCCCGCAGGGTTACCGTTTCGGCCAGTGTGGATTCGAGGGGCGCTGCGTCATGTGCAACCGCTCGAACGACTGCCCGAACGACTGGGTCTGCGGAGCCGAGGACGGGATCTGCTGGCATGACGAAAACTGTACGACCGATAGTGAATGTCCTTCGGGCCTGGTTTGCAGAGACGGCAAGTGTGTTCAAACCTGCGAGCTGGACATGGACTGTCCCTACGGCAGGTTGTGTAGAGACGGCATCTGCCATGCCCCCTGGTGCCAGCAGGACGGAAGCTGCCCAGCGGGCTGGAAGACCGCCGAAAATTCCCTGATCTGTCGCTACGACCCTTGCTCCGATCGAGGCCTCATTCCCGGTCCGTGCGGCATGACCGGAAGCTGCGTAGAGTGTTTTCTGGACGAACAATGTGGACCAACTTTGATCTGCAACGAGGTCGGCGAATGCGTGCTGCCCGACTGCGAATACGACAACGAGTGTATCGACGGGGAGACTTGCGTAGAAAGAAGATGCGTCAAGCCGTGCGGCCAGGAAAAAGCGTGCCCCGAGACGGAAAAATGCAACCCGTATGGATATTGCCTGAAGCTCCGTTGCAACTCATCCGGGCAATGTCCCATAGATGAATCCAGGCCGATCTTAGGCTCGCTGTTATGCCGCAGCGAGTAGAATTGTTGTCAGCCTATCCTTGACCGCCGGCCGTCAAACTCGTAACGTTGCCGCATGAACGATACTGAATCCGGGTTGGAGCTTTCGGTAATCTTACCGGCGCTCAACGAGGGCACCGGGCTGGGCGAACTGCTCGACAGGATCGAGGCGGTCCTGGAGGGAAAGAGCCACGAGATACTGGTAGTCGACGACGGGTCCAGCGACGACACCGCGGTCATCGGGCGCGAGCACGGGGCGCGGGTGATCAGGCATCCCTACAGCAAGGGAAATGGGGCGGCGGTCAAGCGCGGCATTCGCGAGGCACGCGGCAAGGCGGTTCTGCTGATGGATGCCGACGGCCAGCACCCGCCCGAGGAGATCCCGCGCTTGCTTACAGCACTTGTGGATTGCGACATGGCGGTCGGGGCCCGCGCGCGGGGATCGGCGCAGAAAGTCCATCGCTGGGCGGCCAACCGGTTTTTCTCGCTGCTGGCCTCCTACCTGGCCGGCGAGCGCATCCCCGACCTGACATCCGGTTTCAGGGTCATCCGGGCGGAAATCGCCAGGCGCTACGTCGACCTGCTGCCCAATACTTTTTCCTACCCGTCCACCTTGAGCGTCACGCTGGCCCGGGCCGGCTACACCATTACCCATGTTCCCATAGTGGCCGGGCACAGCCGCAGCGGTTCGAAGATTAAGCCGACCAGTGACGGGCTGCGCTTCATCGTCATCCTGCTCAAGGTCGGGGTCGGGCTTGCGCCCTTCAGGGTTTTTCTTCCGCTGAGCCTGCTGCTATTCATACTCGGACTTGGATGGTACGCCTATACGCTGGTTACGGTGCACCGCTTCACCAACATGTCGCTGCTTCTGTTATGCACCTCTGTCATCATCTTTATGTTGGGACTGGTGGCAGAACAAATCGCCCATCTCAGGCGGGAACGGCATGACGAGTGATCCGCCGCTCGCTGTGACGGCACCCAGGTCCGTCAAAATCTTGCCCAGCATTCTGGTCGCGGCCGGGGTGTTTATTTGCGGCCTGTTGCTGCTGGCTTTCGCCTACGGTCTCGATCTCTTTTCATTTCCCGCGCTCTGGTGGCGCGATCAGCCATTCGACTACGGGAACATCCTGCACACCGCAAAGACTCTCTCCTTCGGCTCGCGCTTGTGGGCATACGATCCCTTGCACCTGTTCGGCTGGCTTCCCAATGCCTTCTACAATCCGCTGGCGACTCTCTTGGCAGTCCCCTTCTGTCACGGAGAGAGCTCCTACCGTGTCTGGCTGCTGCTAGTCCTATGGGTTTCGGCATTGGCTTGCCTGCCGCTGCTTCCTCGCAAGACTTCCAGCATCGGATGGATCGCGGGCGGCCTGCTGGCAGCCCTGCTTTCCCTGCTGGTTTATCCCGGCGACGTCGGACTGCTGGACGCCAACCCGGTCCAGGTGCTTTACACCGGCCAGTGGGCCCAGCGCTTGGGTATCTTTTTTGGAATCTTATCCATAGAGCGCTTCGCGGCTGCGCTCCTCGCCCGATCGAATCCGATTCTATACACCAGGAGATCCCTGGTTGCAGCCATGCTGCTGGGAGCGGCATTGTTCACCCACTTCATGAGCGGCTACGCGACGGCCGTTGCGCTGGCAATCGTTCTGATCATGCATTTTTTAGCCGGGCGTCTTATCGACGGCCGCTTTCGTTTTGCGAGCTTGTTGTTATTGCCCGCGGTTTTAGTGGCCTGTCTTGTGTTGTTTGCCGATTTTTTCTACGTGTTGCTTGCGCTAAACCCGACCTACCATGATCTTCCGCTGCTTGGCTGGCGGGTTCCGCTCGGCGCGCTGGCCACCGTCAAAGAGGTGTTTCTGCCCGCCCTGCCGATTGTCTTGATCCCGGCGGCCCGCACGCTGCTTATCGGCGATCTCGAGCGCGCGGGTATCTCCAGGATGGCCTTTCCTTTTCTTGTCTACCTGTTTTTCAGCTTGGCGAGTGTCGCCAGCGCGCTGGTACTGTCCGCGCTCGTCTTCGCGACCGCGCTGGCGGCAACATTCATCGAGCGGGAGTTTCGCGCGCGCCACTGGCTTCCGGTCGCGGCCTGTTTCTTGCTCGCACTTTCGTGCGGTCCGGGATCGCTCCGGATCCTCGGTTTCGATCTGAGCGCACTGATTCCCTTCCACGACTCTGTAGGCTGGGCCAAGTTGGCGGGCATGTCGCGTATGCTGTTGATCGTCTGGTTCGGTGTGCTCGTGGCGGAGGGCCTTGACCCGAGTGGCGCCAAGCGGCGACTAGCCAGAAACATCGTCGTCCCGGCGCTGGCGCTCTTGGGTTTTTTTCTGCCCCTGCTACTTTCGCTCAACGCTCCCGGGCGCAGCGGCGCACAGACTTTCTTCGAAAGGATGAATGCCACCGATCGCAATGCGACCGATAAGCTCACACAGCGCATGCGCGATGCGGCAAGGCAGACGCCGCCCGACGGCTACCTGCTGGTGGAAGACACGTTGCATCACCCGCCGGGCTCCAGCCTGGAAACGATGCGCGTCCCCAACGGGCACCTGCCTTATCTTTCGGGTATCGAGTCCGGCCGACCGGTTCTGGGGGGATGCGTGACCACCAGGATACTGACCCATCCCTATGCCCAGACGAGCCGCGGCCAGTTGCTGTGTACAGCACTCGATGCCCCGGCCGAAGAGCTTTTTGCGGCCCTCGACAGGCTCAGGAATCTGGGCGTTGCTGACATCCTGGCGCACAGCGGGCAGCTGATAGCCGCGCTCGAGTCCTACCCCGCGGCTTATTTGCAAAACCGCGAGGCCGGCCTGTCCCTTTTCGCGCTCGAGCAGTACCGGCCGTTGGTTACCGGCATCGATGGTACTTTTCTGCCCGGTGCGAAGGTCAGCTTTGCCCCGGGTAAAACCAGGATAGAGTTGCCGGCGGGCGTTTCAGCGTTGCGCCTGAGGCAGGTGTACTATCCTTTCCTGGACTGCCAGGCAACCGGCCCTGGCGGTCCGCTCGACTGTGACCTCTCATCCTGGAGCGACGGCAACGAAACGTTCAAAGGCTGCCTGGTTGACGACCCGAGAAAGATAACGGTCGACGTCCCCTGGATCCAGGCAGACTTGAAACCCGATCCGCCGGAGGCAACATACATTACACTATCCAGCCGGCCGCCGTTGTTGCCGTTTGTCGTAATGATCTTGTCATGGCTTGCAGCCGTAGCCTGGCTGCTTGTGACACGAAGAATGCGGCGTTAGCTCTTTTGATAAAGTATCCCTGATGCGCTGGTCAACGATTGGCCTTCGTTGAGAATCCCGGCATCGATCACCTTGCCTATGTACAAGATGTGATCTCCGATCTCGATTGACTTTTCCAGCTCACAATCCAGGAAAGCCAGCGCCTCGGTGAGAATCGGGCTGCCGCTTGCGGCCTCACGAGTGGGAAATTCTTCGATCTTGCTCTCGCCCTCCATGCTCTGGCGGGCGAAATGACCGGCGATGCGATTCTGGTTCGACTTGAGCAGGTTGACCACGAAGCTCTTTGAACCAATGGGAAGATTGCTGTAGTGGTTCTTGTCCATGGCGAACATTATCATCGGCGGGTCGAACGAAACCTGGCTCAGCCAGGAAATTGTCAACCCGTTTTCCGCGCCGCCGGCTCCAAGCGTGACCACCGATACCGGATAGGGAATCTTCTTCAGAACCGCTGCGATGTCCGTATCACTCATCTGTCGCCTCCTTGCTATCCGCCGGAAGTTTCCTTAGGGATTCTAGTTTCAGACAACTTCGAGAGCATACACGAGGTCGCCCTCCCCGGGCAACCATCATCACCCACGCAGACAAATTGAACGAATGCGCATATTTATCACCCCCTTGTGCTAGGCCGTCTTACAAGATATTCTCGGCTCATGGAAGTCAAGGGTACTGCAGTTCGTCCGACGCCTCTTTTCGTGCGCCAGAGGTTCAAGGATCGCTTCGACGAATGGCTCGATGGACTTTCTGAGATTTCCAGAAAGATCATGAGCGACAAAATTTCGACCGAGGCCTGGTATGATCTCGACCAGGCCATGATCGAACCTACTCGGAAGATCTGCGATCTCTTCTTCGGCGGTGCGAGCAAAGGCGCATGGGAAGTCGGGCGCTTCAGTGCCGACTACTCTTTGTGGGGACTCTACCGGCTGTTTGTCAAGATCGGCTCGCCGTTGCACCTGATCGAGAAGGCCACGCAGGTCTTTTCAACCTACTACCGCCCCAGCCGCATGGAAATTTCAGAGCGCGGGCGCAACCACGCTGTGGCGCGCATTTTGGAGTTCTCCGAACCCAACCTGCTGGTCGAGATGCGAATCGGTGGATGGATCGAGCGCGCACTCGAAATAAGCGGCTGCACCGACGTGCAGAGCGACATCACCCACTCGCTGGCGCGTGGCGATCCCTACACCCAATTCATATCCGAATGGAGATGAGCGACTATCCTCCCTCTCGGGAACCCTAAAAAGGAAGCCTGCCGATGAAACGAATTGTAGTCGCGATACTGTTTATAGTGATTGCGGGTGCCGCCGTCTATTTCCTGACCAAAGCCACTTCCAGTCAGCAGCATGAGACATCAGACAACTCGCCGGAAGTCGCAGAGGCGAAGACGGCCGGGTCTGCCAATGTACCTTCCGGTCAAGGGGCGCCGGCACGGCGAATGCTCCCGGAGATATCCGAAGACGATGACCCGGTCGGCATACTCAGGCTCGAAGGCCAGGTGATAGACACGGGCGACCTTCCGGTAGACGGCGCGATCGTGGCCATCAACACCCGCCCGCCGCGCACCGCTCGCACGGAAAAAGACGGGACATTTTTCTTCGACAAACTCGTCGGCAGACGCTTCAGCCTAACCGCGCGACACGGCAAGCGTGTCGGCGGGCCGATTCTTCACAAGCTCTCCGAAAAGAGCGATCCGGTGGTAATTCGCTTGCGATCGGGCGCGACGGTCGAGGTCAGCGTGACCGCCGCCGGTAGGGGCGCTCCCGTTGCCGGGGCGCTTCTGGAGCTCAGAACCATCGACAACGTTCCGGCCGTAACGGACGCTCAGGGACAAGCCAGCTTCACGGGCGTGGCCGCGGGCTACTGCACCTTGTCCGCGCGGGCGTCCGGCTTCTCACCGGCCCAGCAACTGGTAAGCGTCCCCGAATCGAGCACCAAGCCGATCCACGTCGCTTTAAGCCTGCGCCGCGGATCGGGCGTCTCGGGAAATGTAGTCGATCAGGATGGACGGCCCGTCCAGGGCGCACGGGTGTTGGCTGTCGACAGCTCCGCCTTGCTGTCGCTGGCGAATGCCGATCGCGATGGAGCCACCAGCGACAAAGAAGGCCGTTTCACAATCGACGCTCTCGCTCCCGGAAGCTACCGGCTCGAGGCCACTCACTCCGACTACCCGGCGGCTTCTTCCAAGCCGGTGCGGGTATCCTCCGCGCGGCCCACCCCCGACGTCACCATCGTGATGCAGCCCGGCGCCGTGATGTCCGGCATGGTGGTGGATGACGGCGGCCGGGCGGTGCCCTGGGCCAGGGTGCGTTGCGGCCGCAAAGACAGCAATCCGCTGGCAGGTGGAGCCATTGGCGGCAGGCGCCAGAGAGGCACCACGGCCGACGAGCAGGGTAAGTTCAGCATCAAGGGCTTGCCGCGCGCCGAGATGCAGGTGCTGGCACAAGGCGAGCAGGCTTCTTCGGATCCGCTCACGGTTGATCTGAGATCCAAGACCGTTGTGGACGACATCGTACTGAGGCTGACTGTGACCGGCACCATTGCCGGTCAGGTGCACACGCCTTCCGGAGACCCGCTGGCCGATATCGAAGTCGCGGCCTTTCCCGATATCTGGTCGAATGGCATCAGCAGCGCGACTTTCCTGCGCGGGCGATCCACCACAGTCACCGACGGCGGCGGGCATTTCGTCTTGCGAGGCCTTTCCCAGGGCAGCTACCGCTTGCGGGCCTCGCGCTCGGCAGGCTCGTTCAGGGCCCGGATGAATGCCGGCGTCAAGGCCAGGACCGGAGACGAAAATGTCGAGATCGTGTTGGGCAACGACGGCGGCATCAAGGGCCGCCTGGTGTTCGCCGAGGGCGGGAACCCGGTCGAGTTCAGCCTGGCGCTCAACATACCCCCGGGCATTCCGGTGACCAGCCAGGACGGCTCGTTCGAGATACCCGGTATTGCCCCGGGCAGCTACAGGCTGACCATCAGGGGCAGCAATTTCGCGGAAACAGTCGTTCCGCAGGTCAGCGTCGAGGAAGACAAGGTCACCGATCTCGGAACGATCAAGGTCAGGCGCGGACGAACGCTGACAGGCCGGGTGATGACCGAGGACGGCTCCCCTGTACCCGGGGCGACCGTTCTCGCGGCCACACGCCTTGTAGGCGACGGCAGCCACCTGGCCCTCGATCTCGGCAAGGCGGCCGAGGAGCAAATGGGGTTGCATCGCGCCGTAAGCGATGCCGATGGTTTCTTCAGGATCGAGGGCCTCTCGCAGGAGCGATACATGCTGGTCGCCGAGAAAGAGGAGTTCGGCCGCTCCGATGCAATGGTGGTACCGCAGGGCACGACCGGCCTCGACCAGGAACTCGTGCTGCACGCGTCCGCAGGAGTCTTCGGCACGGTGACGGCCGGTGGTGAACCCGCCGCCGGCGCCATCATCCAGGCCAACCCGGTCGGGGAGTCGGCCAAGGTGATCGTGGTCCACGCGGGAGACGACGGAGGCTACACGATCGACAAGATCCAGGCCGGCCAACTGCGAATCACGGCGGCCCAGTTGGCCGGGGCGGGCCTGGGGGCCAGATCCGAGGGAATCGTGGTCACCGCCAGGGCGGGCGAGAAAGTTCGGGCGGATATCGACATCCCGGTTGGAAATGTCAACCTGACCGTCGACGTCAAGGGCCAGGGCGGGGCGAAAATCGACGCCGCCCAGGTGCTGTTGCTGGCCGGAAAAGTGCAGATCGAAACCGCGGCCGAGCTGAACAAGGTGGCCATGGCCGGCGGCGGCAGCATCAGCCAGACCTTCTGGACGGTGGCCAAGCCGGCCGTGTTCAACAAGGTCATCCCGGCCGAGTACAGCCTGTGCGTCATCCCGATCAACGGTGACATGAACGACCCGGCCTTCTTGATGCGTCTCAGAAAAAACACGGCCACTCTGAAAGTCATCTGCTCGCCGCTGACCGTCCCGGCCCAACCCGAATCCCAGCGCCAGCAAGTGGTCGTTCCCCCGATGCAGCCCCTGCCCCCGGAACCCGCGCCCGAAACGCAATAAGGATTTTTTCGGAAACACCGAAAAGGAGAAGATGCATGCAGGTGCTTGATGGGATTCGCGTACTAGATCTGTCCCAGTTTTTATCCGGCCCGCGGGCCTCCCAGCTGCTTGCAATGTTCGGCGCCGAGGTACTGAAGATCGAACCGCCGGCCGGCGACAGCATGCGCATGTTGCTGACGCTCAGCGGATCGGAGCGCAGCATGAGCTGCCTGCACCAGAACAAGAAGGGCCTGGTGATCGACCTGAGAAAGCCTGCGGGGCGCGATGTGTTCTTGAAGCTGGTCGACGCCTCGGACGTGCTAATCGAGAACCTTACACCGGGCACGATGGACAAGCTGGAGCTTTCGTGGGATCTGCTGCGCCGGCGCAACCCGCGCCTGATATACGCCTGTATCTCGGGCTTCGGCAAAAGCGGACCGCTTTCGGACCGGACCGCCTTCGACATCATCTCCCAGGCCACCGGCGGAACCATGTACGGCAACGGGATCCCCGACCGCCCGCCGGGCGTATTTTTCGGAGACCTTTGCTCCGGCGAGAGCTGCGCGTTCGGGATCCTGCTGGCGCTGATGGCCCGCGATAAGACCGGCGCGGGGCAGCTGGTCGACATATCCATGCAGGACGTCATGTATTTCCACAATTTCTGGGGTTTCTCGGAAAGAGCCAACAAACCCGTCAAGGACGAGATCACCTCCATCTTCGGCCGCGACGTGACCAGGCTGCTGACCGACTACCAGCACCCAATGGCTTTCTGGAACTCGTACCGGGCCAGCGACGGCTACGTGGCGGTGGTGGCGCTCAGCGACCGCCAGTGGGATCGGCTGATGGAGGTGATCGGGCGTGTCGACCTGATCGGCGACCAGCGTTTTTCAGACTTCGTCTCGCGCGTTAGAAACGCCGATGAGATCCGGCCGATAATCGCCGAGTGGATGGAGCGCCACACACAGTCCCAGATCATAGAAGCGTTGAGCGAAAAGCGCATCCCCTGCGGCCGGGTGCAGGACTACGAGCAACTCAACAACGACCCGCAACTCGAAGCGCGCGGTATGTTCCACACCGTCAGCCACCAGCGCCTGGGTGAGATAGACGTCCCCGGCATTCCCGTCAAGCTCTCGGCAACCCCGGGCGAGATCGACCTCCCCTGCCCCGACCTGGGCCAGCACACCACCGAAGCCTTGTCCCGGATCCTCGGCCTTACGGAAGAAGAGATAGCAGACCTGCGAGAACACGGCGCAGTTGCCTGACACGCAAGGGGGAGGACATGGTACGATTATTGATACTGGGGCTTGTCGTTCTGGCTGCAATTCTAGGCACGATCTACCTTGCCGAAGGGCAGAGCGGAAACAAGGTTGACATCATCACCCGGGATCACCCCGACGCAATCACCGGTACAGCTTCCATTACGACCGACAACTATGCGAACAGGAAGCTTCGATACTACTACTTCATACCGCATTCCGTGGTCGGCGAAACCAGGCGGGTGCCGCTGCTGGTGGCCGTGCCGAGTCTGAGTGGAAATGGCATGCAGTTCGTTGTGGGTACCGGATTCACGGAGTTCGTGGAGAAAAACGGCTTCGTGATGATTGCCCCGACTTTCATATTCGATTCCAAGAACTGGGCCACCAAGAGCAGCTACCAGTACCCATCCGCCTGGTCGGGCGACGCCCTGGTAAGAATGGTCGGCCAGTTCGAGAAGGAACACAAGATCTCCGTGTCGAAATACTACCTGTTCGGCTTCTCGGCCGGAGCGCAATTCTCCTTGAGATTCTGTGTATCCAATCCCGAGCTTTGCGCCGCATGCGCAGCTCATTCAAGCGGAGGAACCGTTACGCCGAAAGAATACATCGACGTAAAATTCTTCGTGTCTTGCGGCAGACAAGACTCAAGGATGAGACAATTCAACTGGTTCTGTGACAAGGCCTCAAGCCTGGGCATCTATGTAATCTGCAAGGAATACAACGGCGCACATATGTTGGACATGCAGAAAATCGAAGACAGCCTGCAATTTTTCATGAGCGTCTGGAAAGAGGAATCCAGTTTGGCAGGAAATGGCGATTAGCGGCTCTCGCACGTAAGCACCACCGGCGACACAGACAGTCTTTCATCAATCCACAAGCCGCCAACGCCCTCGCCACGAAAGTCATGCACCACCATGGCGCCCAGCCAGCGAGCCCGGCCTTTGTAGAACATATCGGCTCTGGGCGCATACAGAAACAAACTCAAATCCTTGGAGGTCCGGATGACGAGATGCTCTCCCTTTCCGGTGTCCGTTCCAGCAACCAATAACAGACTGCTCTTCCAGGACGGATCGTTGAGAAGAGCAGATTCATCCAGCATGTTGATTTCACCGGCAACATACACTTCCACCCGCGCCCCCGGTTTCAAGGACAGAACCGCCCTTCCTCTCAGAACCATCGACTCGAAGAAGTATATCCCTTCGGACAACTCAATGCGGTCGTTGCCTTCGACTAGCATCGCCGTCCCGTCGATATCGATCGCGTCATTACCGTTGTGCCTGCGACGGTATCCGAGAACGCCATCCAGATCGTAACCACACTCACAAGGCATGGGCGCCATACTCAAAGCATGCACGTTTCCCTTCAATACCGCGCGGCGACCAAGATCCAGTTTTCCGCCCAGGTAGAGGTTATGGTAAACGATCGCATCGCGCGAAACATGGATATCGCCACCTGCTACTACATCTCCGCGAACCTGCGCGCCGTTCTTCAGAAACAGATCTCCGTGGGCGGCCACACTGCCACTTTCAACCGCGCTGCCCGTATCCGCATCGAAACCACTCACAATGAAATTGTCCAGCAACTCAATCTTGCCGAATGCACAGATGGCATGGTTGAAGACCGGCCGAGCGGTAGTGCTTCTATCGATCTCTACATGTTCCCTGCCGGCCGCTTCCGCGCGCGCGGCCGCTCCTTTGAAAACTTTTTTCCCTTCACCCGTTGTTCTTGCACTGTCGATACGCAGCACCGGTGCCACAGCCACACGCGCCGGCGCTTCCAGGAAACGTTCAACAACCGGGAACAAATTTTTCGACACGGTATCAATCATGCTGCCTTCAACGACTATTTTTACCGTATGTTTCCGTCGGGAACCAGTATTATCCCAATACGATGTAACCAATTCGATCGGTCCGGGTTGATGATTTCGGGGCACGTCAAGTAAAACGTTTACGGACACAACGTCAGTCGAAGCGACAAAGGTGGATCCTTCGAAAGAGCCCAAGTCTCCGGCATCTGTCTTGTAGTTGATATACAGGTTGCGCCTGCAACGGTTAAAGAAGGAGAGCCTGGCCCGGATCTCGTCCCCTGGGCGATATACATCCCTATCGGTTTGAAGCGAGAATTGAAGGATTTTCATCTTGTCATACGGTCTGACGTCGGAATTGCAATCACCCAATACAATATCGGGATAGGCATAGTCATTGTAAGTGCACCTAGCGGAAGCGCTGATATCATCTTCGGGAATCTTGGCAGATAGTTGCACAGGTAACGACAGAGTCGCCATGCCATGACCACCGATTTCGAGTTCTTTGGCTACCTCGGGCACTCCCTCAACGGATACATGCAACACGCCGTACAAAGGCTCATCAGTAAGATTCCAACCATTCACTACGAGAGAATCTCCCGCCGACGCGTTCCTGACTGCTGTCACCCTGATCTCAGCCGGATACAGGTGGTAAAATACTTTCTTGGCAGAAGACGCCACGATGGCTTCACGATTTTCGAGATCGTACACGATGCACCACAAGGACGGGCTGCGATAGCCGGGCGGCTTTAAAGTCAGCCTGCGCCGGTAGCTCTCTCCCGGCCCAAGAGAGATCTTTTCAGCGCCGCTGTCGTAGATGATCCCGGATGCCCATGTCTTGTGATAACGCCATTCAACCCTCAAATGTCTGCTTTTCTCACCGTAGTTCGTGACGATGACGTCGAAAACGGCTGGCACTTGCTGTCCAAATTGTTCGGCGTTGGATACTACTGTTGCGGTAACCTCCTTGGGTGAATAGGTTCTGTTGAGTTTTGGACAATTGACGATAAATCTACCGTCCAGATTCTCCTTCGTTCTACCGACAATAGTTCCATCGGAGTCGATCGGTTCTACCATCGTGTGCCATATTCCACATTCAGAACGGACTCTTGCCCAGTCCGGTCTAAAAACGATTTTCTGCTCCCGGCCATTGGTTCCGCTCGCGCCAAACGGCACGACTTTCTCCATTGCAGTTCTGGAGCGTGACGGATTCATCACTGACAACCTTGCTCTTGCTTGTCCAGTCGTATGTGAAAAACTCCATACATCGTTGAGGCCGAGATTGATCGACTTTTCTTCCGGCTCCAAAACGGCCAGCTTAGCGGGCTTTTTCAGCCACGAAACCAGATCGCGCTGCAGCACCTCGGCTTCACTCAACCGGCCCTTTTCGTGTCTCGATTTCGCATCCTGGCTGTTCATTATCCTTCTTTTATCCGTCAGAAAGGCAGACGTCAGCACGATCCTGCCGGTGCCCAGCGGCACGCTCAACAAGACGGCATTGTTGCTGGTGACGCTTCGTAGCATCACCATTGCGTCATCGGGATACTTCGAGAAGAAGCCATCCAGTGGCAAGCTGAATACGCGTGATGACATGGTGGCGAAGATGGCATGGTCGATAAACTTGTCTTCGATCCAGACATTGGAGGTCGTTTGTGAAGAGGCCTGCTGCAAACCATAGGCTGTAATCTCCACTGGCAGAACACTATAGTCATGCCCAGTCTTCTGGCACATGACCAGAAGAACTCCGCCATTCTCGACAAATTGTCTAAAGAGCACTTTAGCTTGCTCGGACTGGATGAAGTGCAGCCCGGCTTGCGGAACAATCAACAAGTTCAAACCCATTATCTCTTCGCGACGCATTGAGATATCAACCAGCTTTGCCGTTTCACCGAACTCTTCCAGCAATCCCATCATGACGCGACCGTCTGAAGTGCCAATAACACCGATACGCGACCGCGGATCGGCGTTGGTTTCGAGTTTTCGAGAATCGCCAAACGGCTTATTGTTTTCCTGCAAGGACAAGACTCTGTCAGACACGGCCGAGTCCAGCACGGCATCTTCTCCGGACTTTGTGCCGCAACCAAACAGCCCGAATGCCATACACACCAGCCACAGGGCTCCAACAATGTTCCTCATGAAGTCCCTCCCTTTGTCAGGCAACTGCCAGAACCGCAGCCAACAGCAACAACAGTAGAAGCGTTCTGTGCCGGCTTGATCTCTTCTCTGCCAGAACCAACTCCAGGTCTCATCGGGGTATCATAACCTGCCCGGCCATGGTACTTATCAAGAGTACCATACAACTCTAGAGAATTGGACGGTTCTGACGCCAGCTGACAGCTCGGGCGAACCTATCGATACACCGGCCAAGCGGCTCTAAAAAACCGTTTCTGTCATCTGACTTTGAAGCCCGTTGCGATGAAGGCTTTCTTACGACCTTTGTTGGGCATCCAGGCATCGATCACGGCGG
>CAZENH010000022.1:0-89527 GCA_964513625.1 uncultured Myxococcales bacterium | reverse complement strand
TCGCTGACCCGCTTGTGGTTCTTATCGCGGATCAGCGAGTTGCCCCCGATTGCAAGCACGATCAGCTTGCGCTTAGCGTCGCTCATCTGGTCGTCTCCGCGGCCATGGTCAAGGCCATGATGGCTTTCTGCACGTGCAGGCGGTTCTCGGCCACGTCGTAGATGATCGAACGCGGCGAAGAGGCCACGGCGTCCGCCACCTCGTGCCCGCGATCGATCGGCATCGGATGGGTGAAGAGCGCATCGTTGGTGCGCTTCATTTTCTGCTCGTCGCAGATCCAGTCGGTGTATTTCAAGGCGCGCTCGATCTCCTCGGCCTTGTGCAGCTCTCCGTCGTGGTAGGCCCCGGCATGCATCCAGTTGCGCGAGTAGACTACGTCGGCCCCGTCGTAGCACTCGACCGGGTCGTGGCTGATCTCGAACTTGCTCCCGCCGGCCTTGCAGTTGCGCTTGACGTCTTCGATTACCGCAGGATCGAGGTCGTAGCCTTCCGGGTAGGCCAGGGTAACGTCCATGCCGAAGCGCGAGGAGATCAACATGCTCTCCTGCACAGAGCACCAGGAGCGCGCCAGCGCCCCGTGGCCCCAGACCTGCAGGAGTTTCTTGCCCTTGACCTTTTCCCGGCCCCAGTGCTGCCAGAGACCCTGCATGTCGGCCAGTCCCTGGCAGGGGTGGAACTTGTCGTGGGCCATCGAGACGATCGGTATTTTGGCGTAGCGGGCATACTCCTGGCAAAGAGCCTGACCCTCGCCGTAGGCGCCGATCTTGTCCTCGAGGATGCGGATGCCGATGCCGCAGGCATAGCGGCTCATGACCTTGGCGGCGTCCTCGACAGTTTCGCCGGCGGTCTTTGCGGTCTTGAGACGCATGGTCTTGGGTTCGAGAAACTGGGCGTGCCCGCCCAGCTCGGTGGCGGCGCACTCGAAACTCTGGCGCGTGCGTACCGAGGGGTTGAAGAAGAACATGAAAAACGTGCGCCGCTCGAGCAGGTGCCCGTACTTGTCACTGAAACGTTCGCGCTTCATGTCCTCGGCCAGCTCGAGAACCTTCTCGAGTTCTTCGAGCGACCAGTCCTGGGTACATAGCAGGTGCTTTCCTTTCAGACTCATGGCATACTCCTTAATGTGTGAATGGATCCGGCCGGGATCTCGATGATCCTCTCCGGAGCGCAGTTGATACGGTGAGATAACGCTGGTGTCAAGAATTATCAAGATTTCGTTGGCCGCGATCCTGGCGGCCGGTTTTGCCGCTTGCAGGCATCAGCCTGAAGAAAAACTGTGTATAGCGGGCGATCTCGGGCGTTATAGCCTGGTGTCGATCGAACAACTCCCGGGTTCCCCGGGCGGATGCAGGGCGACCTACCGCGATCCGCACGGAAGTCTGGTTGAGGTGCGAGTGGCGCCGAACAGGCCGGATCTGTTCGGCGACGGCGGGGTGCCGGTGCCTTTCGAGAAGCACGTCGTCTACCGGCGCCGCGCAGGCGACGGGACGCTGGTAGGCTGGAACGCGGGCAGCACGGGGGTGACGGTGCTCCTGGGCGACAAGGCCGTTCCCGAGGGGCCGGTGCTTCGGGCCTATCTGTTCAACTACAAGTCGTCGGTTACCGCCGAGCTGCGCCGCACGCGCAAGCAGGTCGACATTCTGCGACAGAAGTCGCGGCGCCGGCCGAAAGACGCCGCCGTCCACCTGGAACTTGCGCGCAAATACAGAAAGCTTGGCGACAACGTGATGGCGGCCCAGGAGTACCACATCTCGACCGACTACGACCGCCAGTGTTTCGACTGCTACCTGGAGATGAGCACGCTCTATCGCGAGTTGCACTCATGGGACCTTGCCATCAGGGCCGCTCGCCGGGCGGCCGGCCTGCGATCCCACGACCCGGTTCCGGTGGTTCTGCTGGGCGATCTGTTCTACGATGTGCACAACGGGCAGGAAGCGCTGCGCTCATACCGGGCGGCGCTCGGGCTTGGCCCCGCGGAAAAAGAGGCTCAAAGGGTGAACAAGCGTATAGATGAGTTGCAACACGGCAAGTACATGATCGAACTTCTGCCGGGGGCCAGAAAAAAGCGAAACAACTGACTTGTGCCGCGCAAAGAGCGGCGTTAGAGTTGTAGCTATCCGGGAGGTGCACATGTTTTCGAAGCTCTTGACCTGGGTGTCTTTCTTGGCCTTGGCGCTTTTCGCGGCGGCTTGCAGTTCGTCGGATGCCAAACCTTGCCAGGACGATACCGATTGCGGGGAATATCAGTACTGCGCGGCGGACGGCAGGTGCCATCCCAAGACGATACCCGGCGACGGAATGGACGGCGAGGACGGGGGTCTCGACGGCGACCAGGCGGCGGATTCCGACCAGGGTCCCAAGCCCTGCGAGAACGACTGGGATTGCCCGCCCGACAAGGTCTGCGAAGTGTCCTCGGGCGAATGCGTGGCCGGGAATGCCTGCCAGCACTCCTATAACTGTTCGTCCGACCAGTACTGCGATCCGGACGGAGAGGTGTGCAAGGATCGCTCCGAGCTGTGCGAGCCCTGCGCGACCGACGAACAGTGCCCCGACCCGGGCATGGGCGATATGTGCGTCAGCTACCCGGACGGCAACTACTGCGGCCAGAGTTGCGGCGCACGCACTTGTCCGGTCGGCTACGACTGCGACCGCGACTCGGGCAGCGGCACGGGCGTCAACTGGGGCCAGTGCATCTCCAACGAGGGCACCTGCGATAGCACCTTCGTCTGTCACACGGACGACGACTGCGCCGCCAACAAGGTTTGCGACAAGAACTCCGGCAAGTGCAAGAGCAAGTGCCAGGACATCGGCTGCGCCGCGGGACTGGTTTGCCACGCCACCGGACATTGCGGAACGGCCTGCGCGGCCGATGGCGACTGCGCGATCTTCGGCTCGGGGCTGGTCTGTTGCACCGCCGCCGGTGTGCCGGTCAGTTACTGTACCGCCGATTCAATCGGCGTATGCCGTCCGTCGGGCTGCGTGCTGCATGCCGAGTGCGAGATCCTGGGCGGAAATTCCCTGGGCTACTGCGACAATCGCACCGGCGAGTGCAAGACCGGCTGCCGGATCGGCGGCGAGAAGGACATCGTCAGTGACTGCAAGGCGGGCTACAAGTGCGATTGCACCAACGGCACCGCGACCTGCGACCTGTTCGACTGCTGTCCCGATCCGGGCAAGCCCGAGGCCTGCAAGTGCAACCCGGAACTCGACGACTGCTCGCAGGTATCGGTTTGTGACGACGGCGAGTGCATCAAGATCCCCTGCTACGAGCGCGGGGTCGAGATCGCCTGCGCGGCACACAACCTGTGCTGCGGTTTTCCGATTGACGACGGCTACACTTGTCCAGGCGGCGTGACTGCCGGCGATTGTTACACCGCTCCCAAAGACCAGTGGTGTGCGCCCTGCTCCGAAGAGGGCAAGTCATGCCAGACCCCGAACCTGGGCTACGGCGAGCCGGGCGTGTGTCTTTCCGACGAAGACAGCAACACCTACTGCCACCCGGCCTGCCGCGACACCGACGACTGCCCGGCCACCTGGCAGTGCAACTACGCCTACGTCCAGGGCTGCCAGGATGCTTCGAACTGTGAGGCCACGGCGACCTGCGAAGTTGTCTACAGATACTACGACGACAACCAGCAGTTGCAGGAGGTCAGTGGTTGCATGTGTCAGACAGACGCCGACTGCCCCAGCGACATCAACGGCTTCCAGGCCGTCTGCATCGATACTAATATCTGCGCCAACGCCGACGACCCGACAGATTGCCACCAGGGCAAGATCTGCAAGTTCGCCAAGGCCTGCCTGAGCGGGGTCGGCTGCCCGGCTCTGAACCAGTAGCGGAGGGGACGATGGAGTATAACTTCGAGGTAGACCTGGACAACGAGAAGATCCTGGTCGACAACAGATGGCAGACCCGCAGCGAACTGGCCGGCATGCTGTCTTCGCGCCTGGCCTCGATGGACTACAACATCGGCAAGCTCAGCTCGGCGATCGAGTACCTCGACCGGACGATCAAGTCGTTGCAGGGCTTTTCGGTGAAGCTGACACCCGAAACCGCCGCCCAACTACGCGAGAGCGCCAACCGCTCGGGATTGCCGGTCGGGGCGGTCATCCGCGAGGCGGTAATCTCCTACCTGGTGGGTGCGGCGCTCAGTAAACTGGGATGAGAGAATAAGACTAACTTCTACTTCTTCTCGATCGTCTCTAAGATCCAGACCTTGTCTTCCAGGAGGAAGGGCTTGCCGCAGATCAGGTCGCCCTTTTTGAGCTTGGCGGTCGCTAAGTTTATCTTTGTACGCTCGTCTGTGGGATCGATCTTCTTGGTGTCGGGAGTTACTTTGTAAAATCCGCGCACCGAGATCTTCTTCTTGGGCACAAAGGCGTCTTTGTACTTTCCCTGGCTGGGTGCGCTGACTACCAGGATGTCTATGGTCGGCATCGGTTCGCACTTGCAGACCTTCAGCACCTTGCCCACCAGGTTCCCGGGATCGCTCTTGCGCTCTTTCGGCCCGGGCAACTCGATTTTCTTGCTGGCCCTGATCGAACCGGCGCTGGACAGATCGGACAAGGCCGGACCTCCCTCGGAACCCAGCGAGGCCAGGGCGGCCATTGCGTCCTTCTTGGCCTGGTCCTTGCCGATCTCGATGCCGGCCAGCTTTTCGAGCAGGGTTTTTTCGGAAAGCTCTTTAGCTGAAAAAACCAGGGTCACATCGTCGGCGGCCTTGACCGCAATCGGTGCGATCTTGTCTTTCAACTCGCGGGCCACGGCCGGGGCCGAGGCGCCGGTCTTGAGCACGAAGCGGAAGGTGCTGCCCGCCTTGACCCACTCCGAGGCCAGCGCCGGGATGTATTTTCCGTCCGCGGTCTTGACCACCAGCGGCTCACCCGAAAAAACGCCTGGTGATACAAGCAGAAGAGAGAGACTCAATACCAAAGAAATTCGTGCCAACATGACCATCTCCTTTCCCCCGCTCGCGGGTCAAATCGTCGGCTCTTGGCTGGTTAAGGATAGGACGGAGGAGGGGGGGTGTCAATTCATTCGGGTTGGCGAAGTCGGGTTTGAATAGTATCGCCTAAATGTTATCCTCTTAGGCATTCTTTCTGGGAGGAACCATGTCGCGATTTTTTCTCGCTCTGTCAGGTTGCCTGTTGCTGGCATCCCCGCAAGCTGTCTGCGCGGAACTGCGGGGGGTGGTGGTCGACGCGCTTGATGGACGTCCCGTCACCCACGCGCTTATCGCCGTGGTCGGCACGAAGCTCAGGGCGCATAGCGGCAAAGACGGCGGCTATCGCCTGGCGACGCCGGAGGGAGTCTACCGCCTGTCGTTGTCCGCGGCCGGATACCGCCCGGCATTTCTGGCCAATCAACACGCGCTCGACGATACGCCTGTCGCAACCGCCCACCTGTGGCCCCTGCTATGGCCCGACGATTTCAGGCCGAACGTAAGCACCTTCGGCGTCGGCCACGGCAGCGGGCTGGGTCCCGAACCGCGCGGGCCGGTGCACCTGCCGCGCTCGCCTTTCAATGCCCAGGTGCCCTCGGCCCTGCCGACAAGCATAAAAGTCGCGCGCTATTTCACCACGGGTTGCTCGGGAAGCATCCAGCGTATCGACACGATAGATTTCGAAGACTACGTAAAGGGCGTGGTCAACGCCGAGGTGGGCGTGTTTCACGGAGTGCAAGGCGGTCCCGAGTCGGCCGCCGAGTGCTGGAAGGCCTTTTCCGTGGCCGCGCGCTCTTATGCCCTGCATTTCATCCTGACGCAACCCTACGACGGTTACGACGTCAACGACACCGCCTGCAACCAGGTTTACAAAGACGACCGCGATCCCGACGTCTCGGCCGCGGTCGAGGCCACCCGCGGCCTGATCCTGGTCAAGAAAGAAGATCCCACGCTGATCGACCGCTACTTCTACGCGGCCTCATGCGCGCACCACGGCAGCGAGCCGGCCTACCGCTCGGGCACAATCATACCCGATCCGACATCCAGCACGGCCTGTGTCGGAAGCTGGTGCGGTCATCAGACTTGCGCCGGGCACGCCGACAATCCCGATCTTCCGGGTGACGACAAGTGCCTGGTGTGGGGCACTTGCCAGTGGGGTTCGATCGAGCGCTCGATCGACGGTCAGGCATACACAGAGATCCTTGAGCACTATCAGCCCGACTGCTCGATCATCGATCTGTCAGGATCCGACGGGGATGACGGCGGCTCGGATGCCGGTCTTGACGCCGGTGCAGACGCGTCTTCAGACGCTTCCGTTCATGCGGATGTCGCAGATGGAGATTCGGACAAGACCGGCGCTGGTTGCGGGTGCGGTACTTATTGTCGTCGTTCGGCGAGTACGATCACTTTAATCTTGCTGGCGTTTTTTTTCGGTTTGCGCAAACGGAAGACGAGGAATAGAAGCTGACCGAAGGCAAGCAAAAGCGAAGCCTGCCAAGACGTCTGGCTCGTCTGGCAGGAAGGATTCTGGCCTGGGGCATGCTTGTCCTGGTGTCGCTTATCGCGCTTGCCTGGATCGCTTTCGTAATTTTTTTCCCCGACGACAAGATCCGCGTCATGCTGACGGACGAGCTTTCATCGAGGCTCGGCGTTCAAGTCACGGCCGCCGCGCTCGATCTCGAGATATTCAGCGGGCTCAGCTTGCGCCAAGTTGAGATCGCGCCGCCCGAAGGTTTCGAGCGCCCGCCGGTAAGGATTGAGCGGCTGGTCATGGATTACTCGCTGGCCGACATCCTGTCGAAGAGGCTCGTGGTGCACAGCCTGATAGTCGAGCGGCCGCAGTTCAACCTGATCGAGTCGGGCGGGCGCAGCAACATTTCCGCTTTGCTCGAACAGGCTCCGGCCGCGCCCGAGCCCGAGAAAGAATCGCCGGGTAAAAGCGGATTCATCCTCGATCTCGAAAAGATAGAAGTACGCGATGCCCGCATCAAAGTTATTACGCCCGACCTGCGGGCCGATCTGGCAGGCGTACAAGCAACTGTATCCGGGCGGCTGGGCGCCCCCGGCGCGACCCATATCGAGGCAAGCTGCAGCCTTGATCCTCCAAAACGGCCCAACCTGCAGATCACTCAGAGCGCCCAAGGATCCGCGGCCATGGGCTTTCGGCTGAATCTCGACCTGAAAGGCGAGGGGCAAATAAGGCTCGGGGGAAAGTTGAAATTCGATCGACTGGAGGCGAGCGGCTACCCGCCGGTCCGAAAAGCCGGCCTGTCTTTCGAGGCCCGGGCCGATCTGAGCAAGGGCACGGCCGACCTCGAGAGGATGGAGATAACGGCGGACGGCCGCAAGCTGGCCGACTTGAAGGCGGAAGTCTCAAACCTTGCGGGAACGCCTACAGCGAATGTCGCTCTTTTTGGCCTGTCTCTCCCGCCCGGATCGCTCCGGGCGTTGCTCGGCGAGGCCCTGCCCGGAATCCAGCTTGAGGGCGAAAGCCTAGAGATCGATGCCTTGCGTTTCTCGGGCAACGGGCAGGCAGGGACATTAACCATCGAGGGAAGCTTGCGTACAGACAAGGCGTCACTACAAGGCCTTGCTTTCCGGGGAGCCAACACCAGCCTCAACGGACGTACGGATCTGCGCGAGACAAAAGACGGCTGGGTTCTTTTAGGGCCGGGCCTCGATTTCAAAGGGGGGATAGACAGGCTGACCGCTGAAGGCGCGGTTTTAGGACAACTGGATTTTTCGGGCCGAGTGGGAGCTTCGCCGGATGGAATGATCATGTTGCGAGATGTCGTAAGCGGCGCACAGATGGAGATGAACATCATCGGCCGGGCCGGCAAGATCTCGGTTGGTCAGATTGGCGTCCGCTCGGCGAAGTTCGATCTGAAGCTCAGCGCTCGGGGTATCTTGCAAAAAACAGAAGGCGGTTTGATGATCAGCAATCTCGGGGGAACAGCCGGCCTGAGAGCGGAAAGGATCTCCGGCCCCGGTCTTGTGGTCAACAAACCCCAAAGCGAGATTCAACTGAACGGTTTGCAGTTTGTGACTAACAAGCAGACCGTCAGGTTACTGTCTTTGAGAATGACGGCCGGCTCCGGGCCAAGTCTGTTGGGTCAGCTAGCCAGCGACTCGCTGGCCGCCAGGGTGGATCTTGGCCCTGGGATCTTGACGCCCAGCCTGGTGTCGGCCAGGCTTGCCCTCACGGCGCGGGGATTGCGGCTTTTGCAAGGCCTGGCGCCGGGTGCATTGGCCGGCCCCGCCCGAATGCCCGGCAAGGTGAGCATCGGGTGCAGGCTGATGATCTTCCCTAATGATGCCAAGCTCAAGCTCACTCAGCTCGATTTGGGTATTGCGGGCATCGCCGCGGCCATGGGCGGCGGCAGTCTCGATCTGAACTCTTCCAAGTTCGATCTCGACCTGTCGTTTTCGCCGTTCAGAATTGAGCAAGCACTGGCAAGCTTACCGGAGGAAATCTCCCGACGCTTGCCACGGATTACAGGCGAGTTGCAGGCACAGGGCAAGCTGGCGGGAGTGATTCCTCGGGGCAACCTGGCCCTCGCCAAGTTGCCGCTCGATGCCAGCGCAACACTGCTTGTCAAGGATGTCGGGTTTTCGGTGGCCGGGATCGACCTTGAAGGCCTTTCGGGACAGGTCGAGGTTCAAAGAAAGCACATGGAGAAAGCCGGGCAGATCAAGGCGCGCGTGCAACTTACCGCCGCCAGGGCCGGCATGTACGATCTGCTCCTCGACGCTCGCGGACTGAGTCTTTCGCTCGATGCCTCCGGCAACGCCGGGGATTTCTCGCTTGCCTGGATAATCGGCATGGCCAGGGTTTCGGCAGGCGGCCTTTTGCCGGCGCCGCTCGAAAACGTGAAGTTGTCCTTGGATTCGCGCCTGCTGGGGATGAAGGAGTTGCGCCTTTCCAGACTCGAGTTGGGACTGCCCTCGCTTGGACTCAGGCTGAACATGGAAGGACGTATCGAGCGCATGGCCTGGCCCGAGACCTTCAAGCTCAGGGGTCGACTGGATGCTGCCTTCAACTCGAGCCGGTTTACGGCCCTGCCTTTCGGAATCTCGGCCCGCGGCCAGGCCGGGCTATCGTTCGCGGTCGAGTCGCAGGCAGGGGGCGCCATCGGGACTATCGGCAAGATCAGTTTCAATAACTTCGATCTGAAGGGCGAGGATTTTTCGCTGTCGGGAATGCAAGGAGGCATACCGACCTCGCAGCGCCTGGCGTTTCGCCCGGTGCCCGTCCTGCTGGCCGGCCTTGTGAAACCGGGCGTTGCGCAAAAACCTGCCTCCGGCTCGCGGGTCTACGAAGACGCCCTGCGCCCGATGAAGGGCGCCGGGCGAACGTTCTCGATCGCCAAGGCCGGCTTCAAAGACCTGTCGATCGAGAAGCTGCGGGCCAATCTGGAGCTTGGCAGCGGACGCTTGATGCTCGGCAGCCTGAGCTTCTCGTTCCTTGGCGGCGACGTCCTGGCCGACGCTGCCCTGGTGTTCGCGCCGCGACCGGCGCTGAAACTGAAGCTCGATTCCGAGTTGAGCGCCATTGATCTTTCCAAGCTCGGCGCCTTCGCCTTGGCCGGCTCGTCGGATATCGGAGGTAACTTGCACCTGGCCATCGATTGGCCGGCACGCTCGGTGGCGGCCTCGGTCAACCTGACCCACATCGGGCGCTCGACCCTGCAGGCACTGTTGCTTGCGGCAGACCCGCAAGAGACGAACCCCGGCGCTGTCGAACTGCGTCGCTTCCTGGGAAAGTACCAGGTTTCTCCGCGGAGAGTTTCTGTCGATGTGCGCCACGGCCGGTTGCAGATGGAAGTCGTTCTGAAAATGGGCTTCGCGGCCCGCGCCGCCGCCCGCCTGATTCGCGGCTTCGAGGGAACCACGTTTCCGATAAGGCACTTGCCGGTCGGCGGAATGCTGTCGAAGTACCTGGGGTTCGAATGAAGCTACCGTGAAAGAATGCCGCCGCGAAGCGGCGGTGGAACACAGCCTGGGGCTTCAGCCCCAGGTTAGGGGTTTGAAAAAGAATCCGCCCTGAAGGGGCGGGGGAACCCCGGGCAGCGCCCCTTCAGGGCGCTTGTCTTCTCCCTGTTCTTCCTGGGGCTGAAGCCCCAGGCTATGTTCCCACACCCCTTCGGGGTGAATAAGTCTGTGAGTTACTTTTTTTGCCAGGCGCCGGAATCGAGTTGGATCCACTCGCCCGTCTTTGCTTCTTCGCGCCTCATGCGCACGAAGGCTTCCGTCAACTGGGGCAGATCTTTCTCGGTCAGGTCGGGGCTTTCAGCGACTATGAAGCGCAGGATCACCCCGCGGGCCCGGTTCTCGGATTCGATCAGGCGCTCGATTCGCTTCTCAATGGCCGGGTCCGAGGCGGCCTGGCAGTCACGCCCGATCAGCATCCCGCTCATACCTTCTCCAAGACAGCCCGAGCGCTTGAGCTCGTCCAGGTCGTCCGCGTTGAACTGGATCACACGCCGGGCCTGGATGGCCCGGCGCCGAGCGGCCACAAGCCGGCCTCTCCCGGCCCCGGCTTGATCGCTATCGCGCACCGAGGCCACAAGCTGCATGTCCCTATCGAGTTGTTTATACGACCCGAGGATCTGATTCTCGAGCGCCGTACGCTCGTCGACCACGTTGATCTTGGCGCTGACACAACCGCAAAGAAACAGCCCGGCAAGGAAGACCGGGCATGTCAGGCGCAGCCAATGCACGGGCCGGCCCCGCTCTCAGGTACCGCACTCCGTGGCATTGGTCTCCGCATCCGGAAACATGCCCTTGTCCCAGGATGTTTTACGGCAGAATTTCTTGCTGAGCAGCGGACAGTAACGGTAGCAGATGCAGGCGCAGCAAGCGGCATAGCCGGGCTGCTCGCACTTGCTGTAGTCGTAGCTTTGGTCGTTCTCGTCCGAGCTCGGGCAGGTCACCTCGCTGTGCCCGGGAGGGCTCGCGCCGGCCTCGGTGCAGAAGCTGGTGCACTCGGTGCCCCATTTCACTTCGTCGTCGCACTTCAAGGTCGAGCCGAAGGGGGCCATCGGGCTGCATCCATAACCCTTGGGGCAGGAGGCGTCCGACAGGCATTCCTTGGTGCAGTAGCCTTTGCAACCGACCGGGGCGTCACTGCAAGTAGTACCCTTAGCCAGCTCGGCGGAGCACATGCCGTTGATGTTCTGGTGGTTGCCTTCTATCTGGGTCGCGACGCAGATCAGGTTGGTGCACTGAAGCGAGGGAAGCTGAATGCAGTCGACCGGGCAGGCGTCGTTGTTGACCGTGGGTGTGCCCGGTATGATCTGCTGGAGCGGGGCGCAGGTCGGGTAGGACTGGCAATCCTCGTCTCCATTTTCGTCATGGGGCCAGGAAAAGGTGCACGGCTGTCCTATGGCCACTTCGCCGCAACCGGACAGAACGGCGCCGACGGCGACTACGGCAATAATAGCAACGATCAACCACACGCAACGCATTGGCATCTCCCTCGGTGTGCCCGGGCCACGACGCTGTCGCCTGTATGACCCTGGATCTTTGACAGTTATCCCAACAAAACGACTACCACAGGCCGGGTCGAGCGCACAAGAAAAAAGCTCGAGCAGGAAAACAGAGAATAACCTTGACAGTCCCGCGTTGGACAGAATACCATCTTTAGTCAATTATGTCTCGGATTCCCGAGAGGTTACGAAGGGCGACGGCTTTGCGAGCCTGTCTTGCAGACCGGGCGGCTGGATCGTATCCGAATTTTGACAAGCGCACTGCACGAGGGGTCTGAACGTGAAAAAACTACGACTGTTGTCACTGTTGCTGATCGTGGGCCTGTGCACACTTGCCGGGGCCGCGGAGAAACAGAAAAGCCTCAAGGATCGTATCAAGAGCGTTTCCAACCGCCTGTACGTCAAATCGGGCAGGTTGGAGTTGACCGTCTTGCCGATGACCAGCATCAGTCTCAACGACGCCTTTTACCAGAAACTGGGAGGAGGAGCGGGGATTGCCTACCATTTCAACGAGGCCTTCTCGGCCCAGGCCTTGGTCACCTACAGCCTGAATCTCGATACCGACCATGCCTCGAGCTATACCATCTCGGCGGGAGGCAAGTCGACGATACCCTATGCAGGCAAACGAACCATCCTGGCCAGCGCCGACTTCTGCTGGTCGCCGATCTACGGCAAGATCAGCCTGGCCTCGGAATGGACCATGCACTTCGATACCTATATCATGGCAGGCTTCGGCGCCATCGGCGGTGAGCAGGTAAGGGATTCGAGCTTTGCCTTCGGCCTGGACGCGGGTCTGGGCGCCCGGCTGTTCTTCAGCCGCTCGCTGGCTTTGAAGCTGGAATTCAAGGACTATATGCTGTTTACCGACAAGGTGTCCTTCGGGGACATCGAGAAATCGGATGTCCAGCATCAACTCATGTTCAACATCGGCTTGAGCTTTTTCTTCCTCGATGGAAATGGGGGGGACTGACAATGAAAATCAAACACTTTGCGCAAGCACTGGCTGTCTTTGTCATTCTGTTGCTGCCCCTGGCAACCCTGGCAGCGGGCGCAAGCGCCCCAGCCGGCGCCACCGCGGCATCCGCCGCAGAGAAAAAATCGAAGGTCGAGATTCGAGAGGATCGTATCAAGAGCATCCAGCGCAAGCCGTTTCTCAAGAAGGGACGCTGGGAGCTTACGCCCCTTTTCTCGTTGAGTATCAACGACGCCTTTTACCAGAAAATGGGAGGGGGAGCCTCCGTCGCCTACCACGTGGCGGACAGCCTGGGTCTCGAGTTGCATGCGGTCTACGTGGGCACGGTCCAGACCGACATGGTGGGATTTTTCCAGCAGGCCAACCAGGCCCTGCCCAAGGTCAGCCAGTTGCAGTATTACCTGACGGCCAACGTCATGTGGTCTCCTCTTTACGGCAAGCTGAGCCTGTTCACCGACGCGATCGTGCATTTCGACGCCTATCTGCTGGGCGGGTTCGGGCTGGCCCAGACAGAGACCGGCCCGAAATTCGCGAGCAACATCGGCATCGGCCTGCGCTACTTCGCCACTTCCTGGCTGGTGATCAAGATTGAAGTTCGCGATCTGATGTATACGGAAAAGCTCAAGCTGGACGTGCAGCGGGAAGAGTTTTCGGATATTCAGAATCACGTCATGCTTTCGGCCGGGGTGAGCTTCTTTTTACCATTCGATTTCAACTACCGCTACCAATAGAGCCGGCAGAGGCTAAGGAGAAAAGACGATGTCTTGTTCGATCTTCAAGCAGGCGCTGAGCTTGGCGGCGGCCTGGACGCTGCTTGCGGGCGGGTTGGCCGTCCCGTTGCCCGGTGCGTACGATCCCCTGCCCAGAGCGAGCGCTCAGGGTGACTTTGGATTCGACCTCAGCGGAAACAAAAAGAAAAAGAAGAAGAAGAAGAAGAGAAAGCCGGGAAAGAAGCCGGGCAAGGGCAAGAAGGCCGAGGATATGGGCCTGGGATTCGAGGCGCTGGATGTTTCGGTCAAGAGTCCCGAAAAAGAGGCCATGGAAAAGGCGCTCGACCTGATGAAAGAGAAGGACTACGCCGCGGCGGCCGCGGCCTTCTGGGAGATCTACAACAATCCGCGCGCCAAGCAGTACTTCCAGAGCGCCGAGTACCAGATCGCAAAAGCGCTCTACCGCATGCGCATGTACCACTCGGCCTTGTTGTCTTTCGGCAAGATTCTCGACAAGGGCGTCGAACACAAGTACTTCAAGACCTCTCTGGAATGGCTGTTCTTCATCAGCCACAAGATCACCGACCAGAGCGAGGTGCTCAAGGACATCGCCAGATACTCCGACATCGAGTTTCCCAAGAAGTACCGCGACGAGTTCTTGTTTCTTCTGGCCAAGTACTTCTACTTCCGCGCGCTCGATCTCGAGAAGGGCGTTGCAGTCGCGGCCAAGCCCAAGCCCAAGACGGAAAAACCCAAAACTGCTCCCGCGGAAGATTTCGGTTTCGACCTCGGCGGCGGGGGAGACGAGCCGGCCAAGAAAGCGGATGACCAGGGCGGAGGAGAGGGTTTCGGTCTCGATCTCGAGGTCGAAAAGAAGACCGCCCCGACGGCACTGCCCACGGACGTGGTCGGCTTTTTGTCCAAGGCCAAGGCGCTCATTCTGCAGATCGGAGAAAACAGCAAGTTCTACCCGCGAGGCAAGTACCTGGAAGGGATCATTCTCTACAAGCAGGGCAACTTCCAGGATTCGGTCGAGGCGTTCAAGAACACGGTGCGCCTGCTGCACCCGAAGACGGGCAAATTCCGCGATGACTGGCTGCGCGAGAAGGCGTTTTTCCAGCTGGCCCGTGTTCACTACGAACACAAACAGTTCAACTATGCCCTGTTCTACTACAATCACATCCACCGCGACTCCGAGGCCTGGCTGGAGAGCCTGTTCGAGGCCAGTTGGGCATGGTTCAGGCTCGGAAAATACCAGAAATCACTGGGCAACCTGATTACTTTGGACAGCCCCTTCTTCCGCGAGGAGTATTTCCCCGAGGGCCTGGTGCTCAAGGCAGTCACCTACTACGAGAACTGCCGTTACCCGGAGTCGAACCAGATCGTCCGTGAGTTCAAGGCGCGCTTCACCCCGCTGCACCAGGAGCTCGAAAAGCTATTGGCCAAGGCCGGCTCGCCCGAGAGCTACTATAAGAAGCTGTTGGCCATTCAGAAGGCGCCGCCCAGTGGCAAGTCGGGAAAGATGCTCAGGCGAATCCTGAAAGTCGCTTTAGCTGACAAGGATCTCGGGCTGCTGAACGCCTCGGTCTTGGAGATTGAAAAGGAAATCAAGCGCATCCACCGGGCCAAGGCCTCGTTTGCCCGCAGCAAGGTTGCCGAGAGCATGGTCGAGTTTCTGAAAAGGCGCAAGACTGAACTGATGAAGAAAGCCGGCGGGTTGACCAAGCGGCGCCTGGAGCAAGAGCGCGACTTCTTGGGCAGCCTGATGAGCCAGGCGTTGCGCATCAAGCTCGAAAACGACACCGCCGAGCTGGACGTGCTCAAGAAGATCGAGGCCGGCGAGCAGGATCTGGGGCCGACTTTATTGCCCTACGACTGGTCGGCTGCGACCGACGACGAGAAGCTCTACTGGCCCTACCAGGGTGAATACTGGCGCGACGAATTGGGCACCTACGAGTACACGCTGACCTGGGGCTGTCGCAAGCAGGTCGAGTAGCGGGCACCGAAAGACGCCGGATGGGAGATGGCAGAATGAGACGAACAATACTGTTTGTTGTCGCCGCGTTTACACTTTCTCTGAGCTTGCCGGCGCTGGTGCCGGATGCCCAATCCTACGGCCTGGGCAAGACTGAAAAAAAGAAGAAAAAGCGGCCGACTATCGAGTACAGGAAGTATCGCCGCACCCGTGAAGTCGACGTCCAGATGAAGCAGAAGCGCAAGGCCATCCGCGAGCAACTTCAGGCGCTTCTCAAGTACGAGAAAGACGAGAAGGAATTACCGGCCCTGCTCTTTCGCCTGGCAGAGAACTACTTCGAAGAGGCCATGGCCTTCTTCAACCAGGCCCAGCGGCTCGACGACGATCTGTCGAAGGACCCGCAAAACGAGCGCCTGCGGAAGGAGATCGATCGCAAGAAGAAGGAATTGCGGGTGGTGGAAAACAAGTGGCGCCGGAAGGCCGTCGATCTCTACCGCCGGATCATCGACAAGTACACCAGCTACCCCGGCCGCGACCAGGTGCTTTTCTACCTGGCTTCTTCGCTGTGGGACATGGAGCAGTACAAGGAGGCACTGACTACCTACCGGCAGATGATCAAGGACTACCCCAACTCGAAATACGTGCCCGACGCCTACCTGGCCTTCGGAGAGTACTACTTCGACAAGGCGCTTCTGGACAAGGCCTTGATGGCCTACAAGAAAGTGGCCGACTACAAGGAATCGAAGGTTTACCCGTACGCACTCTACAAGCAGGGTTGGTGCTACTACAACCTGCACGAGTGGGACAAGGCCAAGGAGATGTTCCAGTCGGTCATCTACCTGGCCGACATGGGCGTCAAGGGCAACCGGATCGAGATTCGCAAGGAGGCGCTCAAGGATTTCACCTTGACCTACAGCCAGGAAGGCAGCGCCACGGCCGCGCCGCGCATCTTCAAACGCCTGGCTCCCAAGGAAGCCCAGCAGATGCTGATCAACCTGGCCGGTATGTACTTCGGGGACGGTCAGGACAAGAAAGCCATCCTGCTCTACACCTACCTGATCAAGGAAAAGAAGTGCTCGGCCGATGTTCCCTTCTATCAGGGCCGGGTGGTTGATTGCGGCTCGCGGGTGGGCAACAAGCGCTACACCGTCAAGCAGGTGCGGCAGCTGGTCGACCTGTTCGAGTACGTCGCCGGCTGTCTGAAAAACCCGGACGCAGGGCAGAAGGTGAAATTGAAAGAGGCCCGCGAACTGGCCGAGCAGACCCTGCGCCGGCTGTCGTCGGTCTGGTACAAGGAGGCCAAGGAAACCAAGCAGCGCGAGACCTTTGCATATGCCCAGGAGATGTTCGGCGACTACCTCGATCTGTTTCCGCGTTCACCCGATGCCTACGACATGCGTTTCGCCTACTCCGAACTTCTTTTCCACCGCCTCGAACGCTATGAGCGGGCCGCGGTCGAATACAGCAAGGTTGTTGCCCAGGACCTGGCCTGGTTGAAGAAGCACAAGAAGTTCCCCAAGAAAGGCACCAAGGACAAGAAGGGTCGCTCGGCTCCGGGCACCTACCTGTGCGACGCGGCCTACAAGGCCGTTCTGGCCCACCGCGAGCTGATGAAAAAAGAGCGCAAGCTGGAACGCCGGCGGCACAAGAAAGAGAAGAAGGGCAAGACAGCGACCCTGGGCAAGAAAGTGATTCCCAAGGGCAAAAAGCGCTTCATCCAGGCGGCCGAGATCTACCTGGATCACTGCCCCAGCGACCAGGACATCTGCAGCGTCAGGTTCGATATCGCCAAGACATACTACGACTTCAGTCATTTCGACGAGGCAACCAAGCGATTCGACGAAGTCGTCAAGGACTGCACTTCAGACGACCTCGCCGAATACGCCGCCAACCTGGTGCTGGACACCTTCAACCTCAAACAGGATTGGGACAATCTCAACAAGTATGCGCGCAAGTATTACGCCAACTCCACTCTGATGAAGCATGAGAAGCTCAAGGCCTTTTTGCTGAAGTTGATACCTCAGATCGCCTTCAAGCGTATCAACATGCTGGCCAGCAGGCCCGAATACAAGAAGATGAAGCCGACCCGCATGCATTACAAGATCGGGCGGGCCTTCATCAAATTCGTCAGGGAGTTCTCCAAGCACGATCTGGCCGACGAGGCGTTGTTCAACTCCAGCGTCGAGTTCGAGAAGGCCGAGCGCCTCGATCTGGCCCGCAAGGCGCGGGTGAAGCTGATAACCGAGTATCCGACGTCCGATCTCGTCCCGGGAACCATCTTCAATCTGGCCGAGAACTACGAACGCATGACGCAGTTCAACGATGCGGCCGAGCTGTACGAGAAGTATGCCAAGACCTACAAGAAGATGAAGGGCCTGGGCAAGGCGGTCAGCTACAAGGCCAAGGGCAAGAAAAGGCGCCGTGGCAAACACAAGAGGAGATCGAAGAAGGTCGCAAAAAAGATCGCAAAGAAGGCCGGCAAGGAAAAACGTTTCGAGGGCAATCGCCGTACCTGGAACTCTGAAGACGCCCAGGACGCTCTGATGAACGCCGGCATCTATCGCGAGGCGCTGCGCCAGTACAGGGAGGCCATTCGCGATCGGCTGGAGTTCGTCGATCTCTTCCCGCGCTCGGACGAAGCCGCTCAGGTGTACTACTCGCTGGGTCTGCTGTACGAGAAAATGGGCCGGCTGAAAAAGGCAGCCGATGTTTTCAAGCGCTACAGCGAAGATTACTTCAGGGCCAACAACGATCGGGCCATCGCCGCTCACATGAAGCGGGCGGTTCTGCTCGGAAAGATGAAGAAATGGCGAGATGCCGAGAAGGAGATGCACACGATCGTCAGCTTGTACCGCAAGTATAAGCGCCGTTCCCGGGCCAAGGGCGACAAACTTTTCGAGTCGGCCGAGGCAGCTGCGCATGCGGAGTTCATCCTGGGAGAGTCCCTCTATAAGGACTACATCAAGTTCCGCTTCACCAAGGTCAAGCCGAAGCAGCTCAAGCGCCAGCTCAATGAGAAAACCAGGCGGCTTACGAAAGTCGTGCGTCTGTATACCGACATCGCCAAGTTAAAGCAGCCGGAGTGGGCCATTGCCTCGCTTTACAAGCTCGGGCGGGCCTATGAGAATTTCGCCGAGACGTTCTA
This sequence comes from uncultured Myxococcales bacterium, assembly GCA_964513625.1. Lineage (GTDB taxonomy): Bacteria > Myxococcota > B64-G9 > B64-G9 > B64-G9 > DATKYQ01. Next base: position 71,296 of record CAZENH010000022.1, on the reverse strand, counting down.
CAAGGCGCCCTTGCCAAAGGGTCTCACGCCGGAGCAGAAGGACATGTACACCCAGGTGCTGCGTGAAAAAGGCCAGCCATGGGAGGACAAGGCGGTGGCCCACTTCCAGGCGGCGGTCAAGAAGGGCTCGGAGCTCGGGTTTTACAGCCAGTTCACCCGGCTGGCACTGGCCAAGCTTCAGCACTACCGACCGGCGGAATACCCGCGTGAAGATCTGGGCTTCAGGCTCAGCGTGGTGGCCGATACAGCCAGCCAGAATCCTTTGCTGGTAGCCTCATGGGAAGAGGTCAAGAAGAAGCCCGAGTTGCTCAATAAGGAGCCGCCACTACAGACCCAGCGCAAGAAGAGTGCCCGCAAGACCGCCCCGAAGACGGAGCCGAAGACTGAGCCGGAGACGGAGCCGTCCAGCTCGCCCTCCAAGGGTAGCGGTATGAGCAAGACGGGAGGCATTACGACCGGCGAGCCTGCTGACAAACCCGAGACCAAGCCCGAGCCGAAAAATGAGCCTATGCCGGCCGACCCGGCCAGCGAGGTTGAAGGGGAAGAGCCCGAGGACGATTTCGAGTGAGACCGGGAAGGAAAAAAGCCATGCGCGCATCATGTCTCAGCTTATGTTTGTTGTTTCTTGCAGCCTGCGGAAGCGCTCCTGTGAAGTCGGACAAGGGAGTTGAGAAGACCGCGGTCGCGACCGAGCAACCCAAGCCCAAACCGCCCGACATTTCCAAGGAGGCCATGCAGGCATTCGGTGACGCGGTCGCGAGCTACCGCGATCAGAAGAAGTCAGGGCGATTCGACTACCAGGAGTTACTCAACTCATTCAAGGCGGCTCTCGACCTGGATCCCCACCTGGCCGAGGCTCACTACAACATGGGCTGCATCTACGAGGCCATTCATGACGACAAGCAGGCGATCGAACATTACAAAGAGGCGCTGAAAATCCGCTCCGACCTGGCCCCGGCCGCCGCCAACTGGGGGGCGCTGCTTGCGCGCCACGGCAAGTTGGACCAGGCCCTGCTGCTCTACAAGCGGGCGCTTTCCAAAGAGGCCAAGAACTCGGCCGTGCTGCTGAATATGGCGGCCATCTACAAGCAAAAGAAAGAGTTCGACAAAGCGCTTACGACCGCGGCAGGAGTGCTGGTCCGCGATCCCGGCAACATCGGCGCATACAGGCTGATGGCCAGCCTTTACTACGACAAGGGCGATCTCGACATGGCTCACCTGGTTTGCCTCAGGGGGCTCAAGGTCGGGGAAAACGATCCGCGCCTTTTGAACACTCTTGGACTCGTTCTTCTGAAACTGAAAAAAGTGCCCGAGGCCTTGGCCCAGTTCCGGCAGGCTTTGAAGGGAGCGCCGGACATGGTCGGCACTCGTTTCAACGTGGCCAAAATCGCGCTGGACTACAAGGATTTCCGTATCGCCAAGGAGGAGTTTTCGAAGATTCTCGAGTACGAACCCGAGAACCGCAAGGCCGCCATCGGCTTGGGTATTGCACTCAGGGGAGCGGGAGATTTCAAGGCCGCCCGTTCGCATTTCGAGGCGCTGGCCGATCGTTACCCCAAGGTCGCCCTGCCGCACTACTGGCTGGGAGTGCTGGCCATGCGAAATTTCAACGACATGAAAACGGCCACAAAGGAGTTTTCGAGTTTTGTAAAGCTCGCAGGCTCGCGTCTGCCCGCCGATCATCAGGTCTTCGCCTACATGAAAGAAATCAAGATGAGCATCCAGGCGGAGAAGAAGATGAAGGAAATGGAGAAGAAGGCCGAGTTGGCTGCCAAGCGCCAGGCAGAGGAGGAGAAGAAACTGGCCGATATGCGCTTTTCACTTTTAGAGAAGGCCTGGGCCGAAGCCGAGAAGAACGGTGGCGTCCTGCCTCCCAAGAAGCTCAACGCCAGGGATTTGCCTTTCATCCTGCTGCCGCCGGCCGTCATTCCCGACATCAAGAACAAGGTCAAGCTGTTCGGGATGGAGTTCAAGGGCGTCAAGATGATTCGAATCGGCAAGCTCAAAGTTAAATGGAAGCAAATGGATAAGAATACGCTGGTGATGATTATTCCAAAGTGGCTGGGATTCGCGCCCAAGTCGAATGTCTACGGACCTTGGGACGTGATGATCACTTACAAGGATAAGCACGAGGATCCGATAATCTTCCAGGGAGGATTGTGGGTAGGCAAGAAACCCAAGCCCGTTCCAAAACCCAAGGAAAAACCGAAAGAAAAACCTTCGGAAAAAGACAAGGGCACCAAGAATGTAAAGGAACCTGGAGCTCCCGGCGGTGTCGAAGGAAAGCAACCGGCGGCCAAGGGAGACAAGAGCAAGCCTGAAGATGTGAAAAAAGGTTCTGAAAAGGCCGGCGAGAAAGGCGCCAAGGATGAACCGGGAGCCGATAAGGCGAAGCCGAAAGAGCCCAAGAGGCAAGAAAAACCCGGTGAGCCCGCAGAACCTGCTGAACCCGGTGAACCGGGTGAACCCAAAGAGGCTGGTTGAGATGGGCCGAAATGTAGTATGATGATAAAACGGAGGCGAATCATGAAAACCTCGTGTTTCAAGTGGGTCTTATGTCTGGCGGTTTCTATTCTGGCCTTTGCTCTTTTCGGTTCGGCTTTGGCCGATGACAAGGACGGCGTTATCTACCAGAAAAAGACCGTCTACAACTTCGAGGATGACACCATCACCGGAGATCTGACCCGGCCGGACGAGGAGTTCTTGACCGGGCGCAAGCTGGCCCATCACAAGAGCCTGATCCGTATCCGCGAGGATTTCAAGGTCAAGGTCCTGCAGTCGGCCAAGGACCTCTAACGGAGTCGATAATGCTAAAGAGAAATATTTTATACAGTATTCTTGCAGCACTGGCTGCGGTTGCAATCCTGGCTGCTGCCCCCGGGGCCCTGGCGCAAGCCGAGCCCCCCTCTGTTCTTTACCGGCCCGTAACCCACATAAATATCACCGAAGGCGATGTGATCGACGGCAACATCAACAAGCCCGATCACGTTGTGATTACAAGCAGGATCGCCACGATCCGCAAGAACCTGATACGCCTGAGAGAAGATTTCAGGCATAAAATAGTTCGCTCGGCGAGCGAACTATAGCGGAGGGGTCGCCATGGCTCTTTCATTCAAGGTCTACCGGGACGAAGAGCTGATTTCGACCGAGGAATTCGATCGGGAAATCATCAAGATCGGACGGCTCTCGTCGGCTCACCTGAGGCTCGAGGACGAAAAGGTCTCGCGCATTCACGCGGTGGTCGAGGTCGGCGCAAGCGGGGAAGTCAGCATCATCGACATGGGTAGTTCCGAGGGAACCTTCGTCAACGGCGAGAAAGTGAACAAGGCGATGCTCAATCCGGGTGACGAGATTCGCCTGGGTGACACCCGCCTGGTGTTCCAGGAAGAGGCCCGTGAAGCCGGACAAGCCGGCGACGCGCAGGATATGGCGGAAGACGAGGCCACCCAGGTCGAACAGCCGCTTCCGGATCCGCTGGCTGCCGTCATGAGCGGGGAGGCTGCCGATGGCGGCGACATGTCCTATGATGCGGCGCCCGATCTCGGGCAGCAAGAAGAAGACGATGGGTACGAGTCCGAACAGGAATCCTTGCAGGCCCCCGAGCAGGAGTCACAAGTTGACGAGACGCTCCTGCAAGATCGGCTGGCTCCTTCCAGCACCGAGGTCGGCGCGACTCAGGCGGCACCCGAACATGTCTACGATCCCGGGGACGAACGACGGGTGGCCCTGCCCCCACCGCGTGAGTTGGGGGAATTGAACGACGACGAGACGGTTACCGGGCAAAACTGGACCATCGAGGTGCGCAAGCTGTGGGGCAACAATGTTCTGGACGTGAAATGCTTCCAATCGGATGCCAAGCAAGTGCTGATCGGCGAAGACGACAAGGCGCACTTCTTCATGCCGGCCGACCTGCTTCCGGCAAGCGCATTTCCCGTCGCGCGCCTGGTCGGCAGCGAAGCGATCCTGTCTTTCAACAGGAATGCGACCGGCGAGCTGGTCACCAGCGACGGAACGGTAACCCAGCTTACCGATCTGTCAAAGGGCGCCAAGGTGGGTCGCGACCCGGAATTCGGCGACTGCCAGACTTTCGCGCTTCCCGAGGATGCGACGGCGACGATCGGCTTCGGCAATGTTGCCTTCCGTTTCAAGTATCGCTCGCGGCCGTTGGGATTCGTCTCCAAGGCTTCAGACAGGCTCGACTACACCTTTTTGAACACAATCTTGCTGGTGCTCTTCATCTATGCCGCCATGGTGGCCACTTTCCACCTGCGACCCAAGGCGGTCGAGACCAGCGAGGAAGAGCTTTACAAGGTGCCCGATCGCTACGTGCAGTTCATCCTGACTCGACCCAAGCCGGAGAAAAAGGACCTGGTGTTCTTGGAGAAGCTCAAGGGCGACATCGACTCCAAGCAGGACTCTGCCGAACGCTACAAGGGCAAGGAAGGCAAGATGGGTCTCAGGGGCAGGCCTGACACCGGCAAGCGCTCGGCCGTAAAGGCCATCAAGCCCGACGACCGCGAGATAGTCGGCAACCGCGGGTTGCTGGCGGTATTGGGCGCGGGTGGTCCGCAGGGCCTATCGACGGTCATGGGCGGCACCGGTCTGGGCGGCGAGATGGAGGGCGCCATCGGCAACATGTTCGGCGGCAGCATCGGCAACTCGGGCGGCTTTGGCGGTCTGGGCCTGAAAGGGACGGGAACGGGCGGCGGAGGTATGGGCAACACCATCGGCGTCGGAAGGCTGGGCACCCACGGCCGCGGCGGCGGCAGCTTCGGATATGGAACCGGCGTGGCTCGCATCCGGCGCCGGGGCGAGCGCAACGTCAACATCTCGGTCGGCAGGCCGATCATCATGGGCTCGCTTTCGATGGAGATCATCCGGCGGGTGATCCGCTCGCACCGCGATCAGATCAAGTATTGCTATTCGAAGGAGTTGACCCGTCACCCCAACCTGACCGGTAAGGTCTCGGTCAAGTTCACCATCAGTCCCAAGGGATACGTCACCCAGGCCACTGTCAGCCAGACGTCGCTCAACAACTCCTCGGTCGAGAGGTGCATGGCGCAGAAGATCCGCACCTGGAAGTTCCCCGAGCCCAAGGGCGGCGGTATTGTCATAGTCAACTATCCATTCATTCTCAAATCATCCTGAGGTGTGTCTTGAGAGCGATTGCAAGGGCGCTAGCGCCCATCGCCGTAGTCATCCTGCTGGCGGCATCCGTCGCGCAGGCGGCGGGTCCCAAGGTCCAGAAGTTTGTTGAAGTAGAACGCGGCTTCTGGCTGCGCTCGACCTTCGGCATCGATCTTGCGGTGGTAAACTCCTACGGAAGCGGAACTCGAACGAGTTCCATCTTTCCGCCCGATCCGGTGGTATCTCTGGAGATGGGAGTGGATTTCGGGCAGGTGGCCTCGATTCACCTGAACATGATGTGCCAGCAGATTGCCGGCAGCCGGGACGTCGGCACGCGCGGGAACGTGCCCAACGACTCGACCGCGATAGGTTTTTTAGCCGGCGGCCGCTTCAACATCATGACCACCAAGAGACTGGGCTGGTTCATAAAGGCCGAAGTGGGCTACCTGCTGTCAGTGCCTGACACGGCCGAACTGGGCAACGGCCTGGTGGTTCAGGCCGGCACCGGCATCGAGTACGCCACCAGCCTGAGACACTTCTTCGTGGGTGTCGAGGCCGGCGCCCAGTACCTGATAGCCCACGGAGGCCTGGGCATTTTAGTCACTCCCACCGTCAAGTACGTCTTCTGATGGTATTATTGCGCGAGTTCATACTGGAATCCTACATAGCGGCTTTTTGAATTCTTGAGCCAGCTGACCAGCGCGGTTACTTGTTGCCTGGTCTTTTCGTCCGCGTCGAAATCTTTGAGGAGTTTTGGAATCCTGGCCAAGAGGGCCTGCTTTTCTTCCACGGTCAGGTAGGGCGCGATATCGGCGCCGAAGCTGACTCCCAGACTGGTCAGCTTGAATCGATCCTGGTCGGACCACAGGGAGTCGCCGGGGGAATCGAGCAAATAGAAGACCAGGTTGTCGTCCCGCTCTTTCAAGGCTTCCGGGGCGATCACGTTCGGCCCGCCCGGCTGGACCCTTTCTTGCTGGTAGCCGATTACCGGTTTTTCCGAGTCGAATACCCAGGCCACCAGCCGATCGATGTCCTTTCGGGCCTTGCCTTCGAACTTGACCTTTTTTTCGGTATTTGCAATCTCGTCCAGCATGTCCTTTTTGGAAAGAACCGAGAGGCGCGGGGCGTGATCGGCCAGAAAGGCATCCATCGCTTCACCGGTCAGGTCCCATAGCACCAGCCTTTCGTTAGAGGTGCTCAGTTTTTCATTCTCGTTAGCCAACCGATAGAAACATAGCCGCAGCGGACGGGCCTTGAGGGTTTTTTGGACTTTCATGTCAGGCTCCTTCTTTTTCGAGTATGCCGGCTCGGCAAGAATTGCCAGTGAGAAGACCAAGACGATATTCAGCGGCAAATTCAAAAAGGACGTCGGCATCTCGTTACTCCCGTATGCAAATGGGTTCGGACAGCGCTCAGATCATAGGTGGCGAGCCGGGTCAAGTAAAGAGGGAACAACCCGAGGAGGAAGTTGGAAGCATTCAACTTTTCTTTGATTTTGTGCCCTGGCTGCGATATAAGTTGCCCGGTCGCAACCTTTTGGATCACAACGGGAAAGGTGTACCCTTGGGCCGCTTTTCCCGTCCATTACCGGGAGTGAATTCCGCGATGGAAGAACAGATCCGCAACTATCAGAAGATTCTCAAAGGCAATCCTCTCGACGTCCCCGCCTTCACCGCGCTTGAAGAGCTTTACAAGGGGGCCGACAAATGGCGGGAACTGGCCGATCTCTACGAGGATCGCATCCGCCACGCCGGCGATCCGGAGCAGGAGAAAGTCCTGTTGGAAAAATGCGCCGGTGTCTGGCACCGGCGCATCGACGACCTCAGCAAGGCGCTCGATTGTTACCGCCGCTTGCGGCGGGTCGATCCTGCAAACCGTGCGGCGCTCGAGGGACTGGCCGATATTCACGCGGCTAAAAACGAGTGGCGTAAGCTGGCCGTTGACCTGGAGGGGCTGGCGGTCCAGACCGACGACAGCGTCGAGCTGGCCGATCTCTACAAGAGGCTCGGCGACCTGTACGCAGGACAGCTCAAGCGCAAGGAGAGTGCGCTGGTGGCCTGGGGACACGCACTTGCGGCCAATCCCCAGCGGGTAGATGTAATGTCCTCCTTGCGCTCCGTCTACCGCGAGCGCGGGTTTTTCAAGAAGGTTTGGGATCTGCTAGAGCGCGAGAAGGAATCCGGCCAGACCGAGGTCGCCGAGCTGGGCGAAAAGTACCTCGAGTTGGGCCGCGAATTGCTTTCCGAACCCCTGTTCGAGGATGTCTGCCGCGATTCTCTGCAGAGGGCCAAGGAGATGTCGGCGGACTCGGCCCAGGCGGACGAAGCCTTGGAGGAACTCGCACAGGCCAAGGCCGATTGGGAAGCGCAGGTCAAGAGACTGCGCGTCGAGGCCGTCGAGGCTCCGGACAAGAATCGGGCAGTCAGCCTCTATCGGCAGATCGCCGAGATATTCTTCCTGCAGGGCGGTCACGAGGAACAGGTCGAGGAAAACCTGGACAAGTGCGCCTTGCTGCAACCGGGCAACGTGCGCGTTCTGGCTTTTATGGAGCGCTACTATCTTGACAAGCGCCACGCCAAGGAGCTTCTGGACAGGCTCGAGCAAACGCTCGCACGGGTCAAGGATCCCAGGACCTCCGTCTTCATTCTCGAGCGCATTGCCTTCCACTCGATCGTCGATCTCCAGGACAGGAAAGCCGCAATCGTTGCTTACCAGAAGATACTGGATATCGATCCCGGCCATCCGGCAGCCTCCGCCTCGCTGGTGGAGTATTTTCAGGAGGAGGGACGCTGGGCCGAGGTAATCGAATTGCTGCGCTCGCGCGCCGAGCGCCAGGGCGATGTTCACGATAAGGCCGAGATCCTGCTGCAGGTGGCAGCCATTACCGCGGAGCAACTCAAGGACCCCGAGGCAGCCCGTTTCCTGAACGAAGAAATTCTGCGTCTCGATTCCGACAATGCCCTGGCGGCAGCGGCGCTCGTCAAGCCCTACGAAAAGGCAGAGGAGTGGAACGGGCTGGTGCGCTGCCTCGAGGTGCAGTACGGACACACACAGGACAAAAAGGAGCGAGTCAAGATCCTCGACAAGATCGCCGCCATACATCTCGATCACAGGAGCGACGAGGCCGAGGCGTTCAAGGTCAAGACGCGTGCACTGTATTTGGATCCGGGCAACAAGAAGATCCAGAAGAGTGTTTTGCAACTCGGCGAGCAAACCGGGCGATTCCAGGACCTGGCCGTGTCATTGAACCACGCGGTCGATTCGGGGGCCGTCAAGGGCAAGGCGCTATTGGAACTTCTTGGAAAGTTGGAGTCCATTTACGAGACTCGACTCAACAACCCGTCCGCGGCCATCAAGATCTGCCAGAGAATCATAGAGATCGATCCCAAGAACATGCCCGCACTGGATACCCTCGAACGACTGCAGGCATCCGCGGGCGGCAGCGTCGAGCTCGAAGGCATATACCTCAGGCAGCTCGAACTGGTTCGCAGCGGTGAGAAACGCAAGGAGCTGCTTTACAAGCTGACGGCTATCTACCGCGATCGCATGGCCGACTTCGGACGGGCGATTGCCACACTCCAGGAAATCATCGCAATCGACGATCAGGACGCAGTGGCCTGGAGTCAGCTGGCGGAGTTACTGGAAGGCGAAGGTCACTGGGAGCAAGCGGCCGAAGCGCTGGAGAAAAGCCTGGCCAATGGCGGCGAGCCGCAGAAGCTGCTGGCCGTGAAATTCCACCTGGCCGGCATCTACGAGCAGCGCCTGAACGACACCGAGAAGGCCCTGCTGTTGTGCAACGATATTCTGTCGGACGATCGTGTCGATCCCGAAAGTGCGGCTGGAACAGTGACCATTCTCGAGCGACTGCAGGGGAGAGGCGTCAGCCCGCAGCGCATAGCAGAAATTTTGCAGCCCTATTACGCTCTGGCGGGCGACTGGCGGCGTCATATTGACATGCTCGAGCTACGGCTGGAAGGATGCGCCTCGTCCGAGGAGCGCGTTCAACTACTCAAGCGTATCGCGCAAGTTTATGAGGAACAACTGCAGCAAGAGGATCTGGCCTTTTCGGCATTCGGCCGGGCATTCAGGGAATCTCCCCGGGACGAAAAGCTGCGAGCTGCGCTTGTGCGCCTGGCCGAGCATACAGGGCATCTCGATGAACTGGCTGCATTCCTGGAAGACGCCGTTGCCCGCTCGGGAGACGAGAAGCTGGCCGATTCTTTGAACCTTTCGCTGGGCGAATTGTACTTCAAACGGCTCAATCGCTTCAGGCCGGCAATCGACTGCTACCAGCGCGTGCTGGCACGGGATGCCCGTGACGCGACGGCGCTTGGAGCTTTAACCGAACTTTACCGGGCGACGGGAACCTGGGATCAGCTGTCGTCCATACTGAGAACGCGTATCGAGCTGGTCGAGGAACCGGAGGAGAAAAGGGCGCTGCTTATGGAGTTGGCCCAGGTCTGCGAACAGGAGTTGCACGACCGGCCGACTGCGATCGAGTTGTTGCAGCAGGTTCACGAGATGGTCGGCGACGACCTCGAAGTTCTCAGCCGCCTCGACTCCCTGCTGGAGGCGGCCGGTCGTTGGCCGGACCTGGCGACCATCCTGGAGAAAGAAATTCCGCTGGTGTCTTCCGAGCAGGCCTCCGAGCTCAACCTGCGCCTGGGGCGCGTGCGCGCAGAGCGCATGGAAGAACACGAGCACGCCGTTGAACACTATCGCCAGGTGCTGGCCGAACGTCCGGACGACGCCCGGGCCGTCGCCGCGCTGGAGTCATTGCTGGGACGTCCCGATAGCGCGCCAATGGCCGCAGAGATTCTCCTGCCGATTTACGAGCAGGGGAAGGATTGGCCCGGCATGGCGCGGGCTCTCGAGGTCAGGGCGGAAAATATTCAGGACACGGCAGATAAAGTTGCCACCCTGGTGAGCGTGGCCGGCGTGTATGACAAGCAACTGTCGCAGCGCGATCGTGCCTTCGCGTCTTTGAGGCGGGCGCTGGTATTGGACAGCTCCAGGAAAGACGTGATCGAGTACCTGGAGCGCATGACGGAAGAATCGGGGGCCTACGACGAGTTGACGGCCGCCATCGAGGATGCGGTCGGGGCGCAGTCGATTCCGGAGCAGAAAGTGCCCCTGCTGCAGAAGCTTGCGATTCTCTACCGCGACCGGCTGCGCAGACCCGATCTGGCCTCGACCAGCCTGAGGCGCCTGTTGGAGATCTCTTCCGACAACGTCTCGGCGCTTGCTTCGCTGGAGACTCTCTACCGTGAAGCCAAGTCGCTCAAGGATCTGGCCTGGGTCCTCTTCCGGCAGGCGCAGATTGCGGCCGATCCGGAGAAGAAGCGCGACATACTGGTCCAGGTGGCCCAAATCCGCGAGGAACAACTCGGAGACATGGAAGGAGCCATTGAAGCCTATCGCTCCGTGTTCGATTCCCATCCCGAGGACATCCATGCCGCCAAGCAGCTCGATCGCCTGTACCAGCTGACCAACCGCTGGGAGGACGAAGCCGAGTTGTTGCCCGGGTTGGCTGCACTCTCGAAGAATGTCCTGGGAGTGATCGATTACAACCGGCGCCTGGCTCAGATTTGCTCCGAGCGGCTGGATGATCCACGGCGGGCCATCCAGATTTACCGACATGTCCTCGAGGTGAAGCCCAACCATCCGGACACCGTTTCCGACATCGAGCAGCTATTGCGTGACGAGCGCTGCCGGCTGGCGGCGGCCGAGGTTCTCGAGGACATCTACCGGGCCGGTGCCGACTGGCGCAAGCTGGCAGCCGTTCTGGAGATGCGTCTGGCGGCTTCTGCCGAGCCCGAGCAGCGAATCAAGCTCTATTCGCAGCTCGAGGAGATTTACGAAAACAAGATCGAAGAGAAGGCGCTGGCCTTTAATGTCGCCTCGCGGGCTTTCAAGGAACAGCCACAGGACGATGGAGTCAGGGATGATCTCCTGCGCCTTGCGCAAGACGGAGGCTTCTTCGAGGAGCTGGCAGGATCCATGCTGGATGCGGCCGATCGCCAGGTGGGAACCGATTTAGCCACCGAGTTGCGCAAACAGGTTGCCGAAATCAACGAGAAGCACCTCGGCCTGCGGGCGGAAGCAATCGCGCAGTGGGAACAACTGATGGAATCCCATGCGCAAGATCCGCAGATCTTGTCGGCACTGGAACGCCTCTATCGGGAGGAGGGTGATTTCAGTTCTTTAGTGAAAGTCTACCGGGCGCAGATCGAATTGGCCGAGGACCTCGATCAGAAGAAGGATCTGCTGTTCAGGACCGCCGCCTGTCTGTCGGAGGGAGTCGAAGACGTTGAGGGCGCGATAGCCGAGTATCACCAGATTCTCGAGCTGGATCCTCATGATCGTCGAGCCTTGAAACTGCTCGACGGATTGCTGGTGGCCGGAGAGCGCTACGGCGATCTGGCAGAGGTTCTCGAACGAGAACTTAGCCTGGTTCCCGAGGATGCCGTCTCCGACGGAGCAGACGATGTCCGCCAGAACCTGCTTCTTAGGATCGCGGAGTTACAGCTTACCCGGCTCGGAAACCTGGAGGCCGGCATGGCGGCCATGTCGGAGGCCTTGCGGCGCAACTTGACCGATCCTCGCGCCGTCGAGATCCTGGAAAGAATGCTGCCGGACGAGAAAACAAGGAATGCGGCGGCGGAGGCGCTGGAGCCCATCTACCGCGCCCAGGCAGACTTCAAGAAGCTGGTTGCAATCATGGAGGTTCGACTAGCCGCCCGCAGTGATCCCGATCAGCGGATGGTTCTGTTCCGCGAGCTGATGAACATTTATGAGGTAGAGCTTACGCAAAAGCCGCTGGGCTTCATGGTGGCCTGCCGGGCCTTCAGGGAGAATTTCAGCGATGCGGGGATCCGCGAAGATCTGGAGAGACTGGCCCAGCAAACTGGTTCGTTCGAGGAATTGGCTGGAGTATACGAAGAAGTGATTGAACAGGCGCACGACTCCGAGACCGGGCCGATTATCGAGCGACGCCTGGCGCAACTGAAAGAAACTTACCTCGAGGACAAGGACGAAGCCGTTTCGCATTGGCGTCACGTGCTTTCCAGCGATCCTGACGACATGGAGGCTTTAGGGGCGCTCGAACGCCTTTACCGGGAGCGCACTGCTTACTCCGAACTGGTCGGCGTCCTGCGCCACATGGCGGCCCTGGAAGACAACGCCGAACGCAAGAAAGATCTTTATCACGAAGTGGCCACTTTGATGGAAGAGCGTCTTGGGCTCAACGACGGGGCCATTGAAGCCTACCGCGAGATACTTGCCGATGACCCGCAGGACATGGCGGTTACCAAGTTGCTCGATCGTTTGCTGCAGAAGGAGGGGCGCTGGGAAGAGTTGCGCGACGTATTGGCGAGCGAGATCGAGAGAGCCGGTGAGAGCGAGATTTTATCCTTGCGCCTTCGGTTGGCCGGAATCATGAGATCTCACCTCGAAGCTCCCGAACAGGCCATCGAGATCTATACACAGGTTCTGCAGCAACATCCGGGAGATCCCGACGCTGTGGCTGCCGTGACTGAAATGTTCGATGCCGGCGAATCCCGCGAGTCTGCGGCTCGTCTGCTCGTTCAGCCGCTGGAAAAGGCCGGCGACTGGCGGCACCTGATCGCGGTCCTGGAAAGCATCCACGGCACCAGCCAGGAAGCGGGCGAGAAGAAAGCCGCTTTAGTGCGAATGGCCGATATCTACGAAAAGCAGATGGGCCAGAAAGAGCTGGCATTCGCAACCCTGGGGCGGGCCTTTCAGGCGGAACCCGAGGATGAGAAGGTTCGCCTGTCCTTGGAGAGGTTGGCCTCGGAGACCGACAACTTCGAGATGCTGGCGTCGATCTTCGAGCAGGGTCTGGAGGCGCTGGATGACCAGGCGGTGTTGTTGACGCTTCACAGGCGCATGGCCGGTTTGTACGCGGAACGCCTGGGCGACAATCAAGCCGCACTCGATCATCTGCACACGGTAGTCAAACTGGATCCCTCGGACACCGGCAGCCTGATGGCGCTCGAGAACTTCTACCGGCAACATGAAGACTACGATAAACTGGTCGACATTCTGCACAAACGCGTCCGTCTGACCGAAGACGCCGAAGAGGTTTCGGCCGTGCTTTACGAGATCGCCTCGATTCACGAGGAGAAACTGGGCGACCTGGGCGGCGCCATCCAGGCTTACAGGGAGGTCGTCGAGAGACAGCCGAACGACATCAACGCCCTGCGAATGCTGGACAAGCTATGCGTCGATCAGGGTCGCACACAAGACCTGGCCGACGTGCTCTTTGCCGAAATCAACCTGCTCGACAAGCTCGGTGAACGTTCAGATGCGCTGGACACCAGGTTCCGGCTGGCGCATCTCTACGAACAGGAATTCGACGACATGGATCGGGCGGCGACCCTGTACCGGGACATCCTGCAGACGGATCCCTCGCATGCTACGACCGTCGCCTATCTGGAGGGCCTGCTTTCCGAGGGACGCTCGTTCGAAGGCGCCGTGGATCTGCTCGAGACCGTCTATGAACAGACGGGAGACTGGAAGAAATACATCGATATTCTCGAGACACAGGTGCGCCAGTCACGTGTTATGGCTCGCCGGCTGAGCTTGCTGGGCAAGATCGCCGAGATCCAGGAGGATCGCCTGGGTCTCGCTACCCTGGCCTTCAATACCTATGTACGTATGTTCCACGAAGACCTGACCAGCGCCGACGTTCGAGGCAAGCTCGAAAAGATTGCCCTGGAAGATGAAAACCTCGAGGCCTTGGCCGCTGTTTACGAGGAGGAGCTGGATAATGTCGAGGAGCCGGCGGTGGGGGCCGCCATCGCTCTCAAGGTGGCCCAGATCCAGGAGAGAGAGCTGGACGACGAGGACGAAGCCGTGCGCTTTTACCGTACGGTCCTGCGTTTTGATGGCCGCAGCCTGGAGGCATTGAATGCTCTCGACCGGCTCTATGAAAAGCGCGAGCAGTATGAAGATCTGGCCGCTATCATGGCCAAGGAAATCGATGTCACCGATGACCAGGACGCTCTGGCCGATCTCTTGTTCAGGCTTGGCAAGAACAATTATGAGAAGCTGGAGCAGACCGCCAAATCGGTGGGTTATTTCAGGCAAGTTCTCGACATGCGGCCCGAGCATGTCGAAAGCATGAGACTACTGGAACGCGTCTTTGCCGAGTTGGGCGACCACGAGTCGCTATATGGCATTCTGCGAGCCCGCCTCGATCACACCCGCGATCGTTCAGAGCGAGTGGAGTTGGTGGCCAGGATCGGAGATTTGGCGTCCGACCAACTCGATCGACCCGATGAGGCCATCGAGCTCTGGAAACAAGTATCACAGGACGACGAATGTGCCGACGACGCCTACGAAGCCTTGGACAGGCTCTACGAACGGACTGAGCGCTGGGCCGAGTTGGCCAAGCTGGTCGAAGATCGCATGCAGAAGACCGTCGACCCGGAAAAGGTGGCTACGCTCTCGGGTCGCCTGGGTTGGGTCAAGGGCGAAAAACTGGGTGAGATGGAAGATGCCATGCGGCATTACCAGGAGGTTTTGCGTCTCGATCCCAAGGATATAAACGCCCTGCAGTCCCTGCGTCGTATCTATACCTCAGGCGGGCAGTGGGAAGAGCTACTGTCGGTCTTGCGCAAGCTGGTTCCCCTGCAGGAGGACATGACCGGGGTCAAGAACATCCGTTTCGAGCTGGCGGAAATCCTCGGTGAAAAGCTCGAGCGCGGCGACGAGGCGATAGACGCTGCCAAGCGAGCGGCCGACATTGAGCCGCACACCCCGGAGGATCTCGATCGGTTGGCACGTATCTTCCAGGTGAACCAGGCTTGGCATGATGCCGTCACGATTCTCGAACAGGCCGCCGAAATGAAGGAAGTGGACGCGGACAAGATCGAGACGCTACTGGAAGTCGCTACGACCTGGAAAGACAAGATACAAAGGCCGCTGGGAGCCGCGCCCGCATATGAGAAGATCCTGGAAATAGATCCGTTTCATGAAGAAGCCTTCAGATCCGCCGAGGCGATCTATCGCGAAAACAAAGAATGGCGGCGCCTGGGTTCACTGCTGGAAAAGCGCTTGGCGTTTATCCGCGAGCGCAAGGACCGGGTCGTTCTGATCAAGGAGATAGCGGAAATATACGAGACACATCTCGGTCAGAAGGAGTTGGCTTTCGCACGCTACTGCGCGGCCTTCCGTGAGGACTTCTCGGACGACCAGGTGTTAGTCAAGCTGGAGAGTTTGGCCGAAGAGACCGAAGACTACGATACATTGCTCGAGGTTCTGGAGGACGCCACCGAGGAAGTCGACAGCGGCCCTCGGGCAGTCAATCTTTATCGCAAGATCGCGGACATTTACCGCCTGCGCCTGAACAATCCCGAGGAGGCAGAAGCCAGGCTGCGCAAGGCGGTGCAGCTCGATCGACGCGAGGTGAGCTCGCTTGATTCGCTGGCCGACTTGTTCCGCGAGCAGGAGCGATACACAGACCTGGTTCAGATTCTCGAGAGCAAGTATGAGCGCAGCGACGAGATTGAAGAACGTAAGGAAATCAGATCGCAGATCGCCATGCTGCAGGAAGAGAAACTCGATCGCGTCGATCTGGCGCTGGAGAGTTACCGGCGTATCCTCGAGTTGGATGGACGCGATGCCGGCGCGATCCAGTCACTGATTCGCCTGTACCAGCAGGAGGAACGTTGGCAGGATTTGATCCAGATCCTGAGAAGAGCCTCCGAGCAGGCCGAAGATCGTGAGATCAGCGTCAACTATCTGTTCAACATCGCCAGCATCTGGGAAACCGAACTGGACAGCGACGAGGATGCCATCGACGCTTACAGGGCCGTGCTGGAGGTCGACGCCACTCACGCAGAGAGCCTCAAGGCATTGGAGCGCATCTTCACTCGCCTCGATCGCTGGAGCGAACTGCTTCAGGTTTTCGAGAGCGAGGTCGAGCTCGTTCAGGATCCGACCGAACGGGTGAAGTTGTTCAATAAAATGGGCAGCATATGGGAAGAGCGTTTCTCGAACATTGAAAACGCGGCCGCCTGTCATGAGAGCATCCTGGGGCTGGATGAAGGCAATCTGCAATCGGTCAAGGCGCTCGAGAGATTGGTGCGCCGAATGGGCGATTTCAAGCGCCTGATTGATCTGTATTACAAGCATGTCGAACTGATCGACGACCGTTCGGAGCAGGTCGACATTCACCTGGCGATCGGCGAGGTCTGGTACCGGGAACTGAGTCGGGTGGACAGGGCCGAGGATGTCTTTGCCAAGGCGCTTGAGATAGATCCGCAGTCAAAGCAGGCGATTCACGCTCTGGGCCAGCTATATGAAAAGAGTGGAAACTGGTTCAACGCCATCGAGATGCTGCATAAGGAGGCCGAGTTGTGCGGGGCTACCCCCGAGGCTGTCGATCTGTACTACCGCATGGGAAAGATCAACGAGGACATGTTGCTGGACTCGGGCGCGGCTCGCGATTCTTACTCCAAGGCATTGGCCATCGATCCTTCGTATTTGCCGGCGATCAAGGCCTTGAAGCTAATCTATTACCTCGACAAGGAGTACGATCGGTACCTGGAGATGATGATCCAGGAAGCCGAACACTCGGAGGATGTGGAGGAAAAAACCAGGTTGTATTTTGAAATTGGCAAGTTTCTCCAGGAACATCACGAAGACTCGGCACAGGCAGCTACATACTACGAGGAGGCGCTTCGCCGTACATCCGACTTTCTACCAGCAGCCAAGCCGCTGGCCGATATCTATTTCAGGACAGAGCAATGGGAGAAGGCCGAGACGATGATGGAAATCGTCGTCCAGGGGCTGGATCGCAACACCGAATCGAAGGAGCTCTGTCGCCAGTATTATCGTTTGGGCTACATAACCGAGAAGCTGGGTAAAGGTGACAAGGCGCTCGACCACTATCGCGAATCGTACGAACTGGACGCGACATATTTACCGGCTCTGGAGGGCCTTGGTAACGCACTGCTGAAGGCAGAACAATGGGAGGAGGCATACCGTATTTACCAGACGATTCTGATTCACCATCGCGACAGCCTGTCAGATGCCGAGGTGGCCGAACTCTACTGGCAAATCGGCGACGTTAATTTCCAGATGCAGGAGACCGAGAGAGCCGTAGGAGCTTTCAAAAAGGCCCTTGAGATAGACGATACGCACCTGGCTTCGTTGCAGTACCTGGTGCGCATCTACGAGGAGCAGGGCAACTGGGAAGAGGCCTACGACTTCGGCATGCAGATGGTCGATGCAATGGACGAGGAGGATCTCTACCGGCACTATCTCAGATTGGGAGACTTGTGCCGCGAGAACCTTCAGGATCCGTTCAGGGCAGTGGACGCACTGCAGGGCGCTTTGAGAATCCAGCCGGACTCGCTGGACGTCTTGACCCGTCTGCTGGATGTCTATTCGGAGACACATCAGATTCAGAAGGCGGTCGAGGTGCTCGACAAGATCGTACAGGTTGAAAGCCGCCCCAGGCACCTGGTTGAGTTTCATGATCAAGCGGGAAACCTCTTGCGCGACGAGTTGCACGATGATATCCGGGCCGTAGAGCACTTCAATTCCGCTTTGGATATAGATCCTTCGCATGTCAAGGCCTTCGAGACGATCACCCAGATCCTGACCGCCCGAAAAGACTGGCTGGTTCTCAAGGATAATTACATCAAGATGATCAAGCGCCTGCCGGCGGAGGCGCGAAAGACCAAGTTGGCCTTGTGGAAAGACCTGGGCGGACTTTGCCGCGTGGTCTTGCGCAATCTGAACGAGTCGATTGATGCCTACAAGATGATTACCAGCCTCGATCCGAGTGATGTGGAGTCGCTGGCTATCCTGGGCGACTTGCTGGCCGCCAGACCGGCCACGGTCGAAGACGCGATAGCCGCTCATCACAAGGTGTTGACCATGTCCGCAGACAGGATCGCGAGCTATCGCACATTGTGGAAACTATACAATGAGCGAAAGGAGTACGACAGGGTCTATACCATTGCATCTATTCTGCGCTACCTGAAGAAGGCGGACGAAGAAGAGCTGAAAATCGTAAACTACTTCTCGCGTAAGGCACCGGATGTGGCCACCCACGCCATTGACGATCGCATCTGGGAAAAGACACTTGCGCATCCTGGCGTAATGGTTCCGTTCACACGTATTTTCGGGCTGCTCTACCGCAAGGCCCCGGCGATGTTCGTCAAGGAGCACAAAGAACTCAACTTGCGCAAGCAGAATCACGTCGATCTGGCGCGCGATCGCTCGTTGTTTGCTCACAACTTCAGGATCGCAGCCAAGATCATGGGGGGCATGGAAGTTGAACTCTTTGCGCTGAAGGAAGAAGAAGCACCACATCCTCCGGGATTGACCATTGCCCCGACCAGGCCGACATCGCTGATTGCCTATAAGGACATGTTCCGCGAAGACAAGAAGAAGCGCCTGCTGTTTCAGATTGGCCGGCAGTTGGCAGTTGCGCGGCCTGAGTTCTTATTGGCCTTTGCCTTATCGGTTAAAGATCTGGACATTTTGCTCCAGGCGGCCTGTCAGATTGCAAAGCCGAATTTCCCCGTCAGCGGTGATCCGCGTGCAGTTGACGCGGTCAAGAGCAGACTAAAGCGTGCTTTAACCGATTCAGGCAAGGGCATGCTTGCCCGGGCGCTTACAGATTATCTTGCCCAGCCGAAGAAATTCAGCCTGCGCAGATGGGTCGAGGCGGTCGAACATTCTGCAAACCGGGCCGGATTCGTGGTTTGTAATGATCTGGGTGTCACCCTGGGGAGCGTCAGGAAGGAAGCCGCCTGGATGACGCCCATGCGGCCGATACAAAAGGTAAGGGAGTTGCTCGTGTTCGCTTCCAGTGTCGAGTATTTTGAACTGAGGGCGCGGCTTGGGCTGGGCGTGTCGAATTGATAGCCATATTCTTGAGCGATGCCGATTGCTCTGGTAGAATCCAGAGGCTAATAGGCGTGGTTATTGGAGATCTTCCGGGAGAATGAGCCGTTAAAATTACTGCACGACTCGGGTGGAAGATATGAAGTTCGTTTGTGACGAATGTGGAACGCAGTATCTCATTTCGGACGAGAAAGTGGGGCCCAAGGGCGCCAAGGTCAGGTGCAAGCGCTGCGGTAACATCATCATCGTGCGCCCGATCCAGTCAGGGCAGCAGACGGCGGGAACCGACCCCATGGCATCGATGACCGAGCCGCAGGGACGGCCGCTGGATGACTCTGAACCGAGCCAGGAACAAGACGAACTTGGACAAGCATTCGATCAGCTATTGAAAGGCGGGCTGGACGCGGGCGAGGATGATGAGGCGGACGAAGACGAGGGACAGGCGACGGAAATTTTCAGCATGGACGAACTGCAGCGTTTGAGAACCGACAAGGCAATCGCGGACGAAGAACAAGACAAGATCGACCAGGTTTTTTCCGAGGCAGCCAGCACCGGTGTCGGAAACGTGAATTCCGGTTCGGACGAATCAGATCGCGAGGAGTGGTACGTCGCCATAAACGACGAACAGGTCGGTCCGATGGGACTCGGGGAAGTCGAGACCCGCTGGGAGTCCGGCGAAATAACCCCTGATTCCCTGGCCTGGCATCCAGGTATGTCCGACTGGATTGCGGTCAAAGATGCGCCCAAGTTGCGCTACCTTCTGGGTTCCATGAAAAAAGAGGTGGTTCCGTCCGCGGTCGAGGATTCCGATTCGTTTTCTGCAAAGGCTTCGGACAAGTGGGATACCTCCGGCAGCTCGGCCTTGTCTTCGCTTGTGGAGGAAGAGATAGAGTCGATTAGCAGCCAGCCTCCAGTCGAGGAAGAAGAGATCGCCGCCTCCAGCGGCGAATCGATTCTCGACGAGGACGAAGTACCTCCATGGGAGCGCGAAGAAGTGGTTTCGGGAGAGGTGGCTCGCCCGTCGGAAAGTTATTTCGATTCGACGCTGGACAGTCCGACGACCGACTCGGGAGCCCCGATTGCCAGCCGGCGCAGCGGTTTCTCGCGGCCGGCATATCTGTCGGGCGGGACGGAAAAAAAGTCGAAGACCAAATGGATTGTAGTCGCGTCACTGGCAGTCGTGGTGGTTGCCGGGGCTGCATTCGCGATATTCGGTCTTTCGGGGAACGAGCCGTCCGATCGAGGCAAGGTCCAGCCCATTGATAGGCCTAAACAGGACGGATCGCAGGGCAAGTCGGGAACCGACTCGTCGAAAGCGGCGACCGCCAAGGATGCCGGTGTCGCAAATGCAAGCGCAAGCCCGGCCAACAAGGACGGTCAGGCCGGCAAGAATGTCGATGATGCAAAAAAAGCCGAAGGCGTGCTGGTGGTCAAGAAGGCAGGCACGACACCTGCCGTAGCCGATTCGGTTAATACGAATAAAAAGGACCAGAACAAGGGAAACAAGAAGGGCGACCACAGGAAGAAGAGAAAGAAGAAGAAAAAGAAAGTGACGACTGTAACCGGTCAAAAGACCAAGGTCAAATCAACCAGCGTTGCCAGTAAGCAAGCAGAGAACACCAGCGGCTTACCGGTTACGCTGAACAAGGAGCAAATATTCGGGACGATGAAGAAGTACCTGAGTGCCATGAAGGGTTGTGTAAAACAGCAATTACAGCGCAATCCTTCAGTAAAGGGGACGATGCTGGTCTCGTTTGTCATTCTGGGCAGCGGCAAGGCCGGTGACGTGCGCATTATTTCGAAGGAGCACCAGGGCACTTACGTGGCCGGGTGTATGACATATTTGATCAAGAATATGAAATTTCCCAAGTTCTCGGGAAGCTCTATCCCCATTCCACGGATACCTCTCAAGTTAGGCGAATAGCAGGTTGTTTTCCGGTGTCTATCGGGGAGTATTCCCTTGCATCGCCGGGAACTAGCGTGATAATTTACGCCGGGTTTTTAGTGCCCTTGGAGGCGAATTCTAATGCGTCTTGGCATCTTCTCCGACGTCCATTCCAACCTGGAGGCGCTACGGGCAGTTGTTGAAGAATACAAAAATCTCTCAATAGACAAATATATTTGCCTGGGCGATGTTGTCGGCTATGGGGCCAACCCCAACGAATGTTGCGATATCGTGAAGGAAATTACCACTGTCGTGGTGCTGGGAAATCACGATGCGGCCGTGTCCGGTCGCATGGAATACAGCTATTACTACGATGCGGCACGCGAAGCGCTCGATTGGTGCGCGGGGCAACTGAGCGCCGAAAACATGAACTGGCTGAAAAGCCTGCCCTATACCCATACAATTGACGACATGTGCTTCAGTCATGGAAACCCCCTTTGTCCTGAGGATTTCGAGTATATTTTCACGATTGAACAGGCCTCCGAACTGCTCCCCCGTCTGGATACGCTGGCGAGTGTAAACTTCATCGGCCACTCTCACCTGACCAAGTCGTTTGCGCTCTCGCCCGGGGAGGTCAACGAGGTTGTCGCAAGGCGCTTCGGATTGCGTAAGCATAGACAGTACATAATTACCGATGGCAGTACCGGCCAACCGCGCGACTATGACTCGCGGGCTTGCTGCACTGTTTTCGACACCGAAACGCGTGTTTTCGAATATCATCGGGTGGACTATGACATCGAAGCCGCAGCCAAGAAAATCTTCGCGGCCGACCTGGCCGTAAACTTTGGAAAACGGCTGTTTCTGGGGGTTTGATGAACCGCCTGGACTGGGTTTTTCTGGGCAGCCTGTCTTATCAAAAGGCGCTTGAGATCCAGTACGGGCATGCCAGGCGGGTTGCCGCCGGCGCGGACCCCGTTCTCTTCTTGCTGGAACATCCTGCGACCGTGACACTCGGCCGTCAGGCCGATCGGAGCAATCTCGGCCTGACGCTGCCCGAATACGAGCGCAGGGGAATCGCTGTCTGCGACACGCTGCGAGGCGGAGACGTTACTTTCCACGGTCCCGGTCAACTGGTCGGATACCCGGTGGGTTCGCTGGACGTCTTTGGCTGCTCGGTGCCGGCCTGGGTGAGAGGTCATGCCGCGGCCGTCATTGAATTTCTACGACGCTTTGGAATCGAAGCCGAATGGTCCGATACGCATCCGGGCGTGTGGATTGGCGAGAGGAAGATCGCCGCATTCGGTTTTCACATTTCTCATCGGATCTCGACCCACGGTTTCGCCTTGAACATTGATACGGATCTTTCTTTCTATGAAACCATCGTTCCCTGCGGACTTCGCCACCTGGGGGTGACATCCATGGCACGTCAAATTTCCAATACGCCGTCCATCGAGCAAGCTGCCTGCGAGATTTCCCGGTTGCTGGCGGAATCATTCGGTTGGCAGCCTGGTAGACGCCTGCCGGCGGACGACTTTCTAAAGACCAGTTCTTTCCTTTTACCGCAGGCAGCCTGTCGCCGTTTCACGCTGGAGGGGAGCCGGTGACGGTTTGCAGAAAATACCTCTGCTTATTGAACTGGTTTGTGTTTCTGGCCGTTCTATCGGGCGAGATGGCTTGCAGCCAGGTCAAGCAGACGGGCGTGCCGGTCGTAATCTTCGGAATCGATGACAAGGCGTCCTCCTCAACCGACGGAGTTGCCTTTGATAGTACAAAAATTCGTAAGATGCTGGAAGATGCCATCGAAAGCAACCCCCAACTCGCGCTAGTATCCGGTGAGCAAGACGGCACCTACAAGGCGGAATTGACCCTAGTTCTGGCATCGGAACGTGAATCGACAACTTCCGATGAAAAGGGCGTGTATCGGGCGGTCCAGGTGGATCTGTCGTTGACGAACTGGAAGAATGGGCATGTGGAACAGCGCCTGTCTGCTTTGGGAAAAGCATTTCTGGTCCAGGATCCAAAGCGGCAAGATCGGCAGCGGGGATTCGACAAGGTTTGCAAAAAATCGATTGCCAGGGCCGTGGAACTCGTCGGCCTGCAGATCGCGGCTCGCGACATGTCGCCCGAAGAACTGAGGGCACTTCTGAGTTCGGACGATGAGGATAAGCGACTCTACACACTGCGTTCTTTGAGAGATCGACACGAGCCCGGCTTGCAGTCCAAGGTAATCGAGATGCTCGACGATCCTGACGCCGACGTAGCCCTGGAAGCGGTTGGCGTTCTTGTACAGGAAAAGGCCAAGAGCGCGGCCGTGCCGCTCATTCGTATTTCCAGGCGACGCGACCGCATTTTCTTGCTGCAGATCATCACGGCTCTCGGAGAAATCGGGGGGCCGGTGGCCAGGGGATTCCTGTTCACCGTGGCGGCAGGTCACGATTCTTCAGAGATCAGACAGCGGGCCAGGGAGGCCTTGCAGCACGTCTTGCTGAATCGGCCCGAGGATAATACCGTTGCACTTCCCAGGCCCGGCAGCACAAGCGATTAGAAGACAACAGAACGAGGTGTTCGATGAAGAGATCGAGGTTTATGATTGTACTAGCGACTATAGTGAGCGGCTGCTGGACCGGCTGCGCCCATCTCGCGGGAACGGAAGGTGGGCATGCTGACACGGCTACGGCCCCGCTGGAGGCATTCTTGCCGTTGGCCGTCGGAAACAGCTGGAGCTACCAGACCTTCTTCCAGGGGCAGGCCCAGCCGGATCTGGTCGTTACAATTGTCGATCACAAGAACGGATTCTTCATCGACGATCGTCCGCATCCCGGGCACATGAAGATAGACGGCGAGGGCATCCGGGATGGAAGTGTTCGCTATTTGCTCAAGGCTCCGTTGAAAAAAGGAAACAAATGGATGAGCGTGGCAGATGTCAGGACCGTCGAGCACTACGAAATAGTCGCCGTTGACAGGGAAATTCGTGTGCCGGCTGGCGTCTTCAATGGGTGTGTGGTTGTGCGCATGGAGGTCCGCATGACGGAGAATCGCTCGATGATTAACGAGATGTTCTTCGCACCGCACGTTGGAATCATCGAGATCTTGGCCAGTCTGAAAGACGGTGCACGGACCATTCCCCAGAGCAAGATGCAGTTGAAGAAATATAAGTTGGTTCCCGCCGGTTCGTCGGATCAATCGTAGATTATTCCCAGTCGAATTGCGGTTTGGCTTCGACTTGGCGCAGGATTCCCGGTCCTACCCGCTCTACGACCGTGTCACGCTCCCAGGCTTCGCCGCCGACTTCGGGGTGATCGATGTTGTAGTGCAACCCGCGACTTTCCTTTCGCAGACGGGCAGAGTTGATTACCAATTCCGCGACGGAGGCGATGTTCCTGAGCTCAACCAGGTCGGGGGTCAAGAGGAAGTTCCAGTAGTACTCGCGAATTTCCTCCTGCACCATGGCGATACGCCGCTGTGCGCGTTCAAGGCGCTTGTCCGAGCGGACTATGCCGACGTAGTTCCACATGAACCTGCGGATCTCGTTCCAGTTCTGGGAAACGACCACGCTCTCGTCCGAGTCCGTGGCCCGGCCGGTGTCCCAGGCGGGAGCAGAACTGAGGTTGACCGAGGTCTCGCGGCACCAGGCGACGGCGTCTTCGGCAGCCAGGCGACCGAAGACGACGGCTTCCAGGAGAGAGTTCGAAGCCAGCCGATTGGCCCCGTGCAGCCCGGTACAAGCCACCTCGCCGGCGGCGTACAGTCCAGGCAGGCTGGTGCGTGCACGCAGATCGGTACGCACGCCGCCGCAGAAATAGTGCGCCGCCGGAACGACCGGCAAGGGCTGCTTGGTCATGTCCAGGCCGAATCCCAGGCAACGTCGATGAATGTTTGCGAAACGCTTGATGAGGAATTCTGCATCGATTGCCGTCATGTCCAGCAGCACGTGATCGTCGCCGCTTTTCTTTAGCTCGAAGTCTATGGCCCTGGCCACGATATCCCTGGTTGCCAGAGAACCGCGTTCATCGTATCTCGAGAGAAACTCGCTGCCGTCTGCCAGGCGCAGCTTGCCTCCCTCGCCGCGCATGGCTTCGGACAACAAGAAAGACTTGGCATGCGGATGGTAAAGACAGGTTGGGTGGAACTGGACGAACTCGAGGTTGGCCATCTGGGCACCCGAGCGGCAGGCCATGGCCATGCCGTCCCCGGTGGCCACGTCCGGGTTCGAGGTATAGACGTAGATCTTGCCGGCCCCGCCGGTTGCCAGAACCACGCAGCGTCCCAGGATGGCCTCGACCCGTCCGCTTTGGCTATCGAGAACGTAGACGCCGCGGCAGCGCCGTGTGGGTTTTCCACCCGGCGGCGAATCCACGATCAAGTTGATAGCCAGCTTTTTTTCGATCAGTCTGATATGGGGGTTGTTCGTGGCCGCCTTGATCAAAGCCCGCATAATCTCGTGACCGGTGAAATCGCCCGCGTGTAGTACTCGTCGATGGGAATGGCCGCCCTCCCGGCCGAGATCAAAATCGCCTTTCTGGTCTTGCCCGCTGCGACTGAACGCCACTCCCATACGCGTCAATTCCTCGATACTTTCCGGTCCCGACTCGATGCATTTTCGAACTACATCAAGGTGGCACAGCCCGGCCCCGGCCCCTAACGTGTCGGCTTCGTGCTCCGCGAAGGAGTCATCGGCGGAGACGACCGAGGCAATTCCTCCCTGGGCCCTGTCAGATGCGGATTCGTTGCGTCCGCCCTTGGCCAGTACCAGCACCTTGCCGTGCGGAGCCGCGTGCAGGGCAAAGGTCAAACCCGAAAGCCCTCCGCCGATCACAATAAAATCAGTGCTTGCAGTCAAAACGGATCTCCTGTCTTCCACCCTGCCCAGCGCAACAATAGACCCCAGCTGCCCGGCGGGTCAAATGACTACCGCCAAGACAGGCAGCTAATTTGCCCTGCTCGGGAAGGCCGTGATAGCATTGCGAGTGAGGTTGAGATGAGAGGCGCCCTTTCTGTCAGCATTCGGCAGGTTTTCTCTGTAACGGCTGCGAGTTTCGTGCTTTTTGGCGCGATCAACACGCGGGCAGAGATATACCGTTTCGTGGACAAAGACGGAGTCGTTCATTTCACCAACGTTCCAACCGATGATCCTCGTTACAAGCCGGTCGACGGAAGAGGCAAAGCCGGGCGGCGCAATTCAAGGCGCAAAAGAGCAGGCAGGAGGGTCTCGCTGCCGAACAGCGCAACGCGTTACGATGTGATTGTCAGCGAGGCATCCCGGCGTTTCAACATACCCCGGGCACTGATCAGCGCCGTGATGGCCGTCGAGAGTAACTTCGATCCGCGGGCGGTCTCACGTGCCGGCGCTCAGGGTCTGATGCAACTCATGCCGGCCACTGCCAGGGAAATGGGTGTCGAGGATGCATTTGACCCGCGCCAGAACATTCTGGGAGGAACGCGCTATCTGCGTGTGCTGGCAAACTCGTTCGACGGAGATCTGGTTTTGACGCTGGCGGCCTACAACGCCGGGCAGGAAGTGGTCAACAGGCACATGGACATACCGCCCTTTCAGGAGACGCAGCGCTACGTTCGGAGGGTTTTGCGCCTGTATTATTCCTTCAAGAAACAAGTTACCGCCGAAAGGACACCTTCTGCTCGGGGACGGAAATCGCAATGAGCGATGCGACAACTCCGGATGGACCGGCTCAGGAAGAGCTC
Source organism: uncultured Myxococcales bacterium (assembly GCA_964513625.1). Taxonomy (GTDB): domain Bacteria; phylum Myxococcota; class B64-G9; order B64-G9; family B64-G9; genus DATKYQ01. The sequence continues at coordinate 44,697 of CAZENH010000022.1, read as the reverse complement.
GAAGAGGATATCCGCGACGATTTCCTCTACCATTTCCACCGTGGCAACGAGATGCTTGCGGACGGCAGACTGGAAGAGGCCCGCGAGCACCTGGAAAAAGCAAGTGAACTGAATTTCGACAATTCGAGATGCCAGAACCTGCTTGGTCTCGTCTACCTGAAGCTTTCACACTTCGAGCAGTCGATCGCCATCTACCGTGGGTTGGTGGAACGATTTCCCGAGGAGGAGACTCTCAGGGTGAACCTGGCAAGCGTCTACATTCGGGCCGATAAATTGGAGCAAGCCGAGTCCGAGTTGCAGGTGGCGTTGAAACTGCGACCCGACTATGCCAAGGCTCACAAGATGCTGGCGGTGGCTCTGTTGCGCAGAGGCAACATTGACGGGGCCCGGGGGCACTTGCGCGCGGCGGGGGTCGAGGACGAAGACTTGCCTGCCGGTAATGAGGACGCAAACAATGTGCTCGATCAGGAACTGGCGGAGCCGGAGGGCTACCAGGATCCAGACGGAATCGAGCTGGCGGGTAAGCCGCATATCGAGACGAAAGCCGGCAAGGAGCATTTCAGCATCGAGGAAAATTGTCTCAGAGCGCAAAGCCCGGTGTGTGCCAGGCTCGATGGCCTGCTGTGGGCAGACGGAAATCTCTCTTTTCGTACGCTGCGAAAGCGCTTTGGCAGGCAAGAGACTAAGTATACTTTCGGCAAGGGCGAGCGGGCCATGATTCGAGTCGAGGGGCAAGGCAGGCTTTTTTTCTCGCCCCGGGTGAGCGGTTGCCACGTATTTTCACAAGAATCGGGTAGCAGTTTTTTCGTCGAAGATCTCGTGATTGCCTTCGGTGGCGTACAAGACTGGGAGAACGGCAGGCTCAAGTCTGCTGGCGGAGCTGAACTGAGAGTTTTTCATGTCCAGGGTCAGGCGAAGGTGGTGTTGAACGGAAGGGAAGCGATTCGCAACCGTGAGATTCCCGATGGCGGTAAGTTCTTGATCGCCGCGCGTGGATTGATAGGCTGGACGGGGTCGCTGGCAGCCCGCCTGATCGAGGCCCAGGCGCCGCTGGCGCGAGGTCCCTGGATAGAATTCGAAGGCCAAGGACGCGTGATCTACACGATCGAGAATTGAACCTCCGGCAGGAGTCGATGTGCGTTCGACCTTGAAGCAGGAGTTTTTCAATTTACCCAACATGCTCACCATGTTTCGTATCTTGGTGATCCCGCTGGTTCTATTCTTCGTCTATTATGAAAGCAGGCTGAACAGCTTCATCGCCGCCTGTCTTTTTGCGCTGGCGTCAATTACCGACTACTTCGACGGGTGGCTGGCGCGGCGACGGGGATTGATCACCGTACTCGGGAAGTTCCTCGATCCATTGGCCGACAAGCTGATCGTGTCTTCAACGCTTGTAATGTTGATACCGCTGGGGCGCATCCCGGCCTGGGTGGTCGTACTGCTGCTGGCCCGCGAGTTGGCCATCACCGGGCTCAGGGGCATTGCTTCCAGCGAGGGCATGGTGATCGCCGCCAGCCAGGGCGGTAAATGGAAAACCGCTTTCCAGCTGACCGGGATCCTCGGTTTGCTGATACATTATCCCTACCCGGTGGCCATCATCACGCCCGGGCTGCACAACCTGGTGGCCGGGACCTGGCTGCATGAACTGCTGGCGTCCTGGGGCATTCCCGTCCGTCCCTGGGTCGACTTCCATATTGTCGGGCTGTGGCTGATCTACCTGTCACTGTTCTTCTCGATCTTCTCTGCCTGGCAGTACATCGGGCGCTTTGTCAAGGCCATAGGAAAGCAGGATGCCGACGACCGAGCGGCTAGCGGCTAATGCGCGGGAATTTCTCTTTTATCGGCGATTGATCTACAATTAGTACATGGACAGCGGGAAACCATCTATATCCCGTGTCGAGGCCTCGACTGTCGAAGAGCTGGCCGGCGAACTCGCACAGCTGGGACGAGAGCGTTTTACGCAGCGTTACCCGCACCCGTTTCTGGTGATCGTTTACGCGCCGCCGAGAGAAGGCGCATCGGCCGAATCCAAGACAGAGCAGACGGACGCTAAGGATTTGCGATTGGATGAATTGCAGCCAGTCAGCAAGCGGGTGATTCCGCTGGTCAAGACCAGCCGTAATAATCTCAAGTCGAAGATTGTCTGCGGGCGCGACAACAGTTGCGATGTGATCATTCGTTCGTCGAAGATATCGAGGCAGCACGCGGCATTCGTGACGAAGAGAAAGGGACGTTACGAGCTTACCGACTTGGGTTCCGCCAACGGAACGGTGCTCAACGGAGCTCGCCTGGGCAAGAACCGATCGCTAAAGCTGAAAAGCGGCGATATGATCGCCATGTGGCGCTTCCTTTTCCAGTATGTCGAGTTGGAAGCTTTCTTGATCATGTTAGGCAGCTCGAGCGGACGACCCGGAGAAAATCCTATTCCTTTTTCAACTTGAGTGCCCAGATCTTGGGTTGCAGGTAAGAATGCCCCGCCAACCGGTTTCGACCGGATTGTTCTTTAAGCGGTTTGGTCCTGAGTTCGAAGTCACTGCCCTCGCGAATTGCCAGGGCCCGATCCAGATCTCCGTCGCAGGCCAGTGCCAAAAGGTCCATCAGCGCCTGGCCGCCGGATTTGCCGGTATGGTCGATTACAAAAAAGGCGCCGCATTCGCAGAGCCCGCCGCTGGCGCCCTCGGCGCTATGGACCTTATAAAGCAAACGGGGAGCGGGCAGCCACTCCCAGCAGAAAGGGCAGCCGACCCGCAAGGAATTCTGTTTTACGGATCTTCTCATGTCAGTGTCAGCGTCCTGCTTTTCGCACAGCCCGTCTCCTCTGCAGATACGGTACCAGATAAAGCACGGGCAGAACAGGCGAAGTTTCGGCCGAGCTCACTCGAACATGTTTTTGCGTACTGTTTTCGCTTGACAAGAATGGCTCTCTGGGACAAATTACGCTGGTTGTGCGGGTGTAACTCAGTGGCTAGAGTGCAACCTTGCCAAGGTTGAGGTCGAGGGTTCAAATCCCTTCACCCGCTTTTTTTTCGGCGCCATGGCCAAGTGGTAAGGCAGAGGTTTGCAAAACCTTCATCCTCGGTTCGAATCCGGGTGGCGCCTTGTCAGATGCGGACCGTCTTGGCTGAGCCGGTCCGTGTGTTTTCTGGGGAGATCGTTTCTCGGGAGGGGTTTTTTTGTGCCCGCTACGTAAAAAAAAGAGCGTCATGATCGTCGATGACGATCGAGGGCGACGTAAGAAAATCTACGACATTCTCAGGCTGACGGGCTTCGATCTGTTCTCGGCCACTTCCGGCACCGAGGCCATGGGCAAGTTGCCCCGGGAGAAGCCGCAGCTATTATTGGTCAACATGTTCTCGGCTGCCGTCAGCGGCCTCGATTTTTTGAAGGAACTTCGAACCTATGGCATGGGACAGAAGATGACCGTGATCGGAATGGTCGTCGAGGAAAACGGTGAGCGCAAGCGCGTCACCGCCGCCGGCGCGGATGACCTGCTCGAAGAGGATTTTGCCCCTTACAAGCTGGTCGAACTGGTGTCCAAGCACATGGGAATAGACAAGATAGAAATTCACCGGGATCAATTCGACAAGCGCCAGGAGATCGTCGAAGAACTTGCCGAGAGTTACCGTGAGCGACGGCGCAAGGCCAAGAAGGGCGGGACGGCGCCCGCCGTGCAGCTGTTTCTTCCCGACGGGAAAGACCTGGGGACTCTCCAACTCACCGATTTTGCCGGCAAGCACCGCCGGGCCTGAACATCTCAGTGGCGCGTGCGCTGCTTGACCACCGCGAAAGCGTGACGCCGGCGCGCCCGGCGCACCGCCATCAGAAAACCGTCGAAGTAGGCGGCCGTGTCGAAATGATCGTCCCGCGTACTGTAGCCGTCGGCTTGTTCGCCGAGCCACTCGGCCGATGGTTTGCCGAAGATATCACGCTGGCCGACGTCGTCGGGCTGCAGAAGCGATAGTGACTGGATCTCGTTCAGGTGTGCATCTCCTGCCCAAGAGTCGCCATCGGCCTCTCCCAGCATGAAGCTTCCTTCGTAGTCACGGTAGGCCTTCTCGATGCTCATGGTTCCCTCCTCCTGTTCCACTTATAGGTTTTTCTCGACGACTTCCCAGAGAATGCGCACGATATGAGCCCAGCCCTCGATGAAACTCGACTCCTTGAACTCGGGTGACTTGCGCCTGCTCGCAAGCAGTACGGCAAGTTGGGCGGGCGGTGTGTCGCGCAGTGAATCCATCCTGTGCCTGCGGGTTGCCATCCCTAGCTCGCGTAAGCGGGCATAAGGCGCCTCGTGCTCCACCCAGTCCCTGCCGGCGGACATTCCTTCCCGAAACCAGCGATCGACTGATTCTTCGCGTTCCTCCCGCAATCGCGCTAGTAAGGACTCCATGCGTGCCAGGCTTGCCGGTAAATCGAGCAGGCGATTGACCTCGCGGGAGAGTGCTGCCTGACAAATCCTTGAAAGATTGATGGATTTTCTTACACGCGGATCGGTGATACGTTCCTTGAGATCGTTTGGAATGGAAATAGTTATTCTTGGCATAATAATACATAATTATTGTCAGTAAAATACATACAATGCTACTGGTGACCTGTCAATTTTTTGGCCGAGCCGAAAAATCTGATTCGAATTTGCTAGAGGCAGTGGTAATGGTATGACCAGGTTACGATCGATACAGATAATAATATGAAAGGATGTGGTGATCGCTTGCACTTTCCGGGTCATAGGATCGCAAAGCACTACTTTCCGGTGAGCCAAAAAGCGACTCGCGGCATCGAGCGGGACTCTGGCCCGGGCAGAACCTGGTATCTTCTGGGTCTGGATCAGGTCCTTTCGGATATGGAGGTACACGGCACGGACAACCTTCCTGGAGAGTTCGGCCTGATTCCGGGCGAATCGGTTGTTCTAGACGAGAAGAGCTTCAGGCAACTGTTAGATCGACTGAGCGCCTCGGGGTTGCGGATAACCTGCGCCGCGGGTGGCACGGTTGCCAACACTTTGAACAACTACACTTTTCTATCTGGAGAGCCCGCGATGCTGCTGGGGGCCATACAAAGCGATATCCAGGTAGGACAGCCCGCCTTCCACTATGTGGCGCAGACACCGGGACTGGTGGACCTCGGCAGGCTGATTCCGATCAAGGGTTCGACCGGCAGCGCGATCACCTTCGTCGGCCCGGATGGCGAAAGATCCTTCGCGGTCGCTCCGGGAGTCTCAAACCAGTATCCTCCCTCGGCCGTTGAAGAGAAAGTTGTTGCCGGAGCCAGCGTGGCCCTGACAACCCTCTACTGCCTGCGCGATCCCGATACTCCCATAGCCTCGGCGTCGCTGAAACTGATGGAACTTGCGCGCGGCAACGGAGTACCGCTGGCCTTAGGATTGGGCACGGCTGCCCTGGTGAGAAACCGGCGACAGCAGGTCATCGATTTATTGCGACGCTTCGTGACCGTGGCCGCCATGAATGATCAGGAGGCTTTAGCGTTGACCGGCCAGGACGATGCCCTGCTGGCATGCCGCACGATTCTCGATCTCGTCGATCTGGTGATCATCACCGAAGGCCCCCGGGGTCTGACCATGGGCGGCTTCGTCGACAAGGATTACCGGCGCGAGACCGACGGGGAAGTGCGCTCGAAATCCATTCCGGACTACAATCGTTGGGAATATAGCCGCATGATGCGGCGGGCCGACTGCCGCGATCCACAAAAGGTCTATAGTCACATACACCCTTACCGCGGAGGTCCAGAGCGCCTGTCCAATACCAGCGGTGCCGGAGACGCCGCGCTGGCCGCTGTGCTACACGATATCGCAGCCAACCAGTATCACCGCTCAAGTGTGCCGGACAGCAGCAAGCACATGGCCCCTGTACCTTTTCTGACCTATTCGTCGCTGTCGCGCAACGCCCAGTACGGCAACCGGGTGGCTTACGAGGTGCTGCAGGGCAACTCTCCCCGCCTGCATGGACCGGTTGGGCCCGACCAGTTGGAGAGGGACTGAGCGCCGGTTTTTCAGCGCTGCTATAGGCATCGTGATCAGGCGCGCCTGGGCTTGTTTTTCCGAAGCAATACGTAAACGGCGCCGGCGCCGCCGTCGCAGTTCCTGGCCGTCGTGAATGCCAGGATATTCTTGCGCATGGCCCTGCGGGTGAACCAGGCAACCAGCGCGTTTTTCAAAACAGGCATCCGGTTTGCGGAGCCCAGCCCGCGACCGTGGATAATCAACACGCAGCGCTTGCCCTGCAAGCGCGCCCGCCGAATAAAAAGCTCGACGGTTTCGCGGGCCTGATCGCGCGTCAATCCGTGCAGGTCGAGATGATCCTGCACCGAGTACTCTCCGGCGCGCAGGCGCGAGACAATCCCGGCATCCAGTCCTTCGACGGCGCCTTCGATGGCCTCGTCCGTATGGTGGATAGAAAAGGCGCTCTGGCCGTCCACTAGATCCCTGAGTGCCTCCATGACCTCTTCCGTCTCCTGACGTTCGACGCTCTTTGCAATTCTAATACCTGGCTTCGGCGCGGGCGGCAGCCTGTTGCTGTGCCCTTCCAAGGGCTTGGCTCCGGCCACTGCCTCGGCAAAAAGCCGCCCGTCATCGTCTTCTTCAAGCCGTTTCTGTGGTGCGGGATCTTTCTTGGAGTGTCTGGTTTCCGGGGGAGCCAGGGGCAGCTTGCTGAGACCGGCTAAAGGCCGGTTACTGAATTTTTTCTTGGAAGGAGTCGGCTTGCGTCGCGCCAACGGATAACTCGTCAGGGCGGGGGGCAGGTCGTGTAATACTGCACCGACCAGACGTCGTCGCCTTCGTAAGTGTTTCTCTCGAGGAAGAAGGTGCAGTAGCGGCCACCGATGTTCAAGGCCTGGATTGGGTATAGTTCATAGTTAAGGTTCCACAACTCGTCTCCGAAACGCATCGGACCCCAGGAGGAGGGAGTGTTGTCTGAATTGACTGTCTGCAGGTACAGCGCCTGATCCTCCTCGTCGGACGAATTGCGCTCGATCCAGAAGACCCCGATCTTGTCGCTAGGAGAACCCTCGACTACGGCCCCGCCGAAAGCATTTCTGCCCGTAGAAGATGCGTTTGAAAGCAAAACCGGTTCTTCCATCTTGGCGCCCGAGCCGGTCAGCCGAGCCAGGTAAATCTCGCGCATTGCGCCGCTCTTCTTGGCATCGAACCCCAGCAGGAAAGCAGCCGGGGAACCGGCCGGCGCGGGAATCAGTGTCGGATGACGGGCATCGGAGAACGATCCGTTGCCGCTGTCTATCGTGTTGCTTTGCCCGGCATTGACCCAACTGTCCCAACCTTGCTCGCTGTAGTTCAGGCTGACTGTTTTAATGCGATGGTTGCTGCCCGAGCCTTCCTCCCAGGCCAGAACGTAGCTGTTGCCGCTACCCCTGATCTGCAAGTCGACCGGGTTGTCGCCCGAGCCGATCTCTCCATCGAAGTACTGGCAAGTCTCGTCCTCGCAGGCGCCGTCGTATAATGCGTGCCCGGTTTCATCCAGGGCCGCGGCTTTGATTGAATTGCCGTCGGCATAGGCGAGCAAGTAACGCCCCCCGCCTCCCGGTCCTGTGGCCGGGGCTATGGCTGGAGACGAAGGCTGGCTGGCCCACCAGTTGTCGAAAACCGTCATCTCGACTCCCGGTATGCCGTTCGTCTGGACCGGCAGAAACTTGATCGTGTTTGACGAGATCCAGACAGTGACGAAGTTGTTGGTGGCGGGCACCCAGGCGATGTTTGGCTCGCTTGAGCTATTCCACATGTCTGACGAGAGCCTGATCTCGTGTTCAAAGTCATTGGTAGTCAGGCCAGACTGAGTGACGAAGTCGTAGAACACCTTGGAGAGGTTTCCCTCGCGTTGATCTTCGAGTACCAGGCCGAACGAATCGCTGCCGCCCGCCCTGGCCATGCGCGGACGCCGGCGGGCGTATTGCTCGACTACCAATATCTTATCTGACATTTCGCATTCACAGCCGTCTTCGAACACCTTGTTCCAGTCCAGCCATGGAAATATGCAAACGTCGATGGAACACTCGGACTGGGAGCAGTTGATAAAAAGCGTGTTCGGCGGTGCCTGATCCACGGGACAGGGCATACAGGCCCAGCACGTCCCATCGCCACCCATGTTCTCGGGAGGGCAGAAGCATTTGAGATTGTCGGGATCACATCCGCTGGCACACTGGCCGTATTCACATGCCGTGTATCCAGTGCAGGAGTTGTTGCACTGTCCGCAGTTGTCGTGGTCTGTCTGCAGGTCGACACAGCTGCGTCCGCATGGACTCAGCCCAACGCTGCAACTTGCACCGCAGTTTCCGGCGTCGCAGAAGGTTCCCGGCCCACAGACCGTGCCGCAGACCCCGCAGTTGTCGGGGTCCGACTTGGTGTCCACGCATGACCCCTGGCAGTTGCTCAAGCCTTCCTCGCAGTCGCTGCCGCAGCCGCCGCCGTCACACACCTCGCTCGATCCACAGGCTTGGCTGCAGGAACCGCAGTGCCGCGGGTCGCTGTCGAGATCGACGCAGCTCCCGCCGCAATCGGTGTCTCCCGGTTCGCAGTGGTCTGCGCACAAGCCCGCACTGCAGACGCTGGATCTCTGGCAGGAGTTGTCGCACGACCCGCAGTGGCCGGGATCGTTCTGCAGATCGACGCAGCTTCCATCGCAGTCGCTGGTGCCCGCGGAACATTCGGCCGCGCAGTCTCCGTGGTCACAGACCTGTTCCGAGCCGCAGCTGCGACTGCACATGCCGCAGTGGCTGTGATTCGTCTGAGTGTCGACACAGGCGCCGTCGCAGGCGGTGTGTCCGGCAGCGCAATCGCCGACGCAGCTACCCCGCTCGCAGGCGGTGTCCGGACTGCAGGCACGACCACAGCCGCCGCAGTTGTTGGGATCGCTTTGCAGGTCGCTGCAGATTTCGCCGCACTGGACCAGCCCTGCCGCGCAGATTGGCTGACACTGCCCGTCGACGCAGTTCTCGTCCGCGGCACAGCTGTGATGGCAGCTCCCGCAATGGAAAGGGTCGTTTTCAATGTTGGCGCAGGCGCCGTCGCAGTTGTTCGTCGATTGTGGACATTCAGACAGGCAAGCGCCGCCGCCGCAAACTTGAGCATCTTCACAGGCGTTGCCGCATGAGCCGCAGTGTAAGGGGTTGTTGCCCGGATCGACGCAGCCGCCGGAGCACAGCACCTCGCCCGGCTGGCAGTCGCGGCTACAACTGCCTCGCAGGCAGACGAAACCCGCGCTGCAGCGCACGTAGCACCCGCCGCAGTTGAACACATCGGCGTCGGGATCGACGCAGGATCCGCCGCAATCGATTTGTCCGGGCGAGCAAGTGAAGCCGCACTGACCGTCGCCACATACCAGCGAGGGACCGCAGGCATGGCCGCAGGAGCCGCAGTTATCGGGATCGTTGCCGGTGTCGGTGCATGCTCCCCAGCACTCCTCGGTTCCCCAGGGGCACTCGTCCTGGCACGAGCCGTTGCCGCAGACTGCCGGATCCGGGCAGGCGGTGCTGCAATCGCCGCAGTGCTCGTGGTCGTTGATCAGGTCGACGCATGCCCCGGCGCAGCTGACAAGCCCGCCTGGGCATCCGCCGGCCAGGCAGCCGCCCTCGGCGCAGACGTTGGCCTGCGGACAGGGCGCGCCACAGCCGCCGCAGTTTTGAGGATCGCTCTGTGTGTCGATACACGATCCCGTGCAACACTGTTCAGTTGCTACACAGCCCGTGTCGCAGCTTCCGCAGTGCCTGGCGTTCGAGCCGGTGGCGAAGCAGCTTCCATCGCAATCAGTCATGCCCGCGGGGCAGCCGCCGACACATGATCCGCCGGCACAAACGAGGCCTGCCACACAAGTGTTCGCACACGAGCCGCAGTGATCATGATCGCCGGTAGTATCGATGCAATCTCCCAGGCAATCCGCCAGGCCCGCAGGGCAGTCGCCCGCGCACTGACCCATGTTGCATTTCTCTCCCGGGTCGCAGGCCTGTGCGCAGCCTCCACAATGTTCGAAATCTCCCATCGGGTCGACACACGATCCAGCGCAATTCACTTGCCACGAAGGACACCCGGCGGCACACCCGCCGCCCGTGCAAACAGCGCCGGGGCAGGTGGTTCCACAGGCGCCGCAGTTGTCGCGGTCGTTCATCAGGTCGACGCAACGACCGGCGCAGAGTGTTGTTCCGGGCGGGCAGCTCGTCAGGCACTCTCCGTGGAAGCACGCTTGCCCGGGACAGATCGCGCCGCAGGCTCCGCAATGCGAAGGGTTCGACATGATGTCGACGCAGCGCCGACCACAGGCGGTTGTGCCCGGCGGGCACTCGGCGACACACTCGCCGAGTCCGCAAACGAGCCCCGCGGAGCACTGGTTTTCACAGGAACCGCAATGGCCCGGGTTGGACTGAAGATCGATGCAGGCCGCATTGCAGTCTTCGAGGCCGGCATCGCAGCTGGCCTGGCAGGTGCCCAGGTTGCAAACCTCTCCCGCAGCGCACTTGTTGCCTGCTTGTCCACAGTGGTTGGGATCGGATTGAAGATCGACGAGAAAGCCTCCGATACACAACACTCCGGGATCGCCGACGTTGCCGCACGACCCGCAGTTGTCCGGATCGTTTTCGAGATCACTGCAATTCCCCGAGCAGCAGCTCAAACCCTGTTCGCAGATCGTGTCGCAACTGCCGCAATGGGAGATGTCGGATGAGAGATCCGTGCAGATTGCTCCGCAACGTTGCTGGCCTGCGGGGCACGTTCCGCCGCATATCCCCCCGGAACAACTTTCATCCTGGCCGCACTTGTTTCCGCAGGCCCCGCAGTTGTCGTCGTCGAGATCGAGGTAGACGCAGCTACGGCCGCATTTCTCCATGCCGGCCGGGCAGTCAGTCATGCACGAGCCCTGGTAGCAAACCTCGTCGCCCGAGCAAGCCGTCTGGCAGTCACCGCAATGATCGGGATCACTGGCCGGGTCGACGCAACTGGAACCGCACGCTTGCCAGCCTTCCTGGCATACAGGCGTCGAGCCCCCGCAGGCGCCGACAAGAAGCGTAAGAACCATTGCCAAGGAAACAATAGCGACTCGCGAGGAACAGCCGGTTACGCGAGCGCCGGCTTCCACAAAATAGCGCATGAATATTTTCATGTGCACAGTATAACCCATTTCGTAAAACAAGGCTACTGGTCAGGCGAGGTCCCCGGTAAAGCCAGGCCCCCCGAGCCCAGCTTACTCGAGAAAGGACTGAAAATTTCGGCGCTGGCCAGGCTCACATCGCCGTCCATTCCACCAATGATCAAGATTGTGCCGTTGGCCAGAAGCGTAGCGCTGTGGCCCGCGCGTTGATGAAGCATCTCGACAGGCTCTCCCCGCAGCCATGCCAGGCTGAAGCGTTGGGCGTCTGCATCCCATGCCTCTACGCCGGCGCTAGCGTCGAGATGGCCGGTTGTGCCCGGATCCAGCCAAGTGAAGCCGCCGGTCACCAGGGCATGTCCAAACCCGTCCACTTTCGTTGTGGCGTGGAGTGCACGGGGTGTCCCCAGACGCTGATTTGCATCGAGCAGCGTAAAGTCATCCGTGCTCGTGTCGATCACGGCCGCCTGCTCGATTGGTTGCGGCAGAAAAGGAGTGTCCTTGGACAAGAAACGGCCAGGATAAACGCCGCCGGATATCAGTAGCTGTCCCGGCAGCGGCCGGATGCCGGAGGCGTGCATCACCGGCAGGCCGACTCCGGCGGCGGATGATACGTAGCGGGGGATGATGCTGGCAACGCCGCCGCCTGAGGCCACGATGCGTTCGGCGAACAGGCCGGGATCCGTCTCGCCGGCGGCCTGCATGCCGCCGAGGACGAGCGCCTCGGCCGGGCTCTGGCCGGCTGTCGATATCGGGACTACCACAGGCGACCTGCGTGCCGCGGCCAGGGCCTGCGGGATCTCGGTGATTCTCGGCGTTCCCTGAGAGAGGTCGATGATCACGGCCCGGCGGGACGCCTGGCCCGCGTAGTCTTCTCCTCCAAGCAGCAATAGACGATCATCGGCCAGCGGCAGCGAACCGCCGAGGACGCTTTCCGGAATGTCGAAAACGTCTCCATTGCCGGACCGGGTGTCGATTATCTCCGCGCTGCTCGCGGCCGGACCGTGCGTCAGGCAGCGCAAGGGCGAGCCGGGTCGATCGACGTCTTCGAAGCTGGATTGCATAGTGGCAATCTCGCAGCCGCCGGCGATCAAGACCCGGCCGTCAGAAAGCAGCATGGCCGCGTGCAAGCCGCGCGGGTGGACGAGATCGGGCAGGGAAGAGAACGTTCCTTCCAGCGGATCGTAAATCTCGACCGTTGCGCTCGAGGCGAGTTGCGCGCACGGCCGTGTGCAATTCGCGCCTGGAGTAATGGAGTCATAACCGCCGGCTATGAGCACCCGGCCGTCGGGAAGCAGAGTAGCAGTGTGGAAAACGCGGCTGCTTGTCGGTATGCCCGGGGTCTCTGTGAAGTCGCCGCAATGGGCCAGCAGCATGCTGACCGGAGTCAGCTTGTCGCCGCTGATGTTTACCCCGACGGCCCGGCCGCACCAGACGACGTCCGTATCGAGCGTATCGGAATTGATCGTGTAACCCTGGAAGGTGACGATCCGCCTATTGCCGGCCGGAATTCCGGACAAGCGCACACTGCTTGCCTGCATGTCCGTGAAATCTTCGCAAACGAGCATCCGCCCGGCGGCGTCCTGCACGCAGATCCTGAAGGCGTCGATACCCGGCGGCGGCTTTCCCCGCTCGGGGGCCGGACCTCCCCGGGGGGTGTCCAGGGCGCGCCCGGCCACCTTGAGCCTGAGGGCGATTTGCGGTCCCCCGGGCCCGCAGCCCGCTAAGGAGAAGATCAAAATGCAAACAATTGCGCGCAGCGTCATGAAAACATTGTACAGGCGATCGGGCGGCCGGGCAATGCTTATGGTTTTTTCCCTTTTTCGAAGATGTTTGAATCACGCATTCTTTTTGTCTTGAATACTGTTCATCTGTTCAGTAAACTGGAAAGTCGCCGGAGGAGGAATGCGCTTGTCCGAAGACATGCAGGCCATCGGAGTCTCTGGAATTCTTTGCGAGCTCAGGCGAAGAGGGCTTTTGATTCCCGCCGGCGAGATCCGTGCCCGGACCGCCGCGGTTCCCTCGGGGATTGCCGAACTCGATAGCCTGTGCGGCGGTCTACCGGTCGGGGGCGTCAGCGAGATTCTGGTGCCGGGAAGCGGGGCGGCCCGCGTTCTCTACAGCCTGCTGGCCGCGGCCACCTCACGAGGGGAATACGCCGCCGTGATCGATCCCCGTGACGGCTTCGAGGTGAACTCGGCCTCGGCAGCCTGCGTGGATTTGCAGCGTCTTTTGTGGGTTCGGGCACGCGGCCGCCGCCAGGCCCTGCGCGCCGTCGAAATAGCGCTTACCGGCGGCAATTTCGGAATGGTCGCGCTGGACATGGGGCCTGGCAGGGGACGCAACCCCGTTTCGGCGGCTGCCTGGATGCGCATTGGCACGCTTGCCCGGGCAACCAAGGCCGTTGTGCCTGTTATCTCGCCTGTGAGCCTGGCCGGCCCGTTTGCATCACTTGCGGTTAAAGTCAGCGGATCAGCATCCCGCTGGCGCGGAAGGGGCCGGGTGGATCGATCGTTCGAGGGCATGGATCTGTCCTTCGAGGTGACGAGGAAAAGAGGTGCCTGATCGCGCAAGTCGCATCGGCTGCCTGTTGGTGCCCGGCATGCCGCTCGGCAGCCTGCTCAGGGCCGAGCCTAAGCTGCGCGGCTTGCCCGTGGCCGTCGCCGATGGAGACGAACCCCGCTCGCTGCGATCTTCTCTTCTGGCCTGCAGTCCCGAGGCGCTGGCCTGCGGCGTGGTCGTGGGCATGACCCTCGCTCAGGCGCGCAGCCTGGCGCCCGAATTGATCGTGCGCCCGCTCTCCGGGCCCTTGTTGCGCTCGGCCGGGGACGCGCTGGTCGATGTGGCCCGCTCGTTTTCGCCGCGCGTCTCGGTGGGGAACGCAGGCGAGCTATGTCTCGATCTGGGCGGCCTCGGAAATCTGTATCCCTCGGAACGCAAGTTGGGCTCGGCCATGCTGCTTGCTGCCGAGCGGGTCGACCTGCCCGCCCGGGTGGGGATCGGGGCCACCCGCCTGGTGGCCGTGCTGGCCGCTCGCACCACGCAGGGCGTGCAGGTTGTTCCTCCGGGAGAAGAAGGTTCATTCCTGGCCCCCTTGCCGCTGAGCCTGCTGCATGCCCCGCAGCCCCTGGAAGCCGCACCCAAGGGCACGGCGGCGAAACAGCGCCATAGCGCAAAGAAAGTAGATCTGGCCGCCGCCCTGCGCCGTTTCGGAATCGAGCGTTTCGCGGAGCTGGCCGCGTTGCCCCCCGGCGGCCTGAGTTTGAGACTCGGGCCCGAAGGACTGCGCTTGTGGCGCGAGGCTCGCGGCCTGGAGACGGCGCCGCCAATGTTCTCAAGGCCGCCCGAGCGGTTCATAGAGGAGAGCGAGAGCGATCCGCTGTGTCGCATCGAGCCGCTGATGATCGTTTTGCTGTCCGCCTGCGAACGACTATCCGCCAGGCTGTCCGTACGCGGACTTGTGAGCGACGGGCTCTTTTTAGGACTGGCTCTCGATCCCGCGGGCAGAGACGAGCGTCGCCTGAACCTGGCCGCGCCCTGCCGCGACGTTCGCGCATGGCTCGACGTCGCCCGGCTGTCCTTGGAAGATCGCCCCCCGCCCGCGCCGGTTGCCGGCGTGCGAATCGAGGCTGATGTCTTGCCCGAGCAGCGCACCCAGCTGGATCTGTTTACGCCGCGGGATCGTTCGGCCACCGGGCTTGCCGACGCCTTGGCTCGCCTGGCCGCGCTGAGCGGAGAAGATCGAGTGGGTTCGCCGCGACCGCTGAACTCTCACCGGCCGGGGGCGTTTGTCATGGCGCCCTTCACGATCGGCGCGCGCGGCAAGAGATGCGGCGATCGAGAATCGCAGGCGCCGGCCGGCGGGCCGTTCGTGCGCGCCGTGCGGCCGGCCGAGGAGGCCCGGGTTGCAAAGAGCCGCGGCCGCCCGGTCAGCCTGGCCTCTAAAAGTTTCCGCGGCCGGGTAGTGCGCCTGGCCGGTCCCTGGCGCCTTGACGGCGGCTGGTGGCTGGATGATCCGCTCGGGCGCGACTACTACGAGATGGAACTAGCGGGCGGCGACGTCTGCCGCGTATTTTTCGATCGCGACCGGCGGCGCTGGTTTGTCGACGGGATCTGCGGCTGACGCTCGGCGCGGCGCTACATGATGCACACGGCCCGCACCTGGGAGAAGTCGGTTTGCCCGGCCAGCACCTTGAGGATGCCGTCCTGCATCAGCGTTGTCATGCCGTCGGCGATCGCCTGTTGGCGCAGGTCTTCCACCGGGGCTTGCTTCTGGACCAGGCGCTTGACCCGGTCGGTGCCGATCATCAACTCGTGAATGGCCAGCCGGCCGCGGTAGCCCGTGCCTGCGCATTCGGGGCAGCCGACCGGCCGGCGCAGGCTCAGATCTTTCGTGTACTTCATCCCTGTTTTTTCGAATGCCTCGGCGCCGTAGGACTGAACCAGCGCCTGGAATTCCTCTTCGGCCGGGTGATAATCCTCGCCGCAATTCTTACAGACCCTGCGCACAAGACGCTGGGCCAGGATGCCCAGCATCGAATCGGCGAAGTTGAAGGCTTCGATGTCCATCTCCAGAAGACGCGTGACCGTCTCGGGGGCCGAGTTTGTGTGCAGCGTGGAAAGCACCAGGTGGCCGGTCAGCGAAGCCTCGATGCCGATCTCAGCCGTCTCCTGGTCGCGCATCTCGCCGACCATGATCACGTCGGGATCGGCGCGCAAAAAGGCCCGCATGGCCCTGGCGAAATCGAGGCCGATCTTGGAGCGCATCTGCACCTGGCGCAGTCCCGGCTGGGTGATCTCGACCGGGTCCTCGGCCGTCCAGATCTTGCGCTCGGGAGTGTTGATGTGTCCCAGGGCCGAGTGCAGGGTAGTAGTCTTGCCCGAGCCGGTGGGGCCGACGCATAAAATGATGCCGTAGGGTTTCTCGATCACGGCCAAGAACTCGCGCAGGTTGCGCTCGGAGAAGCCCATCTTTTCGAGCGGAATGGGCTTCGATGCCGCCAGGATGCGCATGACAACGTCTTCCTCGCCGCCGGCGGTGGGCACGGTGGCCACGCGCAGTTCGATGGTCCTGTCCTTCATCCTGAACTTTATCTTGCCGTCCTGGGGCAGGCGTCGCTCGGAGATGTCGAGCTGGGACATGATCTTCAAACGTGAGACCAGGGCGGCACGATGGCTGGCGGGAACCTCCTGGTAGACGTGACAGACGCCGTCGATTCTGAAGCGTATGCGCGACGGGTGCTTGGGACCGTAGGGTTCGACATGGATGTCCGAGGCGTCGCGCTTGAAGGCGTCGATGATTATCTGGTTGGCCAACCTGACGACCGCGCTGTCGGACTCGTCGATCTGCTCGCCGCTGTCCTCTAGCGGCTGGAGGTCGTCCTCGCTGCTCAGTTCGCCCAGGATCTCGGCCACGTCTCCCGCGGGTCCGCTTTCGGCCATGCCGTAGGAGTGATTGATGTAGTCGATGATGTCCTTGCGTAGTGCGACAAGCAGCTTCTGGCGGGGCGCGAGCTGCATGATACGGACGGCGTCCGCCTTGGCCAGGTCGGAAGGATCTTCGATGGCCACTTTGACGAAACTGGCGTCGATGGCCAGCGGGGCCACGCAGATGTTCTTGAGGTAGTCGTGCTTCAGGCGCGAGCAAAACTCGGCCGGCATGTTCTGGGTGCCGTCGAAGGAAAAGTATTCACAGTTGTAGAAGTCCGCCAGGCTCTTGAGCACTTCTTCCTTTGAGACGCGGTACTTGTCGACCAGTACCTCGGCCACCGGCAGGTTGTTCATCCGCGAGTAAGAGACCGCGTCCTCGAACGCTTTTTCGGAGACCAGTCCCTTGTCGATCAGCCTGCCGAACTTGTTGGGGCTGGCGCGCGGCTTCATCCGGCGCCGGTTGTAAAAGGCGATCCCCAGCGTGCGGGCCACCTCCTGGGATGCCTCTGTGTCCTCGGCGGAAAAAGGTTTGTCGTCGTTGGAGTTCAGAAGCTGCAGGACCCCCATCAGGTACTTGTCGTACATGATCGGGGCGGTCAGCACCTGGCGGGTCTTGAAGCCGGTCTTTGTGTCCCAGCTCGAGTCGAACGAGAGCTTGGGATGATAGGCCTGAAGCTCGCTCGAGTCGTAGGCGTCTGCGATGTTCAGGGTCTGCCCGGTCAGTGCCACGAATCCGACCATCGACGAGGTGTTTCGCGGCACGCGGATTTCCTTGATCTCGTCGCCCTCCTTGAACTGGCTGTAGACCTGCTGGTTGTGGGCGTCGACGGCGTAGATTGTGATGCGCTGAGCCTCGACCAGGTCGAGAATGCGCGGCCTGACGTTGAGAATGATCTCGCTGATGTCGTCGGCCTCGTGGATCAGATTGATGATCTCGGTCAGCTTCTTCTTGTAGTCGAGCTCGCGCTCCAGATCGGCGGTCTTGGCGGCAGCGGACATGGTTTGCCTCCCATTCTGGTCTGTAGTCTTTTTGAACCAATATCATGTGTATGGGTTCTGAATCAAAGACAAGTTGTTCGACAATGCCTCTTTGGATAGACTCTTGTGGTGCTGGATGTGAGGAGACGAACGGGTATGAAACGACATCTGCTTCCGATTCTGGTAGGTATGCTGATCGTCCCCATGGCCCTCGGTTGCCAGAACGCTTACATGGAAAAACGCATCCACCGGGTCCGTATCGAAACCGATCCGCCCGGGGCTCAGGTCTGGTACCAGGACCAGACCGGCCAGCATCCGCTTGGCCGGGGGCCGGTTACCCTGGAACGCGAGTACCAGGTGAGCGTCCACAAGTTCAATCCCTGGTGGATTCTATGGACAGCCTTGTCGGCCGGGGTCACCGCCGGCGGCGGGGTTTGGATCGATCGTGCACCGGGGAGCGACGACACCCAGGAGGGCCTGGCCATAAGCCTGATCCTTACGGGCGGATTGACCTTCCTGCTTTCGGCCACGGGTCTTTTTGGAAGCCTGGCCTTTGATGGCGACGAATTTCCCGTCACCTCCGACGAGCTCATGCTGGGCGCGCAACTCGACGGTTACACCCAGTCCAGCCTGAGCATCAAAATCCCCGACCGGCAGGAGAAGATTAGCATGTTGCTTCACCCGGTTGGTATGGCCGTGAACGTGGCAGGGGATCTGAGCATCATCGTTCTGCAGAGTGCGGAGTTCCAACCGGTCTTTCCCCATCAGCTTCCGCGCTATGCCAAACAAGGTCTGGGAAAGATCGAGATCGAAAACCGCAGCACTTTGCCCATGGATGTCGAACTGGAACTATCCATCGAAGGCTGGGCAGAGCCTGCCCTGAGCAAGGTCAAGCTGGCTGCCGGAGCCAAGGCCTGGGTGCCCGTCAAGGCGGCCTTTGTGGACAAGCTGCTTAGAAATGCCGAGCAGCGAACGGTTCAGGCCATCGTGCAGGCGCGCTTCGTCCATGACGACCTGAAACGATCAGTGCGCAAATCTTTTCCGGTAACCATTCTGGAGGGCAATGCCTTTTCCTGGAGCCGACCTTCCGGGATCGCGTCTTTTGTCAACGGGCAGGATCCGAAAATTGAAGCCTATGCAACCGAGCTCTTCCGCCAGTTCGCGG
The DNA here is from genome assembly GCA_964513625.1 of uncultured Myxococcales bacterium. Classification (GTDB taxonomy): domain Bacteria; phylum Myxococcota; class B64-G9; order B64-G9; family B64-G9; genus DATKYQ01. The sequence continues at coordinate 26,022 of CAZENH010000022.1, read as the reverse complement.
CAGCTCATCCCGGGCAGGCCAGGGCTTCCCATCCCCTGCACAATCACCTGCTGGCTCTTTTCGCCTTTCAGGCCCTGGCCGAGAGCGGCATCCGCTATAAACCCGATACCGAGAGGCCATTTGGCAACTTGAGCCAGGGGGCCATCGATACGGTCCAGTTCCCTTCCCAGACCCTGGAGCGCAAGGTGGGTGACTGCGATGATTTGGCCGTGCTCTACGCCTCGCTGTTGGAGTCCCTGGGTGTGCCCAGCGCCCTGGTGCCGGTCACCGGCCATGTCTTCTCGATGTACGATTCGGGGCTGCGCAAGGAAAACCGCGCGGCTTTCCCGGTGGACGCGGCCAAGACCGTGATACGGGGCGAGAGTCTGTGGGTGCCGGTGGAAACCACACTTTTGGGCAGGGCCAAGCGTTTTGAAGAGGCCTGGATGGCCGGGGCGGAGAACTACAAGGGCAAGTACAAGGTGACGGCCGACGAGGTGGTGGAGATTCGTCCAAACTGGATCGATTTTCCTCCGGTGGCCTTGGGCTCCCATGAGGAGGCGCTCAAGAAGGTTGGTGTGAAGCAGGCCTTGGCAGACAGCAGCCGCATGCTGAATACCTATCTGGCGCGGGTGAGAAAGCAGGCCGGCCGGAGTCGGGGCCTGGCCCGGGCCGTGGCACTGCTCGAAGCCGGTATGTTTGATGATGCCGCCAAGATCTTCGCAGAGGTTTTGGCCAAGAAGAAGAGCTATCGTGGCCGTTATGGTCTGGCCGTGGCCCTGGCCGGCGGCGGCCGGATACTGAAGGCCCTGGTTGCCTTCCAGGATGCCCTTGCCATGGCGCCGGACAAGCAGGCCCGCTTTCATTGTCAGTTGGCCATTGCCCAGTGTTACAAGGTCAACGGCAACTTGCCCAAGGCGCGCAAATATTTGAAAAGCGCATTGGCCATCAACCCGGCTACGAAATTCGATTCACGCTATCGATCCTTGTTCGCCTACCTGGAGCAGGATGATAAGACCAAGGCCGCCGGCGCCGAAGAAACTCCGCGTTTCTTTCAGGAGATGCTGAGCGGAATGTAAACGATGTGACCCTTGAATACTGTCCATGTGTTCAGTATTATGAAGTCATGGACGGCTTCGTCGAACTTGGTTGCGCGAGCGCCTTCAGCTTTCTCGGGGGTGCTTCGGCTCCCGAAGACCTGGTTGCGGTTGCCGCAGATCTGGGGATGGATGCGCTGGCACTGTGCGATCGGGACGGGTTGTACGGCGCGCCACGTTTTCACCGCGCCGCGCGCGAGGCCGGCCTGCGCCCGATCGTCGGGGCGGGGCTTTCTCTTTCCGGACACAGGCTGCGTTTTCTGGTCAAGGACGTTCGCGGCTACCGGAACCTTTGCCGCCTGATAACCCGGGGCCACCGCGGACGGCCGAAGGGATTATGCGAAATCGATCTCGATCTGATCGAGGAGTTTGCAGCCGGGCTCATTTGCCTGGCCACTGGCGGCTGCGCTGAGGAGCTTCGGCTGCTGGACAGGCTCAAGGGGATCTTCGGGCGCGGCGAGCTGTGGCTGGTGGTCTGCCGGCATTTCGATCGAGGGGAGACGCTTTGCAACCAGGCGCTCCGGGAGATATCCGCGCGCCTGGGGATCGGCCTGCTGGCCTCGAACGACGTGCGTTACGCGCGAGCGCGCGAGCGCCGCATACAGGACGTCTTCACCTGCCTTCGTCACAAGCTTACCTTGGCCGAGGCCGGCAGGCGGCTTTTCGCAAACGCCGAGCGGCATCTCAAGTCGCAGGCTCAGATGGCCGAACTGTTTTCAGACTTGCCGAGTGCCGTGCGCAATACCCGCGCCGTGGCCGAGCGCTGCACGTTCAGCCTCGACGAACTCGACTACCACTTCCCGGACTTTCCGGTTCCCGGGGGAGAGACGCAGTTTTCCTACCTGCACTACCTTGTCCAGGCCGGCGCCCGTAAACGCTACCGGCCGCTCGCGCCCCGACACATGCGGCAGCTCGACCGGGAACTTGCGCTGATCGCCAAGCTCGAGCTGGAGGGCTACTTCTTGCTGGTCTGGGATATCTGCCGCTTCTGCCGCGAGTGCGGCATCCTGGTGCAGGGCCGGGGCTCGGCCGCCAACAGCGCGGTCTGTTACGTGCTGGGCATCACCGCAGTGGACCCCGTCGGCATGGATCTGCTCTTCGAGCGTTTTTTATCGGAAGAACGCGGCAACTGGCCCGATATCGATCTCGACCTGCCCTCGGGCGATCAGCGCGAGAAGGTCATTCAGTACGTCTACCGCCGTTATGGTCAGTCTGGTGCAAAGAGCGCGCTGACCGCCAACGTGATTACCTATAAAATCCGCAGCGCGGTGCGCGAAGTGGGCAAGGTGCTGGGGCTTCCCGACGCGCGCCTGGCCCGGATGCTTTCGACCCACGATCACGACCTGTCCGCCTCGGCCGCCGCAGCCGGGCTCGACTGCGGCGACAGGCGTGTCGAGCTGCTTATCGAACTGGTCTCCGAGATGCGCCACCTGCCGCGGCACCTTGGTCAGCACAGCGGGGGGATGGTCATCTCCCGCGGTCGGCTCGACGAGGTGGTGCCGATCGAGCCGGCCGCCATGCCCGGCCGCAGCGTGATCCAGTGGGACAAGGACGACTGCGCCGATCTGGGCATCATCAAGGTCGACCTGCTGGGCCTGGGAATGCTGCGGGCGATCGAGGAAGCCGTCTCGCTGGTGCGAGCCCACGAGCGGGTGGAGATCGACCTGGCCCACCTGCCCGCGGGCGACCCCGAGGTCTACGCCGTGCTGCAGCGGGCGGACAGCGTGGGCATCTTCCAGGTCGAGAGCCGCGCCCAGATGAACACACTGCCGCGCATGCGGCCGGAGTGTTTCTACGACCTGGTGGTCGAGGTGGCTTTGATCAGGCCCGGGCCGATCGTCGGCAAGAAGGTTCATCCCTATCTCGAAAGAAGGGCGGGCAGGCAGCCCGTTACATATCCCCATCCCAGCCTGAAGCCGATTCTCGAGCGCACCCTGGGCATTCCCTTGTTTCAGGAGCAGGCCATGCGCATCGCCATGGAAGCCGCCGGCTACACGCTCGGCCAGGCGGAGCAACTGCGCCAGGCCATGAGCCACAAGCGCTCGCTCGAACAGAAGGCCCGTCACGAAGAGAAGCTTCGCAGCGGCCTTGCCTCCCGCGGGATCAGCGGTTCCGCGGCCGACGAGATCATCGAGTCGTTCGGCTCGTTTTTCGGCCTGTACGGTTTTCCGGAATCGCACGCGGCCAGCTTCGCGCTGATCGTCTACGCCTCGGCCTATCTCAAGACCCACCACCCGGCGGCCTTCACCTGCGCGCTTCTGAACGCCTGGCCGATGGGGTTCTACCACCCGGCCACCATCATCAAGGATGCCAGGCGGCACGGGCAGAGCGTGCGCGAGATCGACGCCTGCCGCTCCGGCTGGAAGTGCACTATCGATCCGGACGGGGCGGTTCGTCTCGGACTGTGCTTCGTGGTCGGGTTACGGCGCGAGGCCGGCGAGTGCATCGTTGCCGAACGCCGCCGGCGGCGTTTCGCCGATCTGAAAGATCTGTCCCGTCGCTGTCGCCTGCAAGGCCGCGAGATGGACATCCTGGCCGAACTGGGAGCCTTCTTTTGCTTCGGGCTCTCCCGGCGCGAGGCGCTCTGGCAGGTGGCCGCCCTTGACGACTCCGGGCGCGGGCTGATCGATCGCCTGCCTGCGCCTCGCGACAAGTGCCCCCTGCCGCGCATGAGCGCACGCGAGCGCACCGCGGCCGACTATCTCAACAGCGGCATGACGGTCGGGCCGCATCCCATGGCCCACCTGCGCGACCGGCTGCGCGAGCGGGGAGTGCTGCCGCTCGCCGCGCTTGAAAAGCAGCCGCATGGGAGCCGGGTAAAGGTGGCCGGCCAGGTGATCACCCGCCAGCGCCCGGGGACGGCCCGGGGAATGTGCTTTCTGACAATCGAGGACGAGAGCGGCCTGGCCAACATCGTGATCACTCCGGACGTTTTCGAGCGCCGGCGCCTGTTGATCGTGTCCTCCTCGGCCCTGATCGTCTCGGGTCGGCTCGAGCGCAGTCATGGAGTTACCAACCTGCGGGCCGCGAAGTTCGAATCGATCGACGAAGGCGATACCCGGCCCGTGCCGTCGCGCGACTTTCGTTGATCTCTTGTTTTGCTTGTTGTCCCGGCGGCGCTATAGTATCTGGGGAACTCTCAGGGAAGGAACACGCGATATGAACACATGCAGCAACTCAATTCTGTTTGTCGCCGTTCTGTTCTTGCTGCCGGCCTGTTGCAAGAACGACTCGACGAAGTGCACCTGCGCCGAGCGCGTGCTGCGCCTGTCCTCCACTACCTCGGTCGACAACACCGGGCTGCTTGATGTAATAATTCCCCCTTTTGAGAAACGCACCGGCATCAAGGTCCACGTCTTGGCGGTCGGGACGGGCAAGGCCATCAAGCTCGCCGAAAACGGCGACGTCGACGCGATCTTCGTTCATGATCGCCTGGCCGAGGAGGCCTTCGTGGCCGCGGGCTACGGCCTGCACCGCATGCAGGTGATGCACAACAACTTCGTTGTCACAGGTCCGGCCGATGATCCCGCGGGAGCACGCGGCCACGACGCCGTCACCGCGTTTTCGAAGATAGCGGCGGCAAAGGCCGTCTTTATCTCGCGCGGCGACGACTCGGGCACCAACAAGGCCGAGCTGCGACTGTGGAAGGCGGCCGGCATTGACCCCAAGGGCGACCAGGCGAAAAACGCCTGGTATCTCGAATCGGGCCAGGGGCAGCGCATGACCTTGAATATGGCCGACGAGAAGAAGGCCTACTGCTTTCTCGACCGGGCCACCTTCATGTCGGCCGAGGATCAGGTGTCTTCGAAGATCATTGTCGAGGGCGACAAGCGCCTCTACAATCCCTACAGCTTCACCGCCGTCAACCAGGCCAAGCATCCGCAGGCCCGCTACCTGGAAGCCATGGCCTTCGGCGCCTGGCTGACCTCTGCCGAGTGCCAGAAGATGATCGCCGAGTTCAAAATCAAGGGCAGGCAGTTGTTTTACCCGGACGTCTTCGAGAAGAAATGATACTCGAGGGCATCCGCGAGGCCATAAGGCTTCTTACCAGCTTCGATCCCGAGGCCTGGGGACCGGTCGGGGTCTCGGTCACGGTAGCCCTGTCCTCGACGCTGATCGCATCGCTTCTGGCCCTGCCGTTCGGTTTGCTGGTGGGCCTGGGGCGTTTCCGCGGTAAGCGCGCGCTGGTCATAGTACTAAACACTTTACTGGCGTTGCCGACGGTTCTGGTCGGCCTGGTGATCTACGCTTTGCTCACCCGCCGCGGCCCGCTGGGCTCGTGGGACATGCTCTACACTCCGGCGGCCATGGTGGTCGGCCAGGTGATTCTGGCCTTTCCGATCGTGGCCGCCTTCTGCGCTGCGGCAGTAGAGCGCTCGGATCCCCGGGTGCGCCAGACGGTGCTGGGATTGGGCGCGGGAAGGTTGCGGGCGGCCCTGGTGGTGGCCGCCGAGAACCGCGCGGCGCTGGTGGCCGCGGTGGCCGCCGGCTTCGGGAGAGTCTTCGCCGAGGTGGGCATCTCGATGATGGTCGGGGGCAACATACACGGCTATACCCGCAACATCACAACCGGGATTGCCTTCGAGACCGGCAAGGGCGAGTTTGCGCTCGGGGTGGCGTTGGGAATAGTACTGCTTACGGTCGCGCTGGCGGTCAACCTGGCGGTCGGCTTCTGGCAATCGCGCGCCGGGAGCCAGTCATGAGCGGGCCGTTTTTGAAATTCGAAGACGTGCAGGTCGTGCGCGGCGGCGTGACCGTGCTCGACGTAGCGGCACTCTCGGCGCCGGCCGGTGAGCTGACCCTGATAACCGGCGAGAACGGGGCCGGCAAGACCAGTTTGATGCTCGCGGCCGGCGGGCTTCTGGATCTTGCGCGCGGAAGAATCTCGCTTTTTGGAGAGTCGTTTCATGAGGGTCGCGCCCCGGCCCCGAAGCGCCTGCGCCGGCGGATCGCCTTCGTTTTTCAGGATCCCTACCTGTTCGGCGGCAGCGTGCGATCGAATCTGACCTACGGTTTGAAAATACGCGGCACGGACAGGAGCACCCGCCGCGAGCTGGCCGATAAGATGCTGGCCGGACTGGGGATCGCGGAACTGGCCGGGCGACCGGCGAATGACTTGTCGGGGGGCGAGCGCAAACTGGTGGCGCTGGCCCGCGCGCTGGTGCTCGAGCCCAAGGTGCTCTATCTCGACGAGCTGACCGCCAGCCTGGACGACGAGGCCCGGGTAAAAGTGCTCGAACTGATCGGTGCGCAGATCGCAGAGCGCGGAACCAGTGTTTTGATGGCCACCCACCTGGAAGGCGAGGCCGAGGGTCTGGCCACCAAGGAGATCAAGCTGCGCGGCGGCCGCCTGGCGGAAGGTTGACGGGCGCTATTTCGGCGCCAGCTCGAAGGTTTCGATTTTTACGCGAAAATTATCCGGAATGGGAAGAGAGCACTTCTTTTGATAATCGTAATAGACCTGTATCGAACGGCCAACGGCTACTACCCGGTCGTCGTCCTTGCCGGTGATCAGGTATTCGAACACGAAGCTCTTCGAGCCCATGAAAACGGTGCGCAGGAACACCCGTAATCGTTCTGCGAGTCCCACGGCCGAAATGAAGCGGCAGCGGACCTCCAGCAGGATGAACGGGTAGAGCTTGAACAGATCGTCCTCGTCCTTGCAGTGCCCGAGAGCTTTCATGTACCCGGTGCGGGCCACTTCGAAGTAGGTGAAGTAGGCCGCGTTGTTGACGTGACCCATTGCGTCCAGGTCTCGAAAGCGCACCTCGACTTCGCACTGGAAGTGGAAATCATCGCTCCTGGGAAGTTTTTCTTCTCTCATCGACAATGTTCTTTCAGAAAGATCAGTAGCTCATGCCCACATAGATCGGGTTCGAATAGATCCAGGGAAACTCCTTGATGTAGTCGTCGGCGTTGGGGCCCAGCCAGGGTCTGAGGTGTTCGGGAACGATGCGCACCTCGGCCCTGTAAGCCCCGGGTCCGGCCTGGTAGACCAGATCGTCGGTGCCTGCCGCGACTTCCTGCCAGTCGCCGTCTTCGGCTCTCAAAATTCTTCCGCGGATCACCGGCGCCGGGCCGTCGGGATCCAATCGGTATACCTCGGGCAGAACCAGGTGCAAATCGATCGTCTTTCCGGCGGGTATCCGCGCGCCCATTTCATACGTCTGGTCGCCCTGGGCATAGAAGTCGAACCCCTGAGCATAGCCTAAAAAATCGAAGCAGCCGTACAGTCGCCCCGCACCGATAGCTTTTTTCAAAACAGAGTCGTCCACTTCAGCGGCCGGAACCAGGACATAGTTCGCAAACCAGTGCATCATGCGCCTGAACGAATCGAGCCGCTCGCCGTCCGGGCTGGGCCCGTCGAACACGTTGCGGTGGGCGTCGGTGGCCAGCACCGCCGGCAGCGGCTTGTGCATCAGCGCCTTCGACCAGCGGAACATGTCGGCCTCGGACTCCTGGAAGATGCCGATTATTCCCAGTTCCATGACCGGCAAATTCTCGGGCGCCGAGTCCATTTCGAGCAGCAGCTCGAGCGCGGCTCCCCAGTTGTCCATCAAGTTCTGGTGCAGGTTGTAACACTCGATGCCGTCGATCGGCAGGTCGAGAATGGTCTCGACATCCCAGCCCTCGGTGTGCTGCAGAAAAACCAGCGCCCCGGCCTGTTGCAGCGCAGTCACTGCCTGCTGACTGACCTCGCCATATGCCTGCTTGCGCTCCTCGGGAGTGTCTCCAAGATGATGCTCGATGCCGATCGGCATCATGGCCGTCTCGGTCCCGGCGGCCACTATTACCTGGTGACCGTCTCCGCAATCGACCCGGTTGGCGACCGGCTGGCCGCCGCGCTCGATCAGGCTGTCGCCCTGCTTGAAAAGAAGCACGTCGGGGTATTCATAGTCGGCAAAAAGATTGTCGTGGTCTGTGAGAAAGACGAAATCCTGCAAAGTCTCGCACATGCCGGTCCGGCATTCCTCGAAACACTGTTCGTTGCGCACGCCTTCGGTGAACGGCTCGCCGTCGCAGGCGTCGTGAGAGTAGGGCGAGTGGCTATGGATGATTCCCCTTCGCAGCTCCCAACCCCGGGGAGCGGGCAACTCGCTTGCCGGCACAACGGTCCAGGGATCATAGCTTGGGCCGCCGTCGGTGGGTTGATCGCTATTCTGATCACAGCCGCCGAAAGCAAACAGGCAGGCGATTAGCAGACAGATTCCGGTACGGATAACGTCCATGATATTTATTCCGGGCCTTTCCTGCAGAAAATCGGTCGCCTACTCGCACACACCGCCAGCTCCGTAGTCGCGACAAGACGTGCCCGCCGGGCACGTGTGCCAGGTCAGCGGTCAGGTAGAGCAGTCCAGCTTCAGGCAACCGTCGTCGCCAGGCTTGCACTCGCGATATTTTCTGACCGACATGCACTTCTTCTGGCCGTAGTAGTCGCACTCGTTCTTGTCAGCGCAGCCGTCGGGCGGATCATCCAGACAGCGCGCCGCGGCCGGGTTGCAGCTCTGCCCGGCCGGACACTGTTCGGCAGCGCTCCAGTATGTGTGGCCGTCGGCGTCGGGACCCAGGCAACTGACCAGGCCGCCGTCCGGGTGGCAGAGCGTCTCGCCCGGCTGACAAGGATTCTCGCAGTCGCACTCTCCCGTCTTGCAAGGCCGGGGCGGGGCCCAGCGAAGGCATCCGTCCGAGTCGGGGCCTTCGCAAGCCACCAGCTCGCCGGCGGGGTCGCAAACGGCCTGGCCCTGGCTGCAGGCACTGCAATAAAGAGCCCGCGAGCCGCCGCAGCCGGCACACAGACCCGCCCCAAGCAAGAAAACCAAGATTGTCGTAAACGGGCGCCTCATTTCCGGTAATCTAGCGCCCCTGGCAGGCCTTGGCAACTGCATTTATCGGTTGACGATCGGCGGACTTCCTGAAATCCTGGCGTTGTGAAGCAGAAACCTCCGACTGACGATCTGAATACGAGCTACGCGGCGCTGGACGGCAAGGTCGAAATCGACCGCCGGGACGAGACGGCCTTGCGGCCCGACCTGCTTCTGACCTTCGCCTACGAGCAGCCCGAGCGTGAGATCGAGGTGCTGATCGAGAGCGAGGAGTTCACGGCGCTGTGTCCCTGGACCGGGCTGCCGGATTTCGGCGCGCTGAGCGTGCGCTACGTGCCGGATCGACTGTGCCTCGAACTCAAGTCGCTCAAGTACTACCTGCTTTCGTTTCGCTCGGTGGGCATCGTCCAGGAGCACGCGGCCGCCCGAATCCTTTCAGACCTGGTCCAGGCGGTCTCGCCCAGGCGCATGAGCCTGACTCTCGACTACCGGGTTCGCGGCGGCCTGCATACAAGCGTCAGTGCTCGGTTCCAGGAAAGTTGACATCGATCTCGTCGACGTCAATCTCGCCAAGGAAAAAAATCAATCAGCGTGCTTCTCGGGCTTGGGCGGGGCGTCGGCCTCGATGCTCACCAGGTAGAACTTGTTGCAGCTGCGATCGAGTATGCGCAGGCTGCGGATGTTTGCCTGGCTGAGATGATCCTTGAGCTTGGCCAGCCGGTGCTGCTCCACCAAGATGAAACGGCGACGTCCCTTGTTTTCTGTCAGCCATGATTTCAGGCGTGAGTTGTTCTTGAGTTGGGTGACCGTGTTGCGCGAATAGAAAGTCTCGCCGCGCCAGTTCATCAGGTAGGCGCCGATTGGTTCATTGTCTTGGCGCAAGGCGTAGTAAGTGTCGAACAAGTGGCGCTGGCTCCAGTGCGGGCTCATGGCGCCGAAGAAGTACCAGCCTCCCCAGATCGCCCCGACCAGCGCGCCGGCCACCAGCAGGCGGGCCGCCCAGCGCGAGAGATGCTCGCGGTAGAACAAGAACACGATTGCCAGGCCCAGGCTCATCAGGCCGTAGATCACCCCGTAGCCCACCTGCCCCGGCAGCGCGGCCTCCTTGGGGAAGGCGCGCGTGTAGTTGTAGACGAAGAGATCGACTAAGTTCTTGGGCATCAAGCCGATGTCGCGTGAGATGATCACCACGCCCAGTATCAACGCCAGCGGAATCAGAACTTTTCCCAGGCGTTCCTCGCCGCGCCGGAAGCGATCGAGCCACAAGGCGGCCAGCACCGAAAGCGGCGGCAAGATCGGCAGGACGTAGTGATGAAACTTGGTGACCGAGAGCGAATACAGAGCCAGGCCGGCCATCGCCCACAGCAGCACGAATAACTCGATCCGCGCCGCGCGATCGAGGCCGCGCAGTTCAGACCGGGGGCCGTCGAGCCGCTGCGCGCTGCGCACTCCGCCCCACAACATGAAGGGGAACCAGGGATGAGTGCCCAGGCCGAGTTGCTTGACGAAATAAACGAAGGTGCCCCGGTCGCCGTGCACGCCCTCGAACAGGCGGTAGAGGTGGTCGTGCAGGAAGAAGCGCTCGAAGAAGGTCTTGCCCTCGTCGTCCAGCATCCGCTTCGAAATAGAGGCGATCGTCATGTAGACGTACCAGGGAGCCGCGATCGCAAGGGCCAGGATGCCGCCGCTTATTACCCGCATCCGGCGCAGCCTGCCCCAATCGCCGCTGGCGATGAAGTACAGCAGGAAAATCAGGCCGGGCAGGAAGAAGCCGGTCAGTCCCTTGGCCAGAACGGCCAGAGCTAAAAACGCGTATCCCGCATACAGCAGGCCCGGTCGGGGCCGCTCGTCGAATCCGCCTACGAGCAGCAGGCTCACCCCGGCTGTCATCAGGCCGACCAGCGGCATGTCGGTCATGGCCTGGCGGGCCGTGAAGTAATACATGGCCGAGGTGCCGAGGATCGTGGCCGCGAGCAACCCGATCCGCGCGCCGAAGAAACGCCTGCAAAGGCCGAAGACGCCCAGCAACCCGACAATGGCGCACAGTGCGAAAGGAAAACGTATGTACCACTCCGCCCCGGACGAGATCCCGCCCGCGGGCGAGTCGACCCCGAAGATCTTCATCGGCAGCGCCATCATCCACAGGATCAGTACCGGCTTCGAGTAGAAATACTTGCGATCGGTGCTCTGGCCGGGACTGTGCTCCCAGGTGGGATTGAGCCAGTTGCCGCTCTCCACCATCTCGCGGGCGACCTCGCCGTAGTGCGGCTCCCAGGGATCCCACAAGCCGCTGCTTCCGAGAAAGGGCAGGTAGAGGACGCAGCCTAGAAGGCAAACTAGCGCCCAGGGCCGCCAACCGGAAAGCAGGTAGGCAATCAAACCGCCGCTTGGCTCTCTTTCCAGTGATGCAGCGGCAGTCCCTTTTTCAATCTCGCTCATCGGGATGTCACATTAGGCGAGACACGGGGATCTGTCAAACCCGACAAACCACCGGATTCTCCACTCCTGTTTGTTTATGTTCTGCGAAGGTGCTAGACTCACAGCCAGGAGCCGGGGAGAGAAACCCTCACCCGGGTGGCTGCTGCTTGTGCCCGGTTCCGGAAAGCTGGTCGAGGCGTGGTAATGCATGATTTGAACGATTTCCTGCGCCTGTCCGAAGTTCTCAACCTTCAACTCAGCATTGAATCCATGGGCCGCATGAACGTGGCCTCGGTGATCTTGCACCGCAAGCGCCTGCCGCGCAACGAACGCGAGGTGCTTGCCAGCGTGATCAGGTATCTGAGTGAAGCTTATGGACAGCGGAGGCGGCGCATTGGGCCATTGGCGGTGCTGCATCCGCTGCGGGCGACCGCCTTGTTGGCCCGAGCCCAGATTCAGGTCAACCTGCTCGACCTGCAGACCTGCCTGCTGCACGACAAGCTCGAAGACCTGACTCCCGATGAACTCGGACACCAGCACTGGGAATCCCTGGAGTCCGGTTTCCAGCGCCTGCTGAAGTCAATCGACCCGCGTGACGAGTGGTTTCTGATGGAACGCCTGGATCGTTTGACCAAGCGAGTCGGCGAAACTTATTTCGAGTACATCGGCCGCTTGTTGGACAAGGCCGGCCAGACCCCGGAGTTGGTGCGCGTCAAATTGGCCGATCGCCTGGATAACACCCTGGACATGCACGTGGACATCGAAGACCCGATCCAGGGTATCGACTTTTTCGAAACCATCTTTCAGATCATGATGGTCAATTCATTCCATGGCTACCGCCCGGAGCTGTCTCACAGGCCGCCCTCACCGCTGAACGGAGCCCAACGGCTCTATCAGTTATTCAAGAGCGCGGTCTTGATGTCCTTGGTGCGTCAGTACAAGGTGGCGACCGACGACCACACTACCCGAGTACTGTTCGAATCCCTGGCCAAAGCCTCGATGAAGGAGGCCCAGAGGATCGTGCTGCACATTTTCGGTTATCACCAGACCGATCTGGCGCGCCAGCGGGCGTTGCTGATGGAAGTGCTCGACTACGCCCAGGCGGGCTTCATGGACAAAGTGACAAGACCCCATGAGAAGCGCCGGCTGGACGGGTTGTTCTTCTCGCGCTTCCAGGATTCCGATTCGAATGTCCGTCGCCAGAGCCTGGCCAGGTTGTACAAGGACAAAGATCTTATGATCGAGGCGGGCATGGCTCTGGGGATCATCTTCCAGGGCTTCCTCAATGATCCGGATTACTTTGTCCAGGGCATAAGCGCGCAGGGCATCATGCCGACGGATTGACGGGCTTGCCCGTCGGTTCAGGCGTTCTGCGGCCCTACTATCCGCCGAGCAGTCCAACTGTCATCCAGGCCAGCGGCACGAAGATGAAGATCAAGCCCAGTATGCCGCTCAACATTCGGCGCACGAGCCCGACTTTTTTCCGGCGTTGCTTGACCGAGCGCAGGTGGGCTTTCAGCAGGCTGTTGTGCAGCATGGGGATGCCCAGTACCAGTATACACACAACGGCGATTAACATGCTGGTCGGGAAGATCCAACCGCTCGTCCCGGCCAGGCCGGGCAGGTGGGCCGGCAACTCGAAGAGCAGGTTTTCCGCCGCCTGGGCCAGCGAGACGCCGGCGACCACCAGCAGCATCAGGATCGTAATCGGCAGGTGAATTTTTTCGATGTTGATGTCCCGCAGGTAGGCCGCGAAAAAGACGACCGCCCGCTTGAGCTGGTGGATGCGCTTGCCAATCGCTCCCCAGGCACGGGCAAGAATCCCAGAGCCCGGCACCACGTAGCCGAGGTCGTCGGCGTTCTTCTCCGTGGGCAAGGCGCCTAAAGCCAGGCGCAGCGCGGCCAATGTCGCCCAGAAGGCGGCCAGCGCCGGCGCCGCCGCCCGGCGCGCGGACAAGTCGAGCACGTCGTCAAGATTGGATCCGCCGACTCCCGAAAGCAGTCCGCCGAGAGCGGAAATCGCCTTGTGGACACCCAGCAACAGCCAATCGGCGATATTTTCGAGTCTCGGGTAGCCTAAAAAGAATGCCAGGGCCGAAAGAGCCAGAAAGCCCAGCGGCATGAAGAATGCGCGGCTCTTTCCAAGACCCTTGGTCGTCCTGAGATACCAGCCAAGAACTGGAATCTTGCCGGCCAACGAAGTCTCGTCGGTGTCCTCATGCTCGCCGTAGTATGGATCGATAGGTTTGTTCTGTTCTTCGTCCATGCAAAAAAGCTATCACGCAGAAAGCCAGGGTGCTATTTTATTGTAACCTTTTTACGAATGAAAGGAGCGCGCTTGATGAGCTCCGCCGAGAAAGATCGTGCTAACTGGTTGCGCTGGGACGGCAAACAGCGGGGCTGGTATGAAGTCTATTTCCTGAAGTTCAACGACCTGCAGAGTCAGAGCGCCGGTTGGATTCGTTACACAATGACCAGCCCCAGGCCGGGAGAGGGTGAGCCGCGCTGCGAGCTGTGGGGCATGTTTTACGACGCGCAAGATCCCGGGCGCAACCTGGCAGTCAAACAGACGTTCCCGATCGACCGGCTGTCTGAGAAAAAAAACGACTTCGAGCTGATCATCGCCGATGCGCGGCTTTCCGGCCGGGCCTGCTCCGGCAAGATCGAGTCGGCGGAAAGCGGGCATTCGCTCGAGTGGGATCTGCAGTTCAAATCGTCGGGCGATGTGCTCTACCATTTTCCCTACCAGCGGATGTACAGCCTGCCGCTTCCCAAGACCAAGCTGCTGTGTCCGCACTTCAACGCCCGTTTTACGGGCGAACTGATCGTCGACGGCAGGCGAATCGACCTGGTCGATGCCCCGGGCCAGCAAGAGCACATGTGGGGTAGCCAGCACGGACTGCGCTGGGCCTGGGGGCATTGCAACTCATTTGCAGAAGATCCAGAGGCTGTCTGGGAGGGACTCGACGCTCAGGTCAAGATCGGGCCCATCACCAGTCCGCATCTAAAGCTGTTTTTTCTGAATGCCTTTGGCCAAAGTTATCGCATGAACAGCCTCGCGGGCATGCTCAAAAACAAGTCGTCCTGGCGGCTGGACGGCTGGAATTTCGAAGCGAGCGCTCCAGGCGTTCGCCTGCTGGGCGAGCTGAGCCTGCGGCCCGATGATCTCATCGGGGTCGGCTATCTCGATCCCGGCGGAGAGAAACTGTGGTGCAGCAATACCAAGGTCGCCTCGATGAAGCTACGGCTCTTCGATTCCGTCGGTAAGCCGCTGGGTGAGCTGACTTCCAGCCAGGCGGCCGCCTACGAATTCGTCGAGCGGCGCCCGCATCCACGGGTGCCGGTGCTGGTCTGAGCCGGTCTCAGAGTTCTGAATTTGCCGGGCCCATGCTTCAGATTTCTGAGCTTCCGGCTCCCCGGGCATAATCACAACTGTTTGTGATCATGATCACTTTTCTCCTTTTCCCGGCTGGCACGCGGCTTGCTTGAAGAGGGGGGTGCCGAAGAACCGTTATGATGCGAAGGGCCCGATCTGCCCTGGATCGGGAAAAAAATGAGCGCCTTGTCCAAGGAGGAAGCCATGCGCGCGATGAGAATGGGATGGATACTTTTTCTGACCACGTTGTCCGGAGTATTTTCAGCCTCGTGCCTCGAGCGCAAGATCGATACGGGCGGGGAGGTGACCGCCACGGCCGGGCTGCGGCTCGAAGAAAGCCGCATGACGGCCCGGTTGGAGGGAGACCGGCTCACGTTCGATCTGGTCCTTGAGCGCACCCAGGCGCGCGTCTTCGAGGGCGCGCTCAAGGTCGAGCTGCTCGACCTCGAGGGCACCTCCTACGGTGTGCGTCATGCCGTGTTTCACCTCGGGCGTGACGAGAAACAGTACAGTTTCACTTTTGCCGGCCTGCCGGAGGTGGACGGGCTCTCCGACCTGGGAGGCTTTGTATTCGCCTACAAGGTGAACTGGGAGGGACACGAACTTTTCGGCACCCGCAGCGCGTTCACCGCGCTCGAGAAAATCGAGGCGCAGGTGATGGCGCCTTCGAAGATGTACTCGGGCGCGTCCAGCTTCGCGCGCGTGCTTGCGCGCGATCCCTCGACGGGCAAGGCCCTGGCCGACGTCGAGGTGACGATCGGCATGGATCTCGACCAGGCCAATATCTTGCTGGGACGGGGACGAACCGACCAGAACGGAACGGCCGAATTGTTGATCTCGGCGCCGACCGACCAGCTGGGCTCGGGCCAGATGATTGTCTCGCTGGCCGCCCCCGACGGTAAGACCGAGAGAATCACCGACAGCCTCGAACTTCTGCGGGAAGAGAAGATCTTGTTGACCACCGACAAGCCGATCTACCAGCCGGGACAGGTCATCCACCTGCGGGCGCTCTCGCTGCGCCGGCCGGCGCTGGTGCCGGTGGCCGACGAGAACCTGGTTTTCGAAGTGCGCGACGGCAAGGGCAACAAGGTTTTCAAGCACCAGGGCCGCACCAACGCCTTCGGAATAGGAGCGGCCGATTTCCGCCTGGCCCGCGAGGTCAACATGGGCGACTACGAGATCAGCGCCCAGGTCGGAACATCCGAGTCGAAGAAGACGGTCGAGGTCAAGCGTTATGCCTTGCCCAAGTTCTCGGTCAAGACGAGTCTGGGGCGGGGCTTCTACCTGCCCGGCGAGCGCGTCACCGGACAGGTCGAGGCGCGCTATTTCTTCGGCAAGCCGGTCTCGGGAGCGGCGCGTATCAAGGTCTTTACCTTCGACGTCGGCCTGAACCAGATCGGTGAGGTTACGGGAACCCTGAACGACGAGGGCCTGTATTCCTTCGCCTTCGACTTGCCTTATGACTTCGCCGGAATAGACCTCTTGCAGGGCGACGCCTACCTGCAGTTCGATACCGAAGTGACCGATCTGGCCGAGCACACGGAGACCGTCAGCACGGTCTCGGTGGTCGCGGCCGCCTCCCTGGAAGTTTCGCTGGTGCCGGACAGCGGCCTGCTGGCCCCCGGCCTGCCCAACCTGCTGCACGTCGTGACCGCCGATCCGACAGGTTACCCGCAGCCGGCTTCGGTGGACATCACGGCGGCGGGTATGCCCGCGGTACATCTTGAAACCGACGCCCAGGGACTGGGCACGACCACGCTCGTTTTCCCGGACGAGGAACTGGTGTTGCACGTGGTCGCGACCGATGCCTCGGGCAACCTGGCCGAGCGCGACGTCACATTGCCGGTCGGCAAGAGCGGGCAGACCGTCATCCTGCGGGTCGATCGGCGCCTGTTCTCGGTCGGCGATACGGCGCAGCTGGATGTGCTTGCGGCCGACAACCTCGATCGCATCTACTTCGACGTGATCAAGGGCAACCAGACCCTGCTGACCCAGGCCGTCGATCTCAAGGACGGCCGGGCTTCCCTGCAACTCGACCTGACGCCGGACATGGAAGGCAACCTGCAGTTCGACGCCTATTACCTGACCCGCGAGTCGCAGATCGTGCGCGATTCGCAACTGGTGCTGGTGAGCGGGGCGCGCGACCTGGATGTCTCGGTCACGGCCGACAAGAGCGTTTACCTGCCGGGAGAAACCGCCGCGCTTTCGTTCGAGGTGACGGACGGCGACGGCGTCGGGGTGCCCGCCGCCATCGGACTTTCGGTGGTCGACGAGGCGGTTTTCGCGCTGAGCGACATGAGGCCCGGCCTGGCGGAGACGTTTTTCGGCATCGAGCAGGATATCCTCAAACCGCGCTACCAGATCATTCATTCGTCGAGCCTGAACGACTACCTGGATTCGTCTCTCGATGAAGGACGGCGTGAGAAAGCGGCCGAGGTCGCCTTCGCCGCCGCCCGGGGTTTCCTGGCCGGCATGGTCGAGAGGAACAGCTACGTGGACGCCAGCCGCGAGGCCGCGAAGGCGCTCTCGGTCAGGCTCGACAGCGACGCCCAGGACGCCATGAACGGCATGCGCACCTTGGCCGATCGCGGCATGATCACGCCCGAAAACCTGCGCGCCTGGCTGGAGAACCACGGCGACCAGTGGTACGACCCGTTCGGACAGCCCTACCGGGTCGAGGTGCGCGGAGAGAGCGAGTGGGACCAGTTGCTGGTTTTCCACACGGCCGGGCCGGATGAGATCGTCGGCACAGCCGACGACGCCGACAGCCAGGGCTACTACGGCTGGTGGATCTTCTCGGGCGGCTACGGCGGGGGCGATTGGGGATTCGGCGATCCGATGGAGGACGGCGAGCGCGCTCCCGGCGAGTGCGCGGGCGGCATGTGCGGGGCCCCGGCCGACAACGGCGGGCACGACAAGGATGAGGCGGGCAGCGGGCAGTCCGCATCCACAGAGGCGCCCCGGGTGCGGTCGTATTTCCCCGAGACGCTCTACGTAAACCCGGCCGTGATCACCGATTCCGACGGCCGCGCCAGCGTTCAGATTCCGCTGGCCGACAGCATCACCAGCTGGCGAGCCTCGTCGCTGGCCAGCTCGCTTGACGGGCGCATCGGCAGCCGCTCGGACGGCATCCTGGTTTTCCAGGATTTCTTCATCGACGTCGACTTCCCGGCCACGCTCACCCGCGGCGACACGGTTTCGGTGCCGGTGGCGGTATACAACTATCTCGACGGCCCCCAGACGGTGACGCTCGATGTCCAGGCCGAATCCTGGTTCGTGTTGCAGGACGCCTCTTCAAAGAGCATCGCGCTCGACGCCAACGGCGTGGGCGTGGTCTACTTCGACGTGATGGTCGATGAGGTCGGCTGGCACGGGCTGACCGTCTCCGGCCGCGGTTCCTCTGAGTCGGACGCCGTTCGCCGCACGGTCGAGATCGTGCCCGACGGCAAGGAGTTTCGCATCAGCCGCTCGGAGCGTCTCGAAGGCGAGTTGACCCGGACTTTGAGCATACCGCCCGAGGCCATCGACGGCGCCTCGCGCATTTTCGTCAAGGTTTATCCCGGTCTGATGAGCCAGGCCGTCGAGGGCCTGGACAGCATCCTGCGCATTCCCAACGGCTGCTTCGAACAGACGACATCAACAGCCTGGCCGAACATCATGGTGCTCGACTACCTAGAGAAGAGCGGGCAGCTGACACCCGAGATCGAACTCAAGGCGCGCGACTACGTCAACCAGAGCTACCAGCGCATCGTAACCTTCGAGTGTCCCTCGGGCGGATTCAACTGGTGGGTAGGCGACGACCCCGGCAACGACATCCTCTCGGCCATGGCCTTGATGATGTTCGCCGACGCCGAACGCGCGGTCGACATCGACATGGATGTGGTCCGGCGCACCCAGGACTACCTCGAGCGCACCCAGCATTCGGACGGCTCCTGGGGAGCCGAGTCTCACCTGCACGCCGGCAACGGCGTCTACGGCGAGAGCGCTCTTCGAGCCTCTGCCTTCTGCACCTGGGGCCTGGCCATGAGCGGCTACGACGGCCCGGCTTTGGCGGCCGGCGCCGGCCACCTGCGCTCGGCGGTGCAGTCCAGCGACGACATCTACGCCAACGCGCTGGTGGCCAACGCCTTGTCGCAGATCGATCCCGACGACCCGATACTGGTCTCGCTGCTCGGTGACCTTGCGGAGCAGAAGATAGAAGGCGAAAACGGCGAGGTTTACTGGGAGGCCAACAAGGGAACCGCCAGCGGGGCCTATGGTTCGAGCGGTCACGTCGAGACGACGGCGCTGATCGCCCAGGCCTTGATCAGAACCGGCATGTACCTCGACCTGGTCGAGGGGGCCATTACCTGGCTGATCGGGCAGAAGGACACCTTCGGAACCTGGTCGACCACCCAGCCCACGGTGCAGAGCCTGCGCGCCATGACCATGGCCATGGATCTGTCCGCCGGCCAGGACACGAACGGTACGGTCAACGTCTCGATCAACGGCGTCGATCATGCCTGCGTTTTCGATATCACTCCGGACAATTCCGACGTGACCCGGATCTGCGAGCTGGATCCGTACACCCATGAGGGCGACAACACGGTCAGCGTGGCGCTGGACGGCCAGGGCAGCTTCCTCTACCAGGCGGTGGGCGTCTATTACCTGCCCTGGGAACTGGTGGGCGGCTCGCCGGACGAGGCGCTCAGCCTAGAAGTCGTCTATGATCGCACCGACCTGAGCGTGGACGATACCGCCACGGTGCAGGTGACGGCCAGCTACAACGTCGTCGATCAGACTGCCTCGATGATCATGCTCGATCTGGGCATTCCGCCGGGATTCGATCCGTTGACCGAAGACCTGGCCGACCTGGTGAGCGATATACCCAGCATCACCCGCTACGAAATCCGCGGGCGACAGCTTTCTATCTACGTAGACCAGTTGGCCTACGGTTCGCCGCTGACGTTCAGCTACCGGCTCAAGGCCAAGTACCCGATTCACGGGCAGGTGCCCGAATCGACCGCCTGGGCCTACTACAACCCGGAGATCCGTTCGACCTCGGCGCCGTTCTTGATCAACGTCGAACGCTGAGCCATGCGCATCCTGCCTTCAATAATCGCGCTGGCTGCGGCGATGCAGCTTTGCGCCTGCGGCGAAAGCGCGCCGCTCGATCTCGAGAGCGGCAAGGCCCATGCGATTGTCACGGCCGGCGGCGATCAGCTTCACCCCTACATCTCCGGCGACTGGCTGGTGTGGTTCGATCTCAGAGACGATCCCGACGGTTTTTGCTTCTTGCCCTCGTATTCGCCCGACGGCCAGTACGACGACAGTTGCGACGGCCGGGTGCGCAGCATGAACCTTGTTACCGGTGAGAGCCACGTCTTGTCCGATGTCATCGGCTACGAGGTCCGGCCGGTGGCGAGCGAGGGATTCGCAGCCTGGCGCTGCCAGTCGGACCTGGGGCCTGGCATGTGCGTGACGCCGATCGATCGCAAGCAGGTCAGCTTCTATTCGGGAGTGGGGTACAGCAACTACTACTACAGCGGAGACCAGCGGCCCTGGGTCAATGAAGGTCATGTCGCCTGGGCCGTGTACGAGTACTACCCGGCCATGACCATCTACAAGATCAAGCGGGCCGATCTAGGCAGCGGCCTGGTCGAAGACCTGATGCGGCTCGACGACTATCCCACCGAGTTCGCCTATTTCGGACAGCTGATGGCCTGGACCGGCTACCGCTGGGACAACGGCGTCTATCGTTACCGGCTCGAGCTTTCAGACCCGCACACCGGGGCCAGCACGCTGGTGGTCGACGGCCAGGATCCCGCCTATGGTCTCGGCGGCTACGGAGGCCTTTTGGCCTTCAAGCAGGGCTCGCCCGACTACGACGGCGGGGATGACGGCGGAGTTCACGTCTTTTACCGCCGGGCGGACGGGCAGGTTCGGCGCGCGGACAGTTCTGCTGCCCGGGTGTCCGAGGAAGGCCCGCTGTCCGTGGGCGACGACCTGCTGGTCTGGCTGGATCACCGCGACGGCGATTACCAGGTCGTGGCGCGCGATCTCAGAGGCGGCGGCGAGACGATCGTCTCTCCTCCCGAGGCGCTTATCGGCGCCTACATGCCCCCGGCGGTGGGCTCACAGGGCATCGTCTGGCCCGACATGCGCGACGGCGACTTCGACCTGTACATCTACCGATTCTGATTCGAGGCAGTCCAGACTACTCCGACAGTCGCGATTTGTGGTACACTTTCCGGGTTTACTCAAAGCGGGAGGTGGCCATGGCCGGGATGCTTACGAACAGGATTCTCGATCGCCGAGTCTTGACGTTATTGTTGATGTCGGTCTTATCGGCCGTATTGTCGCTGGGCGCGTTTTCGTGCAGCGACGACCAGGGTGCGGGCGACGGGGGCCGCGACGGGAAGGACGGATCCGAGGAGTTCGACCTGGGCGTTCCGATCTGCGACGAGATGACGATCACGGCCGGCGACATTCCTCCCAACCTGATGCTGATCGTCGATACCTCCGGCAGCATGAACGACCCGACCGCCTCGGGCAGCGGGCGCACCAAGCTGCAGGATACCAAGGACGCTTTAGATCACCTTTTGGATTCCGGCGCCGGGCACATCCGTTTCTGCTGGCTGCATTTTCCCAAGGACCCGACCGGCGACAACCACTGCGGGGACGCGCCAGTGGTGGAAGTCGAGTGCGGCGCGGACAAGGTCGAACAGATCAGGCAGATAGTGTCGGGGTTGCAGGCCCTGGGCGGAACGCCCACCGGCGCGGCTTTAAGGGCCGCCTATGACTACCAGGTCTTGCACGACGAGACGCGGGGAAATTTCGTAGTCTTGCTGACCGACGGCCTGCCCACCTGTCCCAACGGAGGCGGCGACATCGAGAACACGGCCGACAACAAGTTGGCCACAGACGCCATCTCCGATCTTCACGCGGCCGGCATCGACAGTTTCATAATCGGGTTGGGCGAGGATCTGAACGCCTCCAATCCAGACTTGCTCAACCAGATGGCCGAGCAGGGCGGGCGCGCCCGCTCGCAGGGCGTGAAATACTACCAGGCCAACAGCATGAACGAACTGCAACTCGTGCTGCAGGAGATCCAGGGCGCCGTGCTGGATTGTGTCCTGACGCTCGAGGTTGTTCCCGAGTATCCCAGCTACCTGTGGATGATGTTCGACGGGGTCAAGATCGATCGCGACGGGGATCACGTAAACGGCTGGGACTACGACGAGGGCAGCAACCAGATAATGGTCTACGGACCGGCCTGCGATCAACTCCGCTCGGGCTCGGTCACCAAGATAGACGTCAAGATGGGTTGCTCGCCCCCGGCCTGAGGTGACGATCCGCATGCCCGAGCTTCCGACCATCGAAGACATTCGTGAAGCGGCCGAGCGCATCCGCCCGCATGCGCACCGCACCCCGGTCTTGACCTGCGAGAGCCTGGACCGCCTGACCGGCTGTGCGCTGTTCTTCAAGCCCGAGAACCTGCAGAAAGTGGGGGCCTTCAAGTTCCGCGGGGCCTGCAACGCGGTCTTCTCTCTGGGCGAGCAAGAAGCCTGGCGGGGAGTGGCCACCCATTCCTCGGGCAACCACGCCGCCGCTTTGGCGCTGGCCGCGTCCCTGCGGGGTGTGGCGGCGCAGATCGTCATGCCCGAGAACGCCCCGGCCGTGAAGAAGGCCGCCGTCTCGGGATACGGGGCCGAGATCACCTTTTGCAAGCCGACCCTGCAGGCGCGCGAGGAGGGTCTGGATCGAGTGGTTGCCAGAACCGGGGCCGCCTTCATCCATCCCTATAACGATCCGCGGGTGATCGCCGGGCAGGGCACCGCCGCTCTCGAGTTGATCGAGGACGTTCCCGGGCTGGATATCGTCATGGCCCCTGTCGGCGGCGGCGGGCTGATGAGCGGAACCGCCTTGAGCGTAGCCGCGCTCTCGCCGGGCACCCGCATAGTCGGGGCCGAGCCCGAGGGCGCCGACGACGCCTGTCGCTCGCTCGAGGCCGGCCGCTTGATCCCCTCCGAGAACCCGCGCACCATCGCCGACGGCCTGCTGACCTCGCTGGGCTCGCTGACATTTCCGATTCTCGCGCGACACCTCGAAAGAATCGTGACCGTCTCCGACCAGGCCATAGTCGCGGCCATGCGCCATGTCTGGGAACGCATGAAGATCTTGATCGAACCTTCCGCGGCGGTTCCCCTGGCCGCGGTGTTCGAGGGAGACTGGAACCAGCGCGGCAAGCGAATAGGCATGATCCTGTCCGGGGGCAACGTCAATCTGGACAGCCTGCCCTGGACTATGGCAAAACCCTGCTAGATCGATCCACGGGAGAATGACATGTGTCGCGCGGCTATAGTCGGCTTGCTGGTGTGTATCTCCTTTCCTTCTTTGGCCCGGGACCTCAACCGCCAGAGCTACCAGATCGGGGAGCGGGCGGCCGGGATGGGCGGGGCCTTCGTATCGATGGTCGGAGACCCGGCCAGCAGCTACTACAACCCGGCCGGCCTGGGGGGGCTTTACAAGAAGGGCATCAGCCTGAGCGCCAGCATGTACCAGCTGCTGATCGAGGACTACCGCCAGGCTCTGAACTTGTCGCTCGACACCGGAGACAAGATCCAGTCGGACATGAACGGCCAGACCTTCGGGACCTTTCCGTCCTCGGTGGTTTACCTGCTGCCTTTGGATTCCAACGCCGCCCCGGAGAGTTTTCACCAGGTGCTGGCCTTTTCGGTTCTGGTGCCGCACTACGACAAGTACAACGGCAAGCTGGACAATCCTTTGGGCGACTACGCCTTCGAGATGAAGGGCTCGTTGTTCAACGAGGACGTCAGCTACTGGGCCGGCCCCTCTTACGCGGTATCGATCTCGGGCAAGCTGCGCCTGGGCGTCTCGCTGTTCGTCCTGTTTCACCTTTCGGAGATGAGGTACAACCTGGCGATCAAGACCTGGG
The DNA here is from genome assembly GCA_964513625.1 of uncultured Myxococcales bacterium. Taxonomy (GTDB): domain Bacteria; phylum Myxococcota; class B64-G9; order B64-G9; family B64-G9; genus DATKYQ01. The sequence goes on along the minus strand of CAZENH010000022.1, from coordinate 2,391 downwards.
TAACCGACGCGACGCTCGGCAACATGTTCCTGTACGCGGCCCGTTCGCTCGAGCGCAGCGGGTTCGGCATCAGCATGCTGGCCCAGCTGGGCGCCCAGTATGACATCAGCGACAACTTCAGCCTGGGGATCGGCCTGCGCACGCCCACCTTCGGCACTTTCTATTCGAGCGTCTCGATGCTGCTTCTGGACAGCGCCTACGCCGAGGACGAGTTCGGCAACCCGATCACGGCAGAGGGCATCCAGAGCTATGTCGACAGGATCGAGAGCCAAAAGGCCAAGATGAACTACCGCCTGCCTTTGAAAATCGCGGCCGGCTTGAGCTACCGGGTGCCCGGGCTGCTGTCTTTGGCACTGGACGTGTCTTTGCATCTTCCCCAGGGGCCCTACAATCTGTTCGAGGGCCCCGGGGTGTATCCGACCGACGCGGTCGGCAGGCCGATAGTGGACAACGAGCGGGCCTTGATCCCGGACGACGAGCGCAAGAACACGCTGGTGGTAAACGCCAACCTGGGCCTGGAGTTCGTCATTCACGACGACTACTTCGCCCGGCTGGGATTTTTCACCGACTTCTCGGCGGTCGATCAGGAGCGTTACGGCCGCAACGCCGATTCGAGAATGGATTCGGTCTACCTGCCGCGCATGCACCGCATCGGGGCCAGCCTGGGTTTCGGCATACAGACCGAGCGCACCACCACCGGGGTCAACCTGAGCTACACCTACGGATTCGGGGACACTTACAGTTTCAACGATCTCTTCGGCGCCCCCTACACCAAGGCAAGTGCGACGGCGCACACGCTGACCTTGTGCCTGGCCGGCTCGGCCGAGCTGTAAAGATCGACCTCCAGGCTAGGCAGCAATCCCGGCTATGGGCGCAAAGAGCCGGCAGGTATTGAGAGTTACAGCAGCTTTAAAAAATCATCGACGGTGAGGCCCGCGCTGCGAATCAGGGCGCGCAGGGTGCCGACCGACAGCTCCCGGTGCTGTGGTATCGAGAGGTTGGCTCGAGAACCTGATTTTATCATCACCAGGTGACTACCGACCTGACCGACAGATTTCCACCCGTCTTTTTCAAAGGCTTTGACGGTTTCCTTCCCTGAGATGTTGGCCAGTTTTCACACTGGATATCAAAGCGCGACGATGATCGGTTGTTGTCCTGGTTTCTTGGGAATAGAAGACATCGCTTTCTGGTCTTCCGCCCACAACCAGGCAGTAATGGCCTCCTTGATGTTATCAAGGGCCTCTTTTTCATCCTTTCCCTGCGAGACGCAACCGGGAAGGGCGGGGCACTCCACCACAATCCATCCATCCTCGGCTTGCTCGAGGGTGACGTGAAATATCACGAAGGCCACCTCCTTATCTGCTCCAACTGTGTCATGTTTCATCTTTAGTTCAAGACCTGCGCGGCGGCCACGGCCCGAAGCGGCTCAGCCCATCGGCAGCGCCTGACCGGCGTCGAGCAGCTCCTGGTTCAGAAACCGCCCGCGTTCGATCAACCCGTCCTTGCTGTCTGCGGCGGGATCGTAGAAGACGTCGGCGATGTAGCGCGCGTAGATATCGGTCTTGTAGCTCTTGAAGGCGACCGAGGCGACGCCAGAGAGAGCCCGCATGACGAACTCGCGCGCCGCCTTGCCCTCGGCCGTATCCATCTCGGGCGCGTCTATGCCCCGCAGGCGGATGCGTTCGACGCGCCAGACGTCGAAGCCCAGATCGATGCGCACGTCCAGCGTGTCGCCGTCGACGATCTTCTCGACCACCCCGACGTAGCGGTGATACCCGGCGCCCGGCCGCTCGAGCACGGCCGCCGGAACGTCCGGGATCTTTCCGCTCTCGCGCGCGTACAGCCCGCTCTTGACCGCCCGTCGAAGCTTGCTGCGCGACCAGCCCTCCGAGACGGCCCGCCCGATGTAGTAAAGCCGCTCGCTCTCGTCCTTGATGGGCAAGAGCAGCACGTGCGAGCCGAAGCCCATTTTAGCGGCGTCCGGATCCTTGGGCAGGCCGCGCGGGTAGGCGCGGTAGAAGCGCAGCGCGTGGTAGAGCAGCGACGGGCTGACGCCCAGGTCGGAGGCCAGCGGAGTCAGGAATGTGCTGGACGGGCCGTCGCCGGAAAGCGCCGAGACCGAGTTCAGGCGTTTGCCGACCTGGTAGTAGGTGCGGTTGGCGATCTCACTGACGGCGGCGACGGCCGACTGCCGACCTTCCGCTAACAGGTCGGCAAGATCCTTGCGCAGATCGTGATACTCTTGTTTATTTGCTGTTATCGATGTCATAAGAACGAATTACCATTTTTCAGAAGGACATGTCAACAGATCAATAACAAGAGTAACCCTGTTATAAGCTCGGCCCGGGAATTATTTTCACTTTTTTGAAGATAGACCGGCCAGATCGGGCC
>CAZENH010000021.1:61535-90377 GCA_964513625.1 uncultured Myxococcales bacterium | reverse complement strand
GACCAGTGGGACTGGGAGAAGGTGATCACCGCCAAGGACCGCAATCTCGACTACCTCACCGATACGATCGAGAAGATCTGGAAAGTCATCCGCGGCGCCGGCCTCAAGGTGCAGCAGATGTTCCCGCAGTTAGCCGGGAAGTATCCCGACTTTCCCGAGAAACTGAAATTCCTGCACGCCGAGGAGATCCTCGAAAAGTACCCCGACCTGCCGCGCAAGCAGCGCGAGACCGAGATTCTCAAGGAATACGGTGCTGTCTTCATTTACGGCATCGGCTGGGTCCTCAAGGACGGCTACCCGCACGAGATGCGGGCGGCGGACTACGACGACTGGGTAACCGAGACCAAGTCGAAAGACGGTAAGCCGATGCACGGCCTGAACGGCGATATCCTGGTCTGGAACCCGGTAACCAAGCGCCGCCACGAACTGACCTCGATGGGCATCCGCGTCACCAAGGAAACTTTGCGAATGCAACTCGAGATCTCCGGTCAGAACGATTTTCTCAAGCTGCCCTACCACCAGGCTATTCTGAACGACGAAATCCCGCTCTCGATCGGCGGCGGTATCGGCCAGTCGCGCACCTACATGTACCTGCTGCGCAAGGCCCACCTGGGAGAGGTCAGCGTGACCGTCTGGCCCAAGGTCCTGAAAGACATGTGCGCCAGGCACAACATCAACGTCCTCGAATAGCATAAGTCTGACCAAGCAGCGCAATTTTAGCGATGACAAGGAGGGTGCGATGGACCACTGTCCCCGGTATCTAGAACCAGTCAACCGCTACGAGAGCAAGATCGATACGGAGTTGTATCGGGTCTCGGCCAAGCAGTTCGAGCAGAAAAAGTTCGAGGAGTCCTTTCGAACCTTCATGAACTACGTCAACCGGGAAATGACCGAAAAGTACGAAATCGAAAAGAACCACTGGCAACTCCCCCACGGCTCTCTGGTGCTGGACGTGGCCATTCGTCCCGACGGGTTTTTGGACATATCCGCGCCTTTCGTCAAGCTGCCGGCGGAAAGGCTGGCGCCAATTTTACGGAGGATCTTCGACATCAACACCAATGTCTTGACCCTTCCTTTGATCAAACTCGACAACGACGGCCTCTTCTTCCAGTACTCGTGCCCCATGTCCCTGGCCGAGCCTTTCAAGATCTATGGAGTGATCAACGAAATCTGCATCAACGGGGACAGCTACGACGACGAGTTTGTCGAGAAGTTCGGCGCCGTGCCGTTGCGCGAGAAACAGGTCACCTACCTGCCCGCCGAACAGGTGGAGCGGGCCTGGAATCTCTTCCATGAAGTACTCGACGAGGCCCTGCAGTACGACCAGTACTTTTCGATGAAACGCTGGTACGGATTCTGTATCGAGATTCTGGGGCAAGCCTTGATGAAAATCGACTATGCACTGGCACCGCAGGGCTACCTGCGCACCCGGCTCGAAAACAGCATCTCACAGCTGTGGGCCCGCAAACCCGCGGAAGAGATAATCTCCAATCTGCGTGCCGACATCGAGGAATACAAAAAACTGGAGAAGGAGAAGTTCGCCAAGGACTTTTACAGGACTACATTCTTCATGCATGCAAAGCGAACCGCCGAGATCGAAGCTTGCCAGAAAACCATGGCGGGACGCTACGAATGGGCCCAGCAGGACAGGCAGCACAAGAGTTCGATCGGCGTCGTCATGAGCTACGAGTATGCTTGCTACGACCTGCAGTACAAGTTTTTTGTTCCTCAGAAACTGGAAGAGGAATTGCGCAACACTCTCTCGGCTTGCAGCGGCAAGTCATGGGAAGAGGCGGCGGAGATTGCCTGGGCCAGCTTTCAGAAAATCATGGACCCGGGCTACGCCTGAAGCGCATCCAAGGGAGAGACAAAATGGAATCGATTGAACAGATCAAGAACGCGGTAGTAAAAATTCTGACAGGTGTGGGGACCGGCTCGGGAACCTATCATCGCGACCTGCAAGTGGTGATCACGAATTTCCACGTGGTACGCGGAGAGCGGCGCGTAGCGATCGAGTTGAGCAACGGTGAAAAGCACGTCGGAACGGTGCTGGTGGCCAATCCGCAGCGGGATATCGCGCTGGTGTCGCTTGCCGAACCGTTGGACCTGCCCGCCGTTCGCTTCGGGACGGACAAAGTCGCCCAGCAAGAGCGGGTGTTCGCTCTAGGTTTTCCCTATGATCTTCCCTTCACAATAACCGAGGGAACGGTCTCATCACCGGAACATATCGACCGCGAGAACAAGTACATCCAGACGGACGCGGCCATCAACCCGGGCAATTCCGGCGGGCCGCTGGTGAACCAGAATGGAGAAATCGTCGGTATGAACACCCAGGTATACCGTGACGCCCAGAACATCGGATTCGCGCTCCCGGTGGAGTACCTGGTTGAAGAAATCGAGATGTTCGGCGAGGACAACGTATCCTCGGGATACAACGTACGTTGCCCCTCATGCAGCGTCTTGCTCGGCGACAAGGCCGAGTATTGCGATAATTGCGGCGCGAAGATTTCCGTTGATGCTTTCTTCCAGGAACGCCCGCTCAACAATGTCGAGAAATTCGTTGAGGGCCAACTCGCCAAGCATGGTCACGATCCGGTCATGACCCGCAGGGGAATGCCTCTGTACTGGGCGTTTTACAGCGGAAGCGCCCAGATCAGGGTATTCGTCTACAGAAACGACTTCCTGTTCGCCACCTCGCCTCTGGTGAAGTTGCCCCGCAAGAACCTGGTAGAACTTTACAAGTATCTGCTGAGCGATCCGGTACCGCCTTACCGATTCACCATGACCGACGATGTGGTATACCTGTCCTATCGCAGCCACCTGGCCGACCTGGCCGATCCCGAGCAGCGCGAGCGTATCGGCAATGAATTGCTCGGAATTTCCGCACAGGCCGACGCACTGGACAACCAGCTAATCGAGAAGTTCGGCTGCAAGTGGACGAACCAGTCGCGCCAGGAAGCCGGCGCCTGAAATACGGGCTTGTTTTATTTCAATCCCGACTAACCTTACTTCGACAGGCCTCACTCGCTAAATTATTCCGTTGCCAAAGCGGGCTCATCCCGAGTACGATCCGGGCTCCACGGAGGAGTAAACCGATGAAGAGCGTTCAACTGATCATGGCCATCCACAGCCACCAGCCCGTGGGCAACTTCGACTCCGTTTTTGAGCAGGCCGTAGAGCGAAGCTACCAGCCGTTTCTGGATGTCCTGACCCGGCATCCCGGCGTACGGCTGGCGCTGCACTACAGCGGCCCGTTGCTGGAATGGTTCGAAAACAACCGCCCGGCGATCATCGACCGCATCGGCGAGTTGCAGGCTCGAGGACAAGTAGAGTTGCTGGGGGGCGGTTTCTACGAGCCGATGCTTTCGGCTCTGACCCGCGACGACGCCCTCGGGCAAATCGAAATGATGAGAGACTATCTGCAGACACGCTTCGGCGCCGAGGCAAAGGGCATCTGGCTCACCGAACGAGTCTGGGAACCAGAGTTGGCCAGCCTGCTTGCCAATGCCGGCGTCGGCTACACTCTGCTCGACGACACTCATTTCTTCTACGCCGGCGTCGAACCGCGCCGCTTGTTCGGCTACCACGTCACCGAGAAGGCCGGTGACTGCCTGGCCATCTTCGCCATCGACAAGCACATGCGTTACTCGATTCCCTTCAAGCCGGCCGAACAGGTGATCGACGAGCTTTCAAAGAGCGCCGACGAGTCTCCCCGCGGAATAGTCTACGGAGACGACGGCGAGAAATTCGGCGCCTGGCCCGGGACACACGCATGGGTATTCGAGCAGGGCTGGCTGGAGGATTTCTTCACGCGCCTGGAAGAATGCGACATCGACGTAATGCCGCCGGCCGCTTATATGGACAAATATCCGCCTTCTTCCCGTATTTACCTGCCAACGGCATCATACGAGGAGATGCTGACATGGGCCATGCCGGCTTCGGCCATTCACCGCTACCAGGATCTCAAGAAAGATCTTGAACGACAAGGGCTTTTAGAACCGGCCAAGCCGTTCATCCGCGGCGGGCTGTGGCAAAACTTCATGGTCAAATACCCCGAAGCCAACCACATGCATAAGAAAATGTTGCTTGTCAGCCGCAAGCTTGCCGAAAGCGTCGAGGAACAGGGCGCTTGGCTCGAGGAACACGACCAGGCCCGGCAGGCTCTTTACCGCGGACAGTGTAACTGTGCCTACTGGCATGGCTTGTTCGGGGGCCTCTACTTGCCTCACCTGCGTGACGCCATCTACCGTCAGCTGATCACGGCCGAGAAAAAACTCGACCGGCTGGCACAGGGAGACGACGACTGGATCTCGTTCGACCAGCGCGATTTCGACTGCGATCTCGAGGACGAGGTGGTAGTGGAAAATGCCCTGATTAACGCTTACATCGATCCAGGCCAGGGTGGTTGCCTGACCGAGTTGGACTACCGGCCGGCTGATTTCTGCCTGACAAATGTCTTCACCAGGCGTGTCGAGGGTTATCATCGAGACATAGTCGATGCAAAGGAGAGCGACCTTGGCGCGCAGGACGGCGCCGCCGCGGGCGGGCCGCCGACCACGATCCACGAGCTTGCGCGAGTCAAGCAGCCGGGCTTGCAGGAAAAGATAATTTCCGATCGCTGGACGCGCCGTTGCCTGATGGACCGCTTCCCCGCTTTAGCCACGACACTCGAAGAGCTGCAGCGCGCTACCTATTTTGAAGAAGGCAACTTTCTGGAAGCACCGTACCATGTCGAGAAGATGGGCATCGACGAAGAAGGCACCTGCGACTTCGAGATCTTACTGACTCGTGTCGGCCGGCTGCAACGCGATGGACGCGATCTGCCCTTGCAACTCGAGAAAAAGCTGACGGTTCCGGCTGATGGCGCCGCGCTGCGCGTCGAATACAGCCTGCGCAACCCGGCCTCGGAGCCTCTGGATTTGCTTTTCTGTCCCGAACTGAACTTTACCCTGCTGGCTCCCGACGCCGGCGATCGTCTCTACGAGTTCGAGGGAGTGATTGGACCGGGACCGCGCATTCGTACGGCCGGAGAGGTCGAAGACGCCTCGTGGTTCGCCTTGATCGACATGTACCAGCGTTTCCGGGTGCGACTCGAGTTCGATCCGCCGACCAGCGTCTGGCGCCACCCGGTCGAAACGGTTTCTCAGTCTGAAGGCGGCTTTGAGCTTCTCTACCAGGGCTCTGCGATTCTGCCTGTCTGGAAGTTGAACATCGCGCCCTCAGCGACTACCAAGGTATCCTTGCATATTGAAATCCAGGCACTGGACGAAGACGCGGTCGTACCGGCCGTGTCGGCCGGTTCGGATGTGACGGAAGAATAACCAAACATCAGAGCAAGGAGGAAATTGCAGCATGCGGATTCTTTTCGTCAGTTCCGAGGTCGTGCCCTTTTCAAAGACCGGCGGCTTGGCCGATGTCGCCGGCGCCCTGCCCGCAGCGCTCAAGAAACGTGGAAACGAGATAACCATTGTCACTCCGCGCTACCGCATGACAGATCCGGCCCGATTCGACCTGCGTCGGCGCAGGGGGCGACTTGTCATCCAGGTCAAGGGCAAGGCCATCCAGGGCGGCTTGATGGAAGGCAAGACGCCGGACGGTGTCGATGTGATCTTCATCGACCAGCCCGACTATTTCGATCGCGATGGTCTGTACGGAGACGCTGTCAGTGACTACGACGACAACGATGAACGCTTCGCTTTCTTTTGCCGGGCGGCTTTAGAGAGCTGCCGCCTTACAGGCTTTTCTCCCGATGTAATCCATTGCAACGACTGGCAGACGGGACCCATCCCCGCCTTGCTGCAGTTCGAGTACCGTGATCGACCCGAATTGAACAGTTGCGGTTCGGTCATGACCATACATAACCTGGGATACCAAGGACTGTTTCATCCCGAGAGCATGATGTCTCTCGGCCTGGGTTGGCAGCTCTTCACTCCTTCGAACCTGGAATTCTTCGGCAAGGTGAGCTACCTGAAAGCGGGCCTGGTGTTCGCCGACAAGCTGACCACGGTCAGCCGGCGCTATGCCAAGGAGATCCGCACAGCGGCAGCCGGATTCGGCCTGCACGGGCTACTCGACGAGCGGGCTCAGGATCTCAGAGGCATCCTGAACGGCGTAGACTATCGCCTGTGGGATCCACAGAACGACCGTCAGATAAACGCCAACTATTCTTTCGACAACCTGGCCGGCAAAGTAGCCTGCAAGACCGACCTGCAGCAACAGACGGGATTGCCGCTCGATCCCGACTTGCCGATCATTGGCTGCATTTCCAGACTCACCTCGCAGAAGGGACTGGATCTATTCACAGGGGCCGCCGAACAGCTATTGCTTCTTCCCTGTCAATGGGTTTTTCTTGGAACCGGTGATTCGCAAATCGAACGCGCACTTGCAGATTTGGCCGAGCAACATCCCGATAAACTGGTCAAGCGAACGGCCATGGACGAGCAACTGGCTCATCGCATCCAGGCTGGAGCAGACATACTGATGATGCCGTCGCTCTACGAGCCATGCGGTCTCAACCAGTTGTATGCCCTGCGCTACGGCACGATTCCCTTAGTCAGGGCCGTCGGGGGCCTGGACGACACGATCGATGACGTGGCGGAGGGAGAGGGCAACGGTTTCAAGTTCGCCGGCACTAAGCCCGCCGACCTCTTGGCAACGGTGCGCCGTGCCCTCGAATATTTCGACAATCGCGTAAAATGGAGACGGCTGCAAGAATATGCAATGTCCCAGGACTTCTCATGGGACCTGCCAGCCAGACAGTACGAAACCGTCTATCGAGGGGCCGCGCAGCTGAGAACAGACTGACGCCTCCCGACCGGCGCGTTGACAGCTCGGCATTTCGGATGCTATGGTTCCGCCACGGGAGAAGGAGGAAGAGTGGGGCTCCAGGGCACTCTGAACACCATGCCGGTCGAGGATCTGATCCACTGGCTGGCGAAGCGATCGGCTACCGGTATTCTGAGCTTCAAGAAGGCCGGCATCAGCAAAAGACTGACCATCGAGCTGGGCCGGGTTATTAGCGCCGCTTCCAACGATCCGCGCGAGTACTTCGGGCAATTCTTGATCAATTTCGGATTGGTGACCGAAGACCAGTTGCAAAAGGCCTTCGAGACCCAGCAGGAAACCAAGGTCTTGATCGGCAAGATCCTGGTCATGACCGGAGCGGTCAGCGAGGAGCAGGTGCATAGCATCCTGGAGCTGAAAATCCGCGAGGGGTTTCTCGATGTTTTTCTGTGGGATCAGGGCATGTTTGAATTTCAGGATGTTTTGGTGCCCGATGAACCTTCCGTGGTCCCGGTATCGGTCGATCTTGGCGTACTCGAAAGCGAGGGTCTCGCACGGCAGAAAGCCCACAAGGAGATCTGCAAGCTGATCCCGGATAAAACCTGCGTGTTCACTTGCAACCAAGACACCCTTCCCGCCGAGCTTGACCGGCATTCTGCCAACGGAGTCATGCTCCACATGGCCGGCGAGGGAGCCTCTGTGGCCGACATCATCCTGCGTTTCCATTCCCTCGACTTTCCAATTCTGAAAAATCTCTACGATCTGGTCAAGCGCGGCTGGCTTTCACCGAAAAACGCCACGGCCGCTGAAGAACAAGCCTTCGATCTTCCCGAGTTGGAGATCGTCGAACTGCCGATGCAGGAAGAAACATCAGGACCCGACAAGTACCTCATGGCGGCTCAGTCTGCCATGCAGGGACGTGACTTCGACCAGTCCGTGTCGGTTCTCAAGCAGGGCCTGGCCGAGTTCCCCTACGACCCCGACCTGTGCGAGGCCCTCGAGCTTGCCGAGAAAGGGTTAACCGAAAATCTCAAGAGCGAAATGCTGTCCGACAAGCGAATCCCCTATCTTCAGCGCGACGACCTGTTGCGGATCAGCTCTAATTGGACACCGGCCCAGCGCTACATACTGTCGAGAATCGACGGCCACCGCACCCTGCGTTCGATTATCATGGTCAGTCCCCTGAAAGAAGTCGAGGCACTCAAGACCTTTCACGCACTGATCAAGGCCGAGCTGGTCGGGCTGCGCTAAGCAAGGAGTACTGGGCATGGCCTATCACCTCAGAAAACGCAGAAAGGCGCCGCGCGCACCGTTGAATCGTCCGGTCGAATTGCGAGTGGAGAAAAAGAAGCAAGTCGGCAAGGGCATCGAGGTCGGCGTCGGCGGTATGTCGGTCTGGTGCGAGAAAGTTCACCAAAGAGACGAAATGGTAACCCTGACATTTTCCCTTCCGGGATCGGCCAAGCGCATCACGGCCATGGCCAAGGTCGCCTGGACAAAGGCGCCTGCCGCGGGCCAGAAAACGGGTCGTATGGGTGTTCAGTTCGTTGCCCTGCCCAGGGAAGAGCGTGACGAGATCCGCTCATTCGTCAACCGCCTGGCCAAGAGCTACCGTGATTTGCATATCATGTTGTCGATGAACAAGTGGAAGATGGAGCGTCTCAAGCAACTAACCAGCAAGCTGCACCTGTCGTCTTATCGTGACATCCAGGAGCTCAAGAGACGCGTCAGTAAAGCCATGGACGGCTTCAGAGCATAATCCAACCCTTGCCCATCTCAAAGCGATTCAACTCCCAGGCCACTACCAATTCCACCATGCGTCTTTGATCGTCCGAAGATGTTCCTCGCCGGGCGTTCCTCAAATAGCCCTCGACGAACTTCGTCACCTGGGGCGCAAGGAAATAGCCGGCCAGGCCGAGCTTGGCGTCCCCGATGTACTCGGTGAAACGTATTGCGAACCCCGAGCGTAGCCCGCCCGAGCGGCCCTTGACCCTCTCCTCCCGGACAACAACTCCCTCGACCACGACTGTCTCCGGCGTATCAGGCAGGTCGAACTCAGCTCTGAGTTTGGTTCCCGACTTGACGAAGAATTCACTTTCCAGAAAGATCCCCCCGATGCTGATGTCACGACTCGCCAGGTGGGCCTCGAACATAACATCGCGGTCCTTGACGGCCATCAGCTTCACTTTGATCTTGTAGTTCTTGCGGGGAAAACGTCTTCTGTCGCTTGCGTTCGTTTTCTTGCTGCGGACCATTCGTATCACCTCGGAATTTGATCAATCTTCTCCTGTCAGGCAAGCATACATCATAAATAACCTGGCCGCGAAAGCCAGTTCGCCCGGCTGCATTCCGTTCTCGGAGGGCATGATTTTCAGCCTAATGGGCCATCCGAATGTATCGCTGCTTACCGCTAAAAAGGTCGTATTAGACTCGAATTCCTGTTCGGCTTGTTCTTCTCCGACATTCTCCGGGATTCCGCTCAGTTCGATGTCTCCGTACACTCCATTGACGGGTTTCCCATCCAACTCCCCTTCTAGAACGACCGTCAACAGGCGACCGGCATCCTGCTCTCTTGCCAGCAGCGACATGCGGATAATAACCCTGGAGTACAGATCGCCTGGTTGTGAAAGCCCTGGATCCGCGCCAAAAACCAGGAAATCCCCGGCTGAAAGAGACACTTCGAGCCGAGCCGGACCGCCGCTATCCACCCCTGCCGCTACGCAATATGCACCCTTGGAACATGCCCACAGGCCGTCATCATCTTCGCCCGGCTCCACCTTGGCCAGTTTGTCCAAATCGATGCAATCCGGCGCGCAGATACCTCTCAGGCAGGCGAACCCTCCGGGGCAACTCAGATCATCCGAGCAAACCCGGTAACCCGACGGGCCGAGATCGGGCTCGAATGAGCAACCACAAACGGAAATACCAATCAGCAGTCCCAGCCAAACGGTCATCGCGGATGTGTCGATCAGAAGGCCCATTCCAGCCTGACACCCCCTCCAGCAGGGCCGGCCTCCGGCGAAATTTTTACGCCTCCGGCCTGATCGTCGTCGATAATATCGAGGGTGAATAAAACGGCGGTCAGTGCGGCTGTTCCAGCCGCAAAGCCCCAGCCGATATTCGACCACATGGCCCACTTCTTTCCCCGGTTGATGATCGCAATATCTGAGGTCGTAAGCTCATGATCCCCTGCGATGCTCTCAATTTCGTCGCGAGCAACGTTGGCGCGCCATCCGGCCAGGCTGGCTCCAATCACCACGGCAGCCGTCAGGCCGGCTGACGACCAGGCCATGATCCGCATGACGTTGCTCCCTCGCTCGGGCGGAGTCTGGCCGGCAACCTCGGAAGGCAGCTCTTCTTTTTTCCCCTTGCCTTCTTCCTTGTAGGAAATGCCCAAAAGCGCGGAACTCACGAGATCGACCTTGACAGTGGTGATCTGCTGGAAGCGGACGGGCACGTTGTCCTCGAACGACGAGAATCCTTCCTTGCCAATCACCAACTTGTGACTTCCCGGGCGCAGACCTGTAATCGGCGCCGCCAGGGGAGTTTTTCCTGCGGGATGACCGTCAATGGTTATCTCGGCCCCATCGACCGGCACTTCAACCGACATCGATCCGACGTATTGCTCCGGAACGACCAGCTTGTACAATGCGCCCCTGATAGCGCCGATCAGCAGGTCTTCCCGTCCGCTGAGCGCTTCGTTGATACGTCTTTGCTCACGACAAGTATCGACATCGACCAGTTTCAGATCGAAAGTATAGTCGTCTCCCAGAGCCCCTATGACCCCGGTCACCAGGCGGTTCACGCTCAGGGCCTTGCCGATACCGCACAGGCAAGCGGTCTCGCCCCCGCATTTACTGAGGCCGGCGTTACGCTTACGGGCCAAAATGCGGCTTGTTTTTTCTCGCGCCTGTAGCGAAAACCCGCTCAGTCGAGACGTCTCGGCGCGCAGTAACACTTCCAGCTTTTCCGCCGTAGCGACATTCAGGCCCAGCGGCTTGAGCCTCCAGATCGCGATCCACACTTTGTCTCCGGCGATCGCAACTCCGGACAAGACAAATACAAGAACCCCGGCAATCAGTAACTTGCAGCCTTTCACGTCATGCTTCTCCCAGACCGGCAAGCGTTCATGGTTTTCCAAGCTCTTCAACACTAACCGCGGCCACTATCGTACCCAGACGCACTTTGACGACTCCCTTGTGCTCGAGGGATTCGATCACCCCCACCCTGCCGCTAGCCAGGCCTTTCAGAATTCGAACCTGGTCTCCCACCTTGACCGAGCTGAACTTGCGTTGCGCTTTCTCTTTCTGCTCTTGCAGTTTTTCTCGAAGCTCGTGGAAGTCGTTGTCCCGGCGCCAGGCAATGAACGAGTAAAGTGGAACGAGGCTTGCGAAAATGGATCTGGTCTCCTCGACCAGAATGTGGGATTTCAGCAGGGAATCGTCTTTTTCGAAGGCCGTGCCAAAATAGCTCCACGGGTCGGCCTGCTCGAAACCAGCGATAATCTCGTCGAGCCCCGCGATTTTTCCTTGCTCGGCGGTCGGGCGTAAGCGTTCACCGTGCTGAAAGCTGATCGACTCCGGCAATGCGGTCAGCAGGCTCATGAACTTCTCACGTTCGAAGTGCTCGCGACAGCGATGGACCGCATTTTGCCAGTCGACCCAGGCGTTCTTGTGCAAAAATAGCCCCGCCTCTAAACCCTCCCGGCTCAGGCGCACACTGAAAGCAATGTGCCGGTGGTGCAAGGCCGGGTCGGAAACATGATCTGCAATGCTCTTGGCCCGATCCAGTATCAGCGCCAGATCCTTGCGGGACTCCTCGCTCCTGATGTAAAAGAGCGCAAGGCTCTCGACCTTGTGCTGGTTGAAAATCGAGGGACGCTCTTCGGTAATACCCATCTCTTGTCCGGGCAGCAAACCGACAACCTCGGGGGCAAGTTCCTTGCCAAACTCGGCAAGCTTCAGCTTTACTTCCAGCCGTTCGCGATTGAAGGCATTCGAAGACCACTTCGATTCTTCGAAGGCCATGAAATCCGCATGGGTAAAGCCTAAAAAGCCCATCGGTGAAACTCCCGCCTTGCCTACCGGCCCAGGATAAAGTAAACTGGAGTTGGTGGCAAATATCGGAGAAGGCATGCCTCCAGCCGAAATTTACAGGATCTACCTCCTCCACCCGGGTGCCCGGCCGCACCGCTATGCGTCGCTTACCTGGGGCAACGTGAGCAACCACCGCCACCTGGATTGCGCCTGGTATGCCGGTTGCCTGCATTTTGTGGCCCGCAGCCCCTGGACCGGCTTCTCCTGTGAGAATTGCCCGTATTTCGAAAAGCGTTCCAGGCGCATCCAGGCCTCGTGAACAATCTACACCATCGTTATCCTCACACGCAACACGTTCCGCGATTCAAATCTCAGGCACAATATTGTCACATATACATTTGACATCCGCCTCCGCTTTCCATTCAATACCATCTGGGGCTTGTTCGGCATGACGGAGATTCTATATGCGGATCGTTTTCCGGGTTGACGACGTTGAATACCAGGGCGAGACACGTGACTTGTCTACGCATGGCGTTTTCGTCGTCGGCCGGCTACCCCAATCGCCGGAGTCGATAGAAAAGTTGGATCTGCTGCTCGAGTCCGCCGATTCCAGCCTTCCTCTGGCCGGCGAGGTCGTCCGGGTAACGCCCGAGGGATTCGCCGTCGCCTTCAGCCTGTTGAAGCCCGAAACTATCGAAAAGCTCGACGACCTGGCTCACCCAAGCAGTAGCGCAAGAAAAATCGACGACAAGACAGTAATAAACAGCAAGATGCAAACCGGCCAAGGACAGATCTCGGTAGATCTGACCAGTGAGTGGCGCCCTCCCGTATGTGAGCCGGTTCTCCACCAGTGGATGCCTGATTCCAAGCTGGTACCTCCTTCACCGGGAGAACCGCACAGGGCCTCCTGGGAAAGCCTGCCGACAATATCCCCGCCTGTCGAAATCGTGGAACAACCGGAAGCCGATGAAAACCCACCGGCGCCGGAGATCAGCCTGAAACAGCCCGAATCTGACAGGTCACAGGGATCGATTGCGGCTCCCTCTTCGGCTCCAACTCCGCTCGAGGCGTCTATTCTAAAACAGGCAAATGCAGAAGGCCCGCGAGCGCTTCCCGAAGAGTCTCCATCGGACCGGCGCGAGAACGAGCGTTTGGAACAATCTATCCCGGTAACCTTCGACAACCTGACCGGGCTTATCAAAGAGTTCACTCACAACATCTCGTTTGGCGGGCTGTTCGTCTACACCGGCAAATCGTTTGAAAAAGGCACGGAAGTTGCGGTCACTCTAGTGCACCCCGTCCACGGAGAAAGGCTCACTTTGCTCGCCAGAGTAGCCCATTCCAGCCGGGCGCCAAGTCCCGATCCGCTAACGGGCCGGCCACGCTACGGTATAGGTGTCCAGTTCCGCATACCCCTCGAAGAGCTGAAACGCATGCTTTCCGGCTTCATCAGCTCTCACAAGCAAGCACCAAAGACCGGCGAGCCTCTCCAGGTGATCTCAGAGGCCCGACAGTTGGCCGGCCGCGACTCTTCTTCCGAGCGCGAGTTACTGGGCGTTAGCGCGCAGGCGTCGCAGGATGAGATTCGCCGAGCCTACTTCAGCCTAGTTGACCGCTTTCATCCCGACCGATATTATGGCAAGGTCGAACCACGAGATTTGAAATTGCTCGAAGACTTGTTCAAAAAACTTACTTCCGCCTACGAAACTCTGACAAGCTGAGGACTTCCATGCCGCCAGTCTTGGGAATCGATTTGGGAACGACCAACTGTGTTGTAGCAGTCATACGCGACGGTCGCTCCGTGCTGCTTCACGATAAGCAAGGGCAGTACCTCTTCCCGTCGGTACTGACATTTGGCGACAGCGGCACTGTCTGGACGGGACAGGAGGCCGTCGCCCTGGGCGCGGCTGCTCCCGGAAGAACCGCCTATGCGGTCAAGAGACTCATGGGCCGCAAGTACAATGACGGCGTGGTACAGAAAGCCCGCGACATGTACCCTTACCACATCATCGAGGACGCATCAGGCGGCGTGACTTTGCAACTCGGCGATAAGAATTATTCTCCCGAGGAAGTCTCGGGAATGATTCTCGCTGATCTCAAGTCTGCCGCCGGTGAACAGTTCGGGTTCACACCCGAAGAGGCGGTAATTACCGTGCCCGCCTATTTCAACCACGCCCAGCGAGAAGCAACGCAGCGCGCGGCTATGCACGCTGGATTCAAGGTGCTCAGGTTGTTGAACGAGCCCACGGCGGCTGCTCTCAGCCTGCAAAACGAAACGCGCGATGAAACACTCGTCGCCGTTTATGACTTCGGCGGCGGCACTTTCGACTTCTCGTTGATCCGCATCCAGGGCGCCGTCTACGAGGTGTTGGCCACAAACGGAGACACCTTCCTCGGCGGTGACGATATCGACGGCCTGATCTGCGACGAAATGTCTAAGGAATTCGAACAAACGACAAGCGTCAAGCTGAAGAACTTTCCGCTTTCCTGGCACCGGCTACGGGACGCGTCCCAAAAGGCCAAGGTAGAACTCAGCCAGGCTTCCAGTTGCTCGATCTACCTTCCGCGCCTGGTCGGCGACGATACTTTCGCCACCGAACTGTCCCTGGAGCGTCTCGAGGAAATGGCCCGCCCATTGATCGAGCGTTCGCTGACGATCTGCAAGCGCACGCTCGACGAGGCTCACATCGGTCTTGGAGACATTCATGAAGTAATCCTGGTTGGCGGACAGACTCGCATGCCGCTGCTTATCAAACTGGTAGAGGAGTTTTTCGAAAGAGTGCCTGCTGCCGGCGTAAATCCCGATACCGCCGTTGCCGAGGGCGCCGCACGCGAGGGCGCCATGCTGCACGATGGCCAGGGAGCGCTGCTTCTGGACGTCACGCCCATCACATTAGGCATCAATATCGTCGGCAATCGCCTCTACCCTTTGATTCCGCGCAACACCAAGATCCCGGTCAGGAAAGAGCACACCTTCACGACCCACCGGGACGCCCAGACGACGGCCAGAATGGTGATTCTCCAGGGTGACAACCCGGTGGCGTCCGAAAACGTTCGCCTGGGCGAGGTCGTTATCTCCGATCTCCACGGCTACGAGCGTTTCCAGAACCGTATCAAGGTTGCCTTCGACATCGACGCCAACGGCATCCTGCACGTAAAGGCCATCGACGAGGAGAGCCGCCAGGAGAAGGAAGTCGAGATTCGCGACTCGTTCGATCAAGAGGGCAAGCAGAGGGCCGATGCAGTGGAAGACCAGCAGAGTTTGGCGCCGTTGAGCACGGCAGAGACCCCGGCGATTTCCGGCCCCTTCAGGGAATGCGAGCTGACCGACGTGTTGTGTTTCCTGCATGCCAACACCAAGACCGGAAAAATCGAAATTTCCTCGGATGATGGTGGAGGTTCACTAGTTATGAATGCCGGCGAGATTGTCGCCGCCAGCTTCGGTGAGACCCGCGGCGCCGAGGCGGTGCACGGATTGCTGGCCTTGAACGCGGGCGACTATGCCTTTCATGAAAGCGGCGATATCGGAGATGGTGTGGAAATAGAAATCCCTTTCAAAGAGTTGATTGGATAGGGCCATGAGGGCAGGCCTGCAAACAGCGGCGTGGCTCATATTTTTCGCCTGCGCCTGCAGTCAATCCAATAAGCCCAAGCTGCCCGCGGACAAGAGCAGTCTCAAGGCCGCCACCGATGTCTTCTGGGCGCTGGACAAACACGGCTACGCCATCGCCAAGGACAAGCCTATGGCTTCCAGGCACGGCTGCAAGCCGAGCGAGTACCTGGCCAAGAAAGGCGAGGCCTTGTTTCGCATCTCGGTCTTTCACTGCGGCGACGCAGACCAGGCGCGGGCTCTCGTGGAAAATCCCAAGACCCGCCACGTCGATTCTCTGCTGCGTAACCACGGCGAGGGCGGCATCCTCAGGCGCGGCCCTCTGGAAGTCGTCGTCCGCATGACCGAGGGCAAGAAAGAAGATGCCGCCGCGATTCTGGACTTTTTAGGCAGCCTGTAGCCTGCCGGAGGATCAAGATGCTCAAGAAGCTGATCATTTTCATCGTCGTCGCCGGGCTGGGTTACGTCGGCTACCTGGTATGGACCGAGCAGCTGAGCCCGAAAGAGCGGGCAACGATCAAGCAGAAGCTCGACGACGCCGGCAATCAGATCAAGAAGGGCGCCTCCAACCTTGCCAAGAAGACCGCCAAGGTGGTCAAGAAAGAGTTGGCCGACGACGACAAGAAGACCGACGACGCTCAGAAAAAAGAAGCCCAACCCGAGAAGCCCTCCCCAGCCCCGGGCGACTAAGGCCCTCTCAAACGAGCCAGGCTATTTCGGCAGGCAAAAGTTCCAGCCGCCTGGGGACGGCCGTATGCTCGTGCAGGCCGTTTTCGGAAATACGGTGCAGTTCCGAGCCGTGGGGGGCCAGCGCCCGGACATCCTGCAGATCGATCTCCTGGCTTGCGTGCCAGTCCTTGTTGATAAGCAAAAAAGCGCGTTCCGCTGCGTCCGATTTCTCGATCACTACAGTCGGCTGGTCGTAAGCCCTCAGCGCTCGCCAGTGCCCTTCGCAGCCGAAGATCGGCGTCTCGGCCTTTACCCGGTTGACGGCCCCGACAAAGGAGCTCAGATCGACCCGCGTCTCTTCCCAGTCTTTAGGCCGGGTCGTAACGACATCCAGCTTGCGGGTAAAGCCGTATTCGAAACCAATGGGCATCATCACGGCCTCGGAAAACAGGGCCGCAAAGAGATAACGCTGGCGCATGACGGCCGTGTTGCCGCCGGTCTCCGCGAACAGGCGCTCAGTGTCGTGCGACTCGGGAAAACTCACGGAAGGGGCCAGGTCACCGAACGCCTGGTGCTGTTCGAGCGCCCAGGGCGCGTCGAAATTCCAGTACTTGGAGCTGTTGAAGAGATAATCGAGGCCCGCTCCAGCGAGAGCCTCGACCTCGGCCAGGCGGCAGCCGAGAGTTTCTGCGAAAAATGTCGCCCGCTCGTTCAGCTCGCGCGCCTGGTCCGCCAGTTTTCGCCACAAGAGCGCGGGCACCTTGTAGGCCGCGTCGCAGCGGAATCCATCGAAGCCGAGTTCGACATAAAAGCGCACAAGCGTAGTCCAGTAGTCCCAGAGCCCGTCCAGGTCTGGGCTGGTTGCGTTGTCGATCTCGGCCAGGTCGCCCCAGACGGTGACCTTGCGGGCATCGGCCGGGTCGATGGCCGAGGGGTGCACAACCTCCCCGTTTTCGTCGCGCAGGTACCACTCGGGATGTTCGCTTACCAGCGGGCAATCGATGGCCGTGTGATTGATCACCAGATCCACGGCTGTTTGCAACCCCAGTGAACGGAATTGTCCAAGTACTCCCTTCAACTCGTCGATGCCGCTCGATGAAACCGAGACCGGCAAGAAATCTGGGCAGACGCGGTAATAATCCTTGAGCGCATACAGGCTGCCCGAGAAACCCGGCTGGGTTACCGGGTTGAGATAGATCCAGTTGAAGCCCATCGAGCGCGCGCGCTCGGAGTGCTCGATCCAGCCATCCATCCTGCCCGCCAGGCGCGGGAACAAGTTGTATATGATGGGCGGCGACGTATCGTAACTTTCTTGATCGTTCACGGGTAATTTCCAATCAACAACATGCACTCGTTTTGATATATTGTTTCAGTTAGGCAATGTAAAACTGCACATGACACCCAAGTGGTCGGAAGCATACAGACCGTCGACCTGGTCGCTGAACATTACCTCGCAGGAATCTACGCTGGCTGAGGTCTGCGTGCCGGGAATCACATAGATGTAATCGATTCGCCGGTCGGGCGCATTCGAGGGAATAGTGAAACCGTCCTGGCCCGGATTGATCGCCGCCCAGGCGTCGATCAGGTTCCCGGTCACGCCTTCGTGTTCAGCCTCACCACGAAAAAAGCGCATGGCCAATGTGTCCGGTTCAGCATTAAGGTCACCGGCCAAGAATCCCGCCCGGGTCGACGGGTTGGCCTGAATGAATTCGTATACCGCCAGGGCTTGGTCAGCCTTTATAGTTTCATCTGAATCAGTGGTCATATGCGTACAAAAAAGCTGAATCTCTCCGTAGGGGCTGTCCACCCGCGCGCCAATGACCTGGCGGGTAAAGATCACCAG
Source organism: uncultured Myxococcales bacterium (assembly GCA_964513625.1). Classification (GTDB taxonomy): domain Bacteria; phylum Myxococcota; class B64-G9; order B64-G9; family B64-G9; genus DATKYQ01. The sequence goes on along the minus strand of CAZENH010000021.1, from coordinate 72,436 downwards.
GTCGAGATGTGGTAAAGTGGTTGCATCGGTCCAGACAATCGGCCAGCGACTGAGAACGCCGATGCCTTCGTTGAAGAGCAGCGGCACCGTGTAGGTATACTGCCAAAACCATTCGTAACCGGTCAAACCCGCCAACTGCTCCGCCAGGCTGGGATCTTCGCCATCCTGAACGACTTCTTGCAGGGCGACCACGTCCGGCTGACTCTGGTTGATCACATCGGCTACAATCTGCAGGCGAACCAGCGCTTCGTCCATGCCGGTCAGGGGATGCTTGAGATTAATGGTCAGTACTTTAAATGTGGCTGTTTGGCCTGGATCACCAGCGCCGTCCCCGTCAGCCGCATCGCCCTGACCGTCGGCAGCATCACCTGGTTCGTCTCCACCGTCGAAGACGTCTTGATCGTCAGCCGCATCGATTGGTCCTGAATCGCCATCATCGAGCGACGGATCACCTTGTGAGTCCGCGTCGGCGTCGCCAGGGATGGCCTGGTCGCCGTCCTGGTAAGAGGCATCTGCATCGTCAGTACTCGAATCATAACCGGCATCTGTCGCCGCCAAATCGTCGCTGCAGGCAGCCAGCGGCAACAACCAGACGACGGCCAGGAATATGTTCAATCCGTGTCTGATATCGAGTTGGGTCATCGCCTAAGCTCCGCCATGATATCGCTATTGCTATATTTCTCTCAGGGAGGATCCACGCCGCGCGCCTGGTTGACGTTGATGCGGGCCTGCACGTCATTCGCACCGGTGTTGGCGGACACAACGTCGAAACCCGCCTCGAACAATCCCTGGAGGTGCGCTATGGAAGCAGCCTGCAAGCTCTCATAAGTGAACGTCCGCATTCCGGCCGGGTGTATCCGGGTAGTCACCAGGTCACCCAGGTCAACATCCGGGTCGAACTCGACCATGAATGCGCGCGGGTTCTGAATTACGTCTATCAAGGTATCTACCTCGGCCAGGTTCGACCCGGCGTTGACCAGGTAGTAGACCGAGTCCGATCCCGGGAGAGAGGGAATGATGTTCTGCAGCTCGGATGTCGAAAGCTCGATGAAAGCGAAATCCTCGGCGGCCTGGGTGTGGATCTGTTCGATTGTCCTGCCGAAGTCGGATGATTCCTTGACGCACAGCTGCACCACCATCTTTCCGCGCAGGTAGTCGAGCACGTCGTCCAGCCGCTGGAAGGTCTCGGTGGATGAAGGAACCCGGTGGCAACTGGTAACCTCGGCGGCAGTCATCTCTTCTATCTTCTTGTTGTAGCAATCGAGCGACTCGTAGATCTCGATCGGGCTCGAATGGGAGATTACCGGCACATTGTCAATCGTGACGCGCACGTCGATCTTGACTCCGTCCATGCCGCCCTCGTAGGCGGCCGCAATGGCCGCGTCGGAGTCGTAGGGCGCGGAGGCGACATCCCACAGCCCGCCGTGTCCGATTGCCATGACCCTGGGACAGCTAGAGTCGGTCCAGCAGATGGCCAGCGAGCTGCGCCAGTCGTCGCCGCTAGCCTCGTCGCCGTCGGACATCGCGTCGTCGCCGCCGGTAGCGTCATCGCCAATCGTCGCATCGCCGTCGGTCGTCGTGTCGTCGTCTGGCAGCGCGTCGCCGTCGGTCTCCGCGTCGCCTTCAGCGTCGCTCGTAGTGTCGCCGTCGTCTGTCAGCATGTCGCCATCGTCTGTCACCGTGTCGCTGTCGGCCAAAGTACTTCCATCGTCTACAGCGTCCCCGCCATCGAGAACATTGGCGTCGGCATCCGCCGCGCCGTCCGGCGTTTGATATTCGCTGCCGGCGCATGCCGCGACTGCCATGGCCAAGACGGCGATTAGCATGCATCGTAACTTAGGGAGTCCGGACATCCGTCACCACCCTCTCAGGACCATTCTGATTGTAACGATTTCTCTAACCCGCGTAAACATCAAACAGGCAGCAGTTCCCCAAGGGAGCGCGGCAGCTCGCCTGAAGGTGCCAGGTGGCGCCCGATCATGGAGCGAGCTTCTTCGACGTGTTGTTGCATGCGCTCTCGAGGGTAGTTCGAGGGCGCAAATATTACCATCCACAACGATCGGGTCGTCTCCCCTACCGCGGTGCGCAGCGAGTCAGAGCTGGGATTGCCGAACGGTCCGCGGTCATCTGCCAACACGATCCGGCCTTCGACATGGACCTCGTCCTTGCGGATCCCGGCAAAGGATTCCCCCGGCCGGCCTCGCCGCAGCACAACCGGACCCTCGATCTTGTCCCTATCGTACAAGCCCAGCGACAATAGCCACTTGAGCGCTACGAAGTTACACAGGTCAACCGCGTTGGAGATACACGGAAAGGGCTTGCCGGCAATTACCCTGCGCAGCAGTGCCTCGGACGAAGGCCGAGTATGGGTCGGATCGATTCCGAAGGCGCGGTAGAGTGTCCGGGCCGGAGCTGTGCCGGGAATCTCAGAGGGTTTCTTCCCGGCATGCTCGGCGCGCAATTGCTTGCACACAGCGGCGATCTCGCTCTCCAACTCCTGGCCGGCAGGAGCGATCCCCACGGGCTCGGCACTAACCAGCCCCAGAAGCACGTCGGCCTGGAGCGCGGGATCGAGTCGGCATTTCACGGAGTGGCGCATCGATTCAGGATACCATGACCAGCGGCACAAAACCATTGACATCCAGCTTCATTTCAGCCGTCATGTATTCGGTGGGAACGTTACGCAAGGAGGATGGAAATGTCGTCTGGCGGGTTTGAACTCGGGCTGCGGCGGGGTTATGTGATCTCAGTTGCTGATATTCCGGCCGCTGAGCGTTTTCAAGCGGACCCGGAGCTGATCGAAGCCTTGACGGGTTTGAACGTCATTTTCAGGGCACTGGTCGCCGTCATGTACAACTGCGTACCGACCTCGGGGCATCCGGGCGGCAGCATTTCATCGAGCCGCATCGTCGAGTCACTGCTGTATCAGGACATGGACTACGACCTTGGCAATCCCGAGGCTCCCGATGCCGACATCATCTCCTATGCCGCCGGGCACAAGGCGCTTGGCCTGTATGGCCTGTGGGCGCTGCGCAACGAGATCGCGCGCATAAGCCGGGCCGTCTCACTGCCCGGGCCGGAGCAACAAATGCGACTGGAAGACTTGCTGGGCTTCAGGCGCAACCCCACCCAGCACACTCCCCTGTTTGCGAAGTTCAAGGTAAAGTCCCTCGACGGACACCCGGCGCCGGCCATCCCATTCGTCAAGCTGTCGACCGGGGCATCGGGCGTGGGTGACGCGTCATCTTTCGGCCTGGCGCTGGGCGTCATTGATCTCTACCCCGACGATCCGCCCCTGGTGCACGTGATCGAGGGAGAGGGAGGCATGACGCCCGGGCGCGTCCAGGAGGCCATGGCCACCGCTTCCAGCGCGCAACTCGGCAATATCATCATGCACATCGACTGGAACCAGTCCTCGATAGACTCCGACCGCGTCTGCCGCGAGGGCGATCAGGCCGGCGACTACGTGCAGTGGAGCCCGGCCGAACTGGCCAGGCTGCACGACTTCAACGTCATCATAGTCAGCGACGGCTTCGACTACCCGGACATACTGGCCGCCCAGGCATACGCCAGGGCGCACCTGAACGGACAACCCACGGCTATAGTCTACCGCACGGTCAAGGGCTGGAAATACGGGATCGAAGGCGCGGCTTCTCACGGGGCCGGCCACAAGATGAACTCCGAGGAGTTTTATCAAACACTTGCGGAATTCGAGCAAACCTTCGACTGCCGTGCGCCGCGCTTCGAGGGAGAAGCGAACGACGACAACCTCGAGGCCTATTACTGGAAACTGCTTTTAGCTCTGCGTGAGCAGATCGAGAAAAACAGTTCTATCTTCGGGCGACTGGGAAAAGGCCTGGCTGCCGCCAAGGAACGGCTTGCCGCCCGCGGGCGCTGCCTGCGCGACGAGGCTCCCGATATTTCGTGTCTCTACGACGGCACGACCTTCGATCCGGGCAAGACGCCCGCAGAACTCGTTACTCCGGCCGGCGAGAAGACCACCTTGCGCGGAATCCTCGGGACGGCGCTCGGATATCTCAACAAGCGCACCTCGGGCGCCTTGATCGGCGCGGCGGCCGATCTGTACGGTTCCACAAGCATCGTAAAGCTCGGCCAGGGTTTCGACAAGGGGCTTTTCAACGCCCGCAGCAACCCGCATTCGAGGCTGATTGCCGTAGGCGGCATCTGTGAGGATTCCATGGGCGCCTTCATGTCGGCGCTCTCGGTGGACGGGCGCCACATAGGTGTCGGATCCTCGTACGGCGCCTTCATCGCCGCCATGCAGCATGTCTCCTTGAGGCTGCACGGCATCGGACAACAGACACGAAAGCACTATAACGGCAGACCTTACAGCACCTATGTCATGATTTGCGGACATGCCGGCCTGAAAACAGGCGAAGACGGACCCACCCACGCCGATCCGCAATGTTTGCAGCTAATTCAGGAGGATTTCCCAAAAGGCATCATGATCACCTTGACGCCCTGGGACCCCAACGAAATCTGGCCCTGCCTGATTGCGGGGCTGCAAAAGCGCCCGGCCATCCTGGCGCCTTTCGTCACCCGACCGACCGAGAAGATTTTCGACCGCAAGGCATTGGGTCTGCCGGACGCCTCCGCCGCCGTCAAGGGGATCTACGCCATGCGCCGAGCCGACTCTCACAAGAGCCCCTACCACGGAAGCCTGGTGCTGCAGGGCAGCGGCGTGACCAATGCCTTCGTCGAAGACGTGCTTCCCAAACTCGACGCGGCCGGCATCAACATGAACATCTACTACGTGTCTAGCCTGGAGTTGTTCGACCTGCTGCCCGAGGAAGAGCAGGAATCGATTTTTCCCGAGGCCCATGCGCGAGAGGCCATGGGCATTACCGGCTTCACTCTACCCACCATGTATCGCTGGGTCACATCCCGCCGGGGCCGTCGAGCAAGCCTGTGCGCATTTTCTCAGGGGCACTACCTGGGCAGCGGAAAGGCTAATAAAGTGCTCGAGGAAGCCCACCTCGACGGCAAGGGGCAGTTGGAAGCCATCATGAGGTACGCCGAGAACATTTCCGCAAACAATGGAGGCAAGATATGAAACGACTGCTGGGTATCCTTCTGGCCGCTGCGATATCGCTCGTACTAGTCGCATGTGCGACACCGAGGCAAGCGCAACCGAACAACGAGAAAATTCGCCAGGACCACAAGAAAGCGCAGCAGGATCTGCGCCGTGAAGAAGATCGCAAGAAAGAGGAGGACAGCGAGTAGACAATCGCTTGCTCCGTTTGCATGGCCCGCATAAAAGAACCCACCGACAGAAAGGTCGTCTGTCGCAACAAAAAGGCCTTCCATGACTATTTCATCGAGGATCGCCTCGAGGCCGGCATGGTACTGGCGGGCACCGAGGTCAAGTCGCTCAGGGAAGGTCGGGCAGACCTCAAAGACGCATTCGCCGTTGTCGAAAACGGCGAGGTTTACCTGCTGAATATGCATATCTCCGCCTGGCCGGGTGCTGCCTGGTTCAACCACGAGCCCGAACGCAAGCGTAAACTGCTGCTGCACGCCGGGCAGATCCACCGCCTGCGAATACAGATCGAGCAGCGCGGCTTTACTCTGGTACCGCTGTCTGTCTACTTCAACCGGGCCAACCGCGCCAAGGTCGAACTTGGCCTGGCCCGGGGAAAGCGCAAGTATGACAAGCGCGCGGCCATACGCGAGCGCGACGAGCGCCGCTCTCGTGAACGCCAAGAAAACGGTTGATCATGTCAACCAAGCGTATAACATTGTCGACGCGAGGTAAGACGAATTGACAGTCGTCGTCACAGGGGCCACGGGTCACGTCGGTGCAAACCTTGTACGGGCGCTCAGCGATGCCGGCCGGCAAGTGCGAGCCTTGGTACGGAAGGATTTGCGCCCGCTCGAGGGTCTCGAGGTAGAGCAGCGAGAGGCCGACGTTCTCGACAAGGCTTCGCTTTTGGCCGCCTTCGAGGGCGCCGATGTCGTTTTTCACCTGGCCGGCTTGATTTCAATTCTGGAAAGCGACGAGAAACTACTGAACCAGACCAATGTCGGTGGAACCCGCAATGTTGTGGAGGCCTGCCTCGAATGCAAGGTCAAGCGCCTGGTGTATACCAGCTCAATCGAAGCCCTGATGCTTCGGGGCGGCCCCGACCCGATCACCGAATCCGTGCCGGTCGAAGCCGGCAAGCTGCTGTCTGCCTACTCACGCTCGAAGTACGCGGCCAGCCTGGAGGTTGAAGAGGGTATCAAAAAGGGCCTGGATGCTGTGATTGTCCACCCGACGGCGGTTTGCGGACCCAACGACTTCAAGCCGTCGCTTCTGGGGCAGTCCTTCATTGAGTTCGCCATGCGGCGCTTGCCCGGCCTGGTGCCCGGTGGATTCGACTTCGTCGATGTGCGCGACCTGGCCACCGGGCTGATCGCGGCTGCGGACAAGGGACGCAGCGGAGAACACTACCTGCTTGCGGGCAGCTTCGTAAGCATGGCCGATATGGCCGATGCGCTCGAAGAGAGCACGGGCGTGCCCCGGCCGCGCATGACAGTGCCTTTCTGGTTGGCCTTGCCGGTTGCGGCCTTCACTCCGCTATATTACAAGCTGTCGCACTCGAGGCCGCGCTTCACCAGTCAGTCTTTGAAAATGCTGAAAGACTGCCGGCGGGTAGACTGCGCCAAGGCGCGAGAGGAACTGGATTATCACCCGCGAAGCGGAAAAGACGGCATAAAGGCGGCCGTCGAGTGGTTCCGCGAAAAAGAGATGATCCACCCCGTGTTTGTCTCGAAAAAAGATCCGGCGATCGTGATCTTCGCCGCCATGTTCTTGTTTATTTGCATTCTGGGAGGCATACAGCAACTGACGTTGGGCGGCTGGTTGAGCACGCTGGTCGGTCTTGGCGCCTTGCTGGTAGGTACGGGATATGCTCTGCTCAACTGGCCTGTGCGATACGAAATCACCTCTCAGGCGCTCAAGGTGCGTGGAGGCCTTGTACGATGGAACATTCCACTCGGTTCGATTACAAAAGTGCGGCCCAGCCGTAATCCCATCAGCGCCCCGGCCTGGTCATACGCCAGATTGCGGGTAGATTACCAAAAGAACAACAAGAATTACTTCGTTCTGATATCCCCGGCCGAACGAGAGGCCTTCCTGCAAAAACTCGCACAAGCAACCCCCGGCATCGAGGGTACGGGTGATCACCTGACAAAAAAACTCGAAGGAACAGCTGATGGATGAGCGATTCGGAGAGGGTCTGAGCCTGTTGTTGGTCGACGACGAACCCTTGATCGTCGAGATCATGTCTAAGCTGCTCAATTCAGCCGGATTCGAGATTGAAAGCGCCGTGACGTTCGCCGAGGCAAGCGCCTTGATTGAAAACAAACGCTTCGACCTGGCCATTTTCGACAAAAAACTCTGCGACGGGGACGGACTCGAACTTGCCCGGCGGATAGACGAAATGGACGGCGATTGCGAGGTGGCCATAATCACGGGCTATGCCAGCCTGGAGTCGGCTATCGAGGCTCTCAGGGTGCGAGTTGCCGACTACTTTCTAAAACCTATCAATACCGAGCGTATCCGTTCCAGGCTGCAACGCATGGTTGAACACCAGTCGCTCAGGCGCCAGCACGGCATACTCGTCGAGGAACTGGATCTCAAGAACAAGAGGGTCGAGAAGCTCGAAGCCCAGGCAACCCGCGACTCGTTGACAGGGCTCTTCAACCACGCATTTTTCCAGGAACAAATGATCCACGAGATTGCCCGCTGCACTCGATACGGCCACGACGTGGGCCTGTTGTTTCTGGACGTGGACAACTTCAAGATGATAAACGACACCCTCGGGCACCAGGTCGGCGACCGGGTGCTGAAGTCCATCGCCGGTGTTTTACACGGCGGCTCTCGGGATGCCGACATACGCTTCAGGCTGCGGGAACACGACCTGGCCGCGCGTTACGGTGGAGACGAATTCGTCCTGCTGCTTCCAGAGACAGACAGGCGCGGCGCTGCTATTACGGCAGAGCGCCTGCGCAAGTCGATCGAGCATCGTGATTTCGGGCCTGATGTGCTTGACAAAATCACGCTCTCAATCGGCGTCGCTTCGCTGCCCGCAGACGCCAACGATCGCGACGGTCTGATCAACGCCGCCGACATAGCCCTCTACGCCGCCAAGAAGAGCGGCCGCAACCGGGTGATTTCCTTTTCTTCCGCAATGTCCGGCGCAGATCCAGACGGCAAGCTGAACGATCTCCTGGATATCAAGAAAGCCTCTGCGCTCGACGAGATTATAGAGAACGGAGGAATCAGCTTCGCTTACCAGCCAATCGTCGACGCCAAGACACTGAAAGTTCGCGGCTACGAAGCTCTCTGCCGGACCGCCAGCAACGTATTGCCGACCCCGCTCGATATAATCGTTACGGCCGAACGTACAGGCAAGATTGACGCTCTCGGACGCCTGATGCGCCGGATGGTCGTCTCGGAGATTGAGAAACTGCCCGACTCGTGTTCCCTGTTCGTAAACTTGCATCCCCAGGAACTGAACGACCCGAACCTGGTCGCCGAGGACTCGCCCTTGAGACGCCATGCAAATCGGGTGGTTTTCGAAATCAACAACAGCAGGGATATTACTGATCGAGAGCGACTAAAGGCGATCTTCGTGAAACTGCACGATTGCGGCTACAAGATTGCCATGGACGACCTGTGCCGTGGATACCTGGGCCTCGACTCGTTGGTGCGGCTCGAGCCGGACCTGGTCAAGATGAACATCGACATGTTGCATCGTGTCAGTTCGAAGGGGCGCGCCTCACGGCTAATCAAGCACTATTTGGACTACACCGCAGGCGAGGGCATCACCGTGATTGCCACGAACATCGAGACCGAAGAGCAAAAACAGATAGCCGTCTACCTCGGATGCACACTGCTCCAGGGCCATCTCTTTGCCAAGGCCTCGCCGACTTTCTCTGGTGTTTAGTAGTAAGCGAAGCAATATGACGGAAGTATTCAGATCCTAGTATCTGACAGTATCAGGGAGGCACAGCATGCTCGGCGGTTGCATGAACCAGTTTCTCGATGTCGACCTGACATCGGGAAAGATCGAGACAAAGCCGGTCAACCCGGCTGACCAGGAGCTTTACATAGGCGGTCGCGGGCTGGGGGCGCGCCTGCTCTACGACGAGACAAAGCCCGGGCTTGATCCTTTCGACGAGGAGATGATCATCATTTTCTCGGTCGGCCCGCTTACCGGTACGGCGGCGCCGCAGTCCAACCGCTTCATCGTAACCACCAAGTCGCCGCTGACCGGGGCCATCGCCGATTCTCACTGCGGCGGCAATTTCGCCACCAAGCTCAAGAAGGCCGGCTACGACTACGTGATAGTGCGAGGCAAGAGCAAGAACCCGGTCTATATCGAGATAACCGAACAGGGCGGCGAGATAAAGGATGCTTCTCACTTGTGGGGACAGGGAACACGCGCTACCCAGGAAGCGCTGCCCGCATCCTTCGGCAAGGCGGTCATCGGGCCGGCCGGAGAAAACAGGGTGCGCTACGCCTGTATTGTCAGCCAAAACAGGGTGGCCGGTCGCTGCGGAACAGGTGCAGTCATGGGAGCAAAAAATCTGAAGGCGATCATCGCCGACGGCAAGCTAAAGGTTCCCATCGCCCGGCCGGAAGAGTACAAGCAACTTCAGAAGAAGATCACCAAGTTTCTGCTGGCGCACCCAATGACCGGCAGCATCCTCCCCGAGTTGGGCACGGCCAACCTGGTCATGACGACGGCCGGACGCAATATCATCCCCACCCGGAACTACCAGGCGGGACAGGACCTGCACACCCCCGAGTTGAGCGGCGAGAAAATGCGCGACGAGATCCTGGTTCGCAACGATGGCTGCCTCTCCTGCCCCATAAGGTGCGGCCGGCATGTCAAGATCGGCGGACGCGAGACCAAGGGGCCCGAGTTCGAGACCATCGGTCTGATCGGCAACAACCTGGGCATCTTCAACCTGCAGGCGGTGGTCGAACTGGGAGAGCTGTGCGACGACCTGGGACTGGACACTATTTCATGCGGCAACACTCTGGGCTTCGCCACCGAGTTGACCGAGAAAGGCATGTACAAGAGCGACCTGGCCTGGGGCAACGTCGAAGTCTACCGGCAAACGATTGAGGACATCGCCGGACGTCGCGGTATAGGAGCAGACCTGGCCGAGGGAACCCGCAAGATGGCCGCCAAGTTCGGCGGAGAAGATTTCGCCATCAACGTCAAAGGTCTGGAATTGCCCGCTTATGATCCGCGTGGTTGTTACGGCCAGGGCCTTGAGTACGCCGTTTGCAACCGGGGTGGCTGCCACATTCGGGGTTCGACGATGTTTCTCGAGGCAACCGGGCCGGTTTCGATCGATCCTCATTCCATTTCCAGCAAGCCCGAACTGGTTATTTTACAACAGAATACAAATGCCTCGATATCGTCTCTCTCGATGTGCTATTTCTCGGCCTATGCGATGATCCCGGCCGCAATTTTCAAGATTGATCCGAATTCGCTGGCATATCGCTTGATGATGGGGGCCATGCTGCACGCGGGGCCACTGGTACACCTGATACTGAAGCTAAAGAACCCGTTGAAGCTGCTGTGGTTCGAGAAGTTCCTTTCGCTTGTCACAGGTAAAGACGTCAGTATGGGAGAACTGAACGAGATCGGCGAACGAGTGTACAACCTGGAAAGGCTGTACAATCTGCGCGAGGGGCTGACCGGCGCGGACGACACCTTGCCGCGCCGACTGACGCGCGACTCGATCTTTCCCGGCATCGAGGGAGGCGTGCCCCTGGAACCGATGCTGGCGGCCTATTACCGTATTCGCGGCTGGGACGTGCGAGGCATTCCAACACCCAAGACAATTGAGCACCTGCGCATTAGAACCTGAACGAC
>CAZENH010000021.1:25805-61435 GCA_964513625.1 uncultured Myxococcales bacterium | reverse complement strand
ATGCCGACTCTGGTGCCGCACGCAGGCCTGGCCAAGCTTCTCGGTGAGCAGGTGCTTGAGATCGAGGCACGTTCAATCCGTGAACTAATAGATTACATCAAGGAGCGTATAGGCGAAGAGAGCTGGAAGCAGGTTCGCCGGGCCGCAATCCTGCTGAACGGGAGAAACATCAACTTCATGGGCGGCCAGGACACTCCACTGGAGCCCTCGGATCGTGTCTGGATGGTGGTGCCCTCGGGCGGGGGATAGAATAGCAGCAACTAAACTTCTTTCAGCTTCATCTTTCCCTCTTCGTTTACCCGCACTCTAAACTCGGAGCCGCAGTAGTAGCAGCGGATCTCGTCTCCCGACATGAACCCATCACCATAGGGATTGTTGGCGTTGCAAAGCGGGCAATCGAACTCGTCGAAGACCTTTTTCTTGGGCGATTCGGCTTTTTCTTCTTCGCCGCCATAATCTCTGAGAGCCATCACTCCTCCAGTCTCTTTATCAGCTTCAGTATCTTACCCGGCTCTATGACCACTTCGAAAACATAGCGTTTGCCGCCCGGCGTTTCGAAAATCACCTTGTGCTTTCCCGCTGTCAGCTTCAACTTCTTATCGGGAGCAATAGGAGTTTCCCGTCCGGAGTACTTGCCGTCGATGAACACTTTCGACCAGGGCCTGGTGTTGGCAACCAGGAACCCAAACAATGGCTTACGGGGTTTTTTGGGTTCCTTGGGCTTGATAATCTTCTCCATCTCGATCTTGATTTCGTTACTATTACCGTTCTTGATCTCGACCTCTCTTCGCGCGCTCCGATATCCCCTCAACATCGCCGCGATTTTCAGCTTGGCGCCAACCTTGAAGTCTTTAGAAGCGATCGGTGCATGGCCGAGTTTTTTTCCGTTGACGCTAATCTGCGCCCCGCTGGGTTTAGTAACAACACGTAACTCGGCGGTCTTGACCACGGGATTCTTGGGCAATTTTTCCGCGATCTTCTTGGTAGTCTGTTGCCGATTGCCAATACCCGCATCGGGTTTTTCTTGTCTAAGCGGGTCTGTCCGTGTTCCCGGTTTGACCACGGTGGTTTTTTTGAAAATGTTTTTGTCCTTCAGCGCGGTTGATGAACGAGCAAGGGTTGCATCCAGGACCAACATTGTGCCGGCCTTGATCGTCACCTTTCTTTCGAACGGCTGATAACCCATCCGGGTCACCTTCACACTATGGACTCCAGGCGCCAGATCCTGGCCGACAAAAGGTGTAAGCGTTGCTGCGTGCCTGCCGTCAAGCATCACCTCCACACCGGTTGCCGGGTGTGTGATTAGCTCAAAACCTGTTTCTGAGGGCACGTTTTCTTGCTGTGCCAGACGGACACTGACGAATGCGGACCAGCCAAGCAACAACGCCATGATGACTGCCAGCGGGAAAAACAGTTTTTCCTGAATCGACCTGCCTCTGGCGCTTGCCGGTTTAGGGCTTTCTGGCTCAACCAGTCTCAAGTCGGGGCGATCGATCACACCCCTGGTAGGCAATTCATGAATGTCCTCATCCGGCTGGATTTCCGGGTCGGAAAAAAGCATGGTCTTTTCAGCCGCCAGATCCGGATTGGAGGTCGCGACCGGCGTAGCCTGGGCATCTGAAAAGATCATTGTCTTGGCTTCGGCTATCTCCAAACCGTTAGTGCCGGACGCATCCGCGTTTTGCCAGGGCGCCTGGTTTTCGGAAGGAACGGGGGGAGGAGTCGAACGAACACGGCCGTTTCCTTCAACCTCATGAGAGGCGAAGATCAATGTCTTGGCATCCAGATCGGCATCTTCATCTGATGTCTCACTTGACAACTCGCTCGCGAAGTCGTCATCGCCGGTCTGCTCCTCCAACTGCAATGATGATTCAGAAAAGTCCTGGTATTGCTCGAGGCGGCGCAATTCGGCTTCCAATTCGGCCGAAAATACTTTCCTCATGAAGCTCGACAAATCGCGAGCCGAGACCATGCCGCTTTTCAGTAAAAATGCCTGAAGTGCATCGCCGAATTCCGCCGTGTTCTGGAAGCGATCCTCTACCTCCTTGGCCAGCGCCCTGAGAATGATATCTTCGAGTTCTTCGGGTACTTCCCGATTATAAGCGGACGGGGGAACGACATCAGCGTTGCGCACCTTTTCCAGAGTCGAGAAATCACTTTCTCCCACAAATAGTCGCTCGAGAGTGACCATCTCATACAGCAGCGTGCCGACGGTAAAGATGTCGGAGCGACCGTCGAGAGGCAACCCGCGAACCTGCTCCGGGCTCATGTAGCCAAACTTGCCCTTGAGTACACCAGCCTGCGTTTTCTGCGAGCGATTGGCGGCCTTGGCGATACCAAAATCGCAGATCTTGACCTCCCCCTCGTAGGAGATCAGCACATTCTGAGGACTAACGTCGCGGTGGACGATGCCCAGCGGGCGACCAGAGGAATCCTTTCGGGTATGGGCGTAGTCGAGGGCTTCACAGATCTTGTATGTGATGAATGCTGCCTTGGACACCGGCATCGGAATCCGCTCACGGGTCATTCTTTCCTGGATGAAGCGCAGATCCTTGCCATGAATGAACTCCATGGCAATGTAATAATCGTCTTCATACTTTCCTAGTTCGAATATTTGCACGATTCCCGCATGCGAGAGTTCAGCGGCGATGCGGGCCTCGTCGATGAACATGGCGATGAATTCCTTGTCTTCCGCCATGGTCGGCAGGATCTTCTTGATCGCCAGTATGCGCTTGAACCCGTGAACCCCTCGCGAGCGGGCCAGGAAAATCTCGGCCATGCCGCCGACGTTGATCCTCTCGAGGAGTAGATATTTTCCGAATGGTATCGGTTGCTTCAACCTATTCCGACTCCTTGAGGCCGTCCAGCATCTGATCTATATCGAAATCTCCGCCTTCGCCGGAGCCCGCTGCGGGCAAAGCAGCAGGGCCGGCTCCTGGGCCGTGTCGTGCCGCAGCCCTGGGTGCCGGCGCTGCCTTCGGTCTCTTCTCGAGTTCGGCAATTTTATCTTTCAGCCGCCTGACCTCCAGTTCGGCGATCTTGAGAGCCTTACCGCGTTGCAGATAGTTGTGGTTCATCTTTGTCATTTCCGCGATATGCGAGGAACGTACCCGCTCGAGTTCCTTGATGTAGTGATCCTGCTTTGACTCCAGTTCCTGCATGTAGCGCAACTCGGCCTCTTCTCTGTCGCGCGTGGATGCTTTCGTGCTTTCTTCGATCTGAGTCAGTTGCTCCTGCGCTTGCTCCTTCTCCTGGACCGCTGTCTTGGCCTGTTCTTCCAAGCGCTGATGCTCGGTCCTGGCCAGTTCGAGTTGCTCGGCGAATTGTTCTTTCTCGACTGTCAACTGTCCGGCCCTCGACTCGGCAGCTTGCAACTTGTGTTCGCTGCCTTTAAGGCGCTCTTCCCAGACTGCATTGTTTTCGGCAAGCTTCTCCTCGGATTCCTGCCTCAGCTGGTTCTCTTTCTCCTGGGCGATAGCCAGCTGCTCGTTCATTCCGGACAGCCTCTCTTCCCAGCGCTGGATCCTCTGGCGAATATCCTCACGGGTGCCTTCGAGCTGTTCATTCGAGCGGGCTAGTTCATCCTCCAGCTCGCCCACCCTGCTTTCCGCGACCGTCAGTCTCTCCTGCGTTGATATCTTGTACTCCTCAGCCGCCTGGGCTTCCTGCTGGGCCTCCTGGTGCGCCTGTTCCAGCCGGGCTTGGGTCTGGCGGTATTGCTCATGGGCCTTTTGTAAACTCTGTTCCAATTCAGCCAGGCGAGCCTCGGCCGAGGCAAGTTGCTCGGTAAGCTCGGCCTCTCGCTGTTGGGCGATTTGCGCATCGGACCTTGCCTGTTCGTTGAGTTGCTCCAGGCGGTTTTCAAAATCGGCGGTTTGTTGTTCGAGTTTGCCCTGCTCCCGCTCGAATTCGGCGCGGATGGTACCCATTTCCTCCTGAGCCTGCTCTCTCGTCCGGGACAGTATTTCCGAGGCCTCCTCGCGTGCCGAGGCCATCTCCTGCCTTAGTGACTCAATCTGGTTCTCGCGCTCGCTAAGCATGCCCTCGATCTCTTCGATCTTCTCGGTGCTAGCCAGGCGCTGCGATTCGTACTCCTGAGACATCTCACGATTTTCGTCCAGCAGGCTTGATATACGCTGATCCCGTTCGGCAACCTGGCTCTCGTAGCGTTCCCGCTCCGACTGCCAGGATTGTTCTTCCTGGCTACGTTGTTCAGTAAGTTCCCCTATCCTCGCCTCGCTTTCAGCCATACTGTCTTCAAGCTCGGCCCTTACCTTGTTGCGCTCATCAGCGACTGCCTGCAACTCTTCACGCAGGTCCCCCAGGCGCCGATCGCGGTCTTCAATGGCCTGCTCACTTTCTTGCCTGATGCGCGCAATGATCTCTTCTTTGTTGGTCAGCTCACGGCCGGCGGCTTGCAGGGCATCTTCCTTCTCGTTGCGCGTCTGTTCCAGGAATTCTTCCAGTGCGGCGATCTGTGAAGTCAACTCCTCCTCTTGCTGTGCCTTGATCTGCTGCTCTTCGGCCAGCTTCTCCCTCAGATCTGAGACGCGTTGTTCCAGCTCAGCTCCCAGTCTTTCGACCTCGCGCTCGGCTACTTCTTTATCCTTTCTGGTGACAATCAGCCTCTGTTCCAAATCTCTAATATTTTCCTGCCGGTCTCTGAGCTGAAGATCCATGTCGTCCTTGAAGCGAGCGTATTCCTGGCGTAGCTCATTGTTCTCTCTCTCGATTTCTTCGATTTTCTGTTCACGCTCCGCCAGCCGACCGCCAAGCTTCTTTTCCTGTTCCTCTTTTGCCTCTCGCAATGCCGCCAGATCCATCTCCAGTCCGCCGATCTTCGATTCGCGATCGTCGAGCTTAGCGGCCAATCTGTTCTGTTGTTCATCCTTTTCGCGCTGTACACCCTCGAGTGTTCCCTGCAGGGAAATAATCTTTTCATCACGCTCTTCCAACTTCTCTTCGAATACTCGCAGCTGCTGCTGCTTTGCCTCGCGCAGGTCGTTCAATTCAGTTTCAAGCGAGTTGGCACGCTCCATTTGCGCGCTGAGACCTTCGTTAAGAATGCGTTCTGAACGCTCCTTTTCTTCAGTCAACGTTTGAAGATCGAGATCAAGTTTATCGATCCTTTCTCCTGCATCTTGAAGTCGCTGTGTTAGATCGGCCTCTACGGCTTCCTTGTCTGCCTTGGTTTGCTCAAGCTCCCCTCCAAGCTTTTCAATCGACTCTTCATTAGAGGCGACCGTCAACTCATAGCCGGATACGGTTTCATGCAGTTCTTGCTCACGAACTGAGGCATCCTGAATAGTGGCATGCAGTTTTTCACCAAGCAGAACATACTGTTCCTCGCCCGCCTTGATTTTCTCGAGCAAGTTCTTCTCCAACTCTTCCCTGTCCCGCTCGGCCTGCGACAATGCTACCCGCATATCATTGATTTGTTTCTCTTTTTCGGCAACTACCTGGATAAGATCGTTCTCGGTGATGACCTTCTCTTCCATCAAGGAGTCGATCGAAGCCTTGAATTCCTTGGCCTGCTGTTCTCCGTCCTTGCGGGCTTCATCCAGCTTGCGCTCGATGTCCTCGATGCGCATTTTAAAGCCCTGAATCTCAACTTCTTTATCTAGAAGTTTTTCGTTGTAGGCCGAGAATTCGCGTTCCTTCTGCTCCCAGATCTCCGCCAAGCGGGCAATCTCCATCTCGCGCTGCTTGAGTTTATCGCGCAAAAAATCGAGCTTGCCCTCCAGGCCATCCTTTTGCGCCCCCTTCTTTTTGGATCCCTTCTTGGGCTTCTTACCCCCGCTCGATTCCTCGACCGCCAATTCCTTGCGGGCGTCCTTGATCGAATCGAATGCTTTGTCGACGAAGTCCATGTCCTGGTCACTCACGTACTTGCGCTCTGTGGGCAACTGGGGAGGACCAGCCCCGTTGGCGGGTGTCAAGGACGAACCATCGAGTTCCTCGACGATAGCAGTATCGTCGATAGTTTCTATTTCTTCGTCCGAAACAATGGTGGCATCGCTCTCTTCGTCAGGAGCAGCAGGTTGTTCGTCGGCGGGGGCGTTTTCAACGGACGCTTGTTCTTCGGTCTCCGGGTCAGCGGGTTCATCCCCTGTCGCAGGAGACTGCTCCGCTCCGGGCTCCAGGTCAGCAATTTCACCCTCGAAGTCTTGCACATTCAATTCGTCCGGGGCTTGTTCTTCTTGAGCCGGTTGCTCGGCCTCGCCGGCCTCGCTCTCTTCCGCAAGTTCCTCGTCCGATTGCGATTCGGGCTCTCCGCTGCCCACGAATGCAACGACCTTGCTTTTGAACTCTTCCATGTCGAAAGGCATGATCAGGTATTCATCGGCCGGGTACTTGCCCTGGCGATGCTTCTCGACAGATGCCTCGTCGGCCTCGGAAGTCATGAAGATTATCGGGATCTCGCGTAGCTTCTTCGATTTTCGTATTCGGCTGCAAAGCGTGAATCCAGACATATCCGGCATCTCGGCTCGCAAGATGATCAGATCAGGATTCAGCTCATCGGCCTCGTCCAGGGTTTCTTTTCCTTTGTAGACAAAGGAAAAATGGTGACCGCTGTCGGACAGCAAAGCAGCCAGCGAAAGTGCGAAATCCTTCTCATACTCGACAATAAGTATCTTTTTGGCAGTCATGACTCTGGAGGAACCTCTCGCAAAGAATTCCGGTCAATATTGCATAACTCTATCAGCAACACGCACACTACTAAGCAACTGACTCGTTGTAGAAAAGAACAATTGTGATGCAATGGAACTCCCTGTCACTCGATTGAACTACCCGTAGGTCGATGATTTCACATTTGGGATGTCGCCTCAACCACTCAGTTACTTTTTCCCCAAGTTCCTCACGGTTTCGCGCCAGAGTCGCGGAAAACACCTTGACACCATTGAATGCCTTCATTTCCAATCCCCTCCTTCACTCGTCCGCCAAGCGCACCCACACCTTTTGAGACTGGCACTACCCTGTTTGAGCATCGTCCCATTCAACCGATCTAGGTGTCAAGAACCTTAGCTTCTCGGCCATATGAAGAGGTGCCAGATGTTCAGATCGTACTTTTTTCTCTGATATTCGAGATCCCGGGAAGCGAAATCGTCCACCACGAGCTGTTTTTCTGCTACAATATCCTGCATTTCGCTTTCCTGTTCCTCAACGGCCATCTGGATGTGCTCGATTTCTCCCTCGTCAAGCCAGATCCCATGTCCCCCTGGGCAGCGATCGATCAACACCTCGGCCGCGTAGTTGTAGTGGCTCTGAGTCATTTTTGAGCCGCACTCGGGGCAACTGATACTGGAACTGGCCTCGTTTACAAGCCCGTGATGCTGCTCGTGCAGCTTGTTATATCTTGACATCTGTTCGATCGAGAAGGTCTTCTCGCGCACATCGATAATCTCGGCCAGGCGGTAACCCGGAACCCAGAATCCCTTACAGGACGGGCACTTATCCACATCGATACCCTCGTAGGATTCAACGGATAACTCGGCATTGCATCGTGGGCATTTCATTCGAGGCTCCCGTCAACTCAGGCCGGCTTGCAGCCGGCCGTTATAGGACATCATGCCGTTAGTACTCGGTTTGCAGGCGGTGGCCACACCACTGGCAAACTTCGTCATGGACATCCGCCAGATCCCGCACCGCGGCGCCGCATTTCGGGCACTTTACCAGTCGCGGGTCGGCACCGTGCTTGATCTTGCCGAGAATCTCCAGAATGGCTTTGTCCGGGCTCGTGTCTTTCTCGTCGATATGCAAATAGTCTCTGATGACGGGATCGCCGATGGATATCTCTTGATCCATGGCCAACTTGCCGAGCAAATAGACCAGGATGCGCTCGAGAGACTGCACGTCTTCCTGGGTTCTCTTGATCTCCAGCTTGTTGTCCCCGATATCGATGCTCTGCATGCGATCCCAGCGATAACGAAAATATTCCCAACTCATGGCGCCACTCCTTTCTGAGCCCAACATAATCCAAAGATCCACGTACGGTCAACCGCGACCGCAATCCCCGGCTTGACGGGAGGCCGATAATTCCATTATCCTGCTGCTGTGGAGGTAGTATGGAGACGACCAAGAAGAAGCTCTTTTGCTGGAAATGCAACGACGAGATTGTGCTGATCGACAAGGTGGTCCGTCAGGACACCTGCCCTTCGTGCGACACCGATCTGCGCTGCTGCAAGAACTGCCGTTTCTGGGATCCCGGTGCCCACAACCAGTGCCGCGAGAACCTGACCGAATACGTACCCGATCGCGAGAAGGCAAATTTCTGCGCATCCTTCGAGATTCGCCGGGGCAAGCCGGGTCAGGGCGAGGACCTGAATGCGGCCAAGGCCAAGCTGGAAGCGCTCTTCAAATGATTCTTATTGCCTATCAAAGGCGGCCTGGAGAAGGCCGAACGGTGGTTTAGTCGTCCTGCCGGAGATCGTCTCGTACAGGTCGAACATCAAATATTTCTGATCGGAGCTGAACCCGGCGAACTTCGTCTTGGGATGCGGCTGCCACTTGTGAACCAGCGTGGCACCCTCGGGCCCATCAGACGTCAGCCTGTCATAGTAGTACATTTTCAGGTTGATGTCGGCCGGCAGGCCAGGCAAGGGATGATCGACCGGAATATATAGCCTGGCCGCTCCGGGCGCGAACGTCAGGCGCGGACTAATCCGGTAGGCTTTTCCCACGAAATCCTTGCCCGGCAAATCGAAGCTGGGCTTGACCCTCTTCATAATGATCGTCACTTCCTCTTGTAGCAATTTCTGGCCTACAACCAGCCGGGCGCCGTCCGCGGCGAACCGCAGCTTACCGCCCTCGGAACCCATGACAGCCTTGACGACATCGGCGCCTTCCGCGGCCGTGACCTCAACCGGACCGCGCTTCTCTTGCTGGCATCCGCTGGCGGCCAGCAACGACAGGGCACAGGCAAGAGCGCATAGCTTGGCGGAACTGATCATGACGACCCCCTTGCGGTTAATGGCAGCCCAACCCATCATCATATTTTGCTCCTGCTTCATCATTTAGATGAAGAAGTGGGTAACATACACCAACCTTTTTTGCAACCCGCAGGCCTTGCTGGAAGATTCAACTTGTCATTTGGCGGATGGTTCAAGATAATGGCAGCGTGGTTGCCAAAAATTGTCTAGTTTGGGGCTTGGGCTTGCTGTTTCTGTTCCTGCTTGCGGGACCCGCCGGGGCGGAGGAAGAAGCCGCCGAGGAAGACCTCGAGGTTGAACTCTTCTTTGCTCCGGCCGAGACGGTACAGAGCGCTGCGCGGCACGTGCAGCCGCTTGCTCACAGCCCCTCGGCCATGACGGTGCTTACCCGCGAGGATATCGAGGCCTCGGGAGCCCGCAGCCTGCCCGAGGTGCTGCGCCTGGTTCCGAACATGGACGTCGACATGGTCAAACCGCTGTGGTACGCGGTCGGCGTCCGCGGCGAGACCAGCGAGGCTTCCGACTCGCTGCTTCTGCTGATCGACGACCGCGACGTGACCTTCGAGTTGTTCGGAGCTCCTTTGTGGACCGTGCAGCCTTTTTCGCTGGACGATGTCGAACGCATCGAGATCATCCGCGGCCCCGGCTCGGCACTCTACGGCGCCAACGCCTACGCCGGGGTGGTGCAGGTGTTCACCCGCCGTCCGGGCGAGGGCCCGACTGCATCTGCCTCGATCCGGGGCGGTGAACACGGTGCGCTGGAGATCAGCGGCCGCTGGAGCGGCCGGGCGGGTCCCGTCTCATTGTCGGCATCAACGGGCGTGACACGCCAGGATCTTTGGACGGGACGCGATATCAGCGGCATTGACGCGCTCAGGGGGCGCCTGCAGGCAAATCTCGACCTGGAAAGCGCCGGCAAGCTGCTGTTCGAGGGCGGCAGCTATCACACGACAGGCAAACTGCACGCCGACGTGGGAGAAGTCGATCTGCGCGACTTGCTCGACCTCTACGGCAAGCTGCGCTACCGCTTGGGAGATTTTTCCCTCCAGGCGGTCTATGACCATGTCTCGGTTGAATCCGATCTGGGCTTGAACCTGTACTCCAGCTTGCTGGATCAGAAACTGGCTGAGTTGCCGCCGATCGACGGCAGCGTCGACAAGGTTTCATTGTTGGCCGGGCATGCTGTCGAAGTGTTTTACAATCGCCTGTCCTACGGCGTCGAATATGTCTACAACCTCTACCATGCCGATGCTTTTTACGATCCCGATCATGATGAGCACAGGGTTGGCGTGTACCTTCAGGACGAGTTCGACCTGGCCGGAGTGGTGAACGACTTGACGGACGCCGAAATGCCCCCGTTGATTGTCACCGCCGGCCTGCGCTACGATCACAACTCGGTAACGCGCTATGAGTTGAGCCCGCGGGCCGCCGTGATCTTCGCCCCCAGCGACGAGCACTCCTTCCGTTTTGGGTACGCTCACGCCTTTCTCAAGCCGACTTTCTTCGAATCGTCGCTGGACATCAAATTGCACGACATTCACGGCTACGGATTCAATCGACTGAACGTGGCCAACCCCGATCTCGAGAATCAGACTTTAGACAGTCTCGAAATTGGTTACAGCGGCAACTTTTTGTCCGGGCACCTGGCTGTCAAGCTCGATTTCGCCTACAACTGGTACCGGAACTTGATAGGTTTTTCGTATGATCCAGCTCAGATGAACTATATCGAGATCGGCGGTTTGCGCATTCCGGATCTCAACGGCCCTGGCATCGGTTTCTCAAACGCTTCTTCGGGCGACAACGGACACGACGTCGAACTGCAGATCGTCGCTCATCCCAGCCAGCAAACACGCCTTTTTGTGACACTCGGCTACCGGCAGATATTCTCTGACCAGAAGAAACATATCTCCGTCGGTGAGCCAATCTGGAGGGCATCGGCGGGCGCCGATCTTGGCCGGATTTCGGGCTGGTCGCTGTCAGTCAGGGCTTTCTTCACCTCGTCCTACCAGCGTGCGTCCGGCAACCCGGACGGCGTACTGGAACCGATGATTCACGTCCAGCTCCCGGCTTCCTGGTTTCTCAATGCGCGGCTGGCTTATGAATTCAGCTGCGGTCCGATCACTCTCGAGGCCGGACTGGAAGGCTTCAACTTGCTCGACTTCAGATTCAGGGAACTCGGTGGTTTCAGTCGGGCCCCTTTAACCGACGGCCAGCCCGGCAACGACTACGGAGGCGAACGCCTGGGACGCAGGGTTGTACTGTTCATCCAGGGCGAGATCTGAAAGATCACATTAATCTGGCGGGGCGCAGCCCATCTTTACTTCCACCGTTCCCACCTCGCCGTTCCGCAGGCGGTCGCACGTAGAACCATAGAAATCAATCCGGTTATTGACAGCATCATAATCGAAGCCGTCCACCTGGTTGCGATCGATGGGCTGGCCATCGAGGTAGACCCAGATCCAGTCGGGCTTCTCGGGAATCACCGAAAGCGCCAGGCTGCAGTCGAAGACCGCCTTGCCGATCTCTGAAAAGGCTGTTTCCAGTTCGTCGCGCGAGCTGGCCGGATAGTAACGCACGGCATCGTCGCGCGGCCGGCCGCCAGCCACGGCCATGTCGTTGAGCAAAGTCGGATTGGCGCTGTTGAGATCTTCTCCCAGGCCGATCACGAAAGTGTCGATGCCGTGCTGCTGCAGGCTGGTAACCGCAGCCAGTGCCAGGTCGCTATCAGCCTGGTTCTGGCTGGAGCCTGCGCCGTTGGGACAGGTCGGCATGCCATCCGTCACCAGGACCACGAAGTTCTTGCGCTGCTCGTCGCGCAGGCCGTCGTAGGCGTCCGCATTTTGCAATGACTCCCCGGTCGGGGTTCCGCCCCAGGCAATGAAGGCGTCCACCAGCCCGCGGATCAGATCGTCCGAGTCGTCACTTACCCCAACCGAGACGACTCCAGGATCGCACTTGTCCTGGTTGGGAAAGGCCATCCAGCCGAAGCGGATCTTGCCCCCGAATTCGTCGAGCATAAAATAGACGGCGTCGCGCAGGTCCATCACCTTGGTGCGCTGCGGCAGAACGGCCGAGGTGGGATCGTTCATGCTGCCGGACTTGTCCACTACCAGCAACAGGTTGGCCAGCGGGCTGGCATCGAGTTCAACCTCGTCACAGATGGGAATGTCGCCCCCGTGCTTGTCCGAGCCCTGACCATCCGCGCCCGTATCGCTGCCGCCGCCCCCGTCGGCGCCGTCTTGAGTGCCGTTGGCGTCTGTTGTTCCGTTCTGGTCATCCGAGCAGGAGACCACGGCAGCGAGCAACACAGACAGTACAACCCGAGCCGCTACCCGTGGCAGCAGACGCATCATCGAAGGCTCCGCGATCAATCCGGCGGCGCACAACCCATCAATACCTCTACGTCCTCGATCGTGCCGCTTCGTAACTGGTCGCACATCGGTCCGTAGAAGTCGACCTGGTTGTGGGCGCTATCGTAATCCCAGCCGTTTACGTGATCCTTGTCGCGCGCCTGGGCCACGCAGTTCTCGCCATTGGCGTCGCAGAAGAATACCCACAGCCAGGCGGGATACTCGGGCACACTGCCCAGCCCCAGGTTGCAGCCGATCACCATCCCGCCGATGTCCTGCAAGGCCTGCTCGAGATCGGAAAGGCTGTTGGCCTGGTAATACTTGGTGCCGCCGGCCCGCGGCCTGCCGCCGGCATCGGCCATGTCGTTGAGCAGGGTTGGATTGGAGGAGTTGATGTCCTCGCCCAGCCCGATCACGAAAGTATCCACGCCGCCGGCGTGCAGGCTGGTGACCGCGTTCAATGCCAGGGTGTTGTCGGCTTCATTTTCCTGCCGACCGTTGCCGTTGGGGCAGGTCGGCATCCCGTCGGTCAGCAAGACCACGAAGTTGTTGCGGTCCTCGTCGTGCATGCCGTCGTAGGCGTTGGCGTTGTTCAGCGAAGGGCCGGTCGGGGTTCCGCCGTTGGCCGACAGGCTGCTGATCCGGCTGCGGATGGTACTGGCCGAATCGTCGGCGCACTGGACGGATACGTCGCCCGCGCCGCAGCTCGAATCGGAGGGGAACTGCAGCCAGCCGAAGCGTATCTGCCCTTCGCCCTGGTCGATCATCATGTTCAGCGCATCCTTGGCGTCCTGGAGCTTGGTGCGGCTGCTGCCCGCCGAGGTTGGATCTTTCATTGAACCGGACTTGTCGACCACCAGCAACAGGTTCGGGGGAATGGCGCCCGCCTGGATCTCGAAAGTATCGCAGATCGGCAGGTCTCCCGGACCTATCCCGCCGTCTTTCTTGGTGTCGTTGCCGTTCGATCCGTCATTGTTGTTCGTGCCGTCACTGTTGTTGTTGCCGTCATCATTGCCGTTTCCCCCGTCGCCGGTGTTGGAGTCACTGGCACAAGCCGGGAGCCAAAGAGCCACCAGCAAGCCCAAGATCACAAACACACTTCCTGTGAGAATGCGCTTCATGATAACCTCCTTGGACCGGAATACAACCGTACCTCGATACTACACCCGGTATCCCCATACCGTCAAGGCACATGGCCTGCTTTTGTGATCCTGAGCACATTTTCAAAAGAGCGCCGGAAGCTAGTATGATAGTGGGGGGTAGTAGAGAGGTCGAGATTATGACTAAGAATAAACTTGTTTCAATGGCGGCATTCTTGGCGCTGGTGAGCGGATGCACATTCAACCCGCGCTACGCCGATAGTGACTACTACAAGTGCCGGCCAGACGGCACCTGCCCCGACGGATGCAGTTGCCTGGGCGGAGACATCTGCGTTCCCGACAATCAAGGCCAGGGGCCCGAGTTGTGCGCCTGGTGTGAAGAAATCGGAAAGACCGCCTGCGACGGGAAGTGCGTCGACACCGAAAAGGACATCGAAAACTGCGGCGAGTGCGGCAAGGCCTGTACGGTGATTGACGGGCAGGCAAAATGCGCCTCAGGCAAGTGCGGAATAGCCTCGTGCAACCCGCCCTTCGCGAATTGTGACGGCAAAATCGACAATGGCTGCGAGACAAACACCGACAGCGATAAGGATAACTGCAGCGGTTGCGCCAGGCCCTGCTTTTTTGCACACGCCGGGTCGGCCTGCGAAGGCGGCAGATGCAGCATGACCGCCTGCGAACCGGGATTTGCCGACTGCAACTTGAGCGAAGACGACGGTTGCGAAACCAAGTTGGGCACACTTGCGAACTGTACAGCTTGCGGCGACGCTTGTAATAACTACCCGCAGCCCAAGTGCAACATCGACGGGACCCTGATCGTCTTTAACGGCACTGTTAGATGCGACGGAGATTGCATCTACGAAACCCGCACCGACGACTGCGGCATGCTCGGCTGCCTGAACGGCCACTGCCTGAAGGACATCTGCCCCAACAGCGACATGTGCGCCCCGGGCGAGTGGTGCAACGCGGAAAATATCTGCCTGTGCGGCCGGCCCGGCGAGGCCTGCGACGACACATGTTGCGACGGGGTGTGCACCAACCTGAATGCCGATCCGCAAAACTGCGGCGCCTGCGGCCTCACCTGCAAGCTGAACGAGCATTGCTACACCGGAAGCTGCGTATGCGACGACGGCTTCGACAACTGCGATGGCGATCCCGGTTGTGAGACACAGTTGTTTGACAACTCTGAAAATTGCGGCGCCTGCGACAATACTTGCCCCGACAACAGCACTTGCCAGGATCTAGACTGCGTCTGTCAAAACGACTATCAGCCGTGTTACGACACGGGCCAGATTGACCAGATGAGTTGCGTCGATCTGAACAGCGACAACGCGAACTGCGGCTCCTGCGGCAACAGTTGCACGGACGACGCGACTTGCGACGGCGGCGGATGTTCCATACCGGGCTTCTTGTGCAACGGCACCTGCGAAGACGCCGGAGCTACCTGCTGCGATTTCGGACAAGGTTTTATCTGTACGACGGATATCTGCCCCGGGATGACATACAACTACTGTAACGACCCCGGCGACTGCAACAGCGACGAGACATGCTGCCTGCAATCGGTGAACGCCTCGACATATTTAGGCAAGTGTCAAATGTCATGCACGATCGCGCACGTCATCTGCACTTCGGACTCGCAGTGCATCGAGATCGATCCGACTTACCATTGCTGCCAGGAAACGGTAGACAATGCGGGTAATGTCTATACTTTCAACCACTGCTGTGCAGACTAGAGGTAACTTGCCATCTTGGCTTCATCGACCGCCGCGGGGGGAAACAGGAACATGCGGCTCAGCACGACCACCTCGATCACCAGCCCGAAGGGACTCGCCGGCGAGTAACCCATCGACATGCTGAAAGATCCCGAAGAGGCGACCATCGAGCGCAAGTCCGGCGCCAGGGGGGCAATTGCTCCGCGCGAACGCTCTTCTTTTATCAGGCCGGCGGCTTTTTCGTAGTACTCCCGGCTCTCCTTCTTGGCGCCTGAGGCCTCCGAGGCAACAGCCAGCCATAACAGGGCCTGGATCCGCGCCTGGCGGCTATCCAGCCTGCCCGCGGCCTGGTCGAGAGCCGCAATAGTCTCGGCCGGCTTGGCGCTCTTTCCGGCAGCCATGTCACAAACCGCTCGCAAGGCCGCCGTGGCCGGGTAGGCGCCGCAAACCTGGGCGGCCTGATCCAGCAGGCGACGAACATCGTCAAGACCGCCCCCTTGCATCATCAGCGTGCCGACGCTGGCGATTGCGTCGCAGAAAGCGTCCAGCGAGCCTACCTTGACGGAGTTGCCGAATTCCTCGACAACCTTGCCGTAGGCGTTGACGGCATTCTGCAGTGCCGAAGCCATGACCGTCTTTTCAGCCAGCAGGCCCCTGACCGCTATTAGATGCGCGTTCCACAAGTCGAATGTCGCCGGCGAGTCTTTCTTGGCGCGGCTTTCGATCCAGTTAGCGGCCGCATCAACCGGACTCGAATCTTTCTCAACCAGAGCCCTACGCACGGCCGCGCCGACATACACAGCGAGAAACTCGTCGGGGATCGGCTTTCCACGCAGACCGCGCCTGTAACGGTTCAGCGTCTGCCAGGCTTTTGCCCCGGGCACTCCCAACTGGGCGCAAAGATAAATCATCTGTACGCCGGACAAATCGGTGGGATAACGACTATTGAAGGTTTGTGCCTTTTCCAGAAACTCCTTCCTGGCCTTGGCATCTTGCATGTCGCCGCCTATAAAAGTGATGAAGGCCAGGTAGGTCGAAGTAAGGTCGGCAAGCTTTTCGTCGGCCGGCCTGAAGAGCGCCAGATCGCTATCGAGGGCCTCCATCGTGCGGCGATCGACTCCACCCCGGCCCCGTCCGGCGTAAAACCGACTCATGGTCCTCATCAGGCCGGCTCCGATCCTGCGCGACAAAAAATGTGGCGTCGGCGGAGCGCCGCGAGCCTTGCGACCAAAGGCCCAGGCCTTCTGGTAGAGTAGTCCCTGTTCCATAAAAGCACGAATGTAGGCCTCGTCCAGGCGCGGGTTTGCGGCCTTTATGACTTCCTGCTCGCTCAACATCTCCAGCACCCGCCAGGGCTCGGAAAGTTCCAGAAGAATCGCGGCGACCTTGGCCATCTCGGCGCCGTTTTTCCCGCCTGCCGATGCCGCGCGCGCCTTGGCCAGTCGCTTTCGCAGCTTGGCTCTTTCCAGATCGGATTTCGAAGCCGTCCGGGCGGCTCTTTTCAGTGCCCGCTCGGCCTCCTGCATCTTGCCCAGTTCGAAGAGGGCCTCGGCCTCGAACGCGGCGCAACTCTTTGTCGCCTTCAGATCGCACAGCGTGGCCGCGACCATCTGCATTTGTTTCCACTTCCCTTCGCGGCGATCTACCTCGCACAGTCCCTCGAGCAACTCCCGGCGCAGTTCGTCCCCGGGCGATTTTTTCAACCTGCGCGCCGCAACCCAGCGCAATCCGCTTCTCCCGTATTGAGCCAGGGCAATCAACTGTTTCGACAACTTGACCGAAGGATGATCCTTGGCCCCCGGTTGCAAAGCCATCACGGCAACCGCCGAGCGCACCACGTCCAGCGCATTCTCCGCCGCGGACAGCCTGCGGTAGATCTTGACAAGCTTTAGGTCCCACACATCCGGAACTTGCTCGGCTGACAGCACCGCGGATTCAACCAACGCAAGCACCGCAAGCCACCCGACCAGCTTGTCCATATGTTGTAAGAAGTTGATCTCTTCCCAGCCGGGAAGGGTACTCTCAAGATCCAAAGCGCGCTTGAACCTGGCGGCCGGCTTGCCCGCCTTGAGCAGATCGAGGTCGTACTGCTCGGCCAGCGCGGGTACCAGGCGAGCAACATCCGGCTTGAAAGAACCCGCAGTGGCCCTTGCCCCTCCGGGAACGAGCAGCACCAGTGTAAAAAGGGCCGTAAACCGATTCATGGTCTGCGCCACAGTAACAATGCAAGCAATAAAAGCGCCAAGCCTCCCGCGCCCGCAGCCGGCCTCGAAGAATGACTGCAGCCGCAGCCCCCACCGCCGCAATCAGGCGCTTCGACGCACTGCTGTTCGACACACATCATGCACTCGCCGCAGGCGTAGCCGTCGACCAGCGGCTGGTGTTCGCAGCCCGTGTCCGGGTTGCACCAGTCATCGGTGCAGGGGTCCTGGTCGTCGCAGGCAGTGTCGTCCGTGGCCAGGCAGTGACCTCCGGAACAGGCCGCCGCACCGCACTGACCTCCGCCGCAAGACGTCCCGTCGGCAACGACGGCATGGTTACAGCCAAGCTGGTTGTCGCAGGAGTCGTCGGTGCAGGGATTGAGATCGTCACAATCGAGAGCCGTTCCAGAGCGGCACACGCCAGCCAAACAACTCTCTTCACCATCGCAAACGTTCGAGTTCAGGCAGGCAGTTCCGTCGGCCACGGGGTTGAAAAGGCATCCACTGGCCGGTTCGCAGGCCTCGTCTGTGCACAAGTTGGAGTTGGAACAGTCGAGCGGCTGGCCCGGGCTGCAGGTTCCGTTCTGGCATGTCTCGGTACCGTTGCACAGGTTTGCGTCCGGACACGGCGTTCCGGAAGGCACCTGCACGCAGTGGCCCCAGTTGCCGCCGACATTGCAAGCCTTGCACTCTCCAGTACAGGTTGATTCGCAGCAGACACCGTCCGTGCAATAGCCCGAGTTACACTGCGCCGAGCTGGTGCAGGATGCTCCAAGTTCGCCGCCCACGAAATCGATGACGAAACTCTCGAACTCGTCGACCTTGGTGCTGCAGCCGAAATAGGCGCAATTCTGGTCGCCGTAAGAAGTAATACCGGCCACGTACTCCTGGCCGCTGCGAGTGACGAAGGCCGGACCACCGCTGTCGCCTTCGCACGGCCCCCCGGGAGATTGATCGGAACAGATGCTTTTCGGTACGGCCCAGCCCCCGTTGCCTATCGAGCACCCGCCTCCGCTTGTGCAGACCCAGTCGAGGGCGTTGTCCACCGTCAGTTTTGAGCCGGCGTTGCCGTGCTCATCCTCGCCGAAGCCGACATACTCGAGGGTGCCGCCCACGTCCAGTTGCGAAATTCCGAGGCTGTGCGGCAGGTAGGGGATCGGGGTGACATTGGAAGGAGCCTGGCTGGAAAGCCGCAGCATGGCAATGTCGTTTATCAGGTTCTGCGAATCCCATTGCGGATGCACCAGGGTGTCCGAGACGTAGCGCCTGGTGGAACTGTAGACGCTGCTGCCGAAGTAGATGGTGTAGGCGCTGGCGCTGTAACCTTCGACGCAATGGGCCGCGGTCAGGACGACGTTGGGGCTAATCAACGTGCCGCTGCACATGTAGTTGCCGAAGGTCATGGCAACCACGGCCAGGTGGTCCGGATTGCTGTCCGTCTCACCGTTGATTATTGGAATGCCGAGGTGATTGAAGTCGACGTGCTGCTGCTCACCGCATGCTGCCAGTGAAACCGCGACATAAAACAATAGCAGAAAACGATTCAAGATGGCCTCCTTCTCCTCCCTCGGAAAACTCTAGCAGACCGTCGACCGAAAAACCAGGCAAGCATCAGAAAACCGATAAACAGCAAGAGATTATCCGCTCCGTTTCCGACGGACCCGCAGCCGCAACCACCCGCGCTCTTGCAGTCCGGGTCGTCTACACACTGGTTGTCGCGGCAGACCAGGCACTCCCCGCACTTCATTCCGTCGGGCCATGGCTCGTTGACACAGCCGGTTTGCGCGTCACACGAGTCGCGCGTGCAGGGGTTGTCATCGTCGCAAGATATGTCGGAGGAAATCTCGCATGTACCAGCCCGGCACTGCATGTCTCCGCATGGGCTGGTGCCGCAATCAGTACCGTCTGCCACGGCCTGGTTAAGACAGCCCGACTGGCTGTCGCAGCTATCCCGCGTGCAAGGATTCTGGTCGTCGCAAGTCGGAATATCTCCATCCGTGCAGAATCCCGAACGGCAGGTTTCCCGCCCGTCGCACAGGTCGTCGTTGTCGCAGGGAGTGCCGTTATCGAGTTGTTCGAATACGCAGCCGCTGGCCGCGAAGCAGGCATCGCTGGTGCACGGGTTGGAATCGTCACATACGAGCGCTGTCCCCGCCAGGCAGATCGCGCTTTCGCAGATCTCGTCGCCGTTGCACTTGTCGCCGTCCGGGCAAGCCGAACCGTCCGGGGACGACTTGCAGCTTCCCAGCGACCCGGGCACGGCGCACGACCTGCAAGGACCGCCGCAGGCCTCCTCACAGCATATCCCGTCCGTGCAGAATCCCGAACGGCAGTCAGCCCCGGATGAACAGCTGGCACCGGGTCTGCCCTGGACAAAGTCATCAATGAAGCCCTGGTACTCGTCTACCTTGGTGCTGCAGCCCCACATGGCGCAGTTCTCGTATACGTATGACGAAACGCCCGCCACGTATTCCTCGGAGTCGCGCACGATCAGCGCCGGACCGCCGCTGTCGCCGAAGCAAATCCCGGACGGCGTCTGATCTTGGCAAATAGTGTAGCGCTCCGCGAAAAACAGGCCCTGGCTGCACCCACCGGGATCGGTGCATACCATCTCTATGTTGTTGGTGGCCGCGAGCTTGGTACCTACCTGTCCATTCTCGTCCTGGCCGAAGCCGACGAATTCGACCGGAACTCCGATATCCGCATCCGTTACCTGCAGAAGGTGCGTCAGCGGCGGGATGGGAGAGACGCCCGGCGGCGCCCCGCTTGAAAGAAGCAACAAGGCCAGGTCACCAGCAGATGTCTCGCCGCCCTGTGGATCATAACCCGGGTATACAGCCGTCTCTTCAACGGTACGGGTCATCGACGCTCCCGTATCGGTGCCGAACAGCACCAGAAAGTTACGTGGATCGATGTCCTGGCCGGCATCGTTGGCGCAATGGGCCGCAGTCAACACTACCCGTGGCGCAATCAAAGTTCCAGAGCACATGCCCAGGCCGTTGAACAGCGCAACAACCGCCATATGAGAAAGTCGCAGGTCGGGCTCACCGTTGATTATCGGATAACCGATGAAGTCGAAGTTGTCGGGAGGGTTTTCCTGAAGAGAACATCCTGCGCTGACTGCAACGACGATAAAGATAATCCCGAAACGCCGGGTCATCTTGCGCGCCTCACGGCCAGCCCCAGCAGAAGCAAGAATGCCAGAACCATTGCGTGCTGTCGGCCGCCTGACGACGCCGAGCAGCCACAACCAGAGACTGTACTGCAGTCGGGTGCTTCGACGCATTGCTGTTCGAGACACATCAAGCATTCGCCGCAGGCATAGCCTTGCGGCAGGCTCTCGTGCACGCAGCCGCTGGCCGGGTCACACCAGTCGCGAGTGCATTCGTTTTGGTCATCGCAGTCTTGGGTGTTCGACGATACACACTTCCCGGCCGTGCAGTACTGCTCACCGCACAATCCACCCCCGCAAGAGGTGTCGTCGGCAACCGCCGTATGCTGGCAGCCACCCCCTTCACATGAGTCGTCGGTGCAGGGATTGCGATCGTCGCAGTCCATGGCCGTGCCCGGGCTGCAAACTCCGTTGCTGCAAAGCTCCTCGCCGTCACAGGCATCTCCGTTGGAACACGGTGTCCCGTCGGGCAAGTGATTGTACAGGCAACCCTGGGCAGGATCGCATGTTTCGCCGGTGCAGACGTTGGAGTTGTGACAATCGAGCGCCTGGCCCGCGCTACACACTCCGTTCTGGCATGTCTCTGTACCGTTGCATCGATTCCCGTCCGGGCACTGCGTGCCGTTCGGAACCTGGAGGCATTCACCCCTGTGTCCCGACAGGTCGCAAGCCCGGCATTCTCCCGAACAGGAAGATTCGCAGCAAACTCCGTCCACGCAGTAACCAGAATCACACGCGACGGCCGAAGAACAGGTAGTGCCCAGACCGCTACCTATGAAATCCTCGATTTCCTGCTCGTACTCGTCAACCTTGGTGCTGCAGGCGAAATCCTGGCAACCCTGGCCGACGTAGGAAGAGACGCCGGCGACGTAGTCGGTGCCTGAGCGGTTGACGATCGCCGGACCGCCGCTGTCTCCCTCGCACAACCCTCCCGGTGTTTCGTCCATGCAGATGTTCTTGGATGTCGCGGGGTTGGGCCAGCTGCAGCCGTAGCCGCTGGTGCACACCCAGTTGAGATGATCGCTGTAGATCATCTTCGTCCCGGCGCTGTAATCGTCATTGGGATCGGTCATGCCGAAGCCGACGAAATCGAGCGGCGTCTGATTGGTGATGTCCGTCTGGGTTATAGCCAGGCTGTGAGGCAGGTAAGGGATCGGCACGGCGCTCGAAGGCTCGTCGCTGCTCAGGCGCAGCAGGGCGATATCGTAGCGGATGTTCTGCTCGTCGTATTGGGGATGGACCCACTTTTCAACAACGCTACGCCGGGTGGTGCTCTGGGCAGTACTACCGAAGTAGATGGTATAAGAGCCGACGCTCGATCCGGCACAGTGGCCCGCCGTCATTACAACCCGGGGCGCGATCAGCGTCCCTGAGCACATGTAGCCGCCGAAGGTCATGGCCACGACCGAATAGTGAGCCGGATCGGTATCGGCCTGCCCGCCCATTATTGGAAAGTCTTTGAATTCGAGTCGCGGCCGTTCCGGCGAACCACAGCCACTCGCAAGCAAGCCCAAGAGCGACAACGAAAAAACGGCTATCCACCGGGCAGCGGTCATCACACAACCTCCTTCTCCCCGCTTCTAATGATCCAGTCTAGCGCCGCACGAGCTTCGGCACAAGGCAGATTATCGACTCCATTGACATACTGCGTCGATCGCGCGTAGGTTTTATGCCTGCACTCGAACAAGGGAGGTCGACAGATGGCCGAGGAAAAAGCTGCGGCAAGCGATCTATCCAGACTGGTTGATGAGGGCAAGCTGGACACAGTCATTGCCGCCTTTCCCGATCATTACGGTCGGCTGATGGGCAAGCGCATCCCCGCCGATTACTTCATAGAAAATGTGATGCAGGCCGGGATACATGCCTGTGACTACTTGCTGACTTGCGACATGGAGATGGAACCGCTACCGGGTTTCGCCTTCTCGAGTTGGGATCAGGGCTACGGTGATATGCAGCTCAAACCCGATCCGGCGAGCCTTCGCCTCTTGCCCTGGCTCCCCGGAAGCGCGCTGGTGTTGTGCGACCTGTTCACCGGCAAGGGTGACCCTGTGGAGATCAGTCCGCGTCGCATCCTGCAGCGACAGATCGGCGCCTGCCACCAGCGGGGACTGTTTCCGATCATGGCTTCCGAGCTTGAGTTCTACCTTTTCGAGGGAAGCGCCGCCGAGTTGGCCGGGCGTGGCTTCAGGGAGATAGTCCCCACTACTTCATACCTGATCGACTACGATATCCTGGGCACCACCCGCGACGAGGATTTCCTGAAAGACGTCCGCACAATGATGCCGCAGGCGGGCATTCCGGTTGAAGGCAGCAAGGGAGAATGGGGTCGCGGTCAGCACGAGGTCAACCTGCGCTACTGTGGCGCGCTCGAGATGGCCGATCGGCATGTGATCTTCAAGCAGGGAGTCAAGCTGCTGGCCGGCAAACACGGGCGTACCGTTACTTTCATGTCCAAGGTCTCGCATCTGGCGGCCGGATCATCTTGCCACATTCACACCAGTCTCAAAGACTCGAGCGGGCAAAACGCCTTCTGGGACAACCAGGCCGGACAGACGTCTCCCTTGTTCGGTTCTTTTCTGGCAGGCTGCATGCGCCATGCCGGCCACTTTTCGATCTTCTTCGCCCCGACCGTAAACTCGTACAAGCGTTACCGTTCGAGCAGCTTCGCCCCGGTCTCGATCGCCTGGGACAATGACAACCGCACCTGCGGCTTCAGAGTCGTCGGCAGTGGGCAATCGGCAAGGATCGAAAACCGCATTCCCGGAGCCGATGTGAACCCCTACCTGGCATTCGCGGCCACGCTCGCGGCAGGGCTGGACGGCATCGAGCGCAAGCTCGATCTTCCCGCTCCGGTCTCCGGCAACGCCTACCAGACTGCCGGGGTGGCACGGGTGCCGGCGACCCTGCCCGATGCCACCCGCTCGCTTTCGACCGGAATTCTGGCGACGGAGGCTTTCGGCCGCGAAGTAGTGGAGCACTTCCGTCACCTGGCCGAAATGGAACAGGCGGCAATCGACAACCAGGTGAGTGACTCCGAATTGAGGCGCTACCTCGAGCGCATCTGAATCACTTGCCGCGGCGGCGGCGGCGAATATTCTGGCGGATGCGATCCCGTTCGGCGGGGGTCATTCCCAACCAACGCTTCAGTTTCTTCATGAAACGTTGTCGTTGTGCCGGGTCCATCCGTCTCAGCCGCTTGATCTGTCTTCTGAAGCGCTGACGCTCGTCATCGGGTATGCGGCGCCATTTCTGGTAACGCTTGAGGATCAGAGCCTGGGCCTGAGGCGACAGCTTCTGATAGGAACGGAAGTTCTTGCGCAATCTGTCGCGCTCGGCGGCGGGAAGGGCGCGTAACTTCGAAAGACGCTCTCGCAGTTCCTCGCGGCGGGCAGGCGCCAAGGCCTTGAAGCGCTCGAGTTTCTCCTTCAACTCCCGGCGCCGCTCCGGGCTCATGGCTCGCCAGCGTTCCAGCAAGCCTGGAGAGATAGTTGGATTTTGTTCCGGGTCTTGGTGTGTCTCCTGTGCATGCACAAGGGCGGAAAAAAGAACCAAGATTCCCGCAATTGCCAGTATTTTTACTATCCTGGTCATGGTTCGCCTCCCCCGCTCAGCGCACGAGCTTTCCCGGCAACGGCTTGCGACGCCCTTGTTTGCGCAGAAAGTCGCGGTAGCGCATTTTCATCCCGAGCATGATCTGTCTTTCCATCCGCATCTGCCGTACGATTCCTCGAATGCGTCCTCGCGCGATGTTTCTGACAGCGGGTGCGAGTTGCCTGGCCTTGAGCGCGACAGCGGCGAGTTTCGCAAGCTGCCTGCTGTCGAGAGCGCCCTGCTCGGCCGCAGCAACCAGGCCCCTCAACAGTGTAAGGCGCGAATTCAACCTGGCGCCCAGGCGCCTGCCGCGCCTGCGAATGCCGACAGCCTCGGTGATCAGTTTCACCATTCTTGCGCGTATTCTGACGAGTGCCTGTCGCTGCCGGGAGTGGCGGGCCATTCTGGCCTTGGTCGCAAGTTCGTAAAGCTGCTTCTCGATCGCGGCGGTGCGCAGGCTGAGTTTCTCGACGCGGGCCTTGATTTTCACAATCTTGTCCATCCAGATCTCGACTAGTTCGGGAGCCCTGGCCAGAACAGCCTGCCTGCGTTTCTCGAGCCAGTCGTCGATAGCAACTCCCGCGGCGCCGGCCGGTTTCGAAGGCTGCTTGTCATCTTCGACCTGAGAGAACTGGCCGGGCAACAGGCTAACGCTGGCGGATTCTCCCTCGACAATTACCTTGCCCTTCTCGACCGCGGCCCTGAAAGTTCCGTCGAGGGCGACAGCGGTCGTGAACTCCGTTCCACGTACTCCGGCCACCGCATTGGATCCCGCGACTTCGAAAGGGCTCTGGCCGCCATCCGGCGCTGTTACCTTGGCGAACAATGAACCCAAAAGCAGCGCAACGCTGGGCTTGACCTGCCCGGTGTTCTCGGAGTCCTGGATGACGATCGTCGTCCCGGCGCCGAGATTCAGTTCGATATCGTCTCCCAGGTGAACCAGGGCGCGCCCCTTCTTGCCGACCCGAATAGAGTCACCGGCCCTGAGCTCCTGGCCGGCTGCCGCCGGCCGCCACTCGTCGGCGTCCAGCGCCATTACTTCGACCTGGCCCGAAAGCTTAGCAACAACCGCTTCAGGAGCCACCTCAGGCGCTGTGGGTGCGCCGAAAGCGACCGAACAGAACAACATCCAAGCGGCTGCTGAAATCGAGTATCTCATGGCTAGTCCTCCAGGCCGAACATTGAAAAATCCTCCGTGAACAGATCCATTTTCTGCAGCAGTTCCAGGTTCTCGAGTAGCTGCAAGTTCCCGAGCACTTCGCGTTCCCAGTTTTCAAGATGCTCTTTCAGCGGTTTTACGCTCTTGTCCTTCCTCTCCTGTGCCCCGGGCGGATCCTTTTGAGCCTCTACCTCGGCCGCTCGAGGCATCGCCGTGCAGGTCAGCAGGAATGCGAATATTCCAACAAGTAGTTTCATCTTTGGCTCAGGTGTCCACGTCGATCGACTCGATGAACTCGAGATCCTCGAGGACGTCCAGGTTCTCTATGGCCTCGTAGTCGCTGAAAAGATCCATATGACCGGCTATGGCCAGCTCGGAAGCATCGGAAACAGGCGCTCCGCCGGGACGCACGACCAGGAACAATACGACCAACAAACAGGCGGCCAGCGAGGCTCCCAGCAGCATCCGCGGACGAAGCAGCCAAATCAGAAACTCTCCGATAATTCCCTTTCTCTCGTGCTCGAGACGCTCTTCGAACCTTTGCAGAAGATCGGGCGCGGGAATCGCGAGCGGCAAGTCATCGACACGAGCTACGGTCTTTTCCAGTTCGTCAAGGCGCAGGCGACAGGCCTGACACCCGGCCAAGTGAACCTCGACCTCCGCTCGTAAATCGGGATCGAGTTGGTCGTCGATGTAGGCCACGATTTCCCGACGTATTTTCTCACAACTTTCGAAAGACATTTCTTCACTCCTCGTACAATTCACGACGCAAGGCGTCGGTAGAGCGAAACACCAGCGACTTGAGCGCCGCCGGGGTCACGCCGAGGATTTGCGAGGCCTCTGGATAAGATCTGCCTCCGAAGCGAACCAGGATGAAAGCCACCCTCTGTTTTTCGGGAAGCCCCGCCAGGACGCCGTCTGCCCTGGTAGCCAGTTCGTGGCCCTCCAGCGCCCGATCGGCGGCCGCGGCCGCTTGTCGCGTATCGGCAAAAAGCGCCTCGTCCAGTGATTTCCTATCATGCCGGTGTACGCCTCGCCGCAGCTCGTTTAAACATGTCCTGGTGGCAATGGTGTATAGCCAGGTTGTGAACTTCGATCGCCTCCTGTAGGAGCGCCTGGCGCGATACAGCTTGATGAAGATCTCCTGAACCAGTTCCTCGGCAATAGCCCGGTTGTGAAAGAACCTGTCGGCGAAGCCGACCAGCGCCGGTGCGTGACGCTTGAAAAGCTCGATGAAAGCCGCCTCGTCCCCCGCGCCGACCCGTAACATTAATTCGGCGTCCGGATCGAGAGGTTGCGCTTTTTTCTCCGCCATAAGTTGAAACACACTAGCAACAAATTAGTTGCGACGTCAGTAGAATAAATCGAGACCCAGCATGACCTTGAAAGCCTCGGGCTCGGCCACAAAACCCTGCGGATTCCCTAGCGGTTTCTCGAAATTAAAAAAGGAGCCGGTGTGCAGATAGTCGACTTCGAGCAAGATCGAGAGAAAGTTCGTGATCTTCCACTCGGCGTTCAAGTCGGCTTCTATTCCATAAAAACGCTTTTCCGACGTCAGGTGGGCTCCGTGCGAAAATAGCGCCGCTCCAACCAGCCGGACATTCAGATCTTCGACGATGTCCCAGCCAAGAGTAAGTCCAGGGGCCAGCACTCCCCGGCCGTTGATGCCGGAGGCTGAAAAACCCCGGGCTGAGAAATTCTGGTTCATGCCGCCCGAGAAGAACAGGTTGGTACGCGTGATATACGGATAGACCGAGATGAAACTGTTGTACTTGTTGAGAGCCCCCCTGCGAACCTCGTCCTTGCTGAAGGTCTCTCCGCTGAGAAACAGAAAAAAACCTCCCAGTGTCAAGCCGTCGGTCAAGTCGTAGTAGAATGAAAGATCGGCCATGCCTCCGAAACAGGACGGGCGGCCGGTGATCTTGTCTGGAAGCTGCGGAAGCGCCGGCAGGTCGATTGCGAAGTCGAACTTGCCGAACTCGACAATGGCCGTCAACGACATACTGGCGCGCTCGAAGATTTTATTGGCCCTGAGCCCGACCCAGAAAAGATCACCATGAGTATGGATGTCCGCGGCCATGACGGCCTCGGCCAGCGCCTGGTCCACATTTCCCGACAGTTGCCCGTTGAGGATCGCCTCTCCGATCACCGAACGCATAATGTCGCCTATCGAATTATCGTTGTCCTGGTACCAGGCGAAGAAGACGCCGACCTCCTCGAAAAAGGACATCAGATAGGCGGTGTCGAAGTAGACGAGCGGGCTCTTTTTGCCGTCGTTTGTGAAGTCGCCGTTGGGCAAAAGCGCGTCAACCGAAATCTTCCAGGGCACTTCGAATCCCAAGTCCAGGTCAGCGCCGACTGCTGCGCCCAGCGCGTAGTTGTCCATGATGAAGCCGTTGCCGGTTGAGATAAGCATCTTGCCGGCCTTGACCGAGAACCAACCGTCCCGGCCCACGGATGACGACAGGTAGGCTTCTCTGAGGAACCCGGTCCGCTCGGCCTCGTCCATCACGGTACGCGAACTGGCGGTTACGCTTGCCGCCAGATCGGGGTCGTAAGATCCGAGCGGGCGGAACTTCAGTTCGCCCGAATCTACACTCAAGTGAAGGGCGATGGCTTGCCAGAAGTCGAAGTCCAGCCCGGCCGCTGCAAATGCCGAGTATCCCAATTCGTCCTTGTCGAAACGCAAATCCAGGGGGTTTCCCGACTCAAGGTCGAGCTGGTTACGCTTTATGAAGAAACGGTTGCTCAGCCTGAGGTTGAAATCGATTGCCAGTCCTTCGCCGGAGGCAACCGCAGAAAACAATACCAGTCCACAAAGTATGAAAACCGATGCAGAAAGTCTCGAACGCGGCCGAGGCATGTTGCGCATGATGTCAGTCTCCAGCGAAGAAAGTCAATCACCCGCCCCACTCCGACGCTTGGCACCGGTGTGGGGCAGGCCGTTTCAAGTGGTTCAGCGGCCCCGGCGTCCGCTGCCTTGGTGATTGCGAATGAATTCTCTCAGCCTGCGGGCCAGGCGAGGGTGCTGGCGCACGAAATCGCGGAATTCGAGCATTTTGCGCGCGATCTCGGGGTGATTGTTCAAGAAGTGACGGCGCTCGATCAGACGTTGCACCGTCTCGGGGTGTTTGATCAAGAAGCGGCGGTTCTTGAAGATTTCCTTGGCCGCCTCGGGATGGTTTTTGAGCCACTCGCGCCACTTGTACAGCTTCTTGGCCACCTCCGGGTGCTCGGCCAAGAATTCGCGGTTGCGGTAGGCAGCCAGCGCTACCTTGGGATGCTTTTCGAGCCAGTTACGGTTCCTAAAAAGCTCGACCGCTACTTTCGGGTGCTGACGCAGGAATTCGCGATAGTTGAAGATCGCCTCCGCTACCCCGGGATGCGCCTCGAGCCAGGCGCGATTCTTGATGATCGCCCGCAGCATGGCCTTGGCCGCCCGGGGGTGATTCTTCATCCAGCGGCGATGCCTGAACAGATAACGCGCCAGGCGTGGATGATCCTTCAGTGCGGCAAATAGATCGTCGAGCTTCTGGCAATCGCCCGGCGCGCCCGCGGGGCAGGCCCTTTCAATATTACCCAGGGCGCCCTGCTCGTCAGCCGACGGTGCCTGCAGGTCGTCGTTTTCCGCGGCCAAAGACAGTGCCGGCAACAGCAACGAAATCATCAGTAGGGGCAGCAGCAACTTGGTTTTCATTTTTCTCTCCTCTCCCGTTTACGTGACGGACATCACATTGAACGACAAAGCCTTAGCACACTGACTGAAACCCCTGGCCGCCGGGAAAGTTGCGCAGCCGGAAAAAAATCTTGGGTGCATTCTTGTGCCTCGTTTTCTCCGGCGATAGACTTGCTAAACCATTGATGATCGGAGCACGATGTTTGCGATCGGCAACAGATATTACGATTTGCCCGACAGGGCTGCCAGGCTGCTTCGCAGCCCGGGAACATGGGCGGTGCTGATCGGCGCCGCCGTGATCCTGCCTTTTCTGGGAAGCAGCGGACTTTGGGACCCCTGGGAGACCCACTACGCCGAGGTGGCCCGGCGCATGGTCGTAGACGGCGACTGGCTGACCCCCCATTGGCGCGGCGAACTGTTTTTCTCGAAACCGGTGCTGATCTTCT
This sequence comes from uncultured Myxococcales bacterium, assembly GCA_964513625.1. Classification (GTDB taxonomy): domain Bacteria; phylum Myxococcota; class B64-G9; order B64-G9; family B64-G9; genus DATKYQ01. Next base: position 32,098 of record CAZENH010000021.1, on the reverse strand, counting down.
GGATGATGGCGACGAGCTTCAAGCTCTTCGGCATTTCGGCCCTGGCAGCGCGATTGCCCTTTGCCTTGACAGGCATTCTGGGAGTCTATCTGGCCTACCGGACAGTCGCCCGCGTGACCGATTCGCACCACGGATTGTGGGCCGCGCTGGTCATGGCGACTTCACCCTTCTATTTCATCATCGCCCGCCAAGCAATCACCGACATCGTTTTTTGCGTATTCATCATGGGGACTCTGGGCTGCTTCTTCGTAGCGATCATGTCCGAAAAGCCGTTACTCAGAGACGTGCTGGGGCTCTACGTTTTCGCAGCCTTGGCCGCTTTGGGTAAGACGCCTTTGGGACTAGCCATTCCAGCCTGTGTTATTTTTACATACCTGCTGCTCTCGGGAGACTGGAAAGCACTCGGCAAGATCAAGTTGCACATAGGTATCCCGCTTTTTTTGCTGATCGCAGCGCCATGGTATGCGGCCATGCAGGTCATGTACGACGGGAAATTCTTCAACGAGTTTTTCCTGCATAACAATATCGAGCGCGCCTTCACCGGAGTGCACGGTGAGCGAGCCACTTTTGAATACTTCATCAAGCAGATGGGCTACGGATTCTTCCCGTGGCTGGCCCTGATACCTTACGCTTTTGGCCGGGCGACCGGCATTATTTCTAAGGATCCGCCCCTTGACGGACCCGGCGACACGTTCGCCGCGCGTCAGAGACTGTATCTGTTCTTGGCTGCCTGGTTCACCGTCAGCTTCGCGACCTTTACCCTGATCGTCACCAAGTTCCACCACTACATCTTTCCCGCCCTGCCGCCTTTAGCCATGCTGGTAGGCATGGCAATGGCCGAAGGAAAAAAGAAGGGCTTAGCCATCATGGGGCCGCTCGGGGCACTGCTGCTGGCCATGGTCGCAAACGATATCGTGGCAACGGCTTCTCACCTGTCCAACCTGTGCACCTACGCCTACGAGCGCCCCCTGCCCGAGGAGCTCTATCCGCGCTGGCCATTGTTTGGCGTGGCTATTATCATGGGCGGTGCCTTGCTTGCGGCGCGATTCGTGAAGAATCGTCGCCCGATCACAGCGGCGGTATTGATCTCGGCGCTGGTTAGCGCCGGGATCCTCTCCTGGCAATACCAGCCTGCGCTGGGGCACACACTCTCGCAGCAGGATCTATTCGAAAGCTACGAAAAATATTCGCGGCCGGGCGACAGGTTGTACCAGTACCAGATGAACTGGCGCGGAGAGGTCTTCTACTCGGCCGATAAGATAATAAAGTTGTCTTCCGAGGCCGCTGTATCCAACGTTTTGAAAAAACCCGGGCGCGTCTTCATCATCTCGGTAGCCGATTCCTTCTCGGCGGTCGATCGCGCCGCGCGTGAGACAACCGGCAAGCACCTGCACGTGCTGCCGGGAAGCAACATCCGCTATACTTTGGCATCTAATGTGATCGATGCAGGTATTGAAGACGAGAACCCGCTGAGCGCCAATGTTTTCTCAGAGCCTCCGCCAATCTCACACCCGCTTCGAGCCGAGTTCGCGGAGGGCGCGGCTTTTTTGGGCTATGATATCGAACCGACCTCGCCGGAGGTAGGTGGCGAGTTTTTCCTGACACTCTACTGGAAGTGTCTCAAGCCGATCACCAAGAACTGGCAGATCTTCGTCCACGTCGACGGGCACGGATTCGAGTTCAACCGCATCAACGGCGATCACTTCCCTCTAGGGGGCTTGTTCACCACCGACCGCTGGATGAAAGGCGATATCATCCGCGACAAGATCCGCATGAAGGTGCCGATTGAGTTCAGGCCAGGGCGCTTCACCATCTACCTGGGCTTCTACATCGGCACCCCGCGCATGCAAGTGCTGCCGGGTTTTCCCCAGGACGGCCAGAACCGCGTGCGGGCAGGACTGATCGAGATCCGCTAAGAAGGATCAAAGAGGTGGACTGCCGATAATATTTTGAACATGGCAGGCATTTTGGACGACTCATCCCGGTATGGGAATTGTTTACGCCACAGAAACTAGTTTCCGGGTGACTGGGGGATTCATGTCCGAAGAACCCTCTGAGGATTACAGCGAGAACGAGGAGGAACTGGTCCGCGCCTGCCTGCAAGGTGATCAGGCTTCCTGGCAACGGTTATACCGGGAGTATCGCAAACAGGCCTGGTCGGTGTTGTACCGGCTGCTGGGCCCCTTGCCGGAAATCGAAGATCTGGTTCAGACCGTATTCTTCAAAGTGTTCAGAAGCCTCGGAAAATTCGAGGGCCGTTCCAAGCTGGCTACCTGGCTGTATTCCATCTGCGTACACGTGGCAATGGACCACCGCAGAAAAAAAAGCCGGCAGGGGGCGCGCAACAGTTCTGAAATGCTCCCTTTCCTACCCAGCCCGGATCCGGATCCCTGCAGGGAAGCCGAACTTACGGAAAAACGGAATCTTCTGGGACAGGCGCTTTCAAGAATGAAAAAGTCCAAGCGGACCGTGCTGGTCCTGTACGACCTGATGGACGTACCCGTAGAGGAGATCGCGGCCATGCTGGGCACTCCGGTTCCCACCGTCCGATCGCGGCTATTCTATGCCCGCAAGGAACTGGCTCGCTTACTGACCCGTTCCAAGGAGAGCAGAATATGAATACTGCTTCATGTCACTATTCTTCCAAAGATCGGATGGCCTTCGCCTATGGCGAGATGCAAAAACACGATCAGGACGCATTCAGTGCTCACCTGGATGCCTGCGGGTCCTGCCGCGAGAGCGTTGCCGAACTGCGGCGGGCCGCCGACCTGTGTCACACGCTCAGTTCGGCAACCGTTCCAGAACCCGAGTGGACCGCCGATCTCGATCCGGACCGGGTCGGCCCACGCCGACTCTGGTGGCAACAACCTTTCGTCTGGGTGCCGCTAGCGGCAATCTGCGGATTTTTACTCTGGCTTCTTGCAGGTCGTTTCCCTGAACCCTCGCCGTCGGCAGCCATACCCGAAAATATAACTGGTCCGGTCCGATCCAGCGCGATTGCAGTGGCAGCCCTGCCCATAAAAATAGTGGACATTGGCGGCCATGTCTATCTGAAACGTTCCGATTCGGTGGCCTCGGTTCCTGTCGACGTTCGCAGCGAGATCTTCGCCGGCGATTCCATCATCAGCGCGGAGAATTCCTGGTTGGAGATGGAACTCGATGACGGCAGCCGGCTCAGGCTTGGCCCAAAGTCATCCCTGCGTCTCGAGACGGCGGGCCCGGATGCGGATCGATTCCACCTGGATCGCGGGGCCGTGTCTTGCCGTGTCAGGCCGCGCAGTGATCGGCCTTTCGTTGTCGGCTCCAAGCAAGCTGACACACGGGTAGTCGGCACGCTGTTCGCGGTTCGACAGATGAATGCGCAAAGGCTTACGGTTGGAGTGGCCAGCGGCAGGGTCGAACTGGATCGCTCACTCCATTCCAAGCCTGTTCTGCCGGTCTACGCGGGACACCAAATGACTCTTTCCTTCAACGGAGAACAGTTGCGCAGTGACAAGTTGGGCCGCGGGATGCGCAAGTTGATGAGCCCCTTGCTTCCACGACAAGGTAAACCGGACGGGAAAAGCGACGACCAAAGAGTTTCGCATGCAATCCCGTCAGGTACGCCGGAAAGCCCATCCCGCCCTCAATCCATTGCGCGTCCCGAAGCGCAAGATAGCAAAACCGGTCAGGGTAAGAACGATTCGGTTGCCACTCTTGTAGATGGCGTCTACCGGGATACCCGCTGGATCTTCGACCAACTGCGTGAGGAAATGGAGAAGGGACATTACGAGAGGGTCTTGAACCGGCTAAACAACTATATCGCCGACCCGGAAGCCCCGGAACGATCCGAGGCCGTTTTTCTGAAGGCCGAATGCCTGGAAAAGATGAACCACACTCATCAGGCTCATCAAGCCTATCGCGAATACCAGATACGATGGCCTGCCGGGGCACATGCGAAAGAAGCCCTGCTGGGCCAGATCAGGACACGAGCGCCACGTTGATTCCAAACGCCCGTATCCCGCACAACTACTTTTTTTGAACAATCTCCGGTCCCGTAGCGACTAACCATAGTGTTGCCTTGCTGACCTTCTGAATATTTGTTATTTTTTTCTATTACAGGAGGATCGCCATGACTGGATTTTACAAGCGATTGTTGTTTGTCTGCGGACTGGCCATCCTCGCAGCCGGATGTGATTCGTACAAGAACAAGCCGAACGGGAATTGCGACAACAACGGAGTGTGCGATCGGCAAGAGACTTCGAAAAGCTGCCCGGGCGACTGCCGTTCCGCAAGCTGGGAATGCGGAAACGGAGTGTGCGAGTCGGGTGAAACCGAAGAGACTTGTGGCGCCGATTGCCTGTCTTCGGAGCAGGGCTGCGGCAACGGAAGCTGCGAGACGAATGAAACCGCGGCGAACTGTCCGGCTGATTGCACCGGGGAAGGGGCTACCTGCGGTAATGGCGTGTGTGAAGCTGGGGAGACAGTGGAAACCTGTCCGAACGACTGTTCGACCGTACCCTTTTTTGACGGGGCATGTAAGGAGGGCGATCAGCGGGACGAGTGCGCGCTGGACGATGACGCTGACGGGGCTTTTTCTGGTAATGGATTGGTGGGAAGCTCTGCTGCCATCGTCGGCGACCTGGACGGTGACGGCTTGGCAGATATCGTGATCGGTGCTCCGAGGGATGATCAGGGCGGAGAGGAAGCCGGGGCGGTATATTTACTCTACGGACGTGATATGGCTTTCGACAGACAATTGCCGCTTAGGCATGCCGACGCAGCCTTTATCGGTCGTAAAGGTTGGGATCAATTCGGTTCGTCAGTGGCCTCGGCTGGAGATTTCAATGGTGACGGCTTTGCCGACTTCCTGGTGGGTGCACCGGCAGGGGACTACGAGCTGGGAGATTACGCGGGCCCGGGTCAAGGATCGGTCTACCTGATCACGGGAAGTTCCATGCGTTGGAGCGGAACCAACGATAATCATCACGCTTCGGGAGGGGGCAGTATTGTTCGGTTCGTGGATTCGCAGACGGTAGGGTCGGCCGGTATGTCCGTTGCAGGTGTGGGCGACGTGGACGGTGACGGTTACGACGACTTCGTGGTTGGGGCGCCGTTACGCGCCCAACCCGGCCAAAATTCGAGCGGAGCCGTCTATCTAGTCTATGGTCAGACGGTCTGGGATATACCTCCGGGCCCGGTGGGGTCATTGTGGCTGGACGATGTCTCGGCCGGTTGGGTAAACGATGTTGACGACACTATTCTGGGCGTAGCAGTCGCGGGCGCTGGGGATGTGAACGGCGATGGCTATGCCGACATATTGATTGGCGCAGGCGGGAATGGCAACGACACCGTAGGCAGGGCCTACCTGGTGTACGGGCGAAGCGCGCGCTTCACCGGCCTCGGCAACATAAGCGATACAGATGCCATGTTCATATCTGGTGAAGATAGCAGTTCGACCGTTGGATACAGCCTCGCGGGCCTGGGGGATCTGGATTCGGACGGCTATGATGATGTGATCATCGGGAACCCGGATCTTGGAGGAAATGATGTGGCCTATCTGTATTACGGGCGAGCCGAGGCATTCAACGCTACTCAAGATATCTCCGCGGCCGATACGGTATTCAAAGGAGAGACAATAAGCTTCCTGGGACCCAATCTCGCGTCTGCCGGCGACGTCAACGGTGATGGGTATCGCGATCTGGCTATCGGGGCCGGCTACATGGGTGTCGATGCAGTCTATGTATTTCTTGGCGGCGCTAAGCGGCTTCAAGATACTCTTCAACTCTCAGGGGCAAACACGGTATTTTTCGTTGAACCGGATGAGAACGATTCCTGTCGGGGTTGGGTCGGCTCGGTAGTTGCCGGCGGAGGGGATGTCAACGGGGATGGGCTCGGCGATTTCCTGGTCGGGGCTATGGGTCATTGTTTCGGAGACGACGTTCAGGGCAATGTTTACCTGGTGCTTGGGGTTGGGCTCTAGAGAAACTCGCTGCCTTGAAGTCCGACCTGTGCGGCGCTAGTATGAACACTATGCGTTTGAGCTTGCTGATAGCGCCTCTGATACTGGCTTTTCTGGCAATCGGCTGTTCTTCAGAGAAAACAGGCGTTGACGCCGGTCTGGACGCGCAGTTGGATGCCCGTGATGGTCTGGACGCGGAGACGGAAGACGGCGGCGATAAAGGGGCCGATCTTGCGCAAGATGCCGGTGAGGATGCCGGAGATCCCGGCGGTTCGGACATGGACGCCGGCTACGAAGAGCCGAATTTCGACGCTGATGCCGGCGATGACGTTGTAAGCGACGGCGGCGATGA
>CAZENH010000021.1:8905-25705 GCA_964513625.1 uncultured Myxococcales bacterium | reverse complement strand
CGGCGATGACGTTGTAAGCGACGGCGGCGATGAGGTTGTAAGCGACGGCGACGGAGCGCCTGCCGGATGGCGCAGCCTGCTCTATCCCGAAGACTGGACGCCCGAGTTCAGCGATAGCCAGGGACGCTTTCTGCCCGATTTCTCGTACGCGGGCTATCACAACGGCGAAGTCCCCCTGCCGGTGGTCAACCAGCCGCTGTTCGACGTCGTCTCCGCCTTCGGGGCCGACAACAGCGGGCAGACCGACTCAACCTCGGCCATCCAGGCGGCAATCGACCAGGCCGCAACGCAGGGCGGCGGAGTAGTGCACTTTCCGCAGGGCACTTACCGGCTGGACGGCATGTTGGTAGTAAGCTCCTCGAACACAATCCTGCGCGGGGACGGACCTGATTCCAGCATGCTCTATTTCACCCGCGACCAGAACATGGAAGGCCAGGCCAATATCAGGCTACAAGGCGCGGTTCAGTCCCAGCTTGAAATTCCGCTGGCCGCCGACGCCTCCAACCGGGCGACGACGGTCGCGGTCGCGGACGCCTCGGGTCTGCAAGTCGGCGACGACGTCCAGATCGGATTCGTGATCACCGACGAGTTCATCGCCGATCACGGTATGCAGGGCACCTGGGTCAGCTTCAACGGCCAATGGAAGCCGTTTTTCCGCCGGGTAGTTACTGGAGTCGACAGCACATCCGATCCCGACCTGGTCGAACTGGACATACCGCTGCGCTACCCGGTTCTCACCCGCGACGGGGCCAGCCTGAGAAAGGTTTCGGGGTTCATCAGCGAGTGCGGAGTCGAGTCGCTCTCGCTCTCAAACGCCCTCACCTACGACAGCGCCTGGAACTTCAACCGGGTACACGTGCTCGCCATCGACCAGGCCAAGGATTGCTGGGTGAGCCAGGTGCACTCTTTCCGCTCGCCGCAGGCTGACGGCGACTATCACCTGCAGAGCGGTGGAATTCTCATCAGCAACTCGAAGCGGATCACGGTAAGCGACTGCCGCCTGGAAAAGGCCGAGAACCGCGGAAGCGGCGGCAACGGCTACCTTTTCGAAGTGCTCAAGAGCAACGAGGTTCTGGTAAGAGACTGCCAGGCCGTGGCCGGGCGGCACAATTTCATTCAGAACTGGGACTTCGGCACGAACGGCTGCGTGTTCTTGCACTGTCACTCGCAAGACGGGCGCATGCTGATTGACACCTGGGATCTAATAGGAACGATCGGCTACTGCGAGTACCACCACTCGCTGGCCACCGCCAATCTGGTGGATTCCTGCGAACTCATGGACGGCTGGATCGGGTTCAACAGGCACGCAGAAAGTTCGGGAGCCGGGCACGCGGTAACCCAAAGCGTTTTCTGGAACAACCACGGCGGCGGCACGATCAAGAGCCTGCAGTACGGCTGGGGATACGTTATCGGGGTCAACGACATGAACGTGCGCACATCGCTTACGGACATCGATCTGATCTACAACGCCATGGGCACGGCGCCGGAGGACTGGGTGGAAGCATCCCCCGACGGTTCTCCCCTGCTCCCCGAAAGTCTCTATCTGGATCAGCTTCGCCGCAGACAGGAATAGAACCAGCTCAACTGCTGCTTTCCGGGCGCGAAACCTAGTCGGCGCCGTCCTTCAACACATATTCTTCAAGCGACATTCTCTTGCGCCGGCGTACGGTCCGGACTCTCCTGCGCAGAATAGTGCGTCTAAGGTAGCTTACCAACCAGACGACCCAGACCGATCCGAGAAGAAAGACGAACTGGGCCTTGACCGGAGTGGACAACAGAGCCCGGCTGTTTACAAAAAGGCTGGCACCCAGGCCGACACCCAGGCCGATGCCGGTCGTCAGTCGCACCCAGTTGGCCCGCTCGGGCCTTCCGCTGGCCGCGGTAGTGCCCCAGTCGACCAGCGCCGGCAACGGCATCAGCAGCAATATGACCCACACCAGCCATTCCGGCCAAGGGCCGCCGAGGCGCGCCAAAAACAAGGTAAGCAACATGGCAGGGAAGAGACCGAGACAGCGGGCACAAAAATGAAGTGAGTGCCTGCCGATCCTGATCTGGTAGCACAAGTGCAACTTTTCCGCCGGATGGTGCGAAAGCAGCATTCCGAAAAACCCCTGAGGCTGTGGCGGAACGCCGGTCAAGAGAAAGCCTACGGCTGAGTCACGGTCAGAAGGTACTGGTCGCGGGTGTTGCTTTCCGTCCGGGGCGTACCCCAGACTTTTATATGGTACACTCCGGGCATCAGTTCCTTCTTGATCGATTCTTTGGCCTCGCCCTTACCTTGGTCTGAGCTGGCCGATTGTTTCAACTTGCCGTTTTCATCCTGCTCGGGGCCCAGCAGGGCGATAGCGACGTTCAGCTTGGGAATTCCGCTGCATTCGATCAAAGTGTCGTGCGGGCCGTCCTGGCCGGAGAGATCCAGCAGGTACATGTCGACATCTCCTTTTGGGTGCAGCGTGCCGCGCAGGGTGTCGCCGATCTTGATCGGCGTTGCCTGCTCGGGCTTGTTGTTCGGCTCGCGTTCCTCTCGTCCATCATCGCTTCGCAGCGTCAGAGTCAGCGAGTAGGTCTCGTCGAGATTGAAAAAATCGCGCAGCCACTTGCCGTCGACCTTCTTGAAGGCGCCTTCGACTCTGACGTAGTTCTCTCCGGGCTTCAAGGCGCAATTGGTTATTATCTCCGGTTCGGCCACTGCGCCGTCGTTCATGCGCACCAGCGAAAAATTGCGCTTCTTATCTTTCTTCTCGGGATCAACAACGTATAGTTGCAGGTCGACCCGGTCGAGAGCGGACAGTTCGGCCGAGAGCAGGCTGGGTCGCTCAACCTCGATCTTGTACCAGTCGACGTCTGACGGGGATGACAGGTAGCCGCGCATCTTCTGCCCGTCGAGTATGCTCATGGCATGTTCGGCGTCATCGTCCGGCTCGCGCTCGAGGTCGTCTCCTCCGGTCTCGGATGAAATGCTGAGCGAGTAGGTTTTCTCGGCATTCTCGGTACGCACGTATTTCTTCGGCTTGGGCCCCGGAATCCAGGCCGATTTGACCACCACGAAAATCGCTTCAGCCTTGGCCGGCAGACCCAGGTTGCGCACGACGATGCCCTGACCGATCTTCTCGCTGCTGCGCTTGAGAATCGGCGCGCGCTCCTGGCCGTCGAGAACTTCCATGGCAAACCGAACCCCGGCAACCTCGGACAGGTCTATGCGCAGCACCGAACCGGTTGCCAGATCCTTGCAGTTGACCAGGAACCAGTCCTCGTCACGCTTGTGTCCCAGGTAGCCCGTGACCTGCTCGCCGATCTTCAATTCGTTGGCGGTAGAGTAGCGCCCGTTGTACTCGACCTCCTGTCCGGCGACTGGTTCTGAAAATTCCAGCCCGAAACGGTAGGCGCCCCCCTGGCCACCCGCGCTCCCTCTTATTCGTACATAGGCCCCGCGTTCGACAGTCAGGTTCGGGTAGACCTCGCCCTCCCCCGCACCTGCCGAGTCCACCCGGAAAAGCTCGTTGCGGTCGGCATCCAAAAAAGTGAGGTCAACGTCCTCGCCCGCTATGGGTGACAATCGCAGTTTGAGCACTTTCGTACTCTGTGGGGTAATCTTGTACCAGTCGACCGCCCTCTTCTTGGGTCCCGAGGCCGCCTCGAGCGTACCTGTAACGACGCACGAATCCTTGATCTCCATGGCCTGCTCGGTCTTCTCGTTTGGCTCGACCTCGGCCACTTCATTCAAGGCAGCTGCCGCATCTCCCGCCTTGGTCGGTTTTTCCACGGCAGGCTTCTCGGTCGGCTCCTGGTTCTCACCCTCATCGGGGCAGGCCGCCAACAACAAGGCCCCAAGCGCTGCAAATAGTATTACCACGCGTTTCATGCCGTTCCCTCCTGATCATTCCGGGTGACAATTGCGACCGATTACAACCGCTCGACCGGCGTCTGTCAAGCAAGACCCTTGCGAGACAGGCTGATGTGCGCAAGCTGACGACCGGCGGTCTTGCCTTCGCGGCGATACGAAAAGAAAGTCTCTTTCCGGCAACAGGTGCAGAGTTCGATTGTCTCGATATTCTCAGCCGGCAGGCCGCATTGCATGAGCCACAACCGGTTTGTGGCGGCCAGATGAACGTAACGGGCTGAGCCGATCATCGACACCATTTCGGATCCAAATCGCTCCAGAAACGGATCGTAGACATCTGAACCGACTTCATAGCAGCAAGGCTGGATGCAGGGCCCAATGGCGGCCAACATGTCTTCAGGCAGGCAGCCGTAGTTTTCTTGCATGCTCGAAACGGCCGAGGTCACGGCCCCGGCCAACGTCCCGCGCCAACCGGCGTGGACGATGCCCACCGCCCGCGGGCGGGGGCAAAAAAGCAACACGGGCACGCAGTCGGCGGTGCGTACCGTCAGCACGACATCTTCGCGGTCGGAAACAGCCGCATCGCAACTGAGATCGGGCCGGGCCGTCACGGACGCGGCCGGGCCATCGACCACCAGCACATCCGTGCCATGCACCTGGTTCAGCCAGATCAGATCGTTGCGCGAAAGCCCGCTCTCGTGCTCCCACTGCCTTAAGCTGCCCAGCACGTCCCCGGCCAGCCTTGTCGAGAAGCCGTGTTTGATGCCAATTCGCGTAAACAATTCGGAACGCAGGATCATCTCGTTCATGACACCCTCAAGACGAAGCACTTCAAGTAACGCGACTCGGGAAATCCCAGCCGTTCCGGATGATCGCGCGCTTGGCCGCGTCTTTCAACTATTTGAACGCCGCGTCCGCTGTCCGCGGCCGCCGAAGCGAGTACATCTTCGAACATTTCCGCGCTCAGGTGATAAGAGCAACTGCAACTTACCAGGATTCCGCCGGTCGAGAGCAGGCGCATCGCCCGCAAGTTGATCTCCTTGTATCCTCTGAGCGCGCCAGGAAGTGCTCTCTTGTTTTTGGCAAATGCCGGTGGATCCAGCACTATCATGTCGTAGTTCTCACCGTCTTTATCGCGCTGGGATAGAAAATCGAAGACATTGGCCGTGACTGTCTCGACCTGTAAATGGTTTACCGCGGCCGACTCGCGCGCGATCTCCAGCGCTTGATCCGACTGATCGACTAAAGTCACATCCGTTGCCCCGCCCCGCGCGAGTTGCAGGCCGAACCAGCCCTGATAGCAGAATGCGTCCAGGCAGCGTCCGCGTGAATAGTCGGCGACTCGCGCCTGATTCTCGCGCTGGTCGAGAAAGGCCCCGGTTTTTTGGCCATGCAATGGATAGACCGGCAGCGCCATCCCGGAAATCTCTACAGTCACAGGCTCATCCAGTTCACCGCGCAGGACTACGCTTCTCTGGTCGAGACCCTCCAGCCTGCGGACCGCGACGTCATCTCTTTCGACGATAGCCCGCGGCGACAAGCTGTCCTGCAGGCAGTCTGTAAAGAAACTCTTCAGACGCTCTGCTCCGGCGCACAGGATCTGAACAACCAGCACATCTGCGTAGCGATCGACTATCAGGCCGGGCAGCCCATCCGACTCGGCGAAAACCAGCCGCCCTGCGTTGTCTTCGCCCTGCAGCCGGCTTCGCGCCTCGATGGCAGCCGCAAGCCTGTCACGAAAAAAATCATCGGCGGGCATTTCCTCCCCGCGCGTAATCATCCGCAAGGCGATCAAGGAGTCGTGGCTGTAAAAGGCCCAACCGAGCCTGTTCGTGCCGCCCCGGCCGTGCCTTTTCTCGACCGCTACCAGGTCGCCGCTGGCGTGCTCGCCGTCGTCTTCGATGTCCGAGCGGTACACCCAGGGATGATCCTGCGCGAGGCGCCTGGCGGCCCGACCGCTGACATACACAGCTGGCACGCTCATGACTCCTCCAGCGTAAGCAACCAGGCTGCCAGATCGCGCTCCGCCCGTTCGACGGCGGCCTTGCGCCTATTTACGCGACCACGGGCGCCTGTTTCCGGCAAGAGACCGAAGTTGATGTTCATCGGCTCGAAACTCTTCGACAATCCGCTCCCGCGGACATGCGCGTACAAGGCGCCCATCGCCGTGGTCAGCGGTGGCGGAGTGATCCCTTTGGCCGCACGCTGGCGGGCCATGAACAAGCCCGCCAGAATTCCCATCGCGGCGCTCTCGACGTAACCTTCGACACCGACGATCTGCCCGCTCAGCCTGATCCGCGGCTCAGCCAGCAGGCCAAATGTGTCGTTCAACACTCGCGGAGCGTTTACGTAGAAGTTGCGGTGGATGGCCCCGTAGCGCAGGAACTTCACATCGGCGAGACCGGGGATCAACCTGAACACCTCACGCTGTCCCGCCTGGGTCATCTTGGTCTGGAAGCCAACCATATTGTAGGCGCTGCCTGATCTGTTTTCACGACGAAGTTGCACAACGGCAAAAGGTCGCGGCTTGATCTCGAAGCCCACAGGCCTGAGCGGCCCGAAGCTCAACGTCTCATCCCCGCGCCGGGCCAGTTCCTCGATCGGCAGGCATCCCTCGAAGAAATCAGTCTGCTCGAATTCGTGAAGAGGCGTGCAGGGCGCACGGCGTAGAGCATCCACAAAGACCCTGTACTGATCCTCGCTCAAAGGGCAGTTCAGGTAGTCGCCGCCTCCCTTGCCCCAGCGCGAGCCCTCGAAAACTTTCAAGCGGTCGATGCTCTCGGCTTCGACGATCGGCGCCAGCGCATCGTAGAAATACAGATCGTTATCCGGACAGAAGCGTTGCAATACCGTCGCCAACGGTCCGGAAGTCAGCGGGCCGCTGGCCACTATCACGTCACCCGCTGGCAAATCGCTCATTTCGATTCCGGGTGTGAAGTTTATCTTCGGCTCGGCCTCGATTATACCTCGCACCGCCTCTGAAAACGCGACCCGGTCTACGGCCAGGGCCGTGCCTGCCGGTACGTTAGTCAGTGCGGCGGCTTCCAGAATTACCGAACCCAGTTTGCGCATCTCGCTCTTCAGAAGACCATGCGCCGTTAGTGGATCATCCGACTTGAGAGAGTTCGAGCAAACCAGTTCGGCCGGCCCGGGAAGCCTGTGGGCGGGGGAATAGGCCGCGGGCTTCATCTCAACGAGTTCAACATCGAGACCCATGCGTGCCAGCCGCACGGCCGCCTCGCATCCAGCCATGCCCGCCCCAACAATCGTCACGGGCTGTGTGTCAGTCTGCATCGCGGGGACGTTTGTATTCGCAAGCCTTTTCCGCGCAGGCAATGATCTCTCCGTCGCGCTTGGTTTCCTTGTATACCAGGATTCCGAATCCGCACTGCGGGCAACTCTCGGCCAGCGGACGGCTGAAGACGGAATACTTGCACTCTGGATAACGGTTGCAGGCGTAGAAGATACGCCCCTTCTTGGAGCGCCGCTCTACAAGCTGGCCCTGCTTGCACTGCGGGCAGGCAACCCCCGTCGAGATCGCCTTGGCGTTCTTGCACTCCGGGTAGCCCGAGCAGGCCAAGAAACGCCCGAAACGGCCGCGCTTGATAATCATCGGCTTGCCGCACTTCTCGCACACCTCTCCGGTATCCTCGACCGGTGCGATTTCAACCTGACTTCCGTTGCGGCTCTTGATCTCTTTGGTGTTCTTGCATTCGGGATATCCCGAACAGGCTAAAAAGTAACCGTTGCGTCCCCACTTGACGACCATTGTCTTGCCGCACTTTTCACAGGTGTGTTCTGTGACGACTTCCTCCCGCTTGACGTCGCGCATCTCACGGCGGGCCTTTTCGAGCGTCTTTACAAAGGGGCCGTAGAATTCCTTCATCAGGCTCACCCAGTCTTGCTTGCCCTCCTCCACTTCGTCGAGCTTGCTCTCCATCATGGCTGTAAAATCGACATTAAGAATCTCTGGAAAACTCTTTATCAAAAGCTCTGTCACCAGGCACCCCAGTTCTTTGGGATGCAGGCGACCCTTGTCTTTTTCCACATAGCGCTTGGATAAGATGGTGTCCAAAATACTCGCATAGGTTGAAGGACGGCCGATGCCGCGCTCTTCCATCTCCTTGATCAAGGTTCCGTCGGAGAAACGCGGCGGAGGCTGGGTGAAATGCTGGCCGGCATCAATCGAGTCGACCACTAAAACGTCGCCCTTAGACAAGGACGGGAAGGTGACGCCCTCGTCTGCTTCCTTGTCGCTCCTGGTGACAGCCGTGAACCCGTCGAAGACACAAACCGATCCGCTGGCCCGCAAGAGGTAGTCGTCTCCGGCGGCGATCTCGATGGATGTCACCTGGAACTTGGCAGGAGCCATCTGACAGGCTACAAACCGGCGCCAGATCATGTCATAGAGCTTGAACTGCTCAGGAGTCAAGCTCGCCTTGATCTTGGCCGGGGAGAACTCGATGGTGGTAGGGCGAATCGCCTCGTGGGCGTCCTGGGCACCCTTCTTGGCCTTGTAGACAAGCGGCTTTTCGGGTAAATATTTCTTACCGTGAACCTTTTCGATGTGCTCTCGAACCTCGGCGACGGCATCCTCTGAAAGCCGCGTGGAATCCGTGCGCATGTAAGTTATCAAGCCGACCGACCCCTCTTCGGATACTTCCACGCCTTCGTAAAGCTGTTGGGCCACGCGCATGGTTTTCTTGGCCGTGAAACGCAGTTGGCTCGCCGCGGCTTGTTGCAAGCTGCTTGTGGTGTATGGGGGAAAGGCACGCCGGCTGCGCGTTTTTTTCTCTACACCCAGAACCTCGTGTCGTGCAGCCTCGATAGCTTTCTTGACTTCTTCGGCCCGCTCCCCGCTTTCGATCTTCGCCTTCTTGCCATCGATTTTAGAAAGTGTGGCGCTGAAGGGAGTCTGGTCGCCCGTGGAATTCCGAAGCTGCTCTTCGATGGTCCAGTACTCCTGTGGTTCAAAGGCCTCTATCTCTTGCTCGCGTTCGACCACCAGGCGCAACGCCACCGATTGCACGCGGCCGGCCGACAAGCCGCGCCTGACCTTGTCCCAAAGCAGGGGGCTTATCTCGTAGCCTACCAGTCGATCGAGCACTCTTCTTGCCTGCTGGGCGTCATACAGCTGCTGATTGAGTTCACGCGGGTTCTTCAAGGCATCCTGCACCGCGTGCTTGGTTATCTCGTTGAACACCACACGCGAGATGTTCTTGTTGACCGCCCGGATCTCGTCGGCAATGTGCCAGGCGATGGCCTCACCCTCGCGGTCGGGATCGGGCGCCAGCAGGACCCTGCTCGCCTTCTCGGCGGCGCTGCGCAGCTCATTCAGCACCTTCTTCTTGCCGCGGATCACTACCAGTTCGACGTTGAATCCGTTCTCGACGTCCACTCCCATCTTGCTCTTCGGAAGATCCTTGACGTGGCCTACGGATGCTTTGACAAAAAAATCTTTTCCCACATAACGCTCGATCGTCTTGGCCTTGGTAGGAGACTCGACTATCAACAGGCTCTTTGCCATTATTTCAGGCTCCCATCTTTTCCAGCCGCCGCGGCTTGAAGCCAACCGGCAACCCTGTAAACCATTCCGGGCCGTTGTTCTACGAGACCCTTGAGCTCCATCTGCAATAGCGCCGACGAAACCTCGGAACTGCTCATTCCAATAGTTGTCACCAGGTCATCCACCGATCCGCCGCGCTGGCCGAGCGCTTCTACTAGTTTTCGCTCCCGCTCGGTGAGATCCGGCTGCCTTTCAACCAGTTCGAGCGACTTCTGGCCATCTGCTGAAATCGAAAGCTCCGAAAGAACATCTTGTGCGCTCTCAACCAGCCTGGCTCCTTTGCGGAGCAAGTCGTGCACTCCCGCGCTCAGGGGTTCGCCGGCCGGGCCGGGCACCGCCATCACCAGCCTGCCTTGCTTGACGGCCAGCCTTGCCGTTATCAGGCTGCCGCTTTTCTCGGCCGCACGCACAACTACGACGCCCAGGCTGAGACCACTTATTATTCTGTTGCGCCTCGGAAAATGGAATGCGCGACCCTGTGTGCCGGGCGCGTACTCGCTGATTAGAGCCCCTTTCAGGGCCAGCTCTTCGAACAGCTCACGGTTGGAGGCCGGGTAGGCGATATCGGGGCCGGTGCCCAGAACAGCCAAAGGCGTCCCGCCGCCGTCCAGGCAACCTCCGAGCGCGGCAGTGTCGATTCCCCCGGCCCCTCCGCTGACAACACAGACGCCGGCCGTCGCCAACTCGGCGCCAAGCTTGCGAGCCATGGACATCCCGTATTCGTCGGCTGCCCGCGAGCCTACCAGCGCCACCCGTGGGGCAGCTGGCAGGTTACCCCGGATATAGAGGCTCTCGGGCGGAGACGGAATACCGGCAAGAATGGCAGGATAGCCGGCCTGACCCCGGTCGACACGAACAATTTCGGCGGCCGATAGTGTGGAGGCGGAACCCATGGCCGCCCCCTCTAACACGACCGTACCCGTCCCCGTCAAGAAATATTTGGGCCCGGCATGGCCGCTGTAATCATAACTGGTTGAATTTACGGGCCGAAACAGGCCCCTGGTTTATAGATCACTGGACGGACATCAAGACTCGATCGCCGATCGCCAGCTCGCGGATACTGCCGAGGACTATAGCGGTGCTGGCCTGGGCGCGCGCGTCGACTACCATGACCCGCCCGAAGATTTCGATCGGCAGGTCCTTTTCCCACTTGTTGGTCTTGCGTAACTCGCCGAATTTCAGAAGACCGTCTTCCCTGCGGACCACGTCGAAAATGTTGCCTTCCTCGACGCCCTGGTCTGTTCCCTGGTCGATAAAGACCAGGTGCCGCTCCCCAATATTACCGATCGCCGTGCGCGCATCCATGATATAGCCCTTGAGTTCAACCGAGTTCGGTTTGGGGGAGACCATTTTAGACATCTGGGCCTGCCAAGGGGCAATTCTATCGCCACGCTCAATCGGTAACAGAGAGTTGGTGATGATCGCCGTGGCGACTTCCTTGTCGATGGACACCACCTGGGCGGCACCGAGCACTCGCGTATAGTATCCCCTGAACTCCCCGGTTACCGGGTGCTGGATCTTCTTGATCGTCCTGATGATAATATAGTTTTTTTTCACGGCGACCGTGCCGGGATCGTCGAATTTGATGTAGATAGGATCGTATACGGACAGATACTGCTTGTCCTCGCGCGAACCGGCGATAGTGCCCAGGTGGTCGTACTCTTCGACAGTGACAAAGGCATCCCTCTGGATTTTCACGGCGTTTACCGTCTTGGCCTGCACAGCCCTGCCTCTCATCGAGACCAGATCTTCGGGAACTTCTTCCGTCTCGGTTTCCTCTTCGTAGGGTTCAGGAACTTCCATGTCGCGGCTGGCTAGAATCTCTCCCGGCAGCTCGCCGGTGGGGTAGAAACGAACCTGCTGTCCCGGGAAGATCCAGTGGGGATTCTGGATCTCCGGGTTGTACGACCATACCCGGGGCCAGTACCAGGGGTTGTTGAGGTACTTGGCACACAGATCCCAGAGATTGTCCCCGGGAACCACGGTGTGCTCTTCTTCGACCTGAGTGCGCCCATCCTGCACCTTGGCCGGTTTTTCCCCCTCCTCGGCGGCATCAATTGTCTCACGGTCCTCAGGGGCAATCACTTCGTCATCCTGAGCCCGGGCAGCGGAAAGCGGGAAAATCAATCCGATAGCCGCTACCAGAGACAGCGTCAATGACAATCTGCGCATATGGGCCTCCTCATCGGATATATCTCAGCCTCTGGTTGGCCTGTGCCGCTTCCTCGCTCAACGGGAAAGCCTGCACCAACTGGAGGTAGATAGTTCGAGCGTCCCTGGGACGCCCCAGTTTCTCCTGGCATCTGGCCGACAAAAGCAAGGCGTCGGCTGCCAGCTTATTTTTGGGATCTTGCCGCGATACGGCTGAAAAATCAACATGAGCTTTATGATATTCGCCGCGTTCAAGATGAGCGCGACCCAGGTAATAAAGCGCGTCGATCACCAGTGGGTGCCCGGCATAGTCAGCGGCAAATTTCGTCAAGGTCTCGATTGCCCTTACATAGTGCGAACTACGGAAAGGAGAAATGGCTTTGGTGAAATCACGTTCAATGCTTTCTTCATCGAAGCCCTCTTCCATGGCGCCCATGTCATCCTGTCCGGGCTCCACAGAAATTCCGCCCAGAAGCGGCATGCTTGCCGAAGACTTGTCCACCGGCAGACGCTCGCTGATATCGCCCGGCTCGATAGTCCCCCGATGACGACTCTTCCTGGCCGAACCTCGGATTCCTTTTGCCCTGAAAGACCTGCCTGCCTGCAGCCTGCCTCTTTTTCCCGAACTGAGTTTTACGGTTTTCACTTCAGACGTCTTCCCGCGCGCCTCGTACACGCTCTTTGAAGAGAGTCCTTTATCTGCCGAGAGCCGCTTGGTTATGAGCTGTAGCCGGATCTGCATCTCATCGAGGCGCTTTTCGATTTCCCGGTTGCTCTGGTGCAGATCGTTCAAATCCTGTTCAAGAATATCGATCCTTTTTACCAGTAGCCCGTTTTCTCCGCAGCCTGTGAGCCAGGGCAGACAAGCAAATGCTAAAACAGAAAGTGAAATTCTAAACACCGGGCTTCTCCATCGATCATCTAAATTAATATAAATTACACATAAATTATACTTAATTATACATCCATGTCAAGAATTGACACCCTTTTTCAGCTTTCGAGCCGCTTGGGGAGCTCTATTTGGAAAATAGTGCCGCCGCCGGAACGATCCGATACCTCGATCCTTCCATCGTGCTCGTCGACGATTTTCTTGACGATCGCCAGACCCAGTCCCGTTCCATCCTCCTTACCGCTGCTGACAAAGGATTCGAACAGCCTGTCGCGTATTTCTGCTGGAATTCCGGGGCCGCTGTCGCAAAACTCGAAGCGCACGTTGTCGCCGGCTTCCTCGACCAAAATCTTGAACATTCCCCCGTCCGGCATAGCCTGGCGGGCATTGCGTGTAATATTTACCAGTAATCGGCGCAGCTTGTTTTCGTCCACCCTCAGAACACCGTGGTAGCGGTCTTCGATCTCCAATTTGACGCCGCTGATGTCCAGTTCACGTGTCAGCAACTCCCTCATTTCATCCAGGAGCCGGTCGGTGTAGACCTTGTGAAGAAGCAGGCTGCTTTCGCCCCGGGCAAAGGCCAGAAGCTCGCGGATCATGTCGTTTATGAAATCGAACTGGTGCAGAATGATGTTCGACTGCTCGCCCCTGCGCTTGCTTTCGGATTCGGAGGCCATCAGCTGCACGTAACCCGAGATAATCGTCATCGGCGTCCGAAAGTCGTGGATTACTCCCGATAGCATCTGCCCGATCGAACTCAGACGCTCCTCCTTCTCTCGTTCTTCCCGGCGCTGCCAGTTCAGGACCGCCGAGTGGATCTGCCCGGCGATCAGCGTGGCCAGCTTCTCGTCGTCCGCTTCGAACCGGCCGGCGTGCTTGTTCAGCAGTTCGAACGCCCCGAGCACATCGCCCCCCGCGCCCAGCGGCACGGCCAGAATGTTACGCACCGGAAAATCGAGATCTTCCTCGATTGTTTTCAGATGACGTTCATCACCGGCCGGATCGTTGACCAGCGCGCTCTTGCCGTGCTCGGCAACCCAGCCGGCCACGCCAGACCCGCGCCGCAGGCGAAGGTGCCGCACGGCCTCGGCCCTGGTGCCTACCGCCGAGGCAAAGATCAAGTCCTGACTGTCTTCGGAAAGCAGGACGACCGAACCTGCCTCGCAGCCAACCAGATCGACGGCCCTGTGCAACAAACGTTCGAGCATCTCGTCGATGTGCGTGGCAGCCGAAATTTCCTTTTCCATCCCGAACAGGACGTCGAGCTCTTCCACCTTGCGGGCGAGCTGTTGCTGGGCCTCTTGTAACTCGATGTTCTTGGCCAGCAGCCCGAGAACCAGTTGGGCGTTCTCGACCGCCACGCTCACCTGGGAACAGATGGCTTCCAGCAGGCTCTCGTCCTCGACTGTAAAGTGCCCGCCGCGCTTGTTCAGGCTCTGGATTACGCCCAGGATTTCACCTTGCTTACCTCGAAGCGGCACGCAAAGCAGACTGCTCGTCTTATACCCGGTTGTCTTGTCGACATTCTCGTTGAAACGCTCGTCACGGTAAGCGTCCTTGATGTTGATCGAACGCCCGTGTTTGGCCACCCAGCCGGAGATGCCAAGGCCCAGCGGCAGCCGGATCTCCTCGATGTTGTCTCCCTGGGCCACCTTCGACCAAATCTCGTCGTGCTCCCGGTCTACCAGGAAAATGGTCGAGCGGTCAGCGTCCATCAGATGACTGACCCGGTCGACTACCAGGCTCAGCAAAGCGTCCAGATCGGCCACCGCCGTAAGGCTGCGGCCCAACTCCATCATGGCCCCGACACGAGATTCTTCACGCTGCAATGCCGCGCGCAGATCAGCGCCTGCCGGGTCAAGCTTGCCGTCGTCTTGCGTTTGCCCGGACATAGGGAATCTCCGTCTAATGTGCTTCGGCCCAGTTAGCGCCCGTCGAGATATCGACGGCCAACTCTACATCGAGTTTCGCCGCGCCTTCCATTTTCTCACGGACCAGCACTTCCAGCAAATTCAATTCAGCCTTGGGCACCTCGAATACCAACTCGTCATGCACCTGCAGCACCAGCCGGGCCTTCAACCCGTGCTCGGCCATGGCCCGGTGCACGTCGATCATCGCCCGTTTTATGATGTCGGCCGCCGTGCCCTGCACGGGCGTGTTCTGGGCGATACGCTCGGCGTTCGCCCGTACGTTGTGATTGGAGCTGTCTATCTCCGGCAGCTTGCGCCGGCGGCCGAAGAGTGTCCAGACCATCTTTTCTGCCCGCGCCCGGGTATGGCAATCCGCCACCCAGTGCCGCACACCCGGGTAACGGTCGAGGTAGTTATCGATGATTTCCTTGGCTTCGGTGCGGGAGATGCGCAGCTGCCTGGCCAGGTTGTACGGCCCCTGCCCGTAGATTATCCCGAAATTTACAGCCTTGGCCCCGGAGCGCATGCGACTGTCGACCTTTTCTATCGGTACGCCGTATATCCGGGCCGCCGTGCGGGCGTGGATATCTTCTCCATCCCGAAATGCGGCCAACAGGTTTTCGTCCTGTGAAAGATGGGCCAAGATGCGCAGTTCGACTTGTGAATAGTCGGCACTGAGCAACAAGTTGCCGTCGCTGGCTACAAATGCCTCGCGGATACGCAGACCCATATCTGTCTTGATAGGAATGTTTTGCAGATTGGGGTTCGACGAGGACAGCCTGCCGGTGGCGGTCACGGCCTGGTTGTAGCTGGTGTGGATGCGGCCTGTCCCGGGGTTGATCATCTCCGGCAATACGTCGACATATGTCGACTTGAGCTTGGCCATGGCCCGGTAGTCGAGAATTGTCGCCGGCAGTTCGTGCCCTGCCGCAAGTTCCATCAAAACGCTGGAATCGGTCGAGGGCCCCGACTTGGTTTTCTTCTTGACCTCGAATCCCATTTCATCGAACAGGACGACCCTGAGCTGAGCCGGCGAATTAATATTGAACTCGCGGCCCGCAAGCAAATGGATGCGCTCTACTAGCTCGGCCAGCTTGTTTGCAAGCTCGTCGCCCATTCGGCGCAGCTGCTCTGCATCGACGCGCACCCCGGCCAATTCCATGTCCACAAGTACATCGACCAGCGGCAACTCCGTATCTTCGAGCAAGTCTAGCAATCCCTCACGCTCGACTTGCGGCCGCAGCAGGCGGCACAGGCGCAGGGTAAGATCGGCATCCTCGGCGGCGTATTGGGTTGCTTGCGCAATTGGTACATCGGCAAATGGAATTTGTTTCGCGCCCTTGCCCGCCACCTCGACGTAAGTTATCGGCCGGTGGTCGAGCAAGTCGACGGACAAAGCGTCCAGGCCGTGGCTCGTCCTTCCGGGATCGAGGACGTAGGAGGCCAGCATTGAATCGCAGGCCACCCGCGGCAGTCTCAGCCCGTGACGGTTGGCCAGCACTACGGCATCGTACTTGATGTTCTGGCCGTAGATCTTGACCGCCGGATCGGCAACCAGCGATCCGACGAGATCTATAACCTCGGCCGCCGGAAGCTGCCCGGAGCCTCCTGCCTCGCTATGCGCCAGCGGCACATAAACCGCCTGACCCTCCTCCGGGCACAGGCTCAGGCCGACGATCTCGGCCCGCATGGCGTCGAGCGATGTGGTTTCGAGATCGAGGGCGCACTCGCCCGCCTTTCGGGCATGGGCGACCAGTCCCTCCAGGTCCTTGCGATCGAGGATTGTCCTGTAACCGCTCGCGTCCAACGACTTCGAGACCGTCAGTTCGCGCCTCAGGCTCTCGAACCCCAGGCGGGCCAGAAAGGCGTCCAGGTGCGGTTTGTCGTAGTCACGACGCTTCAAGTCGTCCAGGGTCACATCCAGCGGCACGGCGCAATCGATGGTCGCCAGGTGTCTCGACAGCCTGGCCGTCTCGGCCTGGGCAACCAGATTGTCACGCAGCTTGCTCTTTTTCATTCCGGGAGCCGCCGCCAGCACCGAATCGAGGTCACCGTGTTCGGCCAGCAGTTTGCCGGCGGTCTTGGGCCCCACTTTGCTGACTCCCGGAATGTTGTCCGAGGAGTCTCCTTGCAGCGCCAACAAGTCGATCACCTGCCCGGGAGAGACGCCCAGCTTGGTCTTCACCCCGGAAGCGTCATAGGTCACCTTCTTCATGGTGTCGCGGACGACCACTCGTTCGGAGACCAGTTGCATGAGATCTTTGTCGCCGGAAATGATCACGACGTCGTAGCCGTTCTCGGCGGCCAGGGTAGCAAGCGTACCGATCACGTCGTCGGCCTCGAAACCCTCCCGGACTATCAGGGGCAGCGCCAGCGCCTCGACCGCTTCCTTGACCAACGGAAACTGCACCTTGAGTTCTTCCGGCGCCGGGGGCCGGTTGGC
>CAZENH010000021.1:0-8805 GCA_964513625.1 uncultured Myxococcales bacterium | reverse complement strand
GGACAAACCGGCGCCAAGCTCACAGAATCTCGTCCATGCTTACGAACGATCGGCTGGACGGGATCACAATCTTCGATGACAGATCGACTTTCCAGGTTTTTACAGCGGCGGGCTCCTGGGCCTTCGGTGAGCCGGGTCGAATGCCGTCTATGGTACTCGGGATGGCAGACTTGTCTATGGGCCGTCCAAGGGCCTTAGACAGATCGATCACAATCTGGCCGATTGTCTTTCCGCCCGGCGGCGTCGCGGCCTTTTCGATCTTTCGCAAGCGCTGATCGAAGCTGACCAGCGTCCCGCTCGTTTCCGCCAGCGTCGCGGCCGGCAGAACTACCTGAGCGGCCCGGGCGGTGCTGGTCAGGCGATGATCGACCACCACCAGGGCATCCAGCTTGTCTGGCAACAAGTGTTTGTCGGGATCCTGCATGGGATCTTCGAGCATGACCAGTGCGCCCGAGATCTTTCCGGAAGAGATCGCATCCGCAAGGCTGTCCCGGGCTGCATCCTGCATCATTCCCGCAAGCTGCGCCCCTTGTGCATTACAGTCGGCTTGAAGCAGAAGCAGTCCGCCTCCGGTCAAGACACACATCTGGGCGAGAAGCGTAAGATCTCCTGCGGATCTCTCGACGCCTTCGTCCAAATCGTAGACGGCAACTATTTTCCTGGCCTCGGTCAGCATCTCTACCAGGCGATCCACCTTGGCGGGCCTCACACCGCAACGTCCTGTGTCCTCCTTCTGCAGTGCTCCCTTCAGCGACTTGCCGAATGCCTCGATTTCACTCTTCGATCCTTTCAGATTTTTATCCCCTTCGATAAGCCTGCGCACGACATCCGCCATCAGGATCCCGCCCGTTGTGCGTCTGGGGTTCAGCCATAAACCGGCCGAGCCGACCATGTTGGTTCTGTTCGAATTGATTACCGCAAGCTGCACACCACTTCTGGCAGCCCGGCGCAGCTTCATGGCCAGCACCGGGTGAGTCAGATCGGGGTCGGCGCCAAGAAGCAGCACCAGATCGGCATCGTCAATGTCCTCGATATGGCAGGTAGACGAGGTATGCCCGAGGATCCCGTCCAGATCACGGCGGGGTCCGCCATGCATGATCTGGTTGAAGCTTCCGATAAGATCGGTGTCAAAAGCGTCCTTCGCAAGCTTGGCCACCAGATAGCTGTCCTCGACGGTCATGCGCTGCGCTGCCAAGACGGCCAGAGACTGCTTGCCATGCTTTTTCACACAGTTTCCAAGCAGGCGAGCCGCCTCGGACAGAGCCTCTTCCCAGCCGCACTCTACAAGTTGCTTATCCTTACGAACCATCGGCTTGTGGATGCGCTGGCTGACCTGAACCAGGCCGGTGCCGTACCTGCCCTTGACGCACAGGTCGCCGTCTCCCGGTCGCGAGCCTTCGGGGGAGGTCGCCCACAGCAGTCCGTCGGCGGCGGTCTGCAGAATAAGCGGGCAGGCCAACGAGCAGAAGCCGCAGGCCGAGGCGACCTGCTCGGTCTCCCACGGCCCCTGACGCCCGGAAGGCAGCTTGGCGGCGAGTGCGCCGGTCGGACAAGTCTCGACACATGCACCGCAAGCGATACAGGGACTTTCGGCCAGCGATTTTCCCATGGTCGGTTTGATGGTCGTCCTGAATCCGCGACCAGCGAAACCCAGCACGGATTGTTGAAGGACATCGGTACAGGCGCGTACACAGCGGCCGCACAGAATGCACTTGTTCGGATCAAGGGTGATCAACGGGTGGCTGTCGTCGACTTCGTGGCGCCTGACCTGACCGGCGAGCGAACCCAGATCGACTTCGTACTCGGTTGCGTAGTGTCTGAGGCGGCAGTCGAAACGCGCGTTGCAGCCGCAGCGCATACAACGCGAGGCCTCCTCGATGACCTCTTTTTCCGAAAGACCAAGGTCGACTTCAGCAAAATCCCGCGTGCGCAGATCGGCATCGCGATCGGGCAGCCTGTGCCTGTCGCTTTTCTCTACATGTGCGTATTGGCCGGCCTCGACCTCTCCGAAAACCTCTCGCTGACTCTTGAACTTGTACGGCAACTGCGCGATCCCGCCGTTCTTCAGGTATCCGTCGATGGTCTTTGCGGCCAGGCGAGCGTGCCCGATGGCGTCGATCACGACCGCGGGGCCGGTCACCAGATCGCCCCCGGCGAAAACGCCGGGGATGCTGCTGGCCATGGTCTTCATGTCCGCCTCGACGTTGCCCCAGCGTCCGATGGACGGGCAACTGCTTTCAGGCTCGGTCTTGAAGATTGCCGGATCGGTCGCCTGACCAATGGCGGTGAAGACGAACGAGCACGGGTATTCGAACTCGGATCCTTCGATGGGCACCGGCCGGCGCCGGCCGCTGGCGTCGGGCTCGCCCAATTCCATACGAACGCAACGTATGCTCGCAAGTCGCCCGGAATCGTCCTTGATGATCTCAATGGGTGCCGCCAGCATTTCGAGTTTGATGCCTTCTTTCTCGGCCGCATCCACTTCCTCGTAGTGCGCGGGCATCTCCTTGCGCGTGCGACGATAGAGGATGGTCACCTCGTCGGCGCCGCTGCGCACCGCAGTGCGGGCTGCATCCACGGCCGAGTTGCCCCCACCGACGACGACAACCTTGCCGTGCAGCTTGCGCGGCCCGCTCAGTTCGGTGTCACGCAGAAAATCCAGCGCCGGTTCGATACCCTCGGCATCCTCGCCGGCTACTCTCATCTCCTTGCCCAGCGGGGCGCCCATGGCTAAAAATACGGCGTCGAAGCCGTCGTCTTCTCGCAGACTCTGAACAGTGAAATCGGTTCCCAGCTTCTTGCCGCAGACGTCCTTGACGCCCAGCGACAGGATCACATCGATGTCTCTGTCCAACTCGTTCCTAGGCAGGCGGTATGCTGGAATGGCGTAGCGCAGCATGCCTCCCAGCTTGGGCAGCGCCTCGAAGATCGTAACCGCGTGCCCATCGAGAGCCAGGAAGTATGCGCAAGTCAGGCCGGCCGGCCCGCCTCCGACCACGGCTACTTTCTTGCCCGAAGGCGGCGCCGGTTCGGGATGTCCGCTGTCACACTCGCCGACGAAGCGCTTGACCATGTTGATGCCCACCGCTTCGTCCACCAGCTTGCGGCGACAGTTGACCTCGCACCTGCGCACACAGACTCTTCCGCAGACGATCGGCAGAGGGTTGGTCTCTTTTATCAACTGCAGAGCTTCTTTATAGCGGCCCAAGCGCGCCAGGCTCAGGTAGCCCTGTACATCGACATGGGCCGGGCAGGCCTCCTGGGCCGGGCACAGGCAATCGGCGTAGTGATCGGACAAGAGCAGTTCGAGTGCGGTCTTGCGGGCCTTACGGATCTTGTCGCTGTTGGTCACGACCTCCATTCCGTTGGTGATGCGCGTGGTGCAAGAAGTCAGCAGGGTTCGGGCACCCTTCACCTCTACCACACACAGGAAGCATGAACCGAAAGGTTCCAGCCGGGGATCGTGACACAAGGTGGGAATGTCATCCAACTCATGCTCACGGACCAGCTCGAGAATTGTCTGGCCGACGCGCCCGGTCACTTTTCGCCCATTGACGGTAAGTTCAACCGGTGAGGCTGCCCTGTTTTCCTTGCTAGTCGTGGTCATTCCATCACCTCTTCAACACGGAGCCCTGATTGCAGACAGTGAAGCATTTTCCGCACTTGACACACTTGATGGTGTCGATAACGTGAAGCTGCTTCTTCTCGCCGCTGATGGCTTCTGACTCGCAGGCCTTCAGGCACAGGCCGCAGCCGTTGCAAGTCTCAGGGTCGATTGCGAACTCGACCAGGGCCAGGCAAACCTTGGCGGGGCATTTTTTGTCTGTGATATGTGCTTCGTACTCATCGTGAAAATAGCGCAGGGTAGTCAAGACGGGATTGGGCGCCGTCTGGCCCAGGCCGCACAACGAACTATCCTTGATCTGCGCACCCAACTCGGCAAGCGTTTCGAGATCTTCCGGCTTGCCGTCTCCCGCGCAGATGCGCTCGAGAATCTCGAGCATGCGCTTGGTGCCGATACGGCAAAAAGTGCACTTGCCGCACGACTCGTTCTGGGTGAAACTCAGAAAGAATCTGGCCACATCAACCATACAGGTCGACTCGTCCATTACCACCATGCCGCCGGAGCCCATGATGGCCCCGGTGGCGGTTATGCGCTCGTAGTCTATCGGTGTGTCACCGAGCGTTGCGGGAATGCAGCCGCCCGAAGGCCCGCCCATCTGCACCGCCTTGAAGGGCTCGCCGGAAGTAGTTCCCCCACCGATGTCATAGATAACTTCGTTGATGGTGGTTCCCATGGGGACCTCGACCAGGCCGCTGTGCTTGACCTTGCCGGCCAGAGCAAACACCTTGGTGCCCTTGGATTTCTCCGTTCCCATGCCGTTGAGCACCCCGGCGCCTTTGTGGATGATCCAGGGCACGTTGGCCAGCGTCTCTACGTTGTTTATACAGGTTGGATGTTTCCACAGACCGGAGACGGCCGGGAACGGCGGGCGCACTCGGGGCATGCCGCGCTTACCCTCGATCGAGGCTATTAGCGCCGTCTCTTCGCCGCAGACGAAGGCCCCGGCTCCTTCCTTCAGTCGAATCGAAAAGTTGAATTTAGACCCGAAAAGGTTTCGACCCAAGTAACCATGCTTCTCGGCGGCCGCCACGGCCAGGCGCAACCTCTTGATGGCCAGGGGATATTCGGCTCGCACGTAGATGTAGCCGTTCTCGGCCCCGATCGCGTAGCCGGCGATGGCCATGCCCTCGAGTACCGAGTAAGGGTCACCCTCGAGCACGCTGCGATCCATGAAGGCTCCCGGATCGCCCTCGTCGGCATTACAGACAATATATTTCTTTGAGTCCTTGGCCGAGTGGGCGAAGCGCCACTTGGTTCCGGTTGGAAAACCGGCCCCGCCCCTTCCCCTCAGGCCCGATTCGGATATGGTCTCGATCACCTGCTCGGGGCTCATCTCGGAAAGCGCCTTTTCCAGGGCCGCAAACCCGTCCCGCGCCCGGTACTCGTCCATACTCACAGGATCAATAGCTCCACAGTTCCTGAGTACGACACGCTCTTGTTTCGCAAGAACATCTGAACTGTCGACTTGCCACTCTTCGATCGGAGTGCCGCCCCGCAGATGATCCTCGACGATGCGATCCACCTTCTTCGGCGTCACCTCCCCGTACAGCGTGCGTCGCCCATCTTCGACGACCTCTACCAGCACTTCACGGTAACAAAGACCGATACAACCCGTCTCTTTCAGGTCGACCCGATCTTTTTCGGCATCCAGCAACTCCTCGAAACGCTGGAACACGGTCAGTCCACCCGCCGCGATACCGCACGACCCCAGTCCTACCAGGATTTCCCGCATGAGATCCTCCTGCCGAATCCTCACCGCCGCTTTTCAGGCAGCCTGAGAGCTCTTTTCCTGCCGGCGATATCTGCGCAGAACGGTTCTCAGCTTCTGCGGTGTCAGCCGGCCGAAGGCTTGATCGTCAATCATCACCACCGGGGCCAGACTGCAGCACCCCAGGCAGGCGACTTCCATGTAGGTGAACAGTCCGTCCGAAGTGGTCTCATCCGGGATCACTTTCAGTTCTTCCTCGACGGTCTGGGCGATGAAGTCTGCTCCCATCACGTGACAGGCCGTCCCCTGGCACACCCGAACGATGTGCTTGCCCAGGGGCGTCAGGCGGAACTGCTTGTAGAAAGTGACCACCCCGTAGATCTCGGCGATGCCGGTGCCGGTCGCTTCGGCAATCTGCTCGATGGCCTGTTTGGTTACGTAGCCTTGTGAATCCTGGGCCGCCTGCAGCAGGGGGATCATCATACCCTGCTCTGCGTGATGTCTCCAGAGCATCAAACCGAAGGCATCGAAACCCACTTTTTCTTCCTGGCCTTGCGATGCCCGACCCAGTATTTCGACTACCTGCAGACTGGCGGATCGCAGCACGCCCGGCCGAGCCAGCATCTGGGCCCGCGAGCGCTTGATCTCTTCGATGGTCTCGCCCCGCATCAGCAGTATGACAAGATCATGCCGATCGCATACGTCGAAGCAGGCCGTGTTTTGGTTAGAGGAAAATTCGCGCACCAACGACTCCAGTTGGGACGGGTCTATCTCTACCAGAGAATATGTCGAAAGAGCCTGTTCTTTGCAGTTGCCGCTGTCCGAGTCAAGATGAATGTCTTCCGTATGCTGAACCTGGTACTCATCGATCTCGTCGATGGCCTGCAAAGCGCGATCAATCGCCTGATCGACAGCGGGACGATCGGGTGCCTGGAAAACGACCAGCATATCCCAGTCGCCGATGACTGTATCGCAAGAGAGAACGCCGGCGGCCGATCGTAAGCTCTCGAAACACGGTACAAGATCGACAACGGGCTTTCCCTTGATGAGCACATAGGCTCTGGCTGCCTGTTTGGCTCCGCCGGCACCGACCTTCCCACTCATCTGAGCACCTCCTCTTAAAAAAAACCGCACGTATGTATGCCATTTATCACAAGATATGTCAGCAAAAAAAATGGAGAGATCGGATGGATTTTCTATTATTGATTCCACCAGTTGGGGATGCATCCGTCCCAGTCGACGCTGGAATAGCTCGTGCCGAGGGTGTCGGCCGAGCTGTCGATGTCGTGCGAACGGGTGCCGATGCCGTAGGCATGGGTCCATTTCTGCCCGCACGAAGCGGTCATGAAAACGGCCGGGTTGCCGACCGGGTTGTCGTAGACCTGCATGTCGTGCACGTCGTCCAGCAGTACGCCCTGCTGGGCGTTTTGAACTTCGTTGTCGTGGACCGCGCCGCCGAAGACGTCGGTTATGTACCAGGCGTCCGAGCCCAGGTAGAGCCCGAAGCCGCAGCGCCGCTGTGAGCCGCAGTCGATCGAGTTGCCGCTGGTGTCGCTGCCCGTGAAATCGCCGCTGGTGCCGTTGCCGCCGTTACCGTCCGGCCAGGCGTGCAGCATAAGAGCGGCGAACGAGCCTCCGGCGAAGGCATCCGTGTGCCAGAGCCGGTTGTCCTGGATCAGGCAGTTCTTACAACCGCCGAAGATCAGATCGACGTCGGTGTTGTCGATGATCTCGTTTTCGGTAAAGGATGAGTTCGAAGCGTCGTGAACGGTTATGCCGTCCGACCACATGCCCTCGTGATCGTGGACCCCGTTGTAAGCCACCGTGTTGCGAAAGATAGTGACATTGTCGCGGGCGCCGCTCACCTCGCAGCCCGTGCCGCACAGGGCGTTTTTGGTGACGCTGTTCGAAAGCGTGCAGTCGTTGCAGACCATGCGCAGGTTGTATCCGTAAGAGTTACTGTAAGCGGCGCATTGCTGGCCCGACGCGGTACCAGCTCGCGCGGTCTTGTTGCCGTCGAGCACGATGTGATCCACGACACTGCCGTTCTGCAGCACCTGCAGGATGCCCAGCGTGTCACCAAACGCCACAGACGCCTGCATCACAGCGCAGTCGTGGCCGTCGAGTGCGCACTTGGGCTGGTTGGCGTTACGGCCTTCACTGCGCATGCTGATCGGATGCGCGTTGATCTGCAGCTGATGATCGATACGGTAGACCCCGACGGGAATCTCCATGATCTCTCCCGCGGGTGTAGCGTCTATACATCCCTGAATGACGGCCGAGGCGTCCGAGTCGACTCCGGCCAGCGCCCGGGCCGCCTCGCAAACGCTGATGTTTACAGAGCCCACCGTGACTGTCACGTTCTCGGAAAAATCTCCGAACCACTCGACGCCCTCCTGTAGCATGCGCCACTGGAAATCGTATGTCCCGGGCGCCGCCGGGGCGTTGACCTGAAACTCGAAAGTCTTTGTTTCACCGTTGGCGATCGACTCGCCGGCCTCGAGCTGTACGCGATTGCTGCCCCAGGTGCTGTTGTCCCTGGGATTCTCGGCGCCCAGCTTGTAGCCGGCAGCGCTTTTCCAGGCTAAGTAGCCGCTGTTGCGGAAGGTGACGGACACGTCGACCACGGCACCCGGGCTCATCGCGGCCGGCACTGTCTGCGAGACGAACACGGCGCTGTTGGCCACATCGTCGACGCACTTGGCAACAACGCACACCTGCCCGGCGACGCATTCGCCGCAAGAGCCACCCATGCCGTCGTCTCCGCACTCTTTACCGGTGCAATCGACGACTTCCTCTTCGCATATTCCGGTAGATTCATCGCATGACAATGGATACGTGCAAACGCCGCAAGTGTTGCCGCAACCGTCCGGGCCGCACTGCTTGCCGGCGCAGTCGGGTATGCAGCCGATGCAACCGGTCGAGGTGCAGGTCTGACCCTCCTGGCAGGCGCTTCCCGCGGCCCCACAGACGCAAGATCCCAGCGAGCAGGCATCCGTCAATGTCCCGCCCGTGCAGTCTGTGCACTGGCCTCCACCGCTGCCGCACGAGCTGTCCGTCGACTCGAGGCAAACGTCGCCGCTGCAGCAGCCGGCAGGGCAGCTTGCGGCATCGCAGCGATTCGCTTCATGACCGCCGCCGCAAGCGGACATAGTCATCGCGAATACACTTGCAAAACATATAGACCGGATCCGTCTCATGGCGACGCTCATCCTGGATACCTCCACTATCGAGTTATTCAGCGGGCAAGCAGCATCTCGTCCCAGGTAGTGTCGGCCGCCCAGCGCAGGTTGGCGGACGAGTAGTCCGTATCGGCGCCGTTTTTACACTTGAAGTAGATCGAGATCCCCGTGGCGTTCGGGTGATCACTGTCGGCGCGATTATAGAGAACCACTTGCCCGGTGGCGGTCATAACGGCGTCGTAGGCTGCGGCGTTGGCAGGATCCCTGGTCTTGGCGACCGTGGCCAACTG